>JADJWV010000002.1:1672500-2272500 GCA_016716185.1 Saprospiraceae bacterium | reverse complement strand
GCGATGAATGGAAATAGATCATCTCCTTTAGCTGGAATGCCCTGCGATTCTGCATAGACATATAACAATCCTCCTAAAATTAAAAACAGCAGATTTACAAAAAGTAAAATGATGCTGAATACAACCATGTTTTTTTGAGAATCCTTTAAATTGCTTACGCTGATGTTCTTTTGCATCATCTCCTGATCCATACCGGTCATGCTTATGGTCACCAAGGCTCCACCAATGATGTGTTTTAGAAAATGGGATGAGCTGTTGATGTCGGTGTTAAATATCCGGAGGTAATTTTTTTCATCGAGCAGATTCACAGAACCTATAAAATCCAGATTGAGCTGATTGATGATTAACCAGGTGCAAACAAATAAACCCAGGAGCATGAAAAAAGTCTGAAGGGTGTCTGTCCATACGATGGTTTTTACACCACCCTGAACCGTATAAAGCAGGATCATCACCAAAATTGCGATGGCCGTCCATGCAAAATTGATACCGAGGTCATTCAGAATGAATAACTGAAGTACATTAATCACCAGATACAAACGAGCGGTTGCGCCAACCGTTCTTGAAAGGATAAAAAAAGAAGCACCGGTTTTATAGGCCATCATTCCAAACCGGTGACGAAGGAAATGGTAGATCGAATGCAAGCCCAGTTTGTAATATACCGGAAGCAAAATAAATGCGACGGCGAAATATCCTATAAAATAACCAATGACAATCTGAAAATAATGAAAGCCCTGAGTTCCAACCGTACCCGGCACCGAAATAAACGTTACTCCGCTTAAGGAGGTTCCGATCATTCCAAAAGCAACCACGTACCATTTGGAACTTCTTTTACCTATAAAGAAACTTTCGTTGCTTGCGTCCTTTGATGTGATTTTGGCGATCCATAGCAACACCGCGAAATAAGCAAATAACAAGAAAGCAAGAAGTATTGAATGATCCATATTTTTAAACTGCAGCAAATAAAACAATTTTTCGTTAATCTTGATAATTTGTTGTTAAGTTCAATGAGCCTTCTTTAAATCATGCGATCGTTTTTTTTTATTTGCAATATGCCGGGTCGGATCATTGATTTATATAAGAATTCATTTGCCGGATTGCACCGCAATATTTGGCTGCTCGCCTGCGTGCAGTTGGTGAACAGGGCTGGTACCATGGTGGTTCCTTTTATGTCTATGTACATGACCCAAAAAATTGGGGTGAGCATCACCAAGGCAGGATTTGTGCTGGCTTGTTTTGGAATAGGATCCATCGTTGGTTCATTTATTGGCGGTAAACTTTCTGATCGTTATGGTTTTTACCGCATTATGATCATCACGCTTTTTTTAGGAGGCTTATCTTTTATTTCATTGTCGTTTTTGCAAAGTTATTGGTGGATTTGCGCAGGAACATTTGTAATGGCTGTTGTCAATGAAGCATTCAGACCGGCAAGCATGGCAGCGATTTCGGAATACAGCGGACAAGAGAGTTTAACGCGCAGCGGCTCACTGGTCCGACTATCTGTTAATTTAGGGTGGGCCTTTGGGGCAGCGATGGGAGGTTGGATCGCGGCACATAATTATTTATTACTTTTTTGGGTCGATGGATTGACAAATATGGCTGCTGCTCTGGTTGTATTATATGCTTTGCCACCTGTAAAAAAATCAATGGATAAGGGGGTTAAATCTGGAGTTGAAAAGAAGGATCTGTCTCCGTATAAAGATAAATTCTATCTTTTATTTGTATTTCTAAGTGTATTTTTTGGAATTTGTTTTTTTCAATTATTTACAACCTTGCCTGTATATTTAAAAACAGAATTGCATTTGGATGAATCATCTATTGGTTGGATCATGGCTATCAATGGATTGTTGATTGCCGCATTTGAAATGATTACGGTTTATTCACTGGGTGCTGCCAACAAACTTAAATTGATGGCTGTAGGGACTTTCATTACAGGCTTGTCTTATGTCATATTCAATATTGTAAACATCAATGGATTTTCACTGGCCATGCTTTCAGCCGGAATCATTACCCTGGGTGAAATTCTTTCCATGCCGTTTATGCTCAGTTTTATGATGGCAAGGAGCAAGCCTACAACCATTGGACAGTATGCTTCCTTATATACCATGTCATACAGCATTGCACATATTTGTGGCAGTTATAGCGGGAGTGCTATAGCTGATCATTTCGGCTTTGAAGT
Source organism: Saprospiraceae bacterium (assembly GCA_016716185.1). Lineage (NCBI taxonomy): Bacteria > Pseudomonadati > Bacteroidota > Saprospiria > Saprospirales > Saprospiraceae > Saprospiraceae bacterium. The sequence continues at coordinate 2,270,324 of JADJWV010000002.1, read as the reverse complement.
TTTGTGGTGGGTAGTCGGCGGTATGTCTGCAATCGTGGCGCTTGGGTATTACGGCATGTATAAAAATGAAGTATCTTATCCTGCAGAAAGGTATGCTTAAGCAAGTATATCCTATCTTTGCGCACGCTTATCAAAATCAAGTATTGGATGACAGTCTTACGCTCGTGGTTTACGCTGAGTTATAAATGGCAAGTAGTTGTAGTCCTTTTGTGTGCCTTATTGCCCAATTTAAATACATTATTTCATGGATTTGTATTGGATGACAAAGTTGTTTATACGGAAAACCAGTACGTACAGAAAGGGATTTCGGGCATACCTCAGATTTTTAGCAGCAACAGCTTCGAAGGATATTTTACCGGAAGTGGAAAAGGGAGTACGGTTAGTGAGAACCGGTACAGACCTCTAACGTTAGCTTTCTTTGCTGTCGAAAAGCAAATTTTCGGTAATCAGGCTTTTTTAGCACATCTTATTCACCTGCTGTTTTATGGTCTTTTATGCTTTTTACTGTTCAACATCATACAGAAATTGTTAGCTTATAAATATCCTGCAGATGCAAATGCCTTGGCAATGATTTCGGCTTGTTTATTTGCAGTGCATCCCTTGCATTCTGAAGTAGTGGCCAATATTAAAAGCCTGGATGAAATTTTTGTATTGTTGTTTTCCTTGCTCTCCGTAAATTCTGTATTGAAATACCAAAAAAGCAAAGGCATTCTGCAATTAACTCTTGCGGGTTTATGGTTCCTGTTTGCTTTGTTTTCCAAAGAACATGCTATTGTATGGCTTGTATTACTTCCACTTGCATTGTTCTATTTTACTCCAATAGATAAAAGAAGTCTGCTGAAAAGTATTATACCAATGGTCGCTGCTGCAACTATATACGTAGTTTGCAGATTGGCTGTATTGGGAACTCAACTCTATGTGGATTCCAGAAATTTCCTTGAAAATCCATTCCTGACAGTACGCGGAGAGAAAATTTTATTGATGCAGGATGCAGATAGAATCGGTACGATCCTTTATACCTTATTAAGGTATATTTATCTGCATATCTTTCCCTACCCACTTACGCACGATTATGCTCCTAAGAGTATTTCAACTTATGCTATTGCTTCTCCGGCAGCTGTCATTTCACTAATGTTGTACTTGTTATTTATTGTTTTAATTATCAAATGGAGAAAATCCTTACCGGTTATCAGTTACGGTTTGATGTTTTTTATCATCGCACTTTTGCCCGCATCTAATTTATTTGTCAATACAGGAGCTTACATGGGTGAAAGATTTGCATTTATGCCTTCGCTTGGACTTTGTTTGGTGTTTGCCTGGTTCCTCAAATATGCTGTTATCGATAAGTTTAAAATGGGGATGGTTGTATTCCTGATTTTGATTTTAGCTTTTAGTGCAAGAACCTTTACCAGAAACCTCGATTGGAAAGATAATCTTACATTATTTACTGCAGACATTAAACATTCTTCCAATTCAGCAAAACTCAACTCCTCTCTGGGATTTACTTTATTGGAGAATTACAGGAATTCTGCAGACAAAGAGTCGAATAAACATTTATTGACCCAGGCTATTGGTTATTTAAATAAGGCCGTAAAAGTTTACCCCCGTTATTCAGACTGCATTTTCCTTTTAGGCAATGCCTATTATCTCAATAAAAATTATCCCGAAGCGGTTGTGACCTATGAAAAATATATAGATCTCAATCCAGCAGACGCTTCGATCATCAAAAATTACCAAAAAGCTTTAAGGGAATTGGGCAGAAAATATTTTTATGATGACAGCAACAACTCTGCTGCAAAAAATGCCTTGCTAAAATCCTACAAACTCAATAATCAGGATGATCAGGTTTTGGAATTACTGGGTAGTGTTGAGGCGGAAATGGGCTATCTTTTAAAATCACTGGAGTATTTACTCAAATCTGTTGAAATCAATCCCAATAGCGCCAGCACCTGGGCTAATTTATACATCACTTACACTCGGCTTGGAGATAAAGCCAGAGCGCAAGATGCGATCAACCGGGGCATGGCCATCGATGCCGATATCGTGAAAAAGTTGATGTCGGTGAAGACGAAATGAGGCTAAAGGTGAGAAAGGAAAAGATTTAAAGGTCAAAAGTCGAAAAGTCGAAAAGTCGAAAAGTCGAAATGTCGGGACGAAATCCTCCTCCTGACTATATTATTTCTTTTGCATACGAAACTATTTTCTCCACCATTTCTTCAGCTATCCGTTGCTGAGCTTCATAGGTAGAAGCGCCGATATGAGGTGAAACAGAAATTTTTGGGTGATTTAATAGCTCCTTACGTATGTTAGGTTCGTTTTGATATACATCCAATCCGGCACCTGCAATTTTATGTTCGTTGAGAGCATGCAGCAATGCATCTTCGTTTATATTTTCTCCTCTGGAGGTGTTGACGATGTAAGCCGTATTTTTCAAAAGTGCTAATTTGGCTGCATCCAGTAATGCCTTTCCGGTATAGGGGGAATGCAGACTCACATAATCAGCCTGACTGAGTCCCTGTTCCATCGCGACCAATGGGATGGGAATCTGGATGGCTTGTCCCTGGAGATGTAATTCAATTTCAGCTTTATCGATGAATGGATCGCAAGCAATGACCCGCATTTCCAGTCCAAGTGCCATTTTCGCCAATTCTCTTCCAATTCTTCCAATTCCAATCAACAATAATGTTTTCCCTTGCAACTCGATGGAACTGCTCAATTCTTTTTTAAGCTTAGAAAAGGATTCTGCATCGTTTAATTCTCTATTCGAGCGGTGCAATCCTCTAGTCAGGCAAAACATATGTCCAAGGGCAATTTCTGCTACAGATCGAGATGAGGAGGCGGGGGTATTGATTACACGAATGTTCCTCGATTGAGCAAATTCGACATCGATATTATCCAGCCCGACTCCAGCTCTTGCAATGAATTTTAAATCGGGGCAATTTGCGATGAGCTCAGACCGCACTTTGGTAGCACTCCTCACAATGATTCCCTGGTATCGGGGCAGGAATTCAATCAATTGCTCTGCAGGAAGTTTCATCATATCGACCTCAAATCCTTGCGAGATCAGGGCCTTGACCCCCGAATCTTCAAAACCATCCGTAATTAATATTTTCCACGCCATGGCCCAAAAATAAAAAAGGAACCCATTATGCAATGGATTCCTTTTTAAGTTTAAATTTTTTTAGATGAATTTATTTTCCGCGCTTTGCTCTCAGAGCACTCAGGCGTTTTTCGGTCTCTAACTTCAATAAATTGTAAGCTGCTGTCTGCTTATGGTCCTGAGCAATATCTCTTGCGCATTTACCAATTTTATTTTCATTCATTGGATTGGCACCTGCTTTCAATAAGGTTTCGAGAACTTCGAGATTGCCGGATTTAGCAGCAAACATCAGGGCATCTTCAAATTCAATTTTAAAATGAACATCAGCTCCCCGAGACAACAATAGCTGTACCATTTCAGCATTTCCAACAGATGCAGAATAGCTTAAAAGCGTCATTTTTTGCTCGTTGAGGTATAATACAGAATTTACGTCATGGCCCTGAGAAATCCATTCCTTGACGAAGCGGGTATCGGATTTATCGACAGCCAGTCTTAAATCCTGCTGTGCATAAATCAAACTGCCGGAGCAGAGAAGAAACATTAAAAAACTTCCGAATATATTTTTCATAATGAACAGTTATTATTTGGTTTCAATGGCTAAGATACCATAACTCTTGCAAATGCTGCCCCCATACGCTCAATTTTTAGTTATTTTAACAAGCCTGTGAATTGAGGGCATGTCTTTTTGAGCAGAAACAGGGAAGAATCAGCGATCAGGAAATGATTCCCGGATTATTTTGGTTTTTTTCAAAAATACGGTTCCGCAATACCTGATTGAGAGGGTTTTCGAGATCAGGATCCCGCCGGATGATAGCTTCTGCAAGTTTTCTGGCAGCTTGCAACAAAGTCTGATCCTCGACAATATCGGCGATTTTGAGCTCCAGCAATCCGCTTTGTCTGGTGCCGTCGAGGTCGCCTGGCCCACGAAGTTTGAGATCCGCTTCAGCGATCAGAAATCCATCCTGAGTGCTGCACATGGTCCGGATTCTTTCGGCGGCGTCTTTGCTTAGACTGTCTGAAGTCATCAAAACACAGTAGGACTGATCAGCGCCTCGTCCCACCCGTCCTCTGAGTTGATGAAGTTGCGACAATCCAAATCTTTCGGCATTTTCAATTACCATGATGCTGGCATTGGGCACATTGACGCCAACTTCTATGACTGTGGTTGCAACCATGATGTGGGTTCGGCCTTTGACAAATCGCTGCATTTCCAAATCTTTGTCTTTCGGACGGAGTCTGCCATGCACTACCGAGATCTGGTAGGAGGGTATAGGGAAGTATTCGAGAAGTTTTTCGTAACCCATTTCCAGGTTTTCGAGATCTAGTTTTTCGGATTCCTCAATCAAAGGATAAACGATATATACCTGACGGCCTTCCGCAATTTGTTTTTTCATGAACTCATAGAGTTTTCCCCTGAGGACTTCCGTAAAATGCAGGGTTTTCACAGGCTTCCGGTTGGGGGGAAGTTGGTCGATTACAGAAACGTCCAGGTCGCCGTACAAACTCATGGCAAGGGTCCGTGGAATCGGAGTGGCAGTCATCACCAACACGTGTGGCGGAAGTGACCCGGATTTGCTCCAGAGTTTTGCCCGTTGTTCGACTCCGAACCGGTGTTGCTCGTCGATGATCACCAATCCGAGTTTATGGAATTGAACGGACTCTTCGATCAAGGCATGTGTACCCACAATAAATGGTAGTTCTCCGGTTTTTAAGACATTCAGTATTTGTTTTCGGTCAGACCCTTTTACCTGGGATGTCAGCAAAGCGCAGCGCATCTTTATGGGGGCAAGGAGTTCGTTCAGACTCTGGTGGTGTTGGTTAGCCAATACTTCTGTTGGTGCCATCAGACAAGCCTGATAGCCGTTTCCAGCCGCCCACAGCATGGCCAGTAAAGCCACTATTGTTTTTCCGCTGCCCACATCTCCCTGCAACAATCGGTTCATCTGGGTGCCTGATTTCAGATCCGATTGAATCTCCTCAAGGACCCTGGTTTGCGCGTTGGTCAAAGCAAAAGGAAGGTGTTTATCTAAAAATTCATGGTAGTCGCGATCTGCATTGGCCATAACATAACCCTTCGATTTTCTTTTCCGGAGATTCATGTTGTGTTGCATCTTTAGCTGCATGGCAAACAACTCTTCGAATTTCAATCGCTGACGCACTTTTGCTAACAAGTGTTCGTCTTTTGGAAAATGGATATTCAACAAACATTCGGCCCGGCCGGGAAGTTTGAATTTTTCGAGAATGTAATTGGGAAGTGTTTCCGGAATGAGGCTCGCATCAATTTGTTGTAAAGCCTGGTGAATGATTTTTTTAAATCCTCTGCTGTCAAATCCCTTTTGTGCCAGTTTCTCGGTACTGGAATAAACCGGGTCCCATCGCAAAGCTTGTTGGTGTTGATCGCTTGAAAAATTTATTTCCGGATGAGCCATCGTCCATTCATATCCCGACCATTTCAGTTTTCCAAAAATGGTGTATTCCTGACCGATGGCGAGTTTATCCAGGATCCAGTCGTAGTGTTGAAACCAAAGCAATTCTAAAGATCCGGTGACATCGGTTAGAGATCCGGTCAGCCGTTTCGTTTTTCCGAATTTCTTTTCATGGAGTTCAGTAAGCTTGCCCCGGAATTGATAAAATTGACCATCCTGAATAGCTTCTCCAATGGGCGTAAACCGGGTTTTATCCACATACCGGTAAGGAAAATACTGGAGTAGTTTTTCGACTACATCAATGGCCAGCAGATCGCGCAAAAGTTTTCCCCGTTGCGGACCAACGCCTTTGATGTATTCAATCGGACTGTCGAGTTTTAATGCCACTATATTCGCCTAAAGCTGCAAAATAAAAAAGCAAATTGCATTTACCATCCATTTCGTCCCGGCTTATTAAGTTTTGAGACGATTTAAACGATTTCAACTTAGCTTTGTTGGCAATAGCTGGGATATGGAAAGCATCAGGCAAAAGCAGGTTGGCGAATTGATCCGCAGGCAGTTCAGTATGGTATTGACTGCCGAAGGCCGTTATATTTATGGTGCACAGGCCTTGGTTACCGTGACCCATGTGATGATGAGCCCGGATCTGGCACTTGCCAAAATCTATTTAAGCATTTTTAATATCCAGCCGAAAGATCAGGTGATCGAAGCTATGGAAGAGCATATCGCCAGGCTTAAGACATCGCTTCACCAAAAAATTAAAAAGCAGGTCCGTGTCATGCCAGAACTCAGGTTTTACCTGGATGAAACCATGGACGAAGTCTATAAAGTGGAGGCCCTTTTTAAAAAATACGAAGGAAAATCCGGGTCAACACCGGAAGAAGGGTAGGACTCTCCGCAACCTCCATTTCTTAAATTTCAGTTAAAGTCGAGGAAGTACGATAACTTTCGTAGAAAAGATAATACCTTGGCCTCTGAACGCAAAATATCAAATCAAATGACTATTCTAAGCCGTAATTTTTGCTCCATTATTTGTATTCTTTTAGGAATGAGCTCCTCGCAAATTGGACTCTGCCAGAAGTCCTTTATAAAAGGACAGTTGTCTGATGACCAGGGTGCCTCAATAGCTTACGCCAATTTGTTTTTATTTCAAACATCCGATAGCGTCATGGTAAAGGCAGAGCTTTCGGATGAAAGCGGTAATTTTCATTTTGGAGAATTGGCATCTGGTCATTATTATATACGTGGCAGCTATGTTGGATATGAAGACTTTACTAAAAATGGTATCGAAGTTGGTGAAAAGCAGGAACTGAACCTTGGAAAACTACTGATGGCCCCTAAGTCTACGCAATTAAAGGAAGCCGTCGTAAGTGCTAAGCGCACAATATTGGAAGTCAAACCGGACAGGACTGTTTTTAATGTGGAAGGAACGATCAACAGTATTGGAAACGATGGCATGAGTCTATTGAGAAAAGCACCCGGTGTTAATGTAGATAATAACGACAATGTCAGTTTACTGGGCAGATCGGGAGTATTGATTTATGTCGATGGGAAACGCATACCTCTGGGCGGACAGGAATTATCTAATTATTTGCAGAGTTTACAAGCTGAGCAAATCGATCGCATTGAGATCATCAGCAACCCCGGTGCAAAATACGAAGCTCAGGGCAATGCGGGGATTATCGATATCCGATTGAAAAGAGATAAGAATTTTGGAACCAACGGAACTGCCGGCCTGACTTATATTCAGGGACGTTATCCGAAAGTAACTTTATCGGGAAATGCGAATTACAGAGATCAGAAATGGAATGTATTTGGAAACACCAGTCTGACGTCCTGGAAAGGATATAATTATATTGCTTTTGAAAGTTTTCAGAACGACTTATTTCTCATCGAAACCCTGGATTCCAAAGTGGACCGCAATTCAATAAATTACCGGGTAGGAACGGATTACTTTCTTTCCAAGAATCATACGCTGGGTATCCTTGCCAGTGGAAATCTCTCCAAAGGAGAACACCCCGGTTACAATGAAATTTACATTTCGAAAGCTTCGCAACCCAATGTTGTAGATAGTATCCTGGCTGCCAATACCAATGTAAGTGCTCCCAGAAACAATCAGACCTACAACATCAATTATAAATTTGAATCGGGACAAAAAAGAAGTCTCAACATCGATCTCGACTATGGTTTTTTCGACAACAAAAATTTGAGAGACCAGCTCAACGAATATTACGATGCAACAAAAACGAATCGAATGTCCTTTTCTGAAAACAGTTTCTTCACACCTTCTGAAATTGATATCTGGACGTTTAAGATGGATTACGAACAGGACTTTTGGGGAACAAGACTGGGAACTGGATTTAAATATAGCGATGTGAATTCGCATAATGTTTTTCATGTTTACGAAACGCTTGGCAGAACAGGCCCCATCAACGAAAGGAGATCTAATATCTTCGACTACGATGAAAAGGTATATGCTACTTATTTGACACTGACGGGTTCATTCGACAAAAAGTGGAAATATGCAATCGGTTTGCGGGCAGAGCAATCTGACATCCGGGGTGATTTGCAGGCTTACCTGCCCGAACTTCAGGAGCCACCTGTGGATCTGAGTTACCTGAGTTTCTTTCCAAATGCCGGGATCACCTGGAATTACAAACCCGACCAAAGTTTTCAATTGAGTTATGGAAGAAGGATCAACCGCCCCGATTATCAGGTATTGAATCCGTTTGTCAATCAGTTGAGTCAGCTTTCCTTTGAGAAAGGCAATCCATTTCTCGATCCCGAAATTGTAAATAACATCGAACTTTCATATACCTTGATGTACAAGTACAATTTTAAATTGGGTTACAGCCATACGGCAGATCAGATTACGCGATTGATTGGTCCGGACGATAGTGATCCGCGCGCCAGTTTCATCAAATGGGACAATCTTGCCGAAAGAAAAACCTATAATTTCAGTGCAAGTTTGCCATTTGAATTCAGTAAAATCTGGGAAGCCTACTTTAATTTTGGAGCCTCCCACATTCACAATCTTGCAGACTATGGAGATGGAGCCGTCGTCGATTTAAAAGCATATACCTACAACCTCTACCAGCAGCATAGTTTTAAATTGCCCTGGGGGTGGAAGGCAGAAATATCAAATTATTTTTCCGGACCCGGTATCTGGGGTGGTGTATTTTTATATGAGACCAGCTGGAGTCTCGATATCGGATTTCAGAAAAAATTCTTTAATGAAAGGATGAGTTTTAAAATCAGCGGTAACGATATCTTCTACCAGTCAGGCTGGTCGGGAGAATCCAATTTTGATGGTCTGTATTCCACTGGTAAAGGCAACTGGGATTCCAGAAGACTTACTGTGAATCTGAGTTACCGTTTTGGAAATGAAAATGTGAAATCCCGCAGGAGAACAACAGGATTGGAGTCTGAGGCCGGAAGGGTGGGGAGTGGCAATTAGACCAAGCCACACTTATTAAACCCGGAATCCTAAGGAATCAATCGAATGATTTTAGAGTGGATAAACCACTATAACTGGTTTATAATATATTGACTATCAACAATATAAAAAGTATTTAAAGTGAATTGATCTCCTCGTTTGGTTTCGTGCCTTTTGTATGCTGTAATTTGCTCTATCCGGTTTGCTCTTTTCAATTTGCATCCAGTATCTCTGCCTTTCTAAAATAATTTTCTTGGCTTCCCTTAATTTTTAGGTTAGATTTACACAGATAAAACAAAACTAACCTTTAATATTATTGTTATGGCTACTTCAAAAAGATCCAAATTTTTAATTATCAGTTCCCTCTTGATATTGTTAAGCAGCTTGGGTATAATCTTCAATATTCAACCTTGTTTTATAAAATTATTTAATAATAATAACCCGCCATGCAATGGTATAAGTACTTTAACAATAGGAACGAGGCACATCTCAGACAAATTTAACTATAGAGATAGTCTCTTTGAGTTGAAATACAAGTGTAATCAATTGATTCTCAATCCTGAAGCAAATAATGCAAATGAAATTCGCGACAAACTGGTAAAGAATTGCTTTAAACTGATTAAAAAATGTCCATGTGGACCTGGTTTTGAGTTGTATGAATATCCACCAATTCATGGTATTGAAGTGGCTGCCACAACTGGTGCTGGAGCGAGTGGCAGAGGAATAGGGGATGGCCTTCTATTGAATGTCTTATTTGAATTTGATGAACCTAAGCACTTGGTAAACATGGATTCATTTCCGTTTCCAGATCAAGAGGAGTGTTCCGGAGCTCACATTTCAAAAATTGCAATTGTCGATAGCGGAGTGGACCTGGAGACATCAGTCTCACAAAACGAGTTGATGCGCAACGGTTGGCTTCCATTCAATGACATGGGGCTTACGTGTGTTCCAAATGATTACCCAAGAGGAATTTTTTACCTTGATGGTGCACTTGCAGGTCCTCCCAACGACGAACATGGGCATGGTTCGTCTGTAAATTCTGTTGCAATAGGTCTAAGCTCATCAGCGTCTGCATACAAATTTTCTTGTAAATTAAATAATGTGAGAGTTACAGCTAATAGTACGAAAGAAGGAAATTTATTTGATGCCTTGTGTGGTTTATATTATGCAGCAAACCAAAATCCTGATGTTATAAATATCAGTTGGGGTTTTGAAAATATCGTAGACCCACAGGATATACAATCTGTTGACAGAGATAAAAATTTTAATGATGCATTTGTTCAATTCAGCCAGTATGCAAAAAATAAAAACATTGTCATTGTTGCCGGTGCGGGAAATGGTAGCATTCATTTATGCGAATTCATCAAGTTTTATCCTGCCAGTGTTGCTGCAACACAAGACAATTTTATTACTGTTGGAGCTATCAATGGGGCACAAACAGATATGGCTCGCTTCTCGAATAGAGCTTATATTCAAGACAATTTGATTACCGTATCAGTGCCTGGAGAAGATGTAGTTATGGCATATCCGAAGTACTTGCAGCATAATTCGACAAGAACAGGGTATGTCAAACAATCCGGGACTTCATTTGCGGCTCCATTGGTGACTAATATAGTGGCCATGACACGTTCCTTCTATCCTGATATGCCATCATCAGAAATTAAGACGTTGTTGTTAAATTATTCTCAACCTGCAACTTCTTCAGAAATAAACAATATTCAATACCAGGTCTTGGATTATAGATTGCTGGCGAGAGATCTTTGCCGAAATGAGGTAAATTTTCCTCCGGCTCCTTTGTGATTCATGAAGGAATTAAGATTGGATCAATAATTACGGATTTATTAATTTATTGGGTTAATATTATTGTGATTCGAATTCCATGAATACTCGTCGCATCTTGTCTACAAATTGTTGGAGTTGGTATTTGGGCCTGCATGTCTTTGTCTTCAGTCAATGCACAGACCCCAATTTTAATTATAAAGAGATCTCAGATGATTCGTGTCAAAAAAAATTAAAAGAGTATAACTTAAAACTGAATGAAATTTCAGATACTGTTTTAGTGACCATTTTGGATACCATTTCTTCGATGGATTGTATTGAAACCTTAGATTCAGTATATTTAATGCTTGCCAACAGATTTCATTCAAAAGGCAATAACTATCTCTCAGGTAATTTGACTTGGGCTTTAAAATTTCATCGGGTTTCGCTTAAACTCCGGAAATTGTATTATGGAGACACTCTTCATGTTGATGTATTAAGATCGTGGAGCAATATGGGTACAGCCTATATGTATGACGGGAATTATTACCAAGCCCTGAAGTATTTTGATTCAGTTAATATTAATGATAATCGATTTGAGGTGTTTCCACAAATATACAATCGATCCAAAGCGAGCGAGTGTTTTAGAATTATTGGTGACTATCGACAATCTATTTTTCAGTTTGAAAAAGCTTTGAATACAGTATTCAATTGTATTCGCAGTCACGATTGTTTATCGAGTGAAAATTGGAAAAAAACAAGTTGGGTGGTACAAGATTTAATTGCAAATGGTTGTTTGACTTATCAGGCGAGCCGGGAGTACCATAAAGGACTTGAAATAGGCTCGCTGGGATTGGACATCACAAAAAGCCACAATTCCGGAGTGGATTCGATAAAAAGTTTAGCAAGAATAAAGATGATCATGGGCAACCTCTGGTTGGATTCAGCGAATTGCGTTTCTTCGAAAAACAGTTCATTGCAGGCGTATAGAAATTCACTCGACTTTTATGATTTGGCTTGGAGAGATTTTAATAAGATTCAGGATACGGCATCCATGATTACTGCCGTCAGAAATAAGGGTGCAACACTTTTTTATTTGCGTCAATACGATAAGGCTATTACTACATTAAAACAAGGAATATATCTAAACCAAATTTTTCGAAAAAATAAAAAGAATGAAGATGCTATAGCACTATATATCAATCTTGGATCTAATTTAATTCAAGCGGGTGCCAAGTCAGAAGGATTGGAAAATTACAAATATGCTGCGTCACTGGTTACAGGGCAGAATTTGGAAATAGGCCAAATACCTAATTTGGAATCATTTGGAGATTCATACGATTTAGGATTGTATCTCTTGGGTAGTTTAGGGAGAGCACATTTATTATTGGCAGATTCTAGCAGGAGTCATGGCCATTATTCTCAAATGGCTTACGACAGCTTGGCTCGATTAATGAATTTAATAAGAGCAGGATACATAAGTGATCAAGCTAAACTGGCTTTGGCCGCTAAATCCAGAATTTGGATACCAGATGCCGTATGGGATATGACCAAATTGTTTTTCAAAACCGGGAATGAATTTTTCAAAAAACAGGCGTTTCATTTTGCCGAACATGCGAAAGCCTTTTTACTCCTGGAGGCAGCTAGATTGCAAAATTCAAAGCAATTATTGCCAGACGATTTATACCGACTGGAGTTGGAATTGAATCAAATACAATTGGAAGACAACGAAAATATCCTAAAGGGGGAAATTATACAGGGTAAGCAACGAAGATTTATTGAAAGATTAAAGAGCGAAGCTCATGCATATTATGCTTTAAAATATCAAGGCGTTACTGAAGATCCGGCACGCGATATGATCAAACTTTTGGATTCAGACCAATCCATGATTAAATATTTTATTCATGATTCAGCATTAATCATATTTGCCATTCAGAAGGATGCATTTTTTCTTGATACCGTGCAGATTTTAAAAAGTCATCTGTACTCAAAAGTATCAGGCTTCAGAAAAAATATAAATCCTGTCAATGAATTGGGTTTGATCTCAGAAGAATATGAAAAAGAATTTTGTTCTGAATCAAAAGAACTATATTCTTTATTGATTGGGAAGATAAGAAATAAAATTCAACTAAATAAGCGATTGGTAATTATTCCGGATGGAGTATTAAGTAATTTATCATTTGACGCATTAATAATTACCCGTGACTCAGTTAGCGAAAAAGTTATTGATCACGTAAAAGCTCAAAATTTTCTGATCCAACACTTTGATATCAGTTATTCTTTTTCTGCAAGCATGTTGGAATTGATGAATGCGCCTACTAATTTAAATAGATTTTCTAAAAGCTTTGCGTTGATAGCACCCGAATTCCAAAAGACATCGGAATATTTGTCTCACATGAAATATCAAAAGGAGGAAATCAATGAAATATACCGCGCCGTTCCCGCTTCCACTATGTTAAAATCCTCGACAAAGCAGGATTTTCTAAATGCAAAGGAGCAATTTCGTTTTCTTCATATTTCTGCTCATGGATTTGAGGCCTCAGATCCTAATGAAAGCTTTATTTCATTTGATCAAAAATCTGACACACCAGATTCTAATCAGTTTCTGTTTTTGAAAGAACTTTATCATATTCCGATGCATCAGGAATTGATTTCATTAACAGCTTGTGAAACAGCCCTTGGTACATTGCATGAAGGTGAAGGTAATTTATCTCTTGCCCGCGGTTTCACTTACGCCGGCGTAAAGGCACTGATTACAACACTTTGGAAAATCCAAACGCAAGGGGCTTCTAAGATCATTCCCGGATTTTACAAGAAATTTTTTAATGAAGGCAAACCCAAAGATGTCGCATTGGCAGAAAGTAAAAGGGAATATTTAAATGCCGGAAAAGCCGTTTATCCGGATGAATGGGCTGGCCTCATTCTGATTGGAAATACCCAAGCGTACTCTCCGGCGAACGACGGACCCAACTATCTCCTGATGGTGCTGGTATCGATTCTAATATTGATGCTGGGTATCTGGATTTCTAAATACAAATTCCAGAACCGGAAACTTTAAGGTATATCTGAGGTCGAAATCCCGATAAAATAGAATAACATTTTAGAAAAGAAATAGGTAGCTTTATTTTATCGGGACGAAAAACCTCTTCCATTTATTTCCCGCTAATTACGCAGATTTACGCAGATCTTTCATTTAGGTTTTTATCAAAAAGACAAAAAGTCAAAAAGACAAAAAGTCAAAATGTCGAAACGTCCAAGCTTCGAAAAATCTCTTCCATTTTTCCCGCAGATTTACGCAGATCTTTATATTTAATTTATCATTAAAAAGTCAAAAAGTCAAAATCCCGAAGTGTCGAAACTTCGAAACTTCGAAACTTCGAAACGTCAAAATCCCGATAAAATGGCATGATTTATAGGAAATGAAATAATTAGCTTTATTTTATCGGGACAAAAAGTCAAAAAGTCAAAATCCCGAAGTGTCGAAATATCGAAATGTCGAAATGTCGAAAAGTCGAAAAACCTCTTCCATTTATTTCCCGCTAATTACGCAGATTTACGCAGATCTTTTATTTAGGTTTTTATCAAAAAGTCAAAATCCCGAAGTGTCGAAACTTCGAAAGTTCGAAACTTCGAAACGTCAAAAAGACAAAAAGTCAAAAAGTCAAAAAGTCGAAATCCCGATAAAATGACATAATATTTTAGTAAAGAAATAATTCCCAATATTTTATCGGGACAAATCTTCAAAATGTAGAAAGCTCAATTTTATCTTCAACTTTAGCTTGGTCTCACTTCAATTTTTTCCTTAATGCATTCAATTTTTCCATCAAAGGATGCGTGGGTTCAATTGATTTTTCGATGGCATCGAGTTCTTTCAGGAGTTCAGTTTTATCTTTATTCAGAGCGGCTTTTGCCAGCACCGTGTTGAATCGCAAATCTGCGTCGGAGCCTTGTAACTGAGGAACCTGATTGATGTAATCCAGATTGCCAAGACAGCTTACAAACAGTTCCAGCGCTTTTTTGTACTCCTTGTTTTTGAAATAAGCATGCGCTAAGTAATATTTTGGGATGCTGAATCCGGTGCTTTTTGCAGCATGTGCCTCCAGACTGTCTATGAGAGGTTTATCCTGATAATAAAAGTAAGAGGCTTTTTCGAAAAACTTTTTTTCTACAGCACTTGCCCGCTCCATACTGACCGGCTCTATAAAGAGCTGCGCTAAAATTTGCTCAGACGATGTTGAAGAATCCTGGTACAGCAGGATAGTTACTGAAACCAATAAAAGAAGGCTGGCAGCAACTGATATTGTTTTCAGATGATCCGAAACAAATCTTTTAAAAAGATAAACCTGATCCGGTTTCTGATAAGGTTTCGGTTGAAGTTCGGCATATACCTGCTTCATCATTTCCCGGTCAACATCGAGTTTAGAATTCGACCAGCTGGCAAGACTCAACAAATACTGCAAGAATTCTTTTTTGAATAAAGGATCTGTTTTTAATTGCTCTTTAAATGCCAGATGCTCCTGTTCATCAAGTTTCTTGTTGAGATAAGCTTCAAATTGTTTTATGTGGGTACTTTGTTTCATGATTCAAAAATCTTATCGGGGTCGTTGGAAATCAATTGGTGTAATTTGTCCAGGCATCCGGAAAGATGAACCGGTATCGAACCGGTAGTATATGGCTTTCCGCACTTTTCCAGCAAGAGCGCTACGAGCGCTTGTTTTTCTCTGACCAGGTTCTCTTCAATATGATAGTGATACAATAAAGTACTGCATTTGCATTCGAGTTTGAAAATGTACTTTTTCACTTTCTCGATGATCAATGGATCTCCGGTAAGTTCATCGAGGTTGGCCAGATGCTTTTGTACTTCTTTTGATTTTGTAGCTGCACGTACCATTTCTTCACAAATATTCCGGGTGAGCTTGTAATAATATCCTTCGCAATTTTCCCTGGGACCTCTCCCGGATTCCTTCTCATGGAAAATTCTCAGTACGATCTCGACGTAGAAGTCTTCCCAGTTTTCAAAGTTCAGAGAAACAAAGCGTTGATATTTCCAGTAAAAATATTTCGCGTGTTTTTGGATAATTTCCTCTTCAAAAAGGAGACGGGCAGCCGTCTTTCGGCCTGCGTCCCCCTGTTGGATGTTACTTTGAAATGACTCACAAGACTTGCACATGGGATCAAACATATTGTTTGTGTAAAAATAAGCCAATTATTAAGGCCAGTTCCTGATTTTTTTTATTTAAAACAAGACTTTTATGCATTAGTATTATTGTTAATATAATGGATCATTCCAGGTTCGTACGGATATTTTATGTATAGGAGCTTGTTTCTGGCTAGAATAGTTTTAATATTCCTTGCGAACCGGTTTGCGAACCGATTAAATTTGATCATATTAAAATATTTTTTTGATGAGCCTTAATTTTTTAAAAGTTTTCACACCATTCAATTGTATTTGATCTTGAAAATATATAAAGAGCAGGTACCAGAAAATTATTTTTTTAACTTTTAAAATTATTAGCCATGAAAACTTCCATGTTTCTTTCTCTTCCACTGTTAATGTGGTTATCTATTCCGGTTCTCGAAACCCAAGAAGAAAATCGTAAAGCCTACCCTGTGGCCAGTCCATCTTATCATGCTGATTATGCAGATGCAAATGTATCAGATGTGAGCGCCACAGCGGCGACAAGCCTGAAGGTCGTTTCGCCAGGGAAAGCATCTGTTTCCAAAAATGATCCGATTACCAATGCCATCATTTTTGAATACTGTTACAAACAGTGTGGCGATCCCCGCGATGTGGTGAATGGACCTTGTTGGTTTCACTGTCGCTACAGGTTCTTCCTTCTGGGAAAAAGGCCTGGAAAATAAGACGAAACTTGCATACAGCTTTTCTCAAAGCAAAGATCTTGAACGCAGGGTCTTTGCTTTTTTATTTCATATAAGTCCTTCCGAATCATGAGAACACCTAAAGAATGCATATCAATAGTCAAAACGCCCTGTATATCATTCTGTGTGTTTAATTATATTCAGGGCACTTCTAAAAATCCGCGATACTTCGTTGTTCAAATTTTTTAAACTCCTCTCCCGCTGAGCGGGATACAACAGTAAACTCTGAGTTAAAAAAATTCACACGCTTCGTCTGAGAGATTTTTTAGAAGTCCCCTTCATTGAAATCAATTTTTTGGAGATTGAATGGAATGAAATAAACTCGGCATACTCTAATTAAAAATCCGAAAAAATATTTTTTCTCTGCCTTAATTTTTTAGACCCATTTACACCATATGTATGATAGCGATTGATTAAAAATTGTAATAACAATTTAAAGTCAAAGCAAATTAAAAAATTTTAAATTTTACGATTATGAAAAATTATGCTCTTTTTGTTTCTCTTTTCATCTCAATTTTGCTTACAGGTAGTGAAAGCCTCGCGCAGGCACCGGCAGTTCGCACTGATTTCATTAAATGTAACCTCATCGACCAAAACATAAACAGGAATTTTCTGAACGATAAGCTCTTGTTAAATTTTTTACAGACTCGTTTTGACCACCTTTCTGATTACCGCGGCGGGTGTATTGTGGATGAGCCATCACAGCGCAGAGGAATCAGTGCCGATGGGGAGCCATTAGCGTCCGCTGCCAACGATGGAAATGTCATAGAATCTACGAATGAGTTTAAACTTTGGACATCTGCAGTTGAACATTTTGAAAATTACAATTTCAAAGAAGCATCTAAGTTATTTTACCAGATAACAGAATTGCAGCCTGAAAACGAACGTGCAAAATTTTACCATGCGATGTCTCAGCTTTACATGGGTCAATATGGACCGGCTGCTCATAAATTAAGCAAGTTGAATAAGCTTGTTTCCTTAAAGAATGCGGCTTCGGACGTAGAATTCAGAGACGATATCAAATTTTATTTTGCCTGGTCTGCGCTTAAGGTATGCGACGAACCCAGAATGGCTTTGATCTTGTTCAATCAGTTGAATTATGAAGGGGGTAAATACCAGTACGTTGCAAAAGAAATGATAAACCTGCTTCGTCAATAAAATCGCCAGATTCTTTTTTGAGCCCGCCTTGAGCGGGCTTTTTTGTTTTAATCAGGGAGTTCGACCTGGTGATCAATTTTTAAATGCAATTTTTTTTTGGGACAATATTCCTTATTAAATTTTAGGTATTGGCGAGCCATGTGGATCTGTCTCCGGGTATCCCAATTCTTCATCCAATTTAATGAGGTCGTCCTGGCTAAGGTAATGTTCTATATGTTCTGCATCTTCATGGATTTGGTCAGTCTCGAGTCCCAGTTCCTCAACGAGAAAAGTTTCCCATAACCGGTGCGCACGGACCAATTGAATTGCTCTGGTTTTGCCTAATTCAGTCAGTGTGAATTTATTTTGGGTTTCGCGATACAATCCGAGATGAACTAATTTTCTAAACCAGGTCTTGAGCTGGTTTTCAGAATGACCGGTAATTTTTGCAAGTGCTTCTGGAGTGATTTCCACATTTCCGGATTGTAAAGTTCTTTTGAGAATATCTTCTATAAGTATTCGGGTTTGTAGATTTCTCCTTGCCCGGTATTTGGGCAGGAACCCTTTCCGGGGTGCAAACACTGCGATCAATGCATAAATTAATGTTGTCATGACAGCCATCGAAGGGCCCACCGGAAAATCACATGCTATAGAAAGAATCAGTCCACAAATAGCCGAAAATGATCCCAATAAAGATGCACAGATTAAAACCTGATGCAACCGGTTTGCCAACATCAATGCTGCCGATGCCGGAGTAATCAGCATCGAAACCACCAGAATGACTCCTACACTTCTGAGCGATGCCACAACGACAAGACTCAGAAGTAACATCAGTAAATAATGAATATGACTGGCACGAATGCCTAGTGTGCCTGCTAATACAGGCTGAAAAGTGGTCACAAATAATTGTCGGTAGTACAATAGAATTACCCCGGCCACGACCACAAACAATACAACCGTAAGAATCAGATCATCGAGCGAAACAGATAATAAGTTTCCAAACAGAAAATCCTTGAGATCCAAATGAACACCTTCTTTTCCGCTCAGCCAGGAAATTCCAATGACTCCAAGACTGAACATAAATGTGAAAATAATCCCTATCGCGGCATCATTTTTTACCCGTAGTTTTTGTTGTAACCAGGTGATTAAAAAAGCGGCTATGAGTCCGGCTATAACCGACCCTACAAAAAATCCGAGATTAGAATAACCCAAAACAATAAATGCCACTACAATTCCGGGCAGGATGGCATGGGAGAGAGCATCTCCGATCATGGCCATGTTTCGAAGGACAATAAAACATCCGAGCATACCACACATAGCTCCAACTAAAACAGCGATGGCCAGGGTCCGAAGTCCTAAATCAGATTGGAAGAAGTAGCTGAGTTGACCTAAAATCTCTTCCATAAGAATTGTTTATGACAAGATTGCTTGTAATTCCATGTTTCACTGTGGTCACTCTAAATTCTGACAACAGCTATTGGATTATACCCTTTTTATCAGGGTCAGAAAAAAAATTACCTTCCCAGGCTGTCCTGGGTTGATTTTGATTTAAGGAAGTTGTTGAAGAAATCCATTCCCTCATTGCTGATCTGATTGGCCGCGATCTTTTTTCCCTGAGTATCCATAAAGACCATGGCGTTGCAACCATTTTTATAATAGAGGTCCATTTCCTGAATGATGTCTCCGTTTTTTTGGACCATCAAATGGGCATCTGGTGTACACATATTGGTGAGGATTCCTTTATCTTCAGTAAGAAATGACATGATTATAGAATAGGACTGAGGATTGTCAAAACTCATGGAAATGTTGACATCTTTTTTTAATGAGATCAGATCAATACTTGTTCCTTCTGAGCGGATTTTCGATAACTGATCAGAAGGAAATGCATCCAACTCAATTTTTTTTCCGGATGCTGCCGCACCTGATTTGCCCGAACTACTATCTTGTTTACAGGAACCCAACAAAAATAATAATAAAACACCTACGACGCCTAAGCTCAGCTGCATATCAATTGAATTTAAATTTGAGTCCCAAAGATAAGTAATAACTCGTCATTTGTACCAAGCCACCGTTTTTGCTGTATTCGTACAAGGATGTAAATGACCGGGTGTATTTTGCGCTGCCGCCCCAGTTTTTCGACCAGAAATAAGAAGCGCCTAAAATATAGCTCACATCTGTTTTGTTAAAATCCTCGTCGACTCCACTCAGACTGCTGCTCCCAATGAGTTTTCCAACAGACAATCCGCCAAAGAACTCCATCTGGTAGTATTCTTTACCATCCTTTTCGGTCATCCAATCGCGCAGTACAAATAATACCGGAACATCGATGTAATGAAGAGAAAACGCTACCCGGAGTAAATCGTTTTTGCTGTAATGGCTACCCCTCAGGTTGTATGAAATTCCGGTTTCCAATGCGGTGCTTTTAGAAAGTCCAGCAGCAACATAAACTCCCGCCTCATAACCGGGTTTGTGGAAACCATAAATATCATCACCGTCAATTTGAGAAAGTGTACCAGCTAATTTAAGTCCTCCCTCAAAACGTTGTGAGTGAATTACTTGGGTGAATATGATTCCAAGCAGCAGGGTAGTAATTCCAATTTTCATAACTCAAAGATAGCGGAACATGGAAAACGATTCAATGTCGGACGGTGTTTCGTCCCGATGAAATAAAGGAAATTATTTATTTCTGAAGCACGATGTCATTTTATCGGGATTTCGACATTTCGGCATGGAGGCATTTAGGCGTGGTAAGGTTTTATGCAATCCTTTTTCCCTTTTTCTCTTCTTCCCTTTTTCCCATTTGGAAACCTTTAATCCTTTAAATCTTCTCGCTTCCCGCTTTAAGCTTTTTTCTAATTATGCAATTAAATCAAATATATTAGTCCTGATAAATTAGGAAAAAACACATTAAAAATTTTCTAATTAATCAATTTATTATAGTTTTACGCCATGTAAAAACCGATACATTGCAATGAAAGTAACCAGAGGAAATCTTAAAAAACTGGAAGATCTGTGTAAAGCACTTCAATATACCGTGCGCTATGAGCAAGGACACTTTCAGTCCGGGTATTGCAGGGTAGAATCCAAAAAAGTATTGGTGATCAATAAGTTTTTTGATATCGAGGGTCGTATGAATTGTTTGTTGGATCTGATTCCGGAATTGGAAAGTGACCGCGATTCGCTTTCTGAAGAAGAAAAAAACCTGTACGATAAGGCTGTATCCTTGCGATCTTTGCAAGAAACAGAGGCTTGAGATTAACATTTTTAGGTACCGGGACCTCGCAGGGTATTCCTGTGATAGGATGCACTTGCTCTGTTTGCCGCTCTTCCGATTCAAGGGACCGAAGGCTCCGAACCTCCGCTTTACTGGAATGGCCCGAAATCAACCTGCTCATCGATATAGGACCCGATTTCAGGCAACAGGCCTTGGAAGCAGGAATCAAAAAATTAAATGCAGTTTTGCTTACACACGAACACGCCGACCATACGGCCGGGCTCGATGATATCAGGCCACTTAATTTCCTTGCCGGGAAAATTCCTTTTTATGCTGAAAGTCGGGTCCGCCAGGATTTGATGAAACGATTCCATTACGCATTTGAACCGCATTTATATCCGGGATTGCCGGAAATTCAATTTGTCGATATCCAAGCCGGAAGATCTGTAATGATCCTGGATAAGAAAATTGATGTTTTTCGCATTTGGCATGGAAAACTGGGCATTGTTGGTTTCAAATCAGGTGGACTGGTTTACATCACTGATGCCAGTTTTATTGAAGATGAAGTGCTCGATGAAATCCGAAACTGCAAGGTGCTGGTCCTGAATGCATTGAGGAAACAAATGCATCACAGCCACCTTCATCTGGAAAAAGCACTTGATTATGCCAGTCAAATCCATCCGGAAGTTTGTTTTATTACACACATCAGCCATCAAATGGGTTTGCATGGGGAATTAAGCGCTGAACTTCCCGATCAGGTCAAACTTGCTTTCGATGGTTTGCAAATTGAGGTAGATGGCGAATAATCTAAATCTTTCAACCAGTCCATACCTCCAGCAACATGCCGACAATCCCGTAAACTGGCAGCGCTGGAGCTCCGAAATAATCGATCGGGCAAAAAAAGAACATAAACCCATATTGGTCAGCATTGGTTATTCGACTTGCCACTGGTGCCACGTCATGGCTCATGAATCTTTCGAAAACCATCTCACGGCAGAAATCATGAACGAGCATTTTATCAACGTAAAAATTGACCGGGAAGAAAGACCCGACCTCGATCATTATTTCATGAATGCCGTACAGGCTATGGGAATCTCAGGTGGCTGGCCTCTTCATTGTTTTCTGACTGAAGATGGAAGGCCATTTTATGGGGGAACTTATTTTCCTCCGGAACCTAAATTTGGACGACCCTCCTGGAATCAGACACTGCTTTCTGTTGCCCAGGCTTACCAAGACAAAGCAAAAGAGATTTTCGAACAGGCCCGGGAGCTAAACCAACATTTAGAACAACTGCATGCGTTTAAGGAACTCAAAACAGAAGACTTTGCATTTCCGGATCCGGAGCAGATGTTACAAAACCTCATGCGTTCTGCCGACCGGTTGGAAGGAGGATTTGGATCAGCTCCAAAATTTCCACAGATGCAGCTTATTCAGTTGCTGCTAAGCTTATATTATTATGAGGGGAATGAAGAAGCTGCTCGGCATGCCCTTGTAAGTTTACAAAGTATATGTGCAGGAGGTATTTTCGACCATGTGGCCGGAGGATTTTGCAGGTATTCGGTGGATGGAAACTGGAATGTCCCGCATTTTGAAAAAATGTTGTACGATCATGCACAGATCTGTGAAACGCTGTTCCAGGCTTATAAACTCAGTAAAGAGCCCTATTTAAAAATACAAGCCGAACGATCGTTAGTTTTTTTTGAAACCTGCCTGAAGGACCCATCCGGTTATTTTTATTCGGCAATGGATGCCGATTCGGACGGTGAAGAAGGAAAATTTTATGTTTGGGAAACGGAGGAATTGAAATCTGTCCTCGAATCCGATTTAAATTCTTTTACCGGATTTTATGAGTGGAGTCCTTTGGATCATGTACATCCACATAAGAAAGTAATTCGCCTGAAAAAAGAAGCTTTGGAGACCGACGAAATATTTCGCAAGGATCAGGTTCTTCATGTAATGAGAGAAAAACTCAGACAACACCGCGAACTTCGCAAATCCCCTTCCATCGACCGGAAAGGCATTATTTCATGGAATGCGATGCTCGTTGCTTGTTATGCTGAAGCCTATAAACACACTTTAGATCCGGAATACAAAAGAAAAGCCCTGGATCTGACAAATACGTTGATGCAATTTGGATTTTATCCAAATCGAACGCTGTGCAGATATTTAATGGACAGCAAGCCGGTGGGCTTTGGCTATCTCGAAGATTATGCCTTTTTGTTGAGGGCCTTGTTCGAATCCTATCAGATCAGTTTTGAAATGAAATATCTGGAGGCAGCAGAAGATTTGCTTGTAAAAATTAAAGCATTATTCAAATCAACGAATTCGGTATTATTCAAAATGGCATCCGGGCAAAATTCCGATTTTGGAAAAGAAATGATTGAATGGACGGAATCGACTTATCAAAACCCCAACAGCATAATATGCTCGGTTGCACGTTATCTATATCAAATGACTAATAAACAAATCTACCGGGACCTATATTCAGGAATGCTTGACGCCATGCGTCCATTGGTTATGAAATATCCGCATGCCACAGCGAGTTGGGCCATTGTAATGTTGCAGGAACGGAACGGTGTTGCTCATTTTCATTGTGAAGATCCTGAAATTTTGCTCAAACAACTGAATGCTATGTATCTTCCCGGTATGAGTTTGCAATATAGCAGCGGAACACCGGGGCATTTTGCCCTTTGTGAAGGTCAAGTTTGTTATCCGCCTGTTTCAACGATTGAAGAACTTAAAACGCATTTTGCAAATCGCCACGTGGAATGGAGAAAATGAAATTTTCAGGAAAATGCTTTTGCTGGTTAATCAGTCTCCTCGGTTTGTCTGTTCAAGCTCAGCAAATCTCATTGCAGGGATTCCATTACAAAGACCCTTATAAACTGATCCCTGCATTTGGAGGACTTGAAGGCACTCTCTTTGCATCTGCTACATTCAGAAACCAGTGGCAGGGGATTGCAGGACAACCCCAGACCTTCGACCTGAGAGTTAATCTCCCTTTGTATCTGATCAATTCAGGAGCCGGACTGGCTATTGGGAAAGACGAAACAGGATTGGGGCAAATTCTGTATGTGCAACCCAGTTTTAACCGGGTTTTTCATTTTGATCAATTGCTTTTCAGTGCTGCTGCCCAGTTTCAGTATGCATACCATAATTTTAGCGGACAACTGGCCAGGACACCGGATGGTGATTATACAAACGGACAGATCGATCATAAAGATCCTTTATTGGATACCCGGAGTTCCAATTTTCAGAGATGGGATGCCGGCATTTCTGTGGCTTTCCAGTATGACCTTTACAAATTTGGACTGGCTGTGTCCGGGATTTTCGAAAACGGAAAAGCTTCATTACCGGTTCCATACCGAAATACCAGGCATTATCTTTTGCATGCTTCTTATGAGTGGGCTTGGGGACGATTCAAATTTTTGCCGACTTTTGCCCTGTATTCAGATCTAAAAAGCAGTCAAACAGAAATATTTTTGGGCGGAGAGTATAATGGCAATATTTTTGGAGGGATGCATATAAGGGGTTATGATGATAATTCTATCGAATCACTGGGCATATCCTTCGGATTTGAGTTAAGTTCCAAATGGTCAGTTGGGTATTTGCATGAATTTTATTTGGGAAAAATCACCGGATCTCAGCTCCCAAAGAGCCAGGAATTCGGATTATTTTATCATTTCGGAAAAGCGATCGGGGAAGGGAAGAAACCACCTGTTCTGCGAAGTCCGAGATATTTTGATTGATATTCAAAACAATATATATTAAATTTTGATTAATGTTGTTAAAAAAAGAATTTTTAGTGTACACAATAAACAAAGGTTATATCTTGTTCGAATATTAGTGCGTCAATTATAAAAAAGCCCAAAAAAAATTTTGTTTAAAACTTTTTGGATTGTTTTATATTTGTGCCACTTTTTTTAAAGACAAAGTAGGTAAATTTTCAATGATGATGAGAAATTCAATTTTCTTTCTCTTCGCCTTGCTCGTTATGTTATTGTCCTCGTGTGGCAAAAATCAACAGGACGGGCAGCTTGTAGGCGCTTCTCCAAGACCCAAGTGGGATGGTATTAATCCATATGGCATGGTTTACGTGCCCAGTGGAAGTCTGACCATTGGGCAAAGTGACCAGGATTTCTTCCATAACCTGGTTCAACCGCAGAAATCTATTTCAATTTCAGGGTTTTACATGGACGATACAGAAATTACAAACAACGAGTATCGCCAATTCGTATTTTACGTAAGGGATGAGATGGCTCACAAAGCCCTTGGACACCTTATAGAAAGCGAAGATGGAACAACTGAAGAAGTGGACTGGGAGCAGGAAATTGATTGGGAGGACGAGACTCTTGATGAAATGTATTTTCAGGGAGCTGATGCTTTCAAAGGAGTAAAAGAACTCGATACCCGTAAATTTATTTACGAGTGGGAATGGAAAGATTGGCAGATGGCTGCTCATACGAGAGATATCCGCCGTTCGAATATCATTCACAAGGAAAAGACTAATATTTATCCGGACACCCTTTGCTGGGTAAGGGATTTTGCATATTCCTATAACGAGCCGATGACCCGTAATTATTTCTCTCACCCCGCCTTTGATGACTATCCGGTGGTTGGTGTGAATTGGAAGCAGGCGCGTGCATTTTGTTACTGGAGAACATCGATCTGGAATAAATTCAAAGGAGAGGAAGAGCCCAATACAGAGGAATTCCGTATGCCAACCGAACACGAATGGGAATGGGCCGCGAGAGGAGGACAAGAGCAGGCACCTTATCCATGGGGAGCTTATTATCCAAGAAATGCCAAAGGATGTTTACTTGCCAATTTCAAACCCGGACGTGGAAACTATCCGGAAGACGGGGGGTATTACACCGTTAGGGCTGATGCCTATTTCCCGAATCAATATGGACTCTACAACATGGCTGGAAACGTTTCCGAGTGGACCGAATCTGCCTATTCAGATAATGCTCACGTGATCATTCACGATCAGAATCCCGATGTAAAATACGATGCCAAGGATGAAGATGCAGAAGCATACAAGCGTAAAGTGATTCGCGGAGGTTCCTGGAAGGATGTCGCATATTACTTACATACAAGTACGCGGAACTGGGAGTTTCAGGATACCACGAAGTCTTATATTGGCTTCCGTTGTGTTCTGTCTTTCCTGGGCAGATCTGAAAACGACTTTAGATAGTATCGGATTCAGGAGTATCTTATTAGGGACAGAATTCCTATTTTATTTATTATTACATGCAAACAATTTTCTCTTAACTCATAAAAATTTATAACAATGGCTATTTACAAGCAAAACTGGTTTAAATACGCGAAGAACCTCTTGATTGGAGTTGGAGCCTCAGTCGTAATGCTCGGGGCCCTTTACAAAATCATGTCATGGGAAGGTGGTGATGCAATGATCACTGCCGGTCTGGTAACAGAAGCAATCCTTTTCTTGGTATTGGGCGTGATCCCACCAGATAAGGATTACTATTGGGATAAACTCTATCCGGGATTGGGTGATGCTAATGCAAGAATCAATCCACTGATCGAAGGTCCCGTTAAAGGAGGACGTCCGGCTAATGGCGAAGTGGTAGAAGCACAACTTTCAGGCATGTTGTCTGAGTTGCAGGGGATGTCAAAAAGTTTAGGTTCATTAAAAGCTTTACAGGAAGTTGATTTTAGTAAAACCAGCGACCAAATGAAAGCCATGACCAACTTTTATACCCGTATGACTGAAGCGATGTCTGAATTGAATGCATCTTTGGAAGACACCAAAAATGTTCACAATCAGGTTTCAGCCTTGAACAAGAATTTGACCAATTTGAATTCAGTTTACGGTAATATTTTGTCTGCTTACAAAACTGTGGGCAACTAATTTTTTAATAACCAATAAAAAGACTAAAATATGTCTATACCTAAGCAGCCACGCCAGCTCATGATTAACATCATGTACCTGGTTCTTACAGCGCTTTTGGCTTTGAACGTGTCTGCAGAGATTTTCAATGCTTTCAAACTGGTAAACAGAAGTTTGGAAGAATCAAATACTTCATTGGATCGTGCCAATGAATCTTTGGTTCCTTCCATCAACAAACGCTCAGAAGCAAAACCTGAGTTTGCCCGTTTTAAAGAGCGTGCACCTCTCGCAGTACAATATGGCAAGGAATTCACCGATTATGTGAATACTATTGTAAATGATTTGATCGATAAATCAGGAAACAATAACGGTTCCGTTGATGACTTGGATTACATCGTGGTTGGCGATAAAAAAGATTTGAAAGGAAAGAAAAACAAAGATGTCACCACCCGTGAAATGGTAACCAAGAAAAAGGGATTGGAACTGAAGGAGAAAATTGTCGAATACCGCCAGAAATTTCTTTCTTTGGTTGACGATACACTGAGAGCTTCAATGGAAAATGAAATCGTATTGAATATCGATGATGAAACATGGAAGCATTCGAAGAACAAAAAGAGCTGGGAGGAATTTACTTTTAAGCAAATGCCACTCGGTGCCTGTTTGCCAATTTTTACCAAATTTATCAATGATGCAAAAGCATCTGAAAACGCAATTCTCAATCACTTCAGCAAGAAACTGGGAGGTGAGGATGTGGTCCTCGATAAATTTACGGTAATTTCATCACCAAAGAAAAATTATGTAATCAAGGGAGAGCCTTTTGAAACTTCAATTTCTTTGGCTGCATCGACTTCAAAAGCTACAAATACCAAGGTTTCTCTTTCGGTAAATGGAGCTAGTCTTACCTCCAATGCTGAGGGGGAAGCTATTTGGAAAACGACAGCAAATGATGTAGGTACCAAAAAATATACAGCTATTGCATCGGTAACCAATCCTGTAACTGGTAAAACGGATACCTATCGCAAAGAGTTTGAATTTGAAGTGGGCGAGCGTTCTTGTAACGTTTCTGCGGAGAAAATGAATGTATTTTACATAGGTGTAGATAACCCGGTTGCAATTACTGCAGCGGGAGTTCCTTCTGCTCAGCTGAAAGTTGAAGCGGCAGGTGGAGGAATTAGTTTGGTAAACCAAGGCGGAGCCAAATATATTGCCAATGTTAAAACACCAGGTGAAGCGAACATCACTTTAACCGGTGGTGGACTGCCTCCTACGAACTTCAAATTCCGTGTGAAGAGAATTCCTACTCCTGTTCCTATGCTTTCTGACAAGCGTGGTGGTGGAATGCCTAACGGTGTTTTCAAAGCACAACAAGGAGTAATTCCGGTGTTGGAAGGATTCGAATTCGATGCAAAATGTACCATCCAGGGTTTTAATCTGGTCCGTGTAGCTCCACGTCAGGACGCACAGATCGTTACAAATACCGGTGGTAGATTTTCACCACAGGCTTCAACACTGATAAATCAGGCAAAACCCGGAGATCGTTATCTTTTTGAACAGATTAAAGGAAGATGCCCCGGAGACGTTGCTGCACGTGATCTTGGAGACATGTCATTCCAAATTAAATAAAATTTTAGTTCATGTATAAGTTCAGAATTTCATTTTATCTAACCTTGCTTTTTTGCTGCATCAACAGCATCAGTTTGTTGGCGCAAACGGCTGAAGAAGAAAAAACAGAAGCCAGCGAAGAAGAGGAAGATTCCGGTTATCTCGATGATATCGTTAGCCGAAGCCTCATTAAGGAACAACGCATCCTCGATTATCAACCCATCCGCGAAGCTGATGTGGTTTGGGAAAGAAGGATTTGGCGTGTCCTGGACGTTCGCGAAAAAATGAATTTACCTTTTATCTATCCTGTCAGACCCTTTTTTCAGATTCTGGTGCAAGGTGCTGAGAATGGAGATATTCGTATTTTTAAGGAAGATAACTTCAGAAAATTCGTGACCGGTGAGGAGTTGGATAAATTGTTGCACAGAGTCGATACTGTGGTAGTTACAGATCCTGAAACTTATGCAGAGGAAATCCAGGTTCGTAAATCAGACATCGATTTCAATGATATCAAAACGTATCGCGTTAAAGAGATGTGGTACTTCAATAAGCAGACTTCCAGGTTGGAATGCCGCGTGTTGGGGATTGCTCCAATCAAAGACGAATACGATGATGCAGGCAATCTGAAATACACTTTACCTATGTTTTGGGTGTATTATCCGGAAGCAAGAAAATTGCTGGCAAGGGAAAAGGCATTTAATGATCAGAATGATGCAGCTCCCAATACCTGGGCAGATGTATTTGATTATCGTTTCTTTTCCAGCTTCATTATCAAAGAATCGAATGTTCAGGATAATCGTTTGAGCGATGTATTTAAAGGTGAAAATGACGGCGTAAAACTGTTGTTGGAATCTGAAAAAATTAAAAATGATATACTCAATAAGGAACACGATTTGTGGACGTATTAATTTAATCGAATCGTAAGAATAAAGCCGGTAATGCTGAAAAGTTTACCGGCTTTTTTATTTGGCTTCGATTCTAATTTCGAATTATTTAGGGGTCAGGTAAAATATATGGGGATTAAGTTGAAATGAAGCAATTTTGGTATCTGAAATAAATAAAATCAGTATGTCCAATTGGTAAACAGATCAGAAATTCAGATCGGCCTTTTTCATTTTAGCGTTAAGAAATGAAAACATATATAATAACAGGTCAGCCGCTTCGCGGTTCCTTCACTTCGATGTCCTTTGTGGACATCGATACGCCTTACGGCGTAATCGTTCAGTCATGTATCAAGACAAAAAAGAACAATGAATCTTAGGAATAAGTGAAAGTCAATTGGATAATTTTGGGCTTTTTGAATCCGTGAATTTATTTAAGAATTGGCGTCAAAGCTGATTTCTCCCCATGTTTTTGATTTGATCCTTATTTGGCAGGATTCGATGGTTAAAGATGCGTTGTGATTTCAGGTGTGACCGACACAATCTCCATATAAAATGGATGTGGTTTATGAAAGTAAGTATTTCTATTTTCGAGCTGGCTGGTATTTAAGCCGATATGTTTTCTTCCTGTCCCGAAAATCCATTTAAATAAAGTTTACCCCGGCACTCGAAATAAATCACCAGGAAAGCTATCAAATATGTGGAAATGGTCAGCACCCGACTGCTTTGCTGAAATGCTGGATCGTAATGGCTGTAGCTTAAAAACACCATAAAGGACCAAATCGTCGAACTGATGGGAAGGTAAAATATTCCCAGGAAAACGATAGGACATAGATACCAGGGGTGAACCGTTGAACTCAAACAGAGGTATGCAAACAGAATCCACCAGCTGGTTTGAAAGCGTTTAGATATTTCACCTCCTGATTTATAATGCTTGTACATGATGATCAGCGAAACAAGAATGAAGAGAGCCAATAATCCAAAGCCAAGCTGAGCTTGCAGCTCATACATTTTATTTGCATATAGTAAATCGCGCACAAACGCGTAAATCAGGGAATTAAATTCAAATTCTTTAAAATATAGACTTAAGCTTTCAACAAAACCATCTGCATGGCCTGATATAGGATAGAACAACAGAGCCAGCGATAAAAAAATGACAATAGCTAAAAGACCTGTTGATCTTAAAAAACTTTTTCCGGAACTGAACATGGGAATAAATAAAAGGGCGTTGATTTTGGAAAGGATAGCGAATGAAAGAGTCC
Organism: Saprospiraceae bacterium; assembly: GCA_016716185.1. Lineage (NCBI taxonomy): Bacteria > Pseudomonadati > Bacteroidota > Saprospiria > Saprospirales > Saprospiraceae > Saprospiraceae bacterium. The sequence goes on along the minus strand of JADJWV010000002.1, from coordinate 2,239,774 downwards.
AGCTGAAATGTATGTGTGATGACCTTAAGTAAAAATAAATGGCAGCAGCAAGAAATAGGATCATGAATTGTTCAGTATGTAAATTACCTTGCAGTTCTATCATACACAGCGGGTTGCCGAAATACAAGAAAGACCACGATGCAGGTTTCTTGCATATGTGTAAAATCTGCATGCAGAAGTATAAAGTAATCAGGTCTCCTGTAAGGTAAAGAAATTTTAGAATTACACTGAACAGATAAGTGTCACTTCCGGAAAAAAAGGCGCTTAAACTAAAAATTCCCTGCATAAAGACGGGATACACCGTAAAATATTCCGGAGAATTCAATAAGCCTATATTATTGCTTAAATGACCTGTTATGACTGGAGGGTGAACGTTTTGGAGGACATCTTCAGGAGTAAATTGGTACGGATTAATGCCATGTGTCGTGAGATAACCATCCCACCAAAAGCGGTAATAATCGTTTGACAATTCGGGAACAATAAAAATCAAGATGAACTTTAACGAAAGTGGAACGACCCACCACAATGGAAGGGAAAAGTGTTCCTGAATGCGACTTTGCAGGATTATAAAACAAATGCAGGTAATGATCCAGGGAACTATGAGCCCTGTAAAGTTATTTTGTTTTCCTGCGAAGGCCAGCCATAGAAAAGCAATAGCATACGCAACGAAAATCAGGATATACCACACCTTGGATTGAACTGGCATTGGTATATTCAATTAGAAAAATTATTTCAGGCTGAGATGGCGAAGCGAGTAAAAAAAGTTCAATCCGAACCCAATCATCAATAAGAAATGGAAAAGTAAAAATGAATAATATTCAATGTAAAATCCCATTCCGATCGCAAAAGCAAAATAAAGGCAAATAAAAAACTCCATCCAGTTTCTTAACGTGAGCTGCTGGATGAGATATCCATTTCTGAATACGCGATCTTTTAATGAGGTAAGGTTGAACTTTGGAGTTCTGATGAATGCTGATTTTTTACCTGCATATCCTTCTATAACTGCGATGCTGTTGTGCAAACTGAATCCCATCGATAAAGCCATGAAAGATGGAAACAAGAGAAGAAACCTCCCAAATTTGTTTTTAATGTTCTTTTCTTTCCAACACATCATGTTATTGGCTTCGTAGAAAACGGACATTACAGCTAGCGTACCTAAAAGGCAAAATCCAAGAAAGGTGGCTTTTAATCCGAGATCATCCATCGCGAATAAAACCGGAACGCTTAATAATGAGACCCAGAAAATAACCAGAAATATTCCACTGCCCATGAGATGCATAATAGCATGAAATTTAGTCTTCCAGGGAAGATTGGCTTTGAATATGACAGGTAACAACTTTCTGGAGTTTTCTGCTCCACCTTTCATCCACCTGAATTGTTGAGATTTTAAACCATGCATTTCTGCCGGGAGTTCAGCCGGACAAACAATGTCCTCAACGTATTTGATTTTCCAGCCTTTTAGCTGGGCTCTGTAACTTAAATCGAGATCTTCAGTGAGGGTGTCAGATTGCCAGCCACCCGCATCGTCGATGCAGCTTTTACGCCATATGCCGGCAGTGCCGTTGAATTGTAGAAAGTGTCCGGCTGCATGGCGTCCGGCTTGTTCGACCGTAAAATGTACATTCAGCTGGAATGCCTGCAATTTTGTAAGGAAAGAATAATCCTCATTGATGTGTTCCCAACGGGTTTGAACCACCCCGATTTCCGGTTTGTTAAAATAAGGTAGACTGCTTTTTAGAAAATTTACTTCAGGTAAAAAATCTGCATCGAAAATCGCAATAAATTCACCTTTGCAGGTTTTCATGCCTTCTCGTAAAGCACCTGCCTTAAATCCTCTGCGGTCTGTGCGATGGATGTGTTGAATGTCAAATCCAAGACTCTTGTAATACTCCACCTTTTGAGCAGCATGAGATGCAGTTTCGTCGGTCGAGTCGTCCAGTACCTGAATCTCGAGTTTGTCTTTAGGATAATCCATACTGGTGATATTGTCGAGTAAGCGGTCGACTACATACATTTCATTGTATATGGGTAGCTGTATCGTAACCAGCGGAAAGTAGTCACCGTCCTGGAGAGGAGGCAATAACTTTTTAGTTTTTTGATGTTTCCTGTACGCTTTCAACAAACCGAGCTGAAGTAGGGAAAACATAGTAATATACAGAAGACTGCCTGTATATAAAGCAATAAGTAAAAGCTGAATTGTATTCATATCCGGAGGCAAAATTAAGCCGATCAAAACAGCCTTAACGCAAATTGGAAAGTTTTTTTAACACAATTTTAACCTTTAACATATGATTTGAATATTATATAGAGAATTTTTGAACCTGCCCCAAAAATGCCCCGGATTGTGCCTGAAACCTTGGATTTCCCGATCCGTTTTTTATAGTTCACAGGGACTTCTGCTGTCTTTAATTTCTGCAGAGCGGCCTTAACTTGCATCTCGACTGTCCAGCCATAATCCGGATCTTTCATCCCCAATTTTAACAGGGCCTGGTAGCGGATCAGTCTGAATGGCCCCAAATCCGTAAACGAATACGAGAATAGCTTTTTAATTAACCAGGTGGACAGACTGTTCCCAAATCGTTGCACAGTCGTGAGCGACCCTTTTTCTGCATGGCCTAACACACGGGACCCTATAACCAGGTCCAGCTCGTTATCTTTAAGCTTATTGATCATCCGAATCAAATCCTGTGGATCATCAGAAAAATCGGCATCCAGGAAAGCTATAACATCTGGCTTTTGAGATTCTGGTAAATTGGAGATGTATTCCAAAGCTTTTAAACAAGCCGATCCATATCCCCTTCGAGGTTGAACAAGCACTATCGCACCATGTAGTGCAGCAATTTGTCCAGTTCTATCTGTGCTACCATTGTCAACCACATAAATAGTGCGCAATAAATTCCTGGTAAGATGTTGGAGGACCAGTCCAATCGACTTTTCTTCATTGAGGGCCGGAATGATGACATCTATGGTCACCGGGAAGAGATCAGATGATGATTCCGGAAGACTAAAGAGCTTTAAAAGCTTTGGTGAGGTAGGTTAAGGTAAAGGGCAAACCCAACCAGAACCATGCCGGGTAACAACAAAGCAAAAATGTCGTAGCGCCGGCAGAAATAGCAAAATAAAGCCAGTCTTTTTTCGTGGATGAATTTGAATCTGTCATCAATGATTATTTTGTGCAAAAATAGAACTATTTCGAATTTCACCGCATAATGCCCTATGAATAATCTATCTTCTGGCAAAGAGTTATTATGGATTGCCAGCATTTTTTTGGTTTTTGCGATCAATGCCTGTCATCAGGAAGAATTTAGCAACGATCCTGGCTTAATGCTCAAACCTGAGCTCGATACCTTGACTTTCGATACGGTCTTTACAAGTATTGGTAGCGCTACGCGTTATTTTAAACTCTACAACCCCAACGATGAATTTGTCCGAATCCAATCTATATATATTCCTTCACTTGAAAATTCAGAGTTCAGATTGAATGTGGATGGGATTTCCAGCCAGAAACACGAGTTTATCGATATCGCTCCACACGACAGCATTTACATATTTTGCGATGTTAAGGTCAATCCCGATGATCCTGTAACGATCAGCCCGTTTATCAAACAGGATTCTATTCGCATTGAATACAACGGGAATGTAAAAATCATACAACTTATTGCCTGGGGCCAGAATGCCAATTACGTGCCACAAAAAAGCAATAAAGGCCAGGTTTCAGTAATTGATTTACAGGGAAACACACTGGTTTGGAACGACCCCAAACCTTATGTGGTCTATGGTATCGTGGTTTTTGAAAATGGTGTATTGCAGATAAATGCGGGGACCAAAATTCACGTTTGGGGTGGATTGGCCAAAGCAAAAGATGCAGATGGCAATGTATTTTTCTACAACGACGGCAGGATCATAATCGGACCTACAGCCAGGATAGAAGTCAGGGGAACCAAAGAGCAGCCTGTGCAATTTCAGGGGGTTCGGCTGGAGTCCTGGTTCAAGGATACTCCCGGACAATGGGGAGGCATTTTTATAAACCCCGGTAGTACAGATAACAGTTTCGATTTTGCAGAAATAAAGAACAATCTTATTGGGATCTACCTCGATTCACTGGCCTCGTTAAAAATTACAAATTCCCGGATTTTCAATAACAGTCAATACGGAATCCTGAGCAGCACCGGAATACTGGACATCCAGAATTGTCTTTTCTACAATCAGGGGCAGTCTGGTCTCTTTGCCACCATTGGCGGAGTTATCAATTGTGCCTATACGACTTTCGCAAATTTGGGGAATTCTGAACCTGCCCTTTACCTCAGCAATGAGCAATGCATCGATTTTCCATTTTGCCAGGTGGTGTACAAACATCCGTTAGTCGCTAATTTTACAAACTGCATCATCACCGGATCGGATCAGGATGAACTCTGGTTGGTAGATAATGGTCAAATATCATTTCAAGCTTTTTTTAAGAATTGCCTTTATCGGATCAAAGAATTGCTCGTACCGTTTCCGGATTTTGAAAATAAATTCACGCAAAATTGTATTCTCCACAACAGCCTTCAAAAGCTTTTTGCCGATCCGGCCATGGATGATTTTCATTTGGATACCTTATCAGTAGCCGAACAGAAGGCAGTTCCTTTGCCAAACTTGCTACTGGATCTGGATTGTAAAATTCGCGATGCTCAATTGCCGGATTTAGGTTGTTTTGAATACCAATATTGACGTTTTGCGCTTAGAATTTTTTAGAGATCTAAGCGGAAAGACTTAAGAACAAAGATTAAAGATCAAAGATTAATCCCGACATGATGAAGTTGAATTAAAAATAGAACAACTTGATGTCGGGACCTAAGTTTAAAGTGAAAGTCGAAAAGTCGAAAAGTCGAAAAGTCGAAACGTCGAAACGTCGAAACGTCAAAAAGTCAAAAAGTCAAAAAGTCAAAAAGTCAAAACGTCAAAAAGTCAAAAAGTCAAAACGTCAAAAAGTCAAAAAGTCGAAAAGTCAAAACGCCAAAACGTCGAAACGTCGAAACGTCGAAACGTCGAAACGTCGAAAAGTCTAAGTGATCAGGACTTTATTCTTCTCTCAACTGATTGTTTGGAATGGTTCTGATGATGAAAAAAGCTACCGCAAAAAACGCCATCAGTGCCAATACACTTAGTCGCATGGATTGTGTCAATTGATTGATAAATCCAAAAAGGAATGTTCCAAAAACAATGGAAACATAATACACCACATCGTAAAAACTGAAAAAGCAGGTCATGTCCGGATGTTCTTTGGGCAACATTTTCGAATAACTGGATCGCGAAATCGCCTGAATGCCTCCAAGTACGAGACCCACCATGGTGGCCAGAAAATAGAATTCCATTTGGCTGTAAACGAAATAAGCAAACAGGCAAATGAACACCCAGATCAGGATCATGATCTTCATGGCATAAAAGTTATGGGTTTTCTTTGAGATGAATGCAAACAGATAAGCACCTCCTATTGCAACCAATTGCAATAACAATATAACAACGATCAATTCTCCTGTTTCAAAACGCAATTCCTGTTTTGCGAAAGAACTGGCCAGATAAACCACGGTTTGCACCCCGGCGCTGTAAAAAAAAAAGGCCAAAAGAAATCGCTTTAAATGAGGATGCAACTTCAGATAATTCCAGGCTTTGCTGAGTTCTCCATATCCTTTAGTGATCCAGTTGGATTGCCATTTGGTTGCTTTATCTGAAGGTAACCAGATAAATGTGAGTTGAGAAAAACTGATCCACCAGATCCCTACACTTAAGAATGCGATTCGGGTGGCCACGGATGCATCCAGGATACCAAACAACTCTGGCTTTTGGATCATGGCAATGTTCAGACACATCAGTATAACACTTCCGATGTACCCAAAGGCATAACCTCTGGCGCTGAGTTTGTCTGCACCATTTGCAGGAACGAGTTGATTGAGATACGAATCATAAAATACCAAGGAACTGGCATGACTTGCCGTAGCCAACATAAAACAACTCAATGCTAAAATTTGAGTGGCCGGACCATCAAAAAAAAACAAACTCATACAAGCAAAGCTTCCCATTGTTGTAAAAATCCTCATGAATAATTTTCGATGGCCTCCATAATCTGCTATTCCGGATAGCAATGGAGATAGAAAACAGACCAATAGATATGCTATGGACACAGAATATGCATATACCGAAGCATTCGCAATGGATACAGAACCAAACTGAAAATAAGGATCTGAAAACTCAAGAAAATAAACCGGGAAAATTGCAGTTGAAATAACGAGTGAATAAGCGGAATTCGCCCAGTCAAACATGACCCATCCCCATTGGGCTTTTTTAGATTGCTCCATATCCACGAATCTTTGAACAAGAATACAAAGATTGTGCTGAATTCTTGATCCCAAATCGCAATTGAATTTCGAAAGCTTCCTCTGAAATCATACACAGCGACAATTTTCATCGGGGGCCATCATTCGACTTTCTCAACGGAGCCCAACACCAAAAGCTTAAAAAATGCCGGAAACGGATTAATTTGCCACATAATTTGGATACAACAAGGATTTATGAAAATATTAATCCTTTCGCGAAACGCGAGTTTATACAGTACACAAAGTTTGATCCTGGCTGCTCAGAAACGGGGTCATTATGTGCATGTGATCGATCATTTGATGTGCAACATCATCATTGAGCAGAATAGGCCCCAGCTTTATATGGGTATGGACCCTATAAATGGAATCGATGCGGTGATTCCCCGAATTGGAGCCTCTGCAACCGAATATGGTGCTGCCGTGATCAGGCAACTTGAGTATATGGGCATCCCAACAACGGTAACTGCCAATGCTCTTCTAAAAGCCAGAAATAAATTGCATTGCATGCAGTTTTTAGCAAGCCATGGAATTGATGTGCCTAAAACCGGAATTTCTGCCGGAGATTACTGTGCAGGATTGGTGTATGACCAGATCGCCAAAGATAAAGCCGTGATCAAATTGTTGTCGAGTACACAGGGCCTTGGGGTCATTCTTACACAGACAAGAAGTCAGGGATTGAGTATTATCGAAGGATTTCACAGGGTAGGAGAAGATGTATTGGTTCAGGAATTTATTCAGGATGCAAGAGGATCAGATCTTAGAGCCTTTGTAGTTGATGGTGTTGTTGTCGGAGCCATGTTGCGTCAGGCGGTACCCGGCGAGTTCCGGTCTAACATACACCGCGGAGCGAGCTCCTTTGTGGTTAAATTGAGTGCTGAAGAAGAATCATTAGCATTGAAATCAGCAGAGTTGCTGGATCTTCCGGTTGCCGGTGTCGATATATTGCGATCTTCCAGGGGACCTTTGGTTTTAGAAGTAAATGCTTCTCCAGGCCTTGAGGGTATAGAAGGTACAACGGGTGTCGATATCGCAGGTAAAATCATTGAATTCCTCGAAAAAAAAGTAAGGGAGCAAAACCATTGAGTACATGCTGAGAAAATTTTTTTAAAGATCATGCAGGAAATCAACTTACAGGGACAGGATTTTCCACCGGGCAGTTCGGGAATGGTTCGCATCAAAGCCGGCAGATTGCCTTCAGGAAACAGCATTTCGATATTTACATTTGTATTCAGGAGTAAACAGGAAGGCCCTACCATTCTTTTGCTGGGAGGAATGCATGGCGATGAGATCAACGGCGTTGAAATTGTCAGATCAGCAGTCGCGCAGAAAATGTTTACTCAATTGAAAGCGGGGACCGTGATCGCGATACCACTGCTTAATATTTTTGGTTTTATAAATTTTTCGAGAGACGTACCCGATGGCAAAGATGTCAATAGGAGTTTTCCGGGAACAAGTTCCGGTAGTTTAGCATCGCGCATTGCCAAAATCATTACAAGAAAAATTTTACCCCTTATAGACTTTGGAATTGATTTTCACAGTGGAGGTGATAAACATTGGAATTATCCGCAACTTCGTTATTCTTCAAAACATCCGGAGTCCAAGGCATTGGCTGTAAAATCCAATTTTCCCTTAATTGTGGAAAAACATGTCGTATCCAAATCATTGCGAAAAGTTGCGAAAGACATGGGCAAGCCCATTTTGGTTTTCGAAGGAGGAGAGGCCCATCGGCTGGATCCCTTTATAGTGCAGCAGGGTCAACAACTCATCAGAGAAACCTTAGCAGCTCATCAAATGATTGATGTGCCGGTGCTCAAAGGAGTCGTTAAAAAAATCTACAGAAAAACAAGCTGGGAACGTGCTCACGATGGAGGATTGGTACGTTATAAAAGGGAAGCAGGTACATTTGTTGAAAAAGGAGAATTACTGGCTATATTAACTGATCCTTTTGCACAACGCGAAACCAGGATGCATGCTTCCCGCGACGGATTTATTTTAAGCCATAACAATGCACCTCTGGTCAACGTTGGAGATGGAATGTTTCATCTGGCATTTGAAGATGAAAAACATGTTACGATCTTATAAATTGAAAATTATAGTTTTTTGCTTCCTTAGCATTTTGTCTGCGAATGTCGGTCTGTCGCAAAAGGACTTGTCTAAACGGCAATTGAAAAAAGCATTTAATGAATTTATCAATGATCCTGTATTCAAACATGCACAGCTTGCTGTACAATTTACAGATTTTGAATCCAGGAAAATTTTATTGAAACAAAACGAACATAAAACCCTGATTCCTGCTTCAGTTATTAAATTGATAACATCGGCTCTGCTTATCGATACGTTAGGTCCGGAGTTTAAGTTTAAAACAGAAATATTGCTTCGCGGCCAGGTTATCGATTCGGGTATCTTCAATGGTTGCCTGATTTTTGTGGGAAGTGGAGATCCTTCATTTTGTTCTCCTTATTTGAAGGAAGCCGTGCAAATAGATTCTATAGTGCAAATAATCAGTAATTTTTGCACAAAAAATGGAATCAAATCAATTCAGGGAGGCATCCGTATTGAGAATAGTTACATCAATGATCCTCCGGAAAATCCGGAATGGTTGTATTACGATCTTGGAAACTATTACGGGGCGGGTTGTTCTGCATTCAATTTCAGGGAAAATGAAATTTCATTGGGGTTGTCTGCTGCTCCACAACCGGGAGAAATTTGTCCGGTCGCCGAAATATGGCCAGACTATGGCTTGCAAAAATTTCATTCGGAAGTCAGAGGCAACAGCAGCACTGAAAGAACTGAGGTTTTTGTTTTAGGTAACTCTAATTCTGATCAAAAGTGGATTCGGGGAAAGTGGAAATGCTGTACTCAGGATACTTTGTTTTTTCGAGCTGCGATGCATGATCCTTCGCTCTATTTTGCTAAAATGCTGACTGAAAAATTGAAGTTGTCGGGATTGGAAATTGGCGACATGGAGGGATCAGGATATGAGAGGGATAGCAACAGGGCCAACAAAATTTATATCGGCCACATTTATTCTCCACCTTTGCATGTACTGATCCAAAGGGCATTGTACCGGAGTGTAAATTTATATTGTGAATCTTTTTTGCATGAACTGGGTTCTGTTTATTTAAAAAACACAACCAGGGATTCGATATTAGCATATATAGATGACAAGCTGAGCAGGGAAGTTTTTGGAGATGAAGCATTTGAATTAGAGGATGGGAGTGGATTGTCGCCTAAGAATTTCATATCTGCCGAAAACATGTTGAAGTTTCTCGAACGATACAGGTACTGTAAGGATGATTTACAATATTGGAAGCTTCTACCCGATATTCACCAATCGGGAGCATTGAAAAAATACATGAGTCCCAAAAAAAATGCTCATACGGCACTTCATTTGAAAAGCGGAAGTATGGAAAGAGTCAGGGCTTATGCAGGTTACCTGGTGAAGAACCAAAAGCCGGTAGCGGGTATTGCTATATTTGTCAACAATGATCCCGGAAAATCGGAATTGCTTCAAAAACATATTGCCAAATTCCTGGATAAAGTGATGCTTCTTAAACTATAATGCGATGAAAATATTCATGATCCTTGGATTTATTTTATTTTGGGTTTCCTGTAAAGATCAAAAGGATGGAACTTCTGGAACTTTGCGGCAGGCTTCCGCTGAAGACAGTTCGTTGCAAATGGTCAAAGAACATGAAATCAGAGACCGCACAGTTTGGCAAAAACCATACGACGTCATTCATAAATTAGGCTCTCTGGAAAACAAAGTCATTGCTGATATTGGCGCAGGAAGCGGGTATTTTTCATTTCGATTTATTCATGAAGCAGGAAAAGTTATTGCTGTGGATATTGAGCCCGATTTAATACTTTTGATGAATCAGGAAAAAAACTATTACAGAAAAGAATTGCAGGATCGGTTCGAAGCCAGACTTGCAGACAAAGATGATCCAAAATTAAAATCCGAAGAAGTCGATATTATATTTATAGCGAATACCTACACCTATTTAAATGATCGCATCAACTACCTTAAAAATCTGATTCCTAAGTTCAAACCGGATGGCCGCCTGATGATCGTCGATTTCAAGAAGAAGCTCACTCCGATTGGTCCTTCTCAAAATTCAAGGATGGCTCAATCAGAAGTAGAACAGGAAATATTAGATGCGGGTTATTCCATTGTCGAATCCGATGACCTCATGCTGGAATACCAGTATATAATTGTGGCGAAGTTAGATTCCAGATGATGGAGGATTGGTGTTAGATGATGGATGATAGATGATAGATGTTAGATGATGGATGATAGATGATAGATGATGGATGATAGATGATAGATAATGCATAATGATTACGCCTTAAGCCTTAAGCCTTAAGCCTTCAGAATCCAGCCTTCAGCCTTACGCCTTACGCCTTACGCCTTACGCCTTACGCCTTCAGCCTTAAGCCTTCAGCCTTACGCCTTCAGCCTTACGCCTTAAGCCTTTTGCTCCGAGCTCGAAACTAACTTCTTTCTCATTCAATTTACTACTCATGAACTCTTTGAGGTGTGACCAATTCCAGTGCAGTTGAATCAGTTGCAATTGTTTTTGATTCTTTTGAAACTTCAAATTCCTCTGAGAGATCCGGTTGGCCTGCTTCTATCCAGGCGCTTAGCCAGACACTGCCCAAATTTCGAATGCATGCTCTCATGCGTTGTTCGACCTGGTCATCGAGACTTTTGTAATACCGTTCAGCATATTTTTTACAGGGTAGCTTCACCGTCGTGCTGCCTCTGGTTTCAAAGCAATATTGTTTATCAAAAGGGTAGGTTTGACTCAGTGTTTTTTCTTTTTCAAGCAATGCGGGAACAAATGAGTGACTTTCGTACAGGATATTCCATATAAACCTGTTTATATCTTCTATAAAAAATGCCGGCCCTACTACAAAATCGAAATCCTGTTCTGCGAACAACTCGGGAATCCTACTCTCCCAGAATGCATGAATGCCTGTCTGGTTCGTGAGTTGTCCATTGTAATTTTTACTGGTATGTAAAGGCACATGCGCGTCCCCCAGATAATGTCCGATATCGGCAGACAACCTGAGAATTTTTGGGTGATCCTTTTCTTCAAAAGCCTGAATAAGTTGTTTATAGACTCTTGTAAAGTGGTATGGTAATATACCATGCTTTGAAAAGGTGTCGATGATTGATAATCGGTAATCAGGAGTGACTTTCTGTATAAAATAGTCTTGTAATATCGTTAGGTCAACATTCCAGGCATCGGGATCGTATTCTTGCAGTATATGATTATAAAATAATTTCTGAAACAATTTGATGGATATTGCGCAATGTTCCGGTTCAAGTAACTCAACAATCTGCTTAGAAAAGTACAGGCTATCCTGTTTTCCATAGAAGCTGGATAGATTTGGTACCACTTTATTCGTTTCAAACAATAAAAGTGTGTCTGCATCACTAAGGATATAGAAACTTTCAAATTTTAAGAGCGCAAGTGCGTAGTCTGAAGGCAGGCTGTCAACTGGTTTATGCAACCAATGATCCAGATCTATATAATGTCTGATGGCTTCTGCTTTTACTGTATATCTCCTTTTGTCGGGATCTACTGAATGACTCGTAATGTATTCGATGTTTTTCTTGTAAAATGTGATCAGGTCAGAGGGCAATGTAAATATGGCCAATCGATTGATGAGTTTATGTCCGAAAAATCCCCAATCCACTGAATCGGTTTGTAGGTTTGTATGTGTGTAGAAGCTAAGAATTAATATTGCAGTCGCGTATTTGCGCATAATCAGAGTGCTGTAAGGCAAATATAAATTTCATGTACATTGTTTTTTGTGTGATTTATTAAACCTGGGAAATCATTTATTGAATGCCCTGAATGAATGTTTTACCTCATCTCAGAACACACTTTCCAGGTGATCATCTATTTTTTAAAAAACAAAGTATGCGAAGAGTCGGGATCAGATAAATTCCTCTTTGAGCTGACAACTGTTAACTATCAACTTTTCACTGTCCCAGAAAATCGTATTTCGTACGAAGGATTGGTTGGATGACCGGAAATTGAACCAATAAAAAATCACCGTCGCTTCGAACCACATGCAGTCTGAAAAATTCTCCTGACGCAGTGAACCTGGGGTCGGTATTTATTTTAGTTTGACCGGACGTATCTTCCATGATGGGATAAAATTTGTAAGTCATGGCACTGTCCAGGCCATTGGCTAGAATTGTCATTTTACAAAAAGGAGTAAGTGCAGCAATGGCCTCTTTTTCCGGGTGTTTGTTTTGGATTCCTTCTACGCCAATACCCGCAAATGACTGAAAATAGTTTTGCAGTGCTTTGGGATTTTGTATCATGAGTTGTTTATTGGCCTGCATAATATCGAGCAGCAAGAATTTATTTTCTCTTTTTTCGACTTTGAAAGAATTATGAGATTGAAACGGATATTCAAGGGTGACGGATGAAATATTTGCCGGATCGATATCAATCAAGGATCGGTCTCGCCAATCATTGTAGCTCAGGTCATATCGTTCCCGCACATTGCCCACGAAGGATGGAATTGAAACAATATAAGGCTGGTTTGATCCTTCCATTAAGAAGAAATTTCCATCTTCCCTTAGCGTCGCTCCGCCTACCCAGTAAGATTTCATGAGTTTTTGATTCTTGCCATAAACTTCAACTTTTATGCCAGAGCCGCGAATTCCATCCATGATGGATTGGTAATAGGTTTTGGGTGGAATGGATTGCATTTTTACACTGACCAGGGTTTGCAATAAATTCGCGATGGCATTGGGAAATACCTTGTGTCGCCCATTTAAGGTCCAGTAAGCTTCATTTTTGGATAAGTATATGGAATCTCCAATACGATTGTTGAGTATAATAGATTCGATTTGATCTTTACTTTTTACAGCAAATTCACGTTCTGTCTTGAGTTGTTCCATAGCAGGATCCTTCTTCATCATCAGATACCAGCTCAATGCGCCTAAAGCCAGGAATATTCCCGCAAGTAGGAAAAGTGTGTTGCCTTTATTCATGTATTATGCCATGTATTTTTTTCTGCGTAAGTAATAATTCACAAAACCACCGCCAATCAGCAATATAAAGGGCAGCCCGATATTTAAAAATTGCCAAAACGTCTTTTCGCGATCAATTTTAACCTGATCGAGTAATCTGATTTTGAATTCTTTGGATCGGGCTTCAAGGATATTTTCTTTATTACACAAATACTCGACAGCATTCACGATAAAACTTTTATTTCCACCATAGCTGATTTTTTCAAATTTGCTGTAGCCCATTTGCGAATGTTTGTCGGTATTGGGATCGTAAAAATTTCGAGCTAGATCTCCATCTGCTACCACGATCATTTTGGTTGGTGTGCTGACTGGTTTAAATTCAAGGTTTAATTTTTTTAAAGCATCGATCATCGATGTTTCCAGTTTATTGGTAAATGGTGAATTAAAAGTCCCTTCGAGCAGAATGCCCATAGTCAGATGAGGTTTATCGAATTTTGCCGGATCGGGTGGATACCTCAGGATATCGAACCCAACTTTTGCCGGAGTCAATTGGTAACGGCTGTAAGGCGAAGAAACGATGAGTGGAGTTTTCTTTACGTTAGAAGCTGTTTTAACCGTATCGATCCGTGCCGGAAAGTCCAATAAAATCCGGTCGATATTATTTACAATAGGGTGGTTGTTGTAAGGAGCAGCAACCGGAAAATAATACCAGGGAAATAACTCTATCTGAGGTTTATCTCCTATTTTACCAATGACTTGTGCGATTTTACTGCATTCCATATCGAGCACCATGGTTGGCTCAATACGAATTCCGTAGTTAAAGAATAAATCCCCTAAATTGAGCTCAAGGGGTTCGGGAATCATTTCTTGTCTGTAGGTAAAGCTATCGATTCCAATTTGAAGGGCATCAACCATCCATAAGATTTTTCCACCCTGCATCAGGTATTGGTCCAGAATAAATTTATTGCGTTCGGAAAAGGGCTGGAGCGGTTTTGCGATGATCACCAGATCAACTGTTGATTTTATGGCATACAGGCTATCGAGATTTGAATGAAAAACGTTGTAAAAGGGCTTTAACAATTGGGTTGCAGCACGTGTATATTCAGTTGCCAATTCTCCATTGGATGTCGTAAGCAGAATGTTTTGCTTCTCTTTCCGAAGTATTTTTTCAACAGCGTTGATAAATTTATATTCCAGTTGAGAAATGCTGTTGTTCAGATTCGCTTCCTGATCGAGCTCCGGTTGATGCTCAAGCAAATTCACTGCAATTTTGCGTTCGCCCAGATTAAAAATTGCATAGGGATATATAAGTTGTTCTGAAGATTCAGTTCCGGATTTAACTTTCAGATTGATTGGAGCTAAACCATCTTTGCCGAGCTTTTCTCTGATGTCGTTAATTTCCTCTATACTTCCATCGTTAGGATTCTCAAAGATGAAGTCTATATAAGCATTTTGAGTTTTGAATTGATTGAGCAGATCTTTAGTAGCATTTTGAAGACGCTTGAAACCGGAAGGAAAATCTCCATCGAGTAAAATGCGAACATAAATTTCTTCGTCGAGTCGTCGTAAGGTTTCTTTCGTGCCATCAGATAAACTGTACCTTTTCTCTTCAGAGAAATCGAAACTAAAATTCAGAAAAGAAGAGATCACATTAATAAAAAGCAGAATTCCCAGGACAATGAAAATTCTGACAGGCCGTTCGATGTTGGCAATTTTCATATCAGAACTGTCTGCTTTTAAGTGATTCATAAGTCAGGAACAAAAAGAAAAAGACCAGGGAAAGGAAATAGATTAAATTATCAGTGGCGATGAGCCCTTTAGATAGGGAAGTATAATGATAATCCATCCCAAACATCTGAACCAGGTCGTCCGTTTTTCCAAAAAACACAGGAAGTTTGGATGCAAAGAAAAAACCAAAATAGAATAAATAACACAAGGCAGCAGCCAGTAGAAAACAAACAATTTGATTTTTCGATAAACTTGAAGTAAATAATCCAATGGCACAAAATCCTGCAGCCAGACAAATCAGTCCAATGTACGAACCAAAAACTGCTCCCGAATCGATATTTCCCCTGGGTGAACCAAGTTGATAAATGGAAATATAATAAAGTAATGTGGGGAGTAATGCGATCAGGCACAACGTCAGTGAAGCTAAAAATTTAGCGCCAACAATTTCCCATTCGCGTATGGGTTTAGTCAGGAGTAACTCCAGTGTTCCGGCCTGCATTTCTTCTGAAAAGGAACGCATGGTTACGGCCGGTATTAAAAATAAAAAAATCATGGGAGCAAGTGAAAACAATTGTTCCAGACTTGCATAATTGTAATACAGTATGCTAAAATCCGGAAAAACCCACATCATGAGTCCTAGCAATAACATAAAACTCCCTATGACCATGTAACCGATAAGGGAGTAAAAAAAGCCGGCGACTTCTTTTCTAAACAGAACCCACATCGCTGTTTGATTTAGTAAGTTGATTAAATACCGTTTCGATGTCGGTTTTGTCTTCGCGTATTTCCCTCAACGTCCAGTTTTTTGCAGCAGCGAGCTTAAACAATTCGGCTCTGGGATCATTCTGGTCTTTGCACCAGATTTTGTACTTGCCGTTGCCAAGGGATTCCAGTTTGCTTATGTAAGTCTGGGATTTTAATTCGCTTACAGGGATTTCGGAAGTAAACTCCAGAAAAATGATCCGGGTATTATCTGCGTTCGAGAGCAAATTTTGGATGGGCTCGTCTGTCACAATTTTTCCTTTGTTGATAATCAATACGCGGTCGCATAAGGCTTGAACTTCCTGCATGATGTGGCTGGAAAAGATCAGTGTTTTTTCTTTGCCAACTTTTTTAATAAGTTGTCGGATATCGATGAGCTGATTGGGGTCGAGTCCACTTGTAGGTTCGTCGAGTATCAATATTTCGGGATCGTGAATAAGAGCCTGACAAAGACCTACCCGTTGTCTGTATCCTTTGGATAAAGATGCAATCTGCTTTTTGTATTCGGATTTCAATCCTGTCATGTCTATAAGTTCGTCTACCCTGGAATTCACTTGAGGTACTTTGCACAATCGCCCGAAAAACAAAAGGAACTCGCGGACAAACATATCTTTATACAGGGGGTTGGATTCTGGCAAATACCCGATCCGGCTTTTGGAAAGCTCAGCTTGCTCACGGATCTCTGTGCCGCAAACATAGATTTCGCCCGATGTCGGAGGAAGAAAGCCGCAGATCATCTTCATGGTGGTAGTTTTGCCTGCACCATTGGGCCCTAGAAACCCCAGAATCTGCCCTTTTTCCGTTTTAAAGGAAATGCGGTCAACGGCTTTTTGACTACCGAAAATTTTGGATAAATCCCTGACTTCAACCGACATGAAAGCTATTAAAATTAAGGCGCAAAGTTATAACGTTTGATATCAATTATCGTTGGTTGAGCTGGTTCAATCTGGCGATTAAGTCGCGGTAGTTCCAGGCCTGGTTTATTGAGTAGCTCCCGATTCCAGTTCGTGTAAGTGCCGATAAGTAAGCACCACAGGACATTTTCTGTCCAAATTCGTGGGCCAGCGACCGTATGTATGTGCCTTTGCTGCAAATTACCTTGAATTTAATTTCAGGATAGAATTGTGTGTCGATATCAAATAGGCGAATGATCATTTCCTTGGGCTCAAGTTGTATATCGGATCCGGCTCTTGCCAGCTTGTAAGCCCTTTTTCCACCCAATTTAATTGCAGAATGGAGTGGGGGAGGCAGTTTGATATTTCCGGTTAGCGAGGATCTCACAGATTCCAATTTTTCATTCGATTTTTCAGGAAGAGGAACATAAGATGAAATTTCAGATTCCATATCATAACTGGCTCGGGTGTAACCGAGTCGCATTCGCCCTTCGTAGGTTTTTTCGAGATCCTGAAACAAGTTAATTTCAGAGGTTTTTTTTCCGGTGGCAAGGATAAGCAATCCGCTGGCCAGGGGGTCTAATGTACCTGCATGGCCTATTTTTAGTTTTAACCCGGAATGCCTTGTGATCGCTTTTCTGATGCCATGCACGATGCTGAAGGAACTTAGTCCATAGGGCTTATCAACTAAAATGAAACAGCCATTCCAAAAGTCAGTACCAGGCAAACCCGGGGTTTCAAAAAAATGATTATGATCAGACAAACAGAATGATTAAAAACAAGAAAGCAGGATTAAAAAATCCTATTGAAAGAGGAATTTCCTATGAGCAAGCGGTTTAATCCTCTACTTTAAAAATTGCGTAGATCTGAAAACCAAGACCCATAACGATCAAAAATGGGGCAACGGTGAGCCGTATCGGACTGTAAATCAGGCTTTCATCCCAAACTTCAGGGCTGGGCATACCCCCCCCCAGCATGAGCAATAAACCAAGAACAATAAGGCCTACACCGATAAACATCCATTTAAACTGCGCCTTGCCATAAGTCATAGCATGTTGAACTTTGGTTTTAATGCTGGTGGTTTCCGGATTTTTTGAACTGATCGGTGCAGGAGCTTTAGCACCTGTTTTTTTAGATTTTGCTTCTCCCATTTTATGTTCTGATTAAGGTCTGAATCTTACTTTTTACCAAAATATATTGCAAAGATGGTCCTAAAATCAATAAAATAAACAGAACCCAGAAGAATTTTATTGTTTCCAGCCATTCATAAATCCAGGGCAGGAGCTGGTAGATGAAGAATAATACGAGACCCAGAAGGCAAATACTAAACAAAGCACTGGCCAATCCGAGAGATAACGAACGATTCAGGTAATTTTTCAATATCCTGGATTCAGCTGCGCCAAGTTGGTTCCATTGGTGGATCATACTGCTTCGAGAATCGACGAACACCTGGGCCAGGTAATCGCTGATCAGAAAGCCAATGGCTATAAACAACAAGGTGAGCAGCAATGATGCTTTCTGCAGGCGGCTGATGCTTTTACTGATATCTGTGGTGAGTTCGTTTTGGTAATTCAGGGATTGTACGCCGCTCAACGCTTTCAGATTTTGCTGAAACTTTTCAAACGCATCGTTTTTATAAATAGCGGGTTCGAGTTTAAAGATCAGGATAACAGGTAATAGTCCAAGCGCTGCTTTTCTCGCACTGTCGCTTCTCAAATCGTTGGGAAGAAACTCCCGGAGCTCTTTTTCGTCAATTTGCTGAACCGAACCGGGCTGAACTTCTTTTTGGTTTTTTAGCCAGTCTTGTATATTTTTTTGTTGGTCAGGAGAGCTATTTTGCTCTAATTCCAAAGCGATAACGGCCTGTGTGAGCCATTTTTTCTCCAATCCAAAACCATGAAACCAGATCAGCATCGACAGACCTATAAGAAACAAGACCCAGGCATAATTGATGACATGCAGCAGAAAACTCTTACGGGTACTGTCCAAGGGTGCAGGAGGTTTAAGCCCCAAAGTTAGTCATATTCAAGAAAAGGATTATACGAATTTAAAAGCCGAATGATAAAAATGGGTCAAGGATAATGGGTAATAGATGATAGGGAATAGATGATAGATGATAGATGATAGATGATAGATGATAGGGAATAGATAATAGGTAATGGATAATAGGTCAAGGGGTGAGGTAGTCACGAATTATTCTTACATCTTACAGTTTGATTAAATCGTGACTACTTCAGTTTATCCTTGACAATTAATTGGATATTACATTTACCTAATTTACGATCCAATCATTAATTGAATAGTTTTTTGAGTTGTACCATTGCTTACACGTATCATGTGCACTCCCGGTTTGATATTAAATCGGGTGAGATCAATTGTAGGATTGTTTTCAGATGCCGGAAGTTGTGCATTAAATATGAGTTTGCCAAAAAGATCGAACATATGTATTTCTTTCTGCGTTTGCTCAAAGCCTTCCAGGAAAAGACTGACATATTCGGTAGCCGGATTGGGTACAGCCTTGACGCTAACAAATGTTTGTTCAATTTCTGGGTTCTGGTCATTCATCAAAACATCAATCTTTGAATATGGCCGGTTTGTTCCTTTGTTTTGCTTTATAGAATTCTGCGGCAGCGTATGGAACCACCCGTTGATGATATTAGAATTCGTAGTACCGCATTTTGATCTGATCTGATATTGATAGAACGTGCCCGCACTCAGAGAAGTAAAGGCATGCTCATTTCCAGGACCAGATTTGTTGCCCCATGCAGACCATCCAGACCAGACACCTGCACTGATCTCATATCGGATCCGAAGTTGATAGTTCGTATTGCATGGCGTACCGGAGTTCCATTTGATCTTTGCTGAATTTGTAGTAGTATCTTTATGGTATACCTGTATAGGTTGTCCGCAACTTTCAGCTAATACAGTGACTTTAAAACTGCATGTACTGGTATTTCCTGAATTATCCGTTGCCTTGTATTTTATATTCGTTACACCTAATGGAAATAAATCATTTTGCGCTAAACCAGAAGTCCTTTGTAATTTGACTCCTTCTATTTCAAGTATGGCATACCTATTTAAATTATGATTTAAATCATTAAAACAACCACCAACTTCCAATTCCAGATAATTATTTTCGCTGCCTCCATTGGGTTCTCCACTACACCAATTTGAATAACTGAAAGTTTCGCAATTATTCCATTTCCAGACGCCTTCTGTTTCCTCATCATTTCCTCCAATCCATGCATATCCTGCACCGCTTTCTGCAATCACATTTTTTTCTTCCTCAGAGGTGATGCTTGCCAAATGCCCTCCCGCAGCAATGGCATTGTTATATGCCGTTGTAAAATTGGACAAGGCATTAGCCTGATAGTAATGGCTGTTGCCATAACTGGTTTTGTATGTATATCCGGATGGAGTCGCCGGGGGACAATTATCTGTAACGATTGGATCCGGATAACATACTTTAGCCGAACACTCGTTAGCTTGAGTGGTGACTTCAATATTTTCCGGGCAGGTCAATGTCGGTTTTTGATTATCGATGACGTTTACCGTAAATGTACACGTCGCGATGTTACCTGTTGCATCGGTAGCCAGGAAGTTGTTTGCCGTTTGCCCTACCGGGAAAGTCGAACCGCTGGCCAGTCCACCCGTTTGTTCCCAGTTGGCAGTGCAGTTGTCCGAGGTACTGATATCGTAATTCACTACAGACCCACAGATACCGGCGTTGGTGTTAACACTGATATTGGCCGGGCAAATGATCGTCGGGTTTTCAATATCGTTGACGGTCACGCTGAAAGAGCAGGTAGCAGTGTTGCCACTACCGTCGGTAGCGACAAAGGTATTGACCGTGATTCCTACCGGGAATATCCCAGGGTACAGGCCGGCGGTTTTGGTCCAATTGGCAGATCCGCAATTGTCAGCCGTACTGATGGCGTAATTGGAAAACTTGCCGCAGGTTCCGGGCGCGTTGGTCAGGGTAATGTCGGCCGGACAAGAAATCACCGGCGCTTCCGTATCGCTCACAGTAACGGACAAGGAGCATGAGGCTGTGTTTCCGCTTGCATCGGTGACGACATAGGTATTGACCGTTGACCCTACCGGAAAAGCACTTCCACTTGCCTGGCCCGCTACCTGTTCGGTCATGGCGCCGGGACAGTTGTCTGTACCGGTAGGGGCGGTGAAGTTTACAACTGCGTTGCACTGTCCTTCATCATTGTTGACTGTGATGTTGGAAGAACAAGAAATGGAAGGGGGTGTATTGTCAACCCCTGCATCAATCTGGATATTCGTTTGGGTAGCCGTACAACCCGGAAAGCCATTATCAGACACCGTAAGTGCGTAAGTGCCGGCCATCAGTCCGGTAAAGAGCCCCGTACCGTTGGTGGCTGACTCTGGACCCGTCAGGGAATAAGTCAGGGTATTGTTGGTAGAACTGCTGGCGGTTATACTAATTGTGCCATCTTCAGCCCCGGGACAAACTTCATCTGTGACAGTTACCTCTGAAATTGTCAGGAGGCAGTCAGCAATATTTACGCTGGCCTGATCACTGCGACTGTAACTCCGAATATCCAAACCCGAACCCGGCTGGGACTTATAGCTGGCATTCGCAGTATTGATATAAGTAAGTCCTGGGCTTGCGCTGACCCGAATGGTAGCCATCGCCGTAACGGTAAAGGAACCCCCTACTGGTATGGAGGCAACAGATACATTAACCTGATCATTTGCCAGATCGGAATTGTCTGTACCGCTGTTAATGCTTACACTTGTAAGGTCAAATACAGATGGCAGGTTGTCAGTGAGTATAACGTTGTAAGCAGCAGCAGAACCATTGTTGGTCAGTGAAAAACTAAAGGTAAGCTGGTCCCCGGGAAGTGCATCTTCGAGGTTGCCGCCACTGATAATACCATTGCCATTTGTAGCCACTATCGATTTTGTAAGGAGTATGTCCGGCTCTACAATTTCTACATCTGCAACGATATTGCGCGTATATTGTGAGTTGGAAGCGTCTCGCCATTGATACTGCAGTCGGTTGCCGGTTTCATCTCCTGCCCTGTTTGATACGGGTGCTGGCACATTATCTGCTGGGCCACCGCTATCGTCTTCATCATCCATCCGGGCATTGATGCGGATGATATATCTGTCGTTGTCATTCACAACATTATCCGGCGTATTCAACACATCTCTGCCACCTCCTAACCATAACTGAGTTCTTGTCCCGTCACCGTCTGAAGGGCTTGAATCTTCTATAGTAAAAAATGTGTTAACGGGCTCAATCCCATTTCCACTAAGGTTTGCACCAACATGAATGACTTCTGCACTGAGCATATCCATCACCCGATACTGACGTCCGCTGGTGTGTCCATTGGGCGAGGTTAAGTCAATCATGGTGAAGTCGGCCGTTGTGCCTTCGGGGAAGGTAACGGTAATGATATAGCTGAAGAGTTCGCCAATGGCGGCATCTACATCAGCGGTGTATTGGCCTGTATTGGTATTAGGGTCAGAAGAGGTATCTGTATAGGATGCACCGAATATTCCGGAAGCGGGGCTTTGACTGGGATGTTCCACTTGTTTGGCTACCTCGGGTTCAGGTACTTTAAATGAGGGAGAATTGGCCGATGCTTCGTAATCATTCAGTGCGCCGCCGAACCCGTCTGCACCGTTGCGGTTTTGTGGGCCGGCAACAGGAAGGGAGTTGTAGGTTACGGTGGCGGTATTTGTCCACGAATCAAGTGGTCGAACCGTGTTTTTCAACTCTAATCGAATGGTAATACTCACATTTACTCCAGGCTGTATCACAGTCCAGGAGGCATTCCATAGACCTGTACCCACGTTGTAGTTTGTACCAGAAAAATTGGAACCTGTGGTAATGAATACTCCATATTGCGCCACAAACTGCGATGGAATAATATCTTCCATCTGAACATTATAGGCGGGGGCATTGCCCGTGTTACTGATCCGTACTGTATAAACATAACGGTCGCCCGCATCGCCCTGGCTTATCGAATTGCCATTGAAGTCGTCCCGTTGAAAGATCTCAACGCCAAGCTGCGGCTCGGCAACTTCAACCGTCCGTTTTTCGGAAGTTGTCAAAACTGATCCTCCTTCTGATAATTCGGCTTCATTTTGAAGCAGTATACCGGCCTGATTACCGGCTACGTTCAGCACAAGGGCATTAAAAGTGATTTCAAGGGTTTCGTCGTTGAGGTCATTGTCGTTATTCACCACGGAACCTAGATGAAAATACACATCGTCTCCGGAAGACCCACCTCCGCTGATCGTTGTGCTGTAGCTAAGGCCGTTATCAGAGCTCTCTATGAACTGAGCACTACCATTAACATATTGCAATCCATCTGGCAACAAATCCTTAATAACCACATTGTCGCCTGACCCTTCCGGCACTTTCAGCAAAAGGCGGAAGGTAACGGTCTCACCAATAAGTACTGCACGTTCATTGCCCATGCTGCCATCCCCGGTCTCCGGCGAACCGGCTTCGCTGGTGTTGACAATTTCTTTCGAAAGCAGGTTGCAAACATTGGAATTTACAACTGTTACAGTGGCGCTACAAGTACTGGTGTTGGCGTTCATGTCTTCCACTGTCAGTATGACTGTATTGTTACCCGTTTGGAAACAGTTGAAGCTGGTTTGATTCAGGTTCAGGCTGGCAATGCCGCAGATATCGTTGGAGCCGTTATTCACAGCCGCAGCTGTGGTGGAGCCATTGCCTGTAATGTCAAGGTGTACCGTAACATTCTGACAAACAGCGGTTGGAGGTTCAATATCCACTACCGTTACCGAGAAGCTGCAACTTGACGTATTGCCGCTCACATCGGTAACCACAAAGGTGTTGACCGTCGTGCCTACCGGAAAGGTAGCGCCGCTGGTTAAGCCGCCGGCCTGAGAGGTTCCGGAAACTGAGCAATTATCGGTACTTGCCGGCGTTGCGTAATCCACTACCGCGCTGCAGACACCAGCGTCGTTGCCTATACTGATGTCGGCCGGGCAGATGATTGTCGGATTTTCAATATCATTGACAGTCACGCTGAACGAGCAGGTAGCGGTGTTGCCACTACCGTCGGTTGCAACAAAGGTATTGACCGTCAATCCTACCGGGAATATCCCCGGGTACAGGCCGGCGGTTTTTGTCCAATTGGCAGATCCGCAATTATCAGATGTACCGATGGCGTAATTGTAAAACTTGCCGCAGGTTCCGGGCGCACTGGTCAGGGTAATGTCGGCCGGACAAGAAATCTCTGGTGCTTCCGTATCGCTTACTGTAACAGTAAAGGAGCAGGAGGTCGTATTACCGGCCGCATCCGTAGCAACGAAGGTATTAATCGTTGCACCCGCAGGAAATACATCGCCACTGGTCAGTCCGGTCGTTTGCACTGTGGTAACGGCCGAGCAAATATCGGTGCCGACTGGTGCGCTAAAATCCACTGCTGCCGAGCATTGGTTGTTGTCGGTGCCGACACTGATGTCGGCCGGACAAACGATAATTGGAGGGTTTGCCTCGTTGACGGCAACGGTAAATCCGCAGACACTGGTATTGCCGTTCGTGTCAGTCACCAGGAAAACATTTGTCGTAACACCTACCCCGAAATCTCCACCGCTTGGAATGCCTCCAATTTGGCTCAAGGTTTCACCAGCGCAGTTTTCGCCGTAGGTGACGGTATAATTAACCACAGCGTAGCAGCTGTTGGGGTCATTTACGGTTACGATATTCGCCGGGCAGTTCAACAGGAAGCTATTGCATCCTTGTGCCTTACCCAGGTCGTTGATACTCCAGCCGTGGTTGTTGATCAGGTCGCAGCGGCCAGCGCCACCCTGACAATATTTGCTGGAGCCGGCATGGAAGGGAACGCCGGGTTTCAGCGAGGGTAAACTACTCCAGCCATTAAGCAAGGCATCGTAATTGGCAGTGGAGAGGCCGGCATACAAAAACATATCCATCATAGTCGATACGTTGCTGACATTCCAGTTGCCAATATTTTGGTTAAAAGCAATAGCTTGGAAAAACATTCTGGTCATATTTGTCACCTTACTGACATTCCAGTTGCCAATAGCCTGATTGAAGGCTGTAGCATCGAAAAACATTTCAGCCATATTCGTTACATTTCCGACGTTCCAGTTGCCGATATTCTGGTTGAAGTTGAGTGCTGAAAAGAACATACCGCCCATGTTGCTTACGTTACTGACGTTCCAATTGCTGATATTTTGATTGAAACTGATTGCCTGCATGAACATTTCAAACATCCCGGTTACATTGCTCACATTCCAGTTTGCAATATTCTGGTTGAAAGCTTTCGCACGTGTAAACATATTGTTCATGTTGGTCACATTGCTCACATTCCAATTGCCGATCGCCTCGTTGAAATCGAAGCATTCATAAAACATGCCGTTCATGTTAGTCACATTGCTCACGTCCCAATTGTTAAAACTGCCCTGGCCGCTTCCTGTCAACCTGTAACACCCATAAAACATATTGGCCGTAGAGTTCACGCCCGAAAGATCGGGAGCATCTGTAGCGGGAACGGTCAGGTATTCACAGTTGGCAAAAGTGCCTTGCATTGAAGCCCAGGCGATTTCTCCCCATTGAAGTACTTTTTTCAATCTGGTGTATCCCTGGTTACCGAAGGAAGCACGTGGGAAATCGCCAAAAATCCGTATTTTGTACGTACCTGCCGAAGCATAAGTATGGCTGACATCCCCTGTGTTGTGTGTATTGACGGTGCCGTCGCCCCAATCCACAAAGTAGTCGTAGCCGCCACCTGTTGTATTGATCGTGATGGATTCATTGGCGTTGGTTGTCTGCCACTCGGTGTTGAAGGTTTTTGTTGGATTCGGCAATACCTTTACAGTTGCCGTGCAAGTTTTGGTATTACCGTAATTGTCCGTACCAGTCAGCGTGACCGTGCTGGAACCCAGATCGGCGGTTGTAAAAGTATTGGGACTAACCGCCAGACTTTGAATACCGCAGTTGTCCCAGGAACCGTCGTTCACCTGATTGCTGGAAATGCTTGCATTGCCGTTAATATTCAGCTCTACGGTTGCGTTCTTGCATTGCATAAAAGGAGGCTTGTTATCCGTCACAGTTACAGTCCAGCTACAAATAGTGGTATTTCCAGAGGCGTCGGTTGCTTTCCAGACTTCCGTGGTGATACCCAATGGGAAGATGCCGTAAGGGCCACGACCGCTTACAAAATCCAAAGTCGTATTGGGACAGTTGTCTGAAACTGGCGGCGGGCCATATTCCCATCCCGTTCCACACCACGGTGCAAAGTCCGTAGTGAAATGCCAGTTACCCGGGCAGGTAATAGTCGGATTTTGCGTATCGTTGACGGTAACGGTAAACGAACAAGAGGCCGTATTGCCGCTCACATCGGTAACCACAAAGGTGTTGACCGTCGTACCGACCGGGAAGGTACCGCCGCTTGAGATACCGGCTGTCTGCAGAGTCGTGGCGCCGGCACAGTTATCGGTGCCGGCCGGGGTGCTGAAGTTCACCACCGCCGAGCATTGGTCGGTGTCGTTGTTTATGGTGCTATTCGCCGGGCAACTGATCTGTGGAGCGACCGTTTCGCTGACGGTCACGGTGAAGGAGCAAGTAGCGCTATTGCCCGATGCGTCGGTAACCATGTAAGTCTCCGTCGTGGCGCCGACCGGAAATTCGCCGCCACTGCCCGGGCCGGACACGAGCACCGTGCCTGCACCCGGACAGTTATCAGTACCGACAGGGGCATTGTACGTAACAATAGCGGAACATTCCCCGTTCACTTTCACTACCTGGATGTCGGCCGGGCAGATGATTTCGGGTAGGATGTCTTCAGTAACGGTGATCGTCGCCGTGCAAGTGCCGGTAAAGCCGAAATTGTCGGTCACCGTCAAAGTAACGAGCGTATTTCCCGTGATAAATGGGCCCTGGGGTGAAAGGCTGTAGTTCAGCGGGGCACCCTCCGGGTCGTAGGAGCCGTTGTCGACTTCCTCAGCCGTTACGGTAGCCTGGCAATTGATATCGGCATCTACCGATACGTTTTGGCAGAGGGCTACCGGGGGCTGGGTGCAGGGGCCCCCATCGCGGATGGTCCAGCCCTTATTGGTGATGATGCTCTGCCGTGCAAAGGCGCCGGCGCAGTACTGGCTGCTGCCTGCAGAAAAAACCCTACCGGACTGCAGGTTTTGCTGGCTCCAGCCGATGAGCAGGGCGTCGTAGTTGGCAGTGGAGAGGCCGGCGCCACTGAACATTCCCGAAAAATTTGTTACACCACCTACATACCATCCTCCGATATCCTGGTCGAAACTGCTGGCATCTTTGAACATGTTATACATTTGGTATGCTGATGAAGTATTCCAACCACCTATGTCCTGATTGAAGCTAGTTGCCCCTTCAAACATACCATACATTGTTTCGCCAGCAGATACATCCCAGTTTCCGATATTTTGGTTGAAATTGACAGCATTTCTGAACATGTATTGAAAACTGCTCGAATTTCCTGGATTCCAATTGCCAATATCCTGATTGAAACTGCTGGCACCATCAAACATACCGAACACGGCTGTAGCATTACTAACATTCCACCCCCCAATGTCCTGGTTGAAGGAACTGGCCCCCGCGAACATGGATTCGAAATTGGTAATACCGCTGGTATTCCAATTCCCAATGTCCTGATTAAAGCTGCTAGCCCCCATGAATACACGTGGAAGCCAACTGGCGTTACTGAGATCCCAATTATTCAATGGCTGGTTGAAAGCGGAAGCGTCCTGGAAAATGCTCCTGAAATTCCAAATATTGCTGACATCCCAGTGGTTGATACTTTGATTGAAGCTGCTGCATCCCCGGAACATGGAAACCATTAGGTCCACCCCCGACAGGTCGGGCGCATCGGTGGCGTTCACGGCCAGGTTGTTGCAGCCATAAAAGGCATTCTCCATCGAGGTCCAGGCAATGGCTCCCCACTGGTCCACCGAGAGAAGCTTCTGCCGGTCGCCACCGTTGTTGAAATAGATGCGGGGGAAGGCGCCCTGAATGCGGATGGTGTAGGTGCCGGCCACCATGAAGTCATGCGTCACATCACTGGTAAGGCCGAACTCGTCGAAGGTGCCGTCGTTGTCCCAGTCCACGTCGTACATGTACACGCCCCCGGTGGTCGGAATGGTGATGGAACTGCTGTTGGAAGAGCCGGGGTTGTCCGTCTTCCAGGTGGTGACGAAGTCGTCGGCAGATTGAGCCAGCAGCAGGTTTGCTGCAAACAGAGTTCCCAAAAGAGTGATAATGCGCATGTTTTTCATTGTATTTTCATTTATTTTTGTTTAGCAATTAGTGTTTTTTATATTTAAGGTTTAGGGTCATTTTGTCTGGCGAATACTTGCAGCATTCCTGGCCGGCTGATCAGGGTGTCGCCCTGTTTTTCAAATTCCCTGAGTTCGATCAGCAGGGCATTTATCTCTTCCGCCGTTGATTCGCGGCAGTGTAGAATGGTTTCCCTGAAAGCTTCCAATGCGAGCGTTATAACACGGTTGTTGGTGTGGGGAATGAAAGCCGGCAGGGTGGAAATAATTTCAAGGGTATCAAACCCTGCCTGTTGCAATTCTAGCTGTATGCGCTCCGGCAGCAGGGCAGCGCTGGGGCGGGGCGTTTCGAGCATATCGATCAGTTCCATAGACCGTGCGAGGGCGTGGTTGTATGGATAGGCGCTGAAACCGGAGAGCGATACGAATTCCAAAAGGAGGTGGCCACCGGCTTTCAGGTTTTGCCGAAGGGCTTGCATGCGTGCAGTCAAACCCGGAAGGTTACCTCCCCAGATGCGAGCGTAAGCAAAATCATAAGCCTGTCCGGCTTCCAAATTGAACATATCGGACCAGGCTAGAGGGATGCATTCGTGCTCCTGGAATTCAGTGAGCGGAAAACTGTCTTCGCTGTTTTCGCCGGTTAGATGAAGGCCATGACTATCCTCCGTATTGGGAAGATGCCTGGTAAGCCACTTCTGCGTTGCAGGTTTGTACATTTCTGAAAACAGGGCATTCAGGCTGCGACGGGCAGCGTTGCCCTGCATGTGCGTGGTATCTCTTTCTTTTTGTCCTACTTGATGTGCTGTGCTCAATATCATCGTGGTGCTTTGCAGTTGTTACGGGACAAAGGTGCAAGGCAAACCACCAAAGCACTTTACCTAGGGTTCGGGATGTTTTACCTATTGTTCAGTGCTGAAAAATATACTTTACCTATTGTTCAATGGGTAGGCAACTTTGGTGTCTAACTAGCTGATAGTTAGTTGTTTGATTGTTCAGTTTGGTATTTGAACTCCGGCTGGGTTTTGAATCATGAAAAGGTTTGTTTCTTAAGATTCTTTACCTCCGCGTCTCCCGAGGCGCCTCCCCAAACTCTTCACTATATATCCGGGAGAAATAAGCCGGGTTAGAAATACCCACTTCATAGCTGACCTCCGAAACGTTCAGATCGGTTGTTTGCAGGAGCTCGCGGGCTTTATTCAGGCGTACCGTGCGTATGAATTCGCTGGTAGACTGGCCGGTCAATGCTTTGATCTTGTTGTGCAACTGCGTCCGACCCAGGGCTATGGCACGGCACAGGTGGACAATGCCGTAGTCCTCCTCTGCAAGATGATCCAGTACCAATTGACGGAGTTTAAGAATAAAAGTATCCTCTGCCTGAACAGCTTCGGAGTCAGCGGGTGATTCCGCAAAAGAAGGATTGCGGTAACGCGCCTGTAATTTGGCGCGCAGCGCCAGCAATTGTTCCAGGCGCACCAGCAGTTCCTCCTGTTCAAAGGGCTTGGACAAATAGGCATCGGCGCCCCGGCGCAGGCCGCTAAGCCTTGACTCGAAATCGGCCTTTGCGGTCAGCAAAACGATGGGAATATGGCTGGTGCGCTCGTCGTTCTTGAGGGTTTCGCACAGAGCGAAGCCGTCTTTTACCGGCATCATCACGTCGCTCACAATCAGGTCGGGCACCTCCTCGATGGCCAATTCGATACCTTCCTGGCCGTCTTTAGCCAGCAGCAGATGGTAGTGTGGATCCAGGAAGCTCGAGATATATAGTCGGACGTCTGCATTGTCTTCTACGATGAGGAGAGATGGCTTATCATAGCCAATCTTTCGTGTACCGAATGAAGTAGATGGAGTGACATCCGCCGCCGGCATTATTTCAATTTCCGGTGAAACGCTTGAATTGGCAACGATTTCTACTGATGGAATATAGTGCCCTTCCTGTATTCTGGCTTCCCGGGTTATCGGGAAAGTCAATGAAAAAGTGGTTCCTTCTCCGGGCTTGCTGGACACCTCGATCCTGCCATTCAAGAGTTGCACCAGTTCCTTGGTCAGCGCAAGACCTACACCAGAACCTTGAGGTTTTTGGGTTGCCAAATCTTCCACCTGATAAAACAATTCGAAAATATGGGGTAAAGCCTCTGTGGATATCCCCTCGCCACTGTCTTTTACCTGAACGAGCAGCTGTTCCCGGCCGGTTTCGCTGTGTTGTAGGTCGATTTGCAGGTAAATGTCGCCCGGAGGAGGTGTGTATTTGATGGCATTGGACAATAGGTTTGAAAGGATATGCATCATTTTCTCAGGATCATAATCCATGTCAATCGTGTCATCTTTTGCAAGAATATGCATACGTAGACCTTTGTGGTGAGCCAGTTGGACAAATGATTCGGCGATATAACGGAGGTAGGGAATTATGTTACTGCGAATCAGGTTGATGGTAAGCGCGCCGGATTCAAGTTTACGCAGGTCGAGGATCTGATTAATTAGGGATAGCAATTGTTGGCTGTTGCGCTGGATCAGCTCCATGCCATTTTCCAACCATTGCCCGGGTTGTTGCCTGATTTGTGTGGCCATGCCGGATATAACCGTTAACGGTGTACGGAATTCGTGGGAGATATTGGTAAAAAATCGGGATTTGATTTCGTCGAGTGTCTTCAGTTTGGCGGCTTGTTGCTCAATCAGTTCTTTGTCGTGACGAATTTGTTCAGTACGGGCATTCACTTCAACTTCCAAATGCTCACGTTCCAATTGCAAGCGTCTAATCCAAAAATATGCGCCCAGTAAAAAAGGTAAAGCGCATAGTACATAGAACCACCATGTATTATAGAAAAATTCGGCTATGTCTACTTCGATCTGTAGCGGCTCCGGAGTACAAATACCTCGATGATCGTATCCCCGGATGCGGATCTGATAACGCCCTGATGGGAGGTTGGGAAGGTCGAGTTGGGATTTGTTGGCGATGTATATCCATTCCGAGGCGTCAGGGTCATTCTCTTTTACGATCTTGTAAGCAAAGCTATGATCCTCCGTTCGAATGTGGCTGGACAATGAAAAACTCAGGTTCAAATAGCGGCGTGCAGCCGGCAAAAAAAGGACACCCATTTGATCGAATCCGAAATGCAAGGTACTGTCACCCCCTTTGTGGGAGTCGTAACGCGTGATGCCGGTCAGGTAAATGTGCAGTTTATCAGAAAGTTGGAGCTGTTTTTTGAGTACTTCCGGCTGAATGATATTGACACCTTTGACCGAACCAAACAACAGCTGGCCTTTAGAATCCTTGCAAAAGGAAAAGCGATTAAATTCATTAGTCGAAAGGCCATCTTCTTCATACAATTGAGCCAGAACTTCGCCTTCGGTGGAAATCAGATTGAGCCCGTTGTATGTTGCGACCCATTGAACGCCTTGGTTGTCGCTAAGAATACCAACGACCGTATTGTTCGACAAGCCTCCCTCCCGGTCTATCACCTGTATCTTGCCCGATTGGGGGTCAAAAATATGAAGGCCACCTGCATACATGCCGACCCATAAGCGACCTGCTTCATCTTCGTGCAGGCACATGGCACGTTCATCGCGAAAGCCCTGAGCGTAGCCGTATCTCCGGCCGGTTCCTGTATTTAATTCTAGTTGCCAAAGGCCGTTCAAAGTGACGATCCACAAGCTGCTATCGCGCGCCAGGTAAAGTGCGT
This sequence comes from Saprospiraceae bacterium, assembly GCA_016716185.1. Taxonomy (NCBI): domain Bacteria; kingdom Pseudomonadati; phylum Bacteroidota; class Saprospiria; order Saprospirales; family Saprospiraceae; species Saprospiraceae bacterium. The sequence continues at coordinate 2,208,072 of JADJWV010000002.1, read as the reverse complement.
TGACATCGTTCGGTGAAAGATTAGGCAGCTTGGTTCCTTGCCAGAGACTTAGTTTTTGGGTAGTCAGGTCAAGAAAACACAAGCCATGTTTTTCCGTATAAAGGGCAATAGTCCGGCTATCGAGAAAGGTGAATTTGGCAAAATAAGAACCGACCAGAAATGCATGCGGTTTAAGATTAGAATCCAGCCGGACCAGATTTTCACCATTGCTGTACCACCAATAGCCGCCTTTTGCCACCAGCTTAGACATGGCAACGGGCTGCAGGAGTGCCCTGTTCGACTGATTTCCCGACTGTTCAGGGATTTGGCTAAAAAAGTTTTGCAGCCCAGCAAAAACAAAGTGGTCGCCGTCTTCCGGTTTTACTAAGTATTCACCTGGTTTCCATTCAACTATCCCCCGCGTTGCAGAACCCTTTAGCACAGAGGTGATGGCTCCGTAGTACTTTAGATCGGCTGCAATTATACCACCTTGTTGGAACGCTAAAATGTTTCGCCTGAAATCTCTGCTAAACACATTGTAATGCAGTATATTTTCAAACCGGGAAGCTTTCACAGTCGCTTCCAGCACCGCGCTATAATCGAATAACCTACTACTGGTATCCATCAGAACACCGATATAATTGTTCCTCTTGTCCGGGAACATAAACAGGAGATTGCCTACCAAATCCCTTGTAATTTGGTAATTGAAAATGTAGCTGATGTGGTCCATGCGATGAGGAAAAACCCAACGCAACAATGCTCTTCCAGTCAAGGTGTCAATTTGATATACATGGTCCCGGTCAGCCAATAAAATACTCCCCTGCGGTCCTTCCACCAAATTAACCCGGTACCGGAATAGCAAAGGGGGTGGAAGCGATCCGGCAAACAGCTCGTCAAAGGTGTAGGGGCGCAAACTTTGGTTCTGAAGATTGAATCGAAGTATTTTCAACCGCTCTCGCAGGTTACCACTAAAGACCAAGTCCCGCGCTTCGCAGAACCACAGTTCGTCTCCAGCCAGCAGTTGAAAATTGGGGAAAAACCGGTCTTTTTCCGCTTCCAGGTCGTGGTCGATGGAGGATTCATAATCCAGAAGCAAATTCAGTTTATCCTCTTTCAGTTGGTAAATAAGCTGGCGGTTGGCATAACCAGCCAATACAATCAATCCGTGCTTCGGGGTATAGCCCATGAAAACAATTTCCGCTTGTTCGCGGTCCAGCTTAAAAAAATGGGTTTTGCGAGAGTCGGGGTTGAAACGAAAAAAATGGTTTGATTTTCGAAAAAATCCATACAACTCACCGGACTCCTGCATTCCTGCCAGACAGGCCTGTCCCGTAGCGCCCATGGGTTGGTTGGTCCAATGAATTTCGTCAGCTCTGCGACAGTTAAACTGATAAAAGTTAACGGTTTGGTGTTCCGCTTGTCCAAAACAAGGGTTGATCCATAACCGACCCTTCCGGTCATTTATTCCATTCCAGGCACAGGTAATGGGCATACCGTCTTCCTGAGTGAATTGGCTGATATTTGAAGGATAAAGTTTGGGAAAAGTGGCCACTTCCTGCCCCGACAGATGAAGAGATGCCAGGGTGAATGACAGAATGGAAGTTAGATAGGGTAAATGCCAGGACATATTGAGATCAAACATCGGAAAAAGGAATGAGAAAGTAACTATTTTGACATTTTGAAAAAGCTTTGAATAACCCTTATGGAATTCGTTTTTGTATTGAATTTTTAAAACAAGCGCCGCTATGTTTTAATAAAGTGTTCATATAAGTTAAGAAATTTTGCTTCCTTAAAACACACCTTAAATTTAAACTAAGTTTGGTTGTTCTGGAATAAAAAATGGATTGCAATTTGGAATCTGGGGTGACTGCAAATGCATTGAAGAAGTTTATTGTGAAATTCAAAATATTCCAGAAAATACAGTTCAAACTTTTGATGTAAGCCTTACTCTTTGTAAATTATATTATTTATGGATTGATGGAAACAGTGGTTCGGTATGTGATTTACTTTAAATACAAGTGGCGGAGGTACGCCTGTAATTGATTCATTGTCTTTCATAATTCATGACTCTGACAATTATATTTTAAGTATGCTGTTTTTATTGTGTTTGGGTGTTAAAAATCCTGCCTTTCGGCAATATCCAAACAGGTCGAGCTCATACAGAATAAAATAAATTGACTAAAGTGCATTATCCCAATTCATGCAATGGAATCCAGTTTCTTAGCTTAAAGCATTAAGCAAAAAGCTTTGTTTAGGGTTTTTGTAAATCACCTTTCTATTGCAGTATATTGGAAATTATATATTGATAATCAACAATATATAGTATATTTTCAATTCTAATGCAGAGATTGGAATTATTATGAAGAATAAGGCAGTTCATAACTTAACAAATATGTATAAAGTTTTATTTTGCTATTCAATTATTGCACGATACCTTTCTAGCAGGTTTACTTCTTCTTTTTCCCATGCATATTCTCTTGATGCCTGGATGCAAGCTTGCCTGCATGATTCTTGTAAATCTTTCGATTCCATTTGTTTGATGGCCATGAGCAATGCTTCTTTTGTTAGGGCATTGAGCAGAACGCCAACGCGATGTTTGCTGTGGATGTTTGCATATTCCGGAAAATTCATCTGAATAACAGGAAGTCCAGCTTTGATATAATCAAAGGTTTTATTGCTGAGTGAGTAATAATAATTTTCACTTTGTGAATCCAAGAGGTCAAATCCAATCCAGGCTTGAGATGCACATGTAAACATTTCCATATAACTCAAGCGGCCATGAAAAGTAATTCTATGCTGCAGATTTAAGTTGATACATTGTTGTTTTAAATTATCCAAAAGATCTCCGTCTCCGCTGATTTCTAAGGTATACTCTTCCGGCAGACTCAACATGCATTCGATTAGTAACTCCAATCCGCGCCCTTCGTTAACAGCTCCCTGGTACCACAGGATTTTTTTATCGGGTAGAGAAACCGCCTCAATTGCCGGATTTGAGGTTGGAACATTTCTGATCAGTTGAAATATTTTATGGTATTTTTCACTCAATAGCCTGGCCAGGGTTTCAGATACCGTATAGCATAGATCAGCTTTTGGTATGCAAAGTTTTCCAATGGCTTCCCAGATCGATGTAATAAATTTTTTATTCCGGATCTCGACGCTTTTTTCAAAATATTCATGGGCATCAAACACAAGTTTCGATTGTTTCAGTTTTGCTGCTAAAGTACACGCCAATAAGGTATCCAGGTCGCAAGCACAAATGATTTCGGATTTGGTTAGGAGTAGTTTGCAAAACAACCGCAGATTGAATTCTGCATAAAAGAAAAATGACTTTTTGAAAAAACAATTTAAGAGGACCAGTTGGAACGGATAACGGGCTTCAATTTGAGCGCGTTTGTTTCTTCCCAATACAAGAACTTCATACGAAGCCGAACTCAGTGATCCTGCTATCTTTTGTACGCGTTGATCAAAATGAATATCGCTGGTTGCTGCAATCATTATTTTCATCCTTTGATTCAGTTTTTCAGCGTGATTTGGTCCCAATTGCGCGTGAGTTCGCCGCTCGCAATCATCTGTTCGAGCAGCAATTCTATCTGTTTTCGCCGGTTTAGTGGGAACAGGTAATAAATTTCGCGTAGGCCCGCCTGCTTTTGATTATTAAGATGGCTAACGATCGTTTGTTTCCATTTTTCAAGCGCTTTTGCATCGGGAGCCTTTACGCGGACTTCCATGCAATAATCGCAGTTTCCGCAGGGTTCGTCGTCATTCTGTCCAAAATACCTGGATATGTAAACTTGTCTGCAACCTTTATGCAATACGAATTGGATCATGGATTCAAATCGTTGTTTTAAAATCTCCTTTCTTTTCTCATACCATTTCTTGTCAATCTGAAAATATTTGCTATCGATCCTTTCTCCTGCAAACTGAATTTGAGGTTTGGAGCGCGCTTGCTGATATTGGATAATTCCTTCTGCATGAAATTTCTTTAACAAATAAACCACTTCTTCCAACGGTAAACTACAAAGCTTAGCCAATTGCTTCTCAGCTACAGAAACCGATACGGAATGAATGCCTTCATAAGATCTCAGCAGGGCCTTTAAAACCAAACCAGCCTTTTCATTTTGCATGACCTGTCTAAAATCAGATTCAGAACCGACTACCTGAACTTTTGATGGTCTGAACAATGCATCTGATAAAAATATTTTACCGGTCTGCTCAAGTATCCGGAGACCATGCAACAATTTGTCAGTTTTCCACCCCGATTTTTTCGAGAAAGCTGCTAAGTCAAATTCTACGCCTTCTTCCATGATTGTTCCTTTCGCAACATCCAGATATACAGCCAGCGATTTATAAATTTCTTTGAGTTCCTCCAGCGATGGAAATTGTAATTCCCAGTCCTTTTGTAATTTTTGCAGATCACCTTTGAAATAGGAAAGCACAGCATAGGCATGTTTTTGATCTCTGCCCGCTCTCCCAATTTCCTGAAAATATTCTTCGATACCCGGAGGAAGATCGATATGGTGAACCAATCGGACATCTGGTTTATCGATGCCCATTCCAAATGCATTGGTTGAAACCATCACGCGATCTATGTTGTTGATCCAACGTTCCTGTTTTTCAGAACGGATCAAAGGGTCGAGTCCGGCATGATAAAAATTTGCTGATATTTGATTTCGCTGCAAGTACTCGCTCATTTCAACGGTAGCTTTTCTGTTGCGCACATAGACCAGAGCCGTTCCATTTGTTTTTTGCAGCAGGTGTCTCATGAAGTCCCGTTTTTGCTCTTCTTCCCTGACGATGATGGATAGATTTTTTCTACGGAAGCTCATTTCAAACCAATTAGGATCCTTCATCTTTAGCTGCGTCTGGATCTCTGTTCTGGTATAGGGGGTTGCTGTAGCAGTGAGCGCAAGAAATGGGACTTCTAAATGTTCTCTGCAATCTGCGATACTTAAATAGGAAGGCCTGAAATCATGTCCCCATTGGGCAATGCAGTGCGCTTCGTCGATGGCAAAGAAGCTGATGTTCATCGATGCAAAAGCTTCCTTCATGGCTCTGCTGTTAAGTCTTTCGGGGGCGAGATAAAGTAATTTCAGTTTGCCGTACAAGGCATTTGAAATGATGTTGCTGATTTCCCGGGACTGCAAGCCCGAATGCAAAGCCTCTGCTTCAATGCCCAGTTCTTTCAGTCGTCTGACCTGGTCGAGCATGAGTGCGATCAGTGGAGAAACAACGATACAAACTCCCGGCAAGCACAGAGCCGGAATTTGAAAGCACAGAGATTTCCCACCTCCCGTTGGGAGTAAGGCAATCGTGTCTTTCCCATGGAGTACAGAAGTGATGATATCGAGTTGCTGAGCCCTAAACCTGTCGTATCCCCAATATTTTTGGAGAATTTCTACCGGATCTTTGATGCTGTTTTCCATTCAGAACGATGGACAACGAACGGGATTTTTGAATAAACTATTTTTAAAAAGGGGATTTTTTCCAAAATGATAATGAATACCGATTCCCAAAGTTTGATAACCGTCGTTGGATCTTGGGTTTGCACGTTGTTGTCCTGTATTGGCCCGGATTTTATTGCCCAATTCGGCTGCGGTGCGGCCATTGAACTGAAGCAGGGTTTCATAAGATACGTAATTTCCGGAAGCATCATCGAGATAATCGGTATTGCTTAAACGAAGATTGAGTTCCAGTCCTAAGCTGAAGTGTGAAGATAAATGATAACGCAAGCCTCCGCCAAACATATAGACTGCAGAAAAAAGCTTGTATTTTTCCGAATAACCCGGCATACCTTGCCCTTCTGTGCCTAAAGCTCTCAGATCTACCAGGCTCCCGTTGTAATTTCCTCTGGGATCAAAATGTATAAAGCCAAATCCCATTTGCAGATAGGGACTGAAACGCATGGGCTCCAAACGGAAAAGATTGAATATTTGAAGTTGAGCTGCACCCGATAATTCCCGGATGCTGGTTTTGAAATTCAAATTTCTTCGCAAAAGCTGAGCGTTTGTGGCATATCGGTCATCTCCGCTGATCGTAAGTTGGGCGTATTGAATTTTAAAACTGAATACAGGATCAACATCCCAACGCAATTGAACGTTAAACATCGGATGGCTCTGTTTTACCGAACTTCTGAGATTTTCTGTGAGGTCTCCATTGTAATTAGAGGCACCCAGATATAAACCTAAATCGACCGGCTGCGTTAAAACAGGATGAATGACAAACAGAGCTAAAAGAATCAAAAGGCTACGCATGATTTTTCGCTTCAATCAATCAAATCTAACTAATTTTGCACTTCGCCCAAAAATAATGCTATTATTTGATTTAGAGTACTTTATTTATTATAAAAATATTTAAACTAATTACATGATCTTCAATAGAGTTTTAGGTATCTGCCTTGGAGTTTTGTTTTTTGTAAATCTGATGGCCCAGGATGAACTGCCGCTCAACTGGCATTTACTGGATAAACAAAAAGACGGACTACCAGGTATTAGTCTCGAAAAGACTTATGTTGAACTGTTAAAAGATAAGAAATCCAGGCCGGTGATTGTTGCCATCCTCGATTCAGGAGTGGATTATAATCACGAGGATCTGAAATCCGTCATGTGGGTTAACCCCGGAGAAATTCCAGGAAACAAGGTCGACGACGACAGCAATGGTTATGTGGATGATATTTATGGATGGAATTTTATTGGGGGTCCCAATGGAAACGTAGCCTACGACACTTACGAATCAACCCGGCTTTATGCTCAGATGCGGTACAAATTCGATGAAGCAGATCCCAAAAAGTTAAACAGCACACAAAAAAAGGAATACGAGTTTTTCTTAAAGTTAAAGAAAGACGTGGAAGATAGAAGAGCCAGTGCAGAGAAAAATCTGGAGCAAATTAACCAGACCGAAAATTTTATACTCATAGCGTTAAATGCTTTGGAAATAGCAATGGATTCGACCCAATTGATGAATTCAGAAAATCTGGAGAAACTGGACGGCGGAGAGAACCAACAGTTGCAAATGGGCTTGGCTATTGCCAAGCAAGTCGTTGGCCAGGGATTGAATTTTAAAAACGTGGGTGAATTCAAATCATTTATCCTTAAGGATTTCACGGATGGTAAAAAGCATTTTTCAAAGGAAGTGGAATATGCTTTCAATCCCGATTACGATCCGCGGGCAATTGTTGGGGATGATTATACTGACTTCGGACAAAAATTTTATGGGAATAATGATGTCATTGGTTCAGACGCATCGCATGGCACCCATGTGGCGGGGATCGTTGCAGCCGAAAGAAAAAACAATCTTGGGATGGATGGAGTTGCCGATCATGTGCGCATCATGGCGGTGCGCTGCGTGCCGGATGGTGATGAACGCGATAAAGATGTGGCAAATGCCATTCGATATGCAGTAGATAATGGAGCCAGCGTGATCAACATGAGTTTCGGCAAAGGTTATTCTCCTCAAAAGGAATACGTCGATGCAGCTATTAAATATGCAGAAGAAAAAGATGTTCTGTTGGTCCATGCTGCAGGGAATGCGGCCTCTAATAATGATAAAGTTGAAAATTTTCCAAACAAGTATTTTAAAAAGAAAAAATTTCTTTCCTGCAACAAAGTATCCAATTGGATTGAAGTGGGCGCCAGTCAATTCGAATCGGGACCTGAATTGGTCGCCGGATTTTCAAATTACGGTAAGAAGCAAGTGGATCTATTTGCTCCCGGCGTCCAGATTTATTCAACCATGCCTAATCAAAGCTATGCACACGAACAAGGTACATCGATGGCAAGTCCAGTAGTTGCAGGTGTGGCTGCTTTGCTTCGTTCTTATTTTCCGGAACTAACCGCAAAGCAAGTTCGCAAGATCATTTTAAAAAGTACAGCAAAGCCAGATTATGAAGTCATCAATCCGGGAACGAAAAAGACTGAAAAGTTGAATAAAATGAGCGTTACCGGCGGTTTAGTCAATGTATATGAAGCGGTTCAGCTCGCTTTAAAAACCAAAGGAAAAAAGAAAATTAAAGACGAAAGAACAGGACCTGGCGAAATCGTACCGAAGAAAACAAGTCCGCGGAGTTGAGCAAAGCGGGTAGCAAAATGCTCAAAGGGAAGAAGGCATCAGCTTTTAAAATATTTCATAATATTTTAGTAAAGAAATAATTCCCTATACTTTATTAGGACGAAATCTCGGGTCGAAAGCCTCTTCCATTTATTTCCCACTCCTGCCCGACTGATATTTTGTTTTAAAATAATGGAAAACTTGTTCGGTCAGGCGGGGATTTCGCAGATTTACGCAGATCTTTCATTTAGTTTATAATCGAAACTTCGAAAAGTCAAAAAGTCGAAATATCGAAAAGTCAAAAAGTTAAAAAGTCGAAACTTCTAATTGTCGAAAAAACCTCTTCCATTTATTTCCCGCTCCTGCCCGACTGATATTTTGTTTTAAAATAATGGAAAACTTGTTCGGTCAGGCGGGGATTTCGCAGATTTGCGCAGATCTTTCATTTAGGTTTTTATCAAAAAGACAAAAAGACAAAAAGTCAAAATCTCGAAGTGTCGAAATCCCGAAATGTCGAAAAGTCGAAAAACCTCTTCCATTTATTTCCCGCTCCTGCCCGACTGATATTTTGTTTTAAAATAATGGAAAACTTGTTCGGTCAGGCGGGGATTTCGCAGATTTGCGCAGATCTTTCATTTAGGTTTTTATCAAAAAGTCAAAAAGTCGAAAAGTCAAAATCCCGAAGTGTCGAAATATCGAAATATCGAAAAGTCGAAATATCGAAAAGTCGAAAAGTCGAAACTTCGAAAAGTCGAAACTTCGAAAAGTCAAAAAGTCGAAATCCCGATAAAATGACATGATTCATAGGAAATGAAATAGTTAGATTTATTTTATCGGGACAAAAAGTCAAAATCCCGAAGTGTCGAAATATCGAAATGTCGAAAAGTCGAAAAACCTCTTCCATTTATTTCCCGCTCCTGCCCGACTGATATTTTGTTTTAAAACAATGGAAAACTTGTTCGGTCAGGCGGGGATTTCGCAGATTTGCGCAGATCTTTCATTTAGGATTTTATCAAAAAGATAAAAAGACAAAAAGTCAAAATGTCAAAAAGTCTGGATGTCGAAATAGTCGACTCTCCCTCTTTTAAATCCCTACGATTGATTGAACGATCTTACGAACCGGCCGGATTTCATGGACATATCGGATGCTTTTTCCAGCACACCATACATTCTGATACGTGTGGTCGAAAGCTGCTTTTTGGAGTGTTTGCATTCCACTTTTATAAACCCAGAGTTTGAACCATTTTTTAAACGTCTTATTTCGATTTAAAAAACGTTGAAATGCAGTTTGTTCCTGACCGGTTTTTTGAACGTAAGGGGTGTTGATAACCGTGCAGGGAATTCCACTGAGTTTTGTAGTGCACACAATATCGTTTTCAGAATAATCTACACAAGCTTGCTTGTATTCTTGACTTACCGGGGATTCTTGAGAAGCAATAAATACAGTGCCTGCTGAAACTCCTGCAACTCCAAGAGACATCGTTTTATTAAAACTTGCATAATCTCCCACTCCGCCGGAAGCGATGATGGGGATGTGTGGAAATGCGCGTAGTAGTTGTGGTATAAAAACTTCAGGGTCATGGGGGCCCAAATGTCCTCCGGCTTTATTAGTCACTGCAATAAGAGCATCTGGATTTAGTTTGGCAGTTTTCTCAGCATATTCCATGGTTGATACATCGCAGAAAACTTTGATTCCATAAGGCCTGCATTTTTTAATGATCTCCTCTGGATTTCCAAGCGAGCTGATGATAAACGGAACTTTATAATCGACGCAGGCCGACAATTGTTCTTTCAGTTTGTAATTGGATTTATTGGCGATCAGATTGATGCCAATGCAGGCATTGGACATGGAGATCGATTGTAAGGCCCTGATCAGTTCTGAATGGCGTCGAAAATTTAATGCCGGAATGCAAGCAGCGATTCCCGCTTTGGCAGCTTCTATACTCATTTTCATATCCGACACCAAAAACATTGGAGCCATGATGACGGGATATTGAATGTCGAGTAAGTCTGTAAGCGATTGCGCTTTCATCGTCTCAGTAAGCCCACTTCAAATACGTGGTTCCCCAGGTGAATCCTCCTCCAAAGGCACTGAGAAATATTTTATCGCCCTTTTTGAGCTGGCTTTCGTAATCCCAAAGACATAGCGGCAAGGTCCCCGAAGTTGTATTGCCGTACCGGTGAATGTTGATCATCACTTTCGATTTTTCCATTTCCAGAAAATCGGCTACGCTGTTGATGATGCGAATATTGGCCTGGTGTGGAACCAACCAGTCAATTTCATTTTTTTCGAGATGATTTCTTTGCAAAACTTCTTTGATGGATTCAACCATACCATTGACTGCAGCTTTGAACACAGGTTTTCCATCCTGATAAACATAATGTTCTTTATTTTGGACGGTCTCAAGACTTGGTGGTTTGAACGAACCTCCGGCTTTCATGTGTAAAAATTCCCTGCCTGCACCATCGCCGTGAAAAGAACTGTCCAGGATTCCAAATCCTTCACTGTTGGGTTCGAGCAATACGGCACCACCTCCATCGCCAAAAATTATACAGGTAGCCCTGTCGGTGTAGTCGATGATGGAAGACATTTTATCCACGCCCACGACGATTACTTTTTTATGCATTCCACTTTCGATAAATTTAGCTCCCGTCGTCAAACCGTACAGAAATCCGGAGCAAGCTGCATTGATATCAAATCCCCAGGAATTTTTGATGCCCACCTTATGACAGATGGTGTTGGCCGTATCCGGAAAAACCATATCGCCGGTTACAGTACAGCAGATTAACAGCTCAACTTCTTCGGGTTTGGTATTTGTTTTTTCGAGTAATTTTTCGACGATGATCTTACCCATATCTGAAGCTGCAAGTCCCGGTTCCTTGAGAATGTGCCGTTCCTTGACTCCGGTTCTTGTGGTGATCCATTCATCTGTCGTGTCGACCATTTTTTCCAGTTCGGCATTGGTAAGTATATAATCGGGAACATAACCCTGAATTCCAGTGATAGCAGCTTTAATGGAGCCCATGATTTGAATATTAGGCTGCAAATATACCACGGACAATAGAATATCTCATGATTTCTTTATCATATTAAAAAAAAATATAACTTGTAAATATATGAAAAACAGCACAATAAACATATATAATAATGTAATGTGAATTTTTGGTATGTTCCTTGCAGCATTATCGGATATATGCAAATTCACTCAAAATCTCACGACATGAAAAATTTAGTATCCTTCATTTGTATCGTACTCAGTCTCAACCTCCAGGCTTCCGATCCCAATAAAGTTATCTTTAAAGGCAGTTACAAAGCTGCTCTGCATATAGCTTGTCAGGAAAAGAAACTCCTGCTGCTACAGTTCACAGCAAAGTGGTGTCAGCCATGCCGGTTTATGGAAAAAGAAGTTTTTGGGAATGCCGATGTTCAGGCTTTTGTGGAACAAAATGTAATCATTTACAAAGTGGATATCGATGATCCACAAAACAAGGAATTAAAAAGAGAATATCAGGTCAGCGTTTTGCCGACTATAGTCCTGAAAAGGGCATCTGGTTCGGTATTGGCACGCAAAGAACACAGTCTCAACCCCGAAGCATTTATCTCCTGGGTTGAACAGGAAGCCGACCAATTTCTGGGCAATAAATCAAAATCAAAACCAGATGTAAATCCGTTCCTTCATACTCAAGCCTCAGAACATTCAAATGAATGGGCAGGTGTGGAAGCGTTTCTGAACGCAGATGAAACAGCAAGGAATAAAAAATCCGAAACAGATTTTCAGGAAACGACGGTAGGATTATCCATTCATGAAACAGGCAACTTTGCTCTTCAGGCCGGTGTTTTTTCTCAAAAAGAAAATGCAGAGTCTCTTGCCCTGAATTTGATTGAAAAATATCAGATCGATATCCGGATCGCCGAAGAAACCCGTAAGGATAAAAAATTATTTAAGGTGATCGCAGGTCAGTTTGAAACCCAGGAGGAAGCGAAACTTTTTCAGGATTTTCTACAACGCCAAAATCTGAATTCGGTCGTTGTCGACAACAAACTTACATTTGTTCGCTAAACTAATGCTGTTCACAGATGAGTCCAAGATCCATACTCATTAAAAATATTCATACCCTGGTACAGACTGATGTCGGCCAGGGTTTTTATCGTGCAGGCAGGCAAATGACGGATCTTCCCTGTTTGCAAAACGCTTACTTGCTGATTGAGAATGAAAAAATTGCCGCCTTTGGTCCAAACCAGGATGCCCCATCCGGTATCAAGGAAGTGGTCGATGCACAGGGCGGCTGGGTTTTTCCAAGTTTTGTCGACTGCCATACACACCTGGTTTTTGCCGAGTGGCGAAACCGGGAGTACGAAGACCGGATCAAAGGCCTCACCTATCTCGAAATTGCTGCAAAAGGTGGTGGAATTCTGAATTCCACTTCAAAACTTCGTGCTTTAACGGAAGACGAATTATTCGAGCGTTCAGGGGTGCGTTTGAAAAATGCAATGAAGCGGGGAACAGGAGCCATAGAGATTAAAAGCGGCTATGGTTTGGACGTAGAGAGCGAATTAAAAATGCTGCGGGTCATCAGGAGATTGAAAGAAACAGCTCAAATTCCTGTAAAATCAACCTTTCTGGGAGCACATGCGTTTCCGGCTGAATATAAAAACGATCACCAGGCTTACATCCGCATCATCGTAGATGAAATGTTGCCGAGAATTGCGGAAGAAGGACTCGCAGATTATTGCGATGTGTTTTGCGAACGCGGATTTTATACTCCGGAGGAAGCAGACCAGGTCCTGGAAGCCGCAGGAAAACGGGGTATTCCTTCGAGAATTCACACCAACCAGTTTACCCATAGTGGGGGAATACCGCTGGCTTTAAAGCACAAGTCAGTCAGTGTGGATCATCTCGAAGTTTGCAATGAAGAAGAAATGGGAATGCTGCGTGATGCATCAACCCATCCGGTTCTATTGCCATTTGCTGCGTTTTTTATGAATCAGGAATATCCTCCGGCCAGAGCAATGATAGATAAAGGGCTTGGAGTGATCCTGGCTTCGGATTTCAATCCCGGCACTTCCCCCAATTTCGATCTTTCTTTGGTATGGGGACTGGCCTGCAACCAGATGAAAATGCTTCCAGAGGAAGCTCTGAATGCCCTGACCATCAATCCTGCTGTCAATCTCGATATTCAGGATGAAGTGGGCAGCATTGCCGTAGGAAAACTTGCAAATCTGATACTTACCCATGCTGCCAGCGAGCTTTCTTATTTTCCATATGCACTTGGGCACTCATGGTTTTCACGGATATTTATCAGGGGAAACCCTGATTTTTTGACTTAATTGCTGGATTTCAAACTATTTATTTGCAACTTTCGTTGTGATATGAGCCTTCCTATGCCTATCATATAAGCATTTTAATTAATATCTTTGCGGTTTAAAACGAAGTTTAGATGAGACCCGGAATACTATGTAAACGCCTGTACATTTTTTTTGCCCTTTATTTTATCTTCTCTGCAGATATCCATCTTCATGCTCAAAACAACTGTGTCCAATTTGACATCATTGGGGGTAATGCCCCGAAAGGGGACTGCATCTGGGTTCCAGTTCGCGTGTACAACTTTGATACGATTCTTTCAGCCCAATTTGCATTGAGCTATGATCCTCAGGTAATCATGCCGGTAGATAAGTGGGCAACAACCAAGCTCGTTGGGCTGGATCCCAACACCAATATCAATTTTGACACCATCCGGAAGATCGTAAGATTTTTATGGGCCAACCCAAATTCAGATTGCGATGGATTGATTGATGGAGATACGCTGATCATGATCAAATTCAAGCTCATTGGGGAACCGGGGAGTTGTACCAAAGTTTCTTTTTTTGACAGAAGTCCGGTGCCCACCGAAGTACTGGATTGTAATGCCGATGAATATTGTGTGGAAGAAATTAATATTCCCGACAATGACATCTGTATCGGCGAGCCTACAAGCCTTTGTGTGCTCAGTTATTCCTGCGGAACGGTTACCAACAGCGGGAGTATTACCATCAAACCATTTGGAGGGACTTCGCCCTATATTGTCGATAGAATAGCTCCTCCCCAATCGGATACCCTTGCTAAAAGCGGCGATTGTGTGGTTTACAACAACCTCTTTCCCGGAACATACGAAATACATGTAAAAGATGCCACAGGGAAGGACACCATCCTCATGGTTGTAGTTGGAATGGGGACTCCCATTGCCATTTTTCCAAATGGGATCAGGCAGCCTACCTGCTGGAATACCTGCGATGGTGAGATCAACATCCGGATCACAGGAGGCGTCGGGAATATGACCATTGGTTGGAGACCCACAGGCGACTTTGGTCTGACGACCCTCAGAAGACTTTGCGTAGGGGATTATACGGTAACTGTGAGAGATTCTGCAGGATGTCTGGCTACTGAAACTTTTAAATTATTTGCAGATACCATTACTTCACAAGTGGAGATACTCAAAGATGCATCGTGCACAGACGATGGTGCAGCTGTTGCCAGAGCTTTTGGGGGCAATCCTTATCCCGGTGGACTATACGATTATTTTTGGAGCCAGAATGTGGCCGCCAATACTTCAGATACAACTTCATACAACTTCCGTTTATCGGGACAGCAGTTTGTGATCATTCAGGATTCAAGAGGCTGTATGGATACGGTTTTTTTTGACATACCCTACGGCGGAGTGTTACTCGATAGTATCGTCATTGATAGCATTGATTGTTTTGGCGATTCAACAGGTATTATTCATTCATTTGTCAGGTCAAACGGCACCCTCAACATACCGCTCGCATTCCGTTTGACGGATCAAAACAACAACACCATTTTCGGTGGAGTAAACGGGGTAGATAGATATACAAGTCCGCTGTTAAAGGCAGGTACTTATTTTTTGGAGATCACGGATACCAGTGGTTGTAAAAGATTTGACACCATCGTTTTAACCCAACCCAATTTGCTGGAAATTATTGAAAACGATGTAGATACTACGGCCAGTTGTTCGCCAGGAAATGATGCATATATCGATATCCGGGGTTTTGGGGGCACTCCTGGCTATCAATTCAACTGGAGCCACATGGCCATGGGAGGTAGAGTTACCAATTTAAGTCAGGGTGTTTATACCGTTACCCTGACCGATGCTAACGGTTGTTCGTTAACCCGGGAATATACCATCACACAGCCTTTTCCTCCGAATATTGACAGCATTATCACATTTGGACCCAATTGTTCCGGAGATACAACGGGAAGTGCAAATTTATTTTTTACACCGGGAAGTCACCCCAATGTAAATTTTCGTTGGAGCACGGGAGATATAACCAGAAATCTGATCAATATCAGGGATGGCAGTTATTCGGTGACCATTACGGATGGAAATGGTTGCGTCGATAGTGCTTCCGTCAACATATTACCACAGGGCAACGCATTGCGGGTCGCTTCTGCTGTGACCCGGGATCCTCGTTGTAATGGCAATTCCGATGGATTCATTGTCATCAATATTGCAGGAGGGCAAGGCCCATATACTTATTTATGGGACAATGGTGTTCAAACCCCCAACAACACCAATCTCAAAGCCGGAAGACATTGCGTTCGCATCGATGATTTTGGGAATTGTCCTCCATTGGATACCTGTTTCACTTTATCAGAACCGCCTGCCATTGGAATTAATATTTCCACCATTTCTGCACCAAGTTGCTCAACTCCCGGAACCTGTGATGCTACTGCGATCGTTACAACCGCTTGTACCGATACGTTTGTTTCGTTGACCTGGTCCTCGGGTGAACAGGTATTCCGGAATCGCGATACCGCAAACCTTTTATGTTCGGGACAACAGTTTGTCATAGCGACTTGTGGTTTTTGTGCCGACACCGTGTTGTTTGATGTACCTGAAGCTGTGCCTATCACGATTGACAGCAATTTTCTTTCAATCACAGCACCAAGATGTTACAATTCCAACGATGGACAAATTAGCATCCGGGCTAAAGGAGGTACAGGTCCTTATCAATACAACTGGATCAATCCGGCAATCAGTGCTCCAACCATTTCCAATCTAGGAGATGGTATGTATTATGTAAACATTGTCGATTCAAAAAATTGTGTCCATCTCGATTCTGTTAGGTTGAGGCAGCCCGACTCTATCAGAGTTGATATCATAGCCGGCTCGACTCTGGATGTAAGCTGCCCGGGAAGCCAGGACGGAAGGATCAGCACCGCATGGACAGGAGGCAACGGAGGGAAAGGAAGTTTCAGATGGTCGCCTGTGAATAGTCAGGATTCAATAGTTACCAATCTGGCTGCGGGAACCTATTTCTTAACCGTGACCGATTCAAAAAATTGTACCGGAACAGTGAGTTATACAGTGTCCGAACCACCTCCTATTCAATTTGTGATGTCTCCACCCGATACACCGAGGTGTGTAGATGACCAGGTTTTATTTTCAATAATACAAGCGTCGGGAGGATCAGGAGCCACCTACCGGTTTACAATTAATAATGGCGCACCCGTGAATATAGGTCAACAGGTGCCTTTGTTTCCCGGAAATTATGCCGTTCGCGTTTATGATAAAAACAATTGCTTTAAGGATACAAGCATTATCGTTAGCAATCCGACCAATCTGATCAATTTAAATTTTGGAAGAGATTTTGACACCATTCAACTCGGTGATAGTATATTATTGGATGGAAATTTATTGAATTCAGGTGTCATAGACACCATCATCTGGAGCCCATCGAATTCAGTTTCTAATCCGGGCAGTACAATATCGTTTGTGAGCCCGGGCAGAACCACGTTATACACCCTTACCGTTATCGATGAAGATGGCTGCCAGGTCAGCGATCAGATCACCATAGTGGTGAGAAGTACACGAAGATTTTATGCACCCAATGTATTTTCACCTAACGGCGACAACATCAACGATGCCTTTGAAGTGTTTATGGGTCCGGGAATTGAAGCCATCAAATATGCCCGAATCTTTGATCGCTGGGGCAATATGGTGAGTTCCATTGAAAACCCTCCAAGGAATGGAGAGCGAATGAGTATCTGGAATGGTAGGTTCGGAAACAACGGCGATCTGATGAATCCGGGTGTCTATGTGTATGTTGCGGAAGTGGTTTTTCAGGACGGAAGCACGACGGTTTACAGGGGAGATATTACCTTGCTTAGGTAAGTCCGAGACATCAGCTTAAAGGAAGGAATGAAAGTGTTTTGACCATTTGACCTATCGAAATGTCGCGAATTCGAAATCCCGAATCCCTTTTTTCTCTTTAGCCTTTTTTCTTCAGCCTTTGGCCTTAAGCTTTCAGCCTTTGGCCTTAGGCCTTAAGCCTTTGGCCTTCAGCCTTTTCCCTTTCAGCCTATCTCATCAGAAACACACTGCCTTTAGTCTTATAGGATTTTCCTTTACAGGTGTATGCAATCCTGTAAAAAAAAGTACCCGGATTTAATTTGTTACCATTCCAGTTTCCATCCCAGCTATCGCTAGCTTGGGTGAATCTCTGGATGATTCCTCCGTTTCGATCGAGGATATCGAAATACTGTAAAGATTCTATGAGAAAATTGTTGGATATAAAAAAACGATCGTTCAGCTGATCATCATTAGGGGAGAATGCAGTTGGAAGACTCAATTTGCTGCAATCGGTTTGCGAAGTATCGACAACCCGAACAAACACGAAATCAGTGGCCGTACAAAATTCATTCTGGATCGTGAATTGATAATGCTGCTCTTGTTGAGGACTTGCAATGGGATTGTTTATCATGGTTGATGATAAACCTGCAGAGGGCTGCCACTGAACTGATGTAGCACAATCTGCAATGGTGCGCAACTGAAAACTTCCTCCCAGAAAAATTAAAGTATCTGGGGTAAGGATTTGGTCCTGTATCAAATATTCGTCGTTTACTTCCGTGCTGTTCATCGGATAATTCGCAACAAAAATCTGGTCGATCCTGCCTTTGGATCTTGCAGCAAACACACAGGGCGAAGCATTGAATTTCAGATTCTGCTTGTTATTAAGTCGTAAAATAAAACTATTGTTTTTGACATCTTTGAGAAGTCCGTTAATAAAAAATCGCATTTGGCCGCCGGCCCTCGTTACAGCTAATTGTTGCCAGCAGGTGGAAGGGTCTGCTTTGCCTACCAATTGTACAATTTTATCGAAACCTTGTTGGAATGAACAGACAAAGGTGGAGTCGGAGAACTGGTAAACGATGCTCAACGAAGTATCTGCATTGCAAGATTTCATCTTTGATAAAATGTCAATGGTTCCGATTCCGGGTTCCAGTTGTACGGCGAACCCAAAACTGAAGTCAGAATAAAACATGGTATCGTTCTCAACCGCGAGTTCGATACTTTGGCCATTCAGTTCAAGGGCTTCATCTTCCAGTCCGCAATCACAAATGGGCGGTGCACCGGTAAGAAGAGGCGTCACAAATTTATTTTGCTCTTCGAGGCTGCAATTTTCGAAATGAAACAGTAGTTTTTTTCTTTCCTGTGCTCCTAAACACAGCGGTAGAAAGAGTAATAAGAGTATTTTATTCATGCAGGTCCAAAAATAGGGATATCCATGCAGAACGACCCAAATTCGGACAAAAATCGACCAGAGTAACAAGGTTTTAACATGCAAGCGCTTCCTGATTTCTATACCCTTGGTGCTCTTCAGGCTGTGTCGGGTGCTATTTGCGATTTTCGTTTAATTTTGCAGCCTCTAGTTTGGAGATTGGCGATGTTTGCAAAACTTTTTAAAAGGAGGGATAAGTCGACTGGACAAACAGAAATGACTTTTTTTGAGCATATCGATGCGCTCAGAGGGCATTTGTTCAGAGCAGCTTTGTTTGTTTGTATTTCAGCTGTTGCCGTTTTTACACAAAAAACCTTCATTTTCGATGTTATCATTTTAGGACCACTTCATAAAGATTTTGTTACCTACCGCTTTTTTTGCGAACTCTCTGAATTGACATGTTTTTATCCGGAGAACATCAAACTCATTACCCGCGAACTCAGCGAGCAATTGATGATCCATCTAAAAGTTAGTTTTTTTCTCGGGCTCATTATTGCTTTTCCTTTGGTCTTTAATGAATTTTGGAAGTTTGTAAAGCCGGGATTATACGACAAGGAAATTAAAGCCACGTCCGGAGTTATTTTTTGGTGTACGGTTTTATTTTTAGTGGGAGTCCTGTTTGGTTATTATGTGCTGGCTCCTTTTTCCATTGCATTTCTGGCATCTTATAATGTCAGTGATCTCGTGGAAGCGACTGCCACTTTGAGTTCTTATGTCGATTCGATGACCATGTACACCATGGCAACCGGTTTGGTTTTTGAAATGCCCTTGCTCATTTATTTTCTTGCGAAACTGGGCATCATGGGACCTGTTTTTATGAAAACTTACAGGCGTCATGCCATTGTTGTAATTCTGGTTTTGGCAGCCGTCATCACGCCTCCGGATGTAACCTCGATGGCTGTCGTGACGCTACCACTGATGTTGCTTTATGAGATCAGTATTTATATTGCAGCCATGAATTTTCCCAAAGAAACTGTATCGGACTCATGAACGTCTTATCCTCCTCGCTGACAGTAGTTCTGCGGATCTTTATTCCCGTATTCTGGTTTGTTTTTTTTGGCAGCCTTTGTTTGTTTTCCTGGTTTACAGATGATCAGGATCTGCCATTGAGAGATCCTTTTATCTTTCGTGTTCAATTGACCGTTTTTTTCTTTGTGGGTTTATCCCTTATTTTAGTATTCCTCTTGCCATTGAAACGAATTGAGATCGATGGTACATCGCTTTACATTACCAATTATTTCAAGACCATCAAAATTCCATTGCAAAGTGTAGTAAAAATTTCAGAAAAAAAATTTATTTCCCGATCCTGGATTACACTTCATCTTGATTTTAATTCCACTTTTGGAAAGAACATAAAAATGGTTTGTAACGCTGATCAATTGAAATTGTTGAAGGAGGAAATTCGAAGAACGCTTGAAACTTAAAGCAAGAAGCTTAAAGCGAGCGAAGCTATTCAATATGTAGTTGTTTAATTCAAGGTGACAGTTGTTAGCTTTGACAATTTTTGTTGAATTAATAACTAACGTATGTTTGAATTCAATAAAATGATCCAGCTTTTCGCTTTCAGCTTTCAGCTTTTCGCTTTCAGTTTTCAGTTTTCAGTCTAGGTATATCATCCTTACTTCATTTAGAGCTCATCCTAACTACCGGACAGATCATTTCCTCAAGCGATACGCCACCATGCTGGAAGGTGTTTTTGTAATAATTCATGTAATAATTGAAATTATTCGGATAGAGGAAATAGTTGTCGTGTCTTGCAAAAATGAATGCCGAAGAGACATTAGGTCTCGGAAGTCCGGCTTTTGGAGGGTCCTTGATTTCTAAAACATCCTTTTTTTCGTAATTGAGATTTTTGCCAACTTTGTATCGGAGATTGGTGGTCGTATCTCTGTCTGCCGCTACTTTTGATGGATTTTTTACACGGATCGTGCCGTGATCGGTTGCGATGATCACTTGCAGTTTATTGCCTTTTACTTTTTGAAGTGCGGCCCACAACGGCGAGTGTAAAAACCAGCTTCTCGTCAGTGAGCGATAAGCTTTTTCATCGGATGCCAATTCTTTCAATACTTCCATTTCGGTGCGAGCGTGAGATAACATATCGATAAAGTTATATACGATCACAGTAAAATTGTTGACCAGATAATTGTGGATGTTGTCCACCAAAGCTTTGCCTTGTGTTGCATTCAGAATTTTTACATAGTCGCTTTTGATTTCTTTGCGGAATGTTCTTTTGAGGAGTGCTGCCAGTAAATCAGGTTCTTTCAAGTTTTTACCGCCTTCTTCATTGTCATTGAGCCACCAGTCCGGATAAAAGGATTCTATATCGGAAGGCAACATACCAGCAAAAATGGCAT
Source organism: Saprospiraceae bacterium (assembly GCA_016716185.1). Classification (NCBI taxonomy): domain Bacteria; kingdom Pseudomonadati; phylum Bacteroidota; class Saprospiria; order Saprospirales; family Saprospiraceae; species Saprospiraceae bacterium. Next base: position 2,187,138 of record JADJWV010000002.1, on the reverse strand, counting down.
TTCTGCTGTATTGTGTGGTCGTTGGAAGTATAGAATAAAATGTATCTTCTTCTTCGATTGTAAACAATTCTGTAAGTATCGGTTCGATGATTTTCCATTGATCATACCTGAGATTGTCCAACAGGATGAAAAATGTGGGAACATCTTCCTTCAGATATGGAAAAACTTTTTTAATCATGAGCTGATGTGACCATACAGGTTGTGGTATTTTATCGGACCCAAGCCAATTCAGATATTGGCTTACAATGTACTTGCAAAATTCACTGTTGGCTTCATTTTTTTGATTCGCCAGAATTTCCTGCATATCGGGCGAGCTGTTTTGATCAAACATTAATTCCCATTGGACAAGTTTTTTGTAGATGTCCACCCATTTTAGGTAATCAGGATTGCTATTGATCTCCATAAAGAGATCTCTGAACGCAATCTGATAATTCATGCTCGTTTTTTCTGTGACCAGGCGTTTATTGTCGATGAGTTTTTTAATGGTCAGAATGATCTGATTGGGGTTGACCGGTTTGATCAGATAATCCGCTATCTGGGAGCCAATGGCATCGTCCATGATATTTTCCGCTTCGTTTTTTGTTACCATCACTGTCGGGATTCGAATGCCTTTTTCTCTCATTTTTGCAAGAGTTTCAAGTCCAGTGATGCCGGGCATACTTTCATCGAGAAAAACAAGATCATAGGCATATGGATTTTTATCGAGTTTGTCCAATGCATCGTAGCCATTTGTGCAGGTCTCCACACTATGCCCTTTTTTCTCTAAAAAAAACAATTGAGGTTTTAAGAGATCTATTTCATCATCTGCCCATAAAATCTTGATTTTATCCATATTTTTGGCGGGTTGTCTTTTTGAAACGCCCTTGGGCAAATTTATATTATTCTGAACGCGTCGTGCCTGGAATTAAAATATTAAATGACCCGATCTACGGATTTGTCATGATCCCGAAAGGCTTGATGCTGAGTCTAATGGATCACGCATGGTTTCAAAGACTCCGGCGGATCAAACAGTTGGGATTAAGTTATTATGTTTATCCAGGCGCTGTTCACAGCAGATTTCATCATGCAGTCGGGGTCTACCATCTGATGTCGCAGGCGATTGAAATTCTCAGACAAAAAGGTATAACTATCACCAAAGACGAGGCAGAAGCAAGCCAGATAGCGGCATTGCTCCACGATGCAGGGCATGGACCTTTTTCGCATGTGTTGGAAAACAGTCTTGTTCCTCTGGAACACGAGCAATTGACCCTGATGATAATGGAATCGCTCAATCAAGAACTTGAAGGATCTTTGGATTTGGCAATTGAAGTTTTTAAAGGCCATTATCCAAAAAAGTTTTTATGCGAATTGGTGGCAGGGCAACTCGACGTAGACCGGATGGATTATTTGAACCGGGACAGTTTTTACAGTGGGGTAGTTGAAGGAACTATTGGATATCATCGCTTGCTGACCATGATGGATGTCGAAGACGAGCATTTAGTATTTGAAGAAAAAGCCGGCCTGTCCATTGAAAACTATTTAGCAGCACGAAGACTCATGTACTGGCAGGTTTACATGCATAAAACTTCTTTGGTCGCTGAACAAATGCTGGAATTGTTGCTTGCCAGGTGTAAGAAACTTGGAAGACACGATTTTGCGTCACCTTCTCTGGATTATTTTATATCCCTGAATGAGGGTGCTATGGAAAAAGTGGATCCTAATGAATTATTGATGAATTTTCAGCGAATCGATGATTCGGATATCGAGATGTTTTTAAAGTGCTGTGAAAACTCTGACGACCGCCTGATTAGCTATTTGGCAAAAGGTCTGTTGCAACGCAATTTTTTCAAGATCAAAATGCAGAAACATCCGTTTGAGCAGGGTATGGTAACCGATCTAAGATCTCAATGTGCAAATTACTTTCAATGTTCTGTGGCCGAATCAGAACAAATGGTGCAATTGATCAGAATGGAATTTTTAGGCTATGAAATTGGCACTTCTGAAATCCGGATCCGCACGAAAGAAGGCAAGGTTTATCCTGCATCGCAATGTTTGAATCTTGAGCATTTGTGTAAGCCAGAAGAAAAATTTTACTTGAGTATACCCAGGGGACTGAAGGGTTGAGGCGGAAAGAATAAAGTTCGAAGTGATGGTCGAAAGGACGAAATCCCGATAAAATGGCATAATATTTTAGTAAAGAAATAATTCTCTATATTTTATCGGGACGAAATGTCGAAACTTCGAAATGTCGAAACTTCGAAATGTCGAAACTTCGAAAGGACGAAATCCCGATAAAATGTCATGATTCTTAAGAAATGAAATAGTTAGCTTTATTTTAACGGGACGAAAAGTCAAAATGAAACCCCTTCGCCTCCAATCTTCCTCCTTCCACAAATCCTGCTATATTTGTTGGCTTTTATGCCAAGAATATGAAAGATCAACTCGTCAGAGATCTGTTGGACAAAGAACTGCATCGGCAGAGGAGAGGTATTGAACTCATTGCATCTGAAAATTTTGCCAGCCTGGATGTCATTCAGACTATGGGGACATGGCTCAATAACAAATATGCGGAAGGATATCCCGGTAAGCGATATTACGGCGGATGTGAGGTCATCGATCAGATCGAGAATCTGGCTATTCAATCGCTTTGTGAATTGTTTGGTGCAGAATTTGCAAATGTGCAGCCTCATTCTGGTGCACAAGCCAACATGGCTGTTCAGATAGCACTACTCAAACCGGGCGAACCTATTTTGGGATTAAATCTTGCTCATGGTGGGCACTTAACGCATGGATCTCCGGTTAATTTCAGTGGAAAGTATTTTCAGGCGCATTCCTATGGAGTGGATCCTGATTCGGGATATGTGGATATGCAAATGGTACGGGTACAGGCCCGGCAACATAAACCTAAACTCATTATTTGTGGTGCTTCCGCATATTCGAGAGATTGGGATTACAAAATATTTAGAGAGATTGCCGATGAAGTGGGGGCCATACTTCTGGCAGACATAGCGCATCCGGCAGGACTGATTGCTGCAAAACTGTTGAACGATCCTTTACCTCATTGTCATGTCGTTACTTCAACGACACACAAAACCTTGCGTGGACCTCGAGGTGGAATCATTATGTTAGGTCGTGACTTTGACCACCCCTCCGGCAAAACAGATTCCAAAGGCAAACCCGTATTGATGTCGCAAAGTTTGAATTCAGCAGTGTTCCCCGGAACCCAGGGTGGACCACTCGAACATGTGATCGCAGCCAAAGCAGTTGCATTCAGGGAAGCCCAATCTGAAAATTACAGAACCTATGCCAGACAGGTAATCAGCAATGCCAGTCATTTTGCCAAAAGTATGCAGGATCGGGGATTTCAGATCGTATCGGGAGGTACAGACAATCATTTGTTTCTGGTAGATCTCCGTTCTAAGAAAATTACAGGCAAGGATGCTGAAAACCTGCTGATCCGTGCCCATATAACGACCAATAAAAACATGATCCCAAACGATCCGGAAAAGCCTATGATTACTTCCGGAATTCGCCTTGGAACTGCAGCTTTAACCAGCAGGGGTTTTAAAGAAAATGATTTTGAGCAGACCGCAGAATGGATCCATCATCTGATCGCCAATAAAAATAATGAAAGCGTAATCGCAGGTATTCAAATGGAGATCAACAAGTATATGGGCAATTTTCCTTTGTATCCTGAATTAGATAGCTTCTAATAAATTCCATTTTTCTTCCGGATACCTAACATCTACAAGGGTCAGGCCTGTAGCCGGAACGCTGTATGATTTTTTAATCTGTCGTCCGGCCTGAAGGTCCTGGAGAATTTGTTCTTTGCTGATTTTCTGCAATGAAAAATTGATACACATGCCTACAATTAATCGAACCATTCCCCGTACAAACCGGTTGGCGGCAATATGATATTCGAAATTACCCGGGCTCAGTTCAAACCACTTATTTTCAAAAAGCGTACACTCATAATGATCCAGTTGATTGCCGGTTTTTGCAAACGAACGAAAATCACTGATTCCTTGAAGCAATCCAGCGGCTTGATTTAAAGAAGTAAGATCAAAATTTTGTGTTTCCCTAAACCAGCAACTATTGAAGGGGGCAAACGGATTTTTTTCGAGATGAATTTTATAAATGTATTTCCGGAAACAAGCATCAAACCTCGAATGAAATGTTTCTGAAGTTTTGAATAGCCGGTGAACGGCAATGTCCGGAGGTAACATCGCGTTTAGTGATTTTAATTCAGGCACAGTTGCGCTTGAACTATCGAGATCAAAATGTGCATAATAGCGGGATGCATGCACTCCGGTATCTGTACGTCCACAGCCGGTTATTTCAATTTCTGAGCGGGTTAAAACCCTGAGTTTTTCTTCCAGTGCAGATTGAACGGTTATTTCTCCTGGTTGAATTTGCCATCCTTTGTATGCTGTTCCGCAGTATGATAGTTCGAGTAATAACCGATGAAGGGACATGGAAATTAGAAATGAAAGATAAGCGCTAATAAATTTTAAAATCGGTTCTGTATTTTGGAATCTAATTCTTTAAGAATAGCATAAAGCTGACTCATCAGCCTTATGCTATGTTCGGTGTGCATTCTAACCGATGATGCTTTTATCTTTTGCGAGATTTTGTGCATACATCAAAGCACCTCCCGCAATGGCCAGATCCTTGAACATGCCACCGTAATCGCCTGCCATAGCTGAATTCAAATGGATGAGTACAATAAATAAAATAAGCATTACCGCCAACAGTACAGCAGCAAGTTTATCGTATTTACCAATAAGGACGCTGACTCCAAACAGGATCAGACATAGTCCGGTAAAATAAATGGTAATGCTGCCTCCGAATGGGGCCATACCCGCCATAGCATTTGCGTTCATTAAATGAAGGATCCCAAAACCCGCCATGGGAAGTGCCAGTAAATACTTGCCAAGTCCTAAAAGTGCGTTCATCGTAAAATTGTTTTGAAGGTGAAAAAAATAAAATCAAGGGTAAGATAAGCTTTCTCTCCTGAATTTTCAAGAGGTGAAATAAACAGGTCTGTAAAAACTAATAATTAGTAAACAAATTTGGAATTCAGCTCTGAGGAAATCAGGCTGACTTTTTCAATTGTCCCAGATCAATATGGCTTTTGATAAAATCCGCATCCACAACCAATTTTCCTGTAGATTTTAAACTGGTGTTTTCAAACATAGCTTCTCTAAGCACGGTTTCGCAGATCGTCCGAAGACCCCTTGCGCCCAGTTTATTTTCAAAGGCCAGATCAGCTATCATTTGAATCGCTTCTTTTTTAAATTCCAGCTGGATGCCATCCATTTCAAATAGTTTCTGGTATTGCTTGATTATGGCATTTTTTGGCAAAACCAGAATCTTCGCCAGAATATCGCGGGTAAGATTATCGAGATAAGCGAGTACCGGCAACCTGCCCAATAATTCGGGGATGAGCCCGAAGCGTTTCAGGTCCTGATGATTTACATAACGCAACCAATTTTCTTTTTCGAGTTCCGATCGTTCGTTAGTCTGGTTGTAACCAATGACGTGTGCATTCATCCGCTTTGCAATGATTTTTTCAATTCCGTCAAAGGCCCCACCGCAAATAAATAAAATGTCGCGGGTATTTACCTTCAGAAAAGATTGTTCGGGATGTTTTCGCCCTCCTTCGGGAGGCACATTGACATCTGCGCCTTCTATAATTTTCAACATGGCTTGTTGAACTCCTTCTCCCGAAACATCGCGTGTAATTGATGGATTTTCTCCTTTGCGTGAGATTTTGTCGATTTCATCTATGTAAATAATCCCTTTTTCTGCTTTGGCGATATTGTAGTCACAACTTTGAAGCAATCGACTCAGCATGCCCTCAACATCTTCACCAACATATCCGGCTTCCGTAAAAGATGTCGCGTCAACGATTGCGAATGGCACATCCAGCAATTTAGCCATTGATTTGGCCATCAGCGTCTTGCCCGTTCCGGTAGGACCTATAAAAAGTACATTTGATTTTTCGAGCTCAACTTCTCCGTCGCTTTCAACGGACAGACGTTTGTAATGGTTATAAACAGCAATAGCAAGAGTTTTTTTTGCTTCCTCTTGTCCTATGATATAAAGATCGAGATACTCTTTGATAAAGCGGGGTGAAAAGCCAAAGGGCAACTGAAATTGTTTGGACTGCGCTTTTTTGCGACCATCCTTTGCGGTATCTTCGATAATCTGATAAGCCTGGGTCACACATTCGCTGCAAATAGAAGCGAGGTCACCCTGAATCATCAATTCGACTTTTGATTGAGGTTTTCCACAAAAGATGCAGATTTGATCAAATGGGTCGTTGTTTTTTTTCTTGGCCATATTAAAGGGCTTTGGTGCGGATTAACACCTCATCGACCAAACCATAAGTCTTTGCTTCATCGGCAGTCATCCAGTTGTCACGGTCGCAATCTTCTTCGATGCGTGCAGGATCCTGGCCTGTATGATGAGCGAGTACTTCGTATAATTCGGATTTCATGGCCTTGATCAATTTGTAAGAAATTTCCATGTCACTAAACTGACCCTGCATTCCGCCAGATGGCTGGTGGATCATAACCCTGCTGTGTTTGAGACAGGTTCTTTTTCCTTTAGTACCGGCACTCAGCAGAACTGCGCCCATGGATGCCGCGAGTCCTGTACAGATCGTCGCCACATCTGGATTTACATATTGCATGGTATCGTAAATTCCAAGTCCGTCGATTACAGATCCTCCCGGACTGTTGATGTACATTTGGATATCGCGTTTTGGGTCTGCAGAATCCAGAAACAACAATTGAGCCTGGATGACATTGGCAACATAATCGTTGATGGGTACTCCCATAAAAATAATCCGGTCCATCATCAATCTGCTGAATACATCCATCCCAACGACATTTAACTGACGCTCTTCAATAACGGTTGGGGTAAATCCTTTGATTGTCGATATTGTGGACTCCATGTATTTGTCTAAATGCATGGAAGACATACCCATGTGCTTCACTGCATATTTCTTGAACTCATCTTGTGAAAACATATTCAGTTATTTTTTTTTTTTTTTTTAATGTTGATGACTATTTAAATGTACGACTTTTTCCCGAAATTCTTCAAGGCTTATATCTTCTAACGATGGTTCAAATTGAGTTTTGATCCAATCGATGGCTTTATTATTCTGGGCGATGTTCAAATATTTCATGGCCTTTTCCTGGTTGTCGATGATCCTTTTTACAAAATCAGCTTTCATGTGCTCGGGCAGTTGGTGTATAGGATAATACTGTGCCATTTCATTCATGACCGCATCGACAATGTCGTTGTATTCAATTTTTATCTGATTTTCTTTGATAATGGCATCCCTGATGAGTTTCCAAATCATGTGTTCCCGGTAATGAAAATAATCGTGTTCCAGCTCGTGTTCGGGTTTGTTTTTCCATCCCTCGAAAGTAGCAGACAACCATTTTTTCAGGAAGTTATCGGGTAATTCAAAACCGGAGGCCTTGACCAGATCCTGGACGACAATGAGGTCAAAATATTTTTCTGCTTCATCAACGAAATAATTCTCAGCATCTTCGCGAAACTTTTCTCGTAATTTAATCTCGTCTACGATTTCAGTATGTTCTCCGAAGGCTCTTTTATAGAGATCTTCATTTAATTCTGCAGGAAGTTTTCGCTTGATTTCTTTGATGTTACCTTTAAAAAAATCACCAACCTCGATCTGAGCATCCCGATCTTCCGGAATTTTCAGAATGTATTTTCTGATTTCTTTTTCCTGAAGATCTTTTTCAACTTCATGAATGTTGAATTGAAATGAATGACCTGCCTCTTTGCCTGTAAGCTCTTCGAGAAGATTTGGGTGCATGGTTTCATCAGCCATTGCAATGAAGCTCGTTTGCCATCCATTTTCTTTAAGCTGTTCGCCATCCATTTCCTGAGCTTCTATCGTCACCAGATCACCTGGATTTATATGATCTGAAACTTCTTTTGGTTCTCCATATTGTTTTCTGAAGTGTTCGACTTCGTCGTCAATTTTTTTATCGTCCAGGATGATTTTATATTTCTTGGTCGTCAGGTTCGCCACAAATGCTGTTGAATTAATTTGAGGGGCGGTACCTACTTCGTATACAAACCGGAAGGAGTCCCGATCTTCAGTGTTGCTTTTTTCGGGAACATCCATCAGATCTCCCATAAATTGGATATTGTTTTCCTTTTGGTAATCGTCGATGGCCTTGTTGACAAGTTTTTGCAGCTGCTCGACTTTCAGCTCTTCCGCATAAAGTTTGCGGATCATGCTTTCCGGAGCCGCGCCCTGACGGAATCCTTTTATTTGGGCTGTTTTACGGATCTTTTTAAGCTTGTCTTCAATAAGAGGCTTATAGTCGGAGGGTTCAATCTGGATGATCAAATGATGATGCTGAGGACCGATGGGTTCTAAAACTGATTGCATAATTAACTTCTAATTCTCGATAAAGGAATGAACAAGCCGATGGGCTTAAAGTTGTATAGTTGTGCGGGCGGAGGGAGTCGAACCCACACACCTTTCGGCACCAGATCCTAAGTCTGGCGTGTCTGCCAGTTTCACCACGCCCGCAAAAGAGGGGCAAAGTTAAACAATCGGCAGATATCGCGAAAGGAGGTGAATATTAAAATATATAACAAATAATTACTATATATTTTTGCTTATATTATAGTGTAATAGGAATCATGTTAAGCATAGTGATTTGGATTTGAACCAGATTTTAACTAATTTTGTATTCTTTATATGCAGTCCGCAGCTCCCATGAATGAGGTCCATCCTGCTCAACAGGAGATAGACCAAAGGCTGATACGTGCCTCGTACAGAAGGTTATTGCGTGCACTGAGTAAACATGCCCTGGCAGATGATGACCGGCTTGAAATCAGGAAAGCATTTGAACTGGCATTAGATGCACATGGATCCCAGCGCCGGAAGTCGGGGGAACCTTACATTACCCACCCGCTCGAAGTTGCCAGGATTTGTTACGAAGAGATGGGTTTGGGTCCGACAGCCGTTATCGGGGCTTTGTTGCACGACACCGTCGAAGACACACCGGTCGAACTCAAAGATATCCACAAGCAATTTGGTCCTAAAATCGCAAAAATTGTAGACGGACTTACCAAACTCGATGGCCTCTATAATGTCGAGAGTCCTCAGGCGGAAAATTTTAAAAAAGTATTATCGACTTTGCTCGATGACGTTAGGGTCATCCTTATTAAAATGGCCGACCGACTGCACAATTTAAGAACCATCGACATTATGTCGAGAACAAAACAGCTAAAAATTGCTGCAGAAACCAGTTACATCTATGCCCCTTTGGCTCACAGGTTGGGTCTTTACAATATCAAATCCGAGTTCATGGATCTGTGCCTTAAAATCACAGAACCCGAATTGTATACCGGGATCATCGACAAACTTAAACAAACACAAAAGGACCGGAATAAATTTATCAATGATTTTATCAGGCCATTGAAAAATGAGTTGGATCAGCTTTTGATTCCTTACAAAATTTATGGCCGGCCTAAAGCTATATCTTCCATTGCCAATAAACTAAAAACCAAAAAGGTTGCCTTCGAAGAAATCTACGACCTATTCGCTGTGCGAATAGTTCTTGACGTCCCACCGGAAAAAGAAAAATCGGCATGCTGGTTGGTTTATTCAATAGTGACGGATGTACACCGTCCGATCCCGGAACGTTTGAAAGACTGGATCACTACTCCGAAGTCAAATGGATATGAATCTTTGCATACCACCGTGATTGGCCCGGGAGGCCGGTATGTAGAGGTGCAGATCCGTTCGAGAAGGATGGATGAGATTGCGGAAAAAGGTTTTGCTGCGCATTGGAAATACAAAGAAGTAGGCAGTATGCAAAATGTCTATGACCATTGGTTTGACAGCATCCGCGATGTTCTGGAAACTCCTCACAACGATGCCATTGAGTTTTTAAACGACTTCAAATCAAATCTGTACGGTGAGGAAGTTTACATCTACACACCCAAGGGAGAAATGCGGGTTCTGCCTAAAGGTGCAACGGTTTTGGATTTTGCATTTAGCATTCATACAGATGTAGGTTCACATGCTACGGGTTTTAAAGTAAATAATAAACTGGTACCGATGGGTCAACCCCTGGAAAGTGGTGATCAGGTTCAGGTATTGGTTAATAAAAATCAAAAGCCAACTGAAGATTGGCTCAAGTTGGTTGTTACAGGGAAAGCGAGGTCCCGAATCAGAGCTGCACTCAAGGAAGAGCAAAAAAAATTGGCAGACATCGGAAAAGAAATTCTCGATCGAAAATTAAAAAACAACAAACTTGAATCAGAGGACAATTTAGATGTATTGGTCAAAGTGCTCGGATTTAAAACGAGGATTGATCTTTACCAGGCGATTGGCGAAGAAAAAATTGATGTCACAGAAAGTCTGAAAAGTTTCGACATCGACAAAGGTAAACTGGCAGAACGAAAATCAGAAACGCCGGAACCTAAAGAATTTCAACAAAAGTCTCTTTTTACCGAAAGTCAAGGTTCCGAAGGAATTCTGATCAATGGCGAGCCCGGCAGGCAATATCACTACAGCCTTGCACATTGCTGCAATCCCTTACATGGCGATGAAATATTTGCATATGTAACCGCTAGCAGCGGAGTGAGAATTCATCGCTCCAATTGTCCGAATGCAGAACACATGATGGTCAATCACGGTTATCGCATTTTAAAAGCCGAATGGTCAGATATGGTGTCAGATACCTTCAATGCCGTATTGCAGGTCCAGGGAATTGACGATGGTCCGGGAGTTATCGAAAGACTGACGCATCATATTTCGACAAAATTGGGGGTAAACATCACCTCTTTTAGTATTGAAGGACATCAGGGTACTTTTGAAGGGCGAATAGGTTTGATCGTAAACAACAAAGCCCACTTGAATCTTATTATCAAGGCGCTTACTCAGCTGCCGGGGATCAGTTCGGTTCAGCGAATTGATGCAGTAAAAGAAGTTTGATTATTTTGGATAAATGCAGATTTATAAATGGCCGTGTTCAGAATTCAACCCGACAAATAATACTGAATTTCTGCAGTGTAGATCATAGAGACAAAATTTATTTGAATCATTAAGTTGGGTATCCACAAAATTTGGGTTTTTATATTTTACAAAATGTGCGTTCATCCTCCTGTAATTTAAATTCATGTCTTGCCTTACATGAATCTATATTGATATACCGTTCGGGGAACTTCAATGATATTTCATGGTTCTTTAATGATAAAGATGACTGCTAAAAACCAATCAATTCAGATGTGTGAATTTTATAAACCCGGAGTTACGCTGCAGTGTGATGAGGAGTTTAATATATTTGCACAACCAAGTATCAGGGCTTTTTAGAAGTACCCTTAAAGTAAAATAGGAATTAAGGTTGTATTATTGTAATTCAAAAATAATAAAAGTGCTGCAAAATTTATTTAGGACTCCATTTGCATCTGGAATTTCTAAGTTTTACGCGCTAACATTTTGCTTTATTTTTCAAATTTCTGGCCAATGTCAAAACCTACACGATGTCAGATTTGAATATTTAGGTGACGACTGTGGTATCTCAAATCCATCCATCAGTAGTTTTCAGCAAGATAAATTTGGTTTTTTGTGGATTGGTACCGGCGATGGTCTAAATCGATACGATGGTCGAAATTTTAAAATCTTTAAGAACATCGTAGGAGATTCCACTTCTCTGATTGAAGATTTTAATCAATTTCTGACGGTGGATCAGGAAGGTGATTTGTGGGTTAGTTATAGAGGAAAGGGAATTAGTAAATTTGATAACAACTGTCAGTGTTTCAAAAATATTTACAATATAGCAGAACAAAATCCCGAACTATTCAATAATGGGTTTATTATTCTTAGGATTGACAAAGACAGTATAATTTGGATAGGGGGTACTGGAAATGGCTTGAATATGTTTGATCTTAAATCGCGTAAGATTAAGCATTGGGATCTGCCTGGAGTTGATAAGCGATATAAAGGAGTTGAAAAGGGTAATGCCAATTCTATATATAAAATCTATTCCGAAGAGGGTAATTTATTTTGGCTCGCAACAGGCATTGGCTTGTTTACATTTGATAAAAGCAATCAGACGTTTGTGCATAAATCGGAAGATTTAATCGATACGTCCAGGCAAAGGCATGATTACTTAAGTTCTATGGTGCCGGAAGGAAAGGAGGGATTGTGGCTTTCGTCTTATGGTGGAAGCATATTTTATTATGACATTGAAAAGAAAGAATTTAGTAAATACAAATCAAAGGTTTTAGTTGGAAATAAAGAAATTGAATATGCCATTTATTCAATTCAACGGAAGAGTAATTTTGAATTATGGGTAATTATAGCTTCCAGGGGGATTGGGATTTTCAATACTGTAACTAAAAGTTTTCATTTTCATGATGAGCATCACTTGCAAGATCCTAACTTTCATCTCAATTCAGTTTACATGTTGTATACAATTCCGGATGGTGTTGTTTTTGGTGCTGTTCCGGGAGGACTTATAAAATACAATCCGCATTCAAAAATTTTCAACTTTAAGGAGTTAAAAATTCAAAACAGCCAATATTCGAATCAATTTCACTTTTCAAGAATTATTGAATACGAACAATCCTTATTATTTGGTACTCAGTTTGGAAACGGTTTAAATGTGTTAAATCTGGAAAACGGAGAATTGCTGAATTTTCCTATTGACTACCAACAGGTGCCTGGCGAGAAGTTTATGAAAGTAAAAGATGTAGTAATTGATCCTGATAAAAGAATCTGGGTAATAGGGAATACGGATTTATATGAGTACAAATATGTTGAAAAAAGACTGGATAAAATTGAGAAAATATTTCAGAAGATTGAAGAAGATAGTGGTTATGTTGTCAGTCGGATTATCAAAGATACAGATGGGGTCATGTGGGCGCTTACACATCAGGGAGGGATCCATATTTTTAATCCCATTCAAAAGAAGATGTCTTTGCGACTGAATCATTTGCATAATGAATATAATTTTCCATGGAAAGTAATCAACTTTGTTTCTGGTCCGAAGGGAAAAATATGGTTAGGTACCAGTAATGGAATTTTTTATTTTGATAAATCTAAGAAGCTTACCATCAGCGTCGAAAATGATGTGTATAAGGAATTTATTTCTAAGGGTTATTTTTCTGTGGCTACAGATACCGTTGGAGATTTGTGGATAACTATTATTCACGAAGGCCTTATGCATATAAGTTATGCCAATGACAAATTTCATGTTCGTGTCTTTAATCGAGAAAATGGGTTGCCAGCATCAAATGTGTATTCTGTTTGCGTTGATCACCTGGGTATATTATGGTTTTCTACTATAAAGGGAATTTATACATTTAACCCTGAACACCGATATATCAGAAATTATACGCGTTCTGATGGAATGGATCCTGACTATTTTTCAGTGCGATTTTTTCCAGCTTCGAATGGATCTATGTATCTGGCAATTCCCGGGAAATATTCAAGAGTGAATTATGAGAGATTACAAAGAAAAGCAGATGTTCCAGTTGTTTATATTGAAAAATTTACAATTCAAAATAGAGAGCAATTGGTGCCATTTTCAGAAAATTTGCATTATCAGTTAAAACCAAATGAAAATCTATTTTCAGTTGAATTTTCTTGTGTTAATTTCGAAAATCAAAATAATCATCGATTTGCTTACATGTTGGAGGGTTGGGATGATAATTGGGTATTTAGTGGAACCAGGCGATATGCAAGTTATAGTAATTTGGATGGAGGGCATTATAAATTTAAAGTGAAAGTGGATGGGGGTTCCGGAGTTTGGAGTGAGATTTCTACAGTTTCGGTTTTTATAGATTCACCATTTTATAAGAAATCCTGGTTTATATTCTCCGTGGTTATGTTTTTTACCGGACTTATATTTTTGCTTTATCGGATTAGAATAAGTCAGATTGAAGCAACGGAAAAAATCAAAACTGAATTTAACCGACAGTTAATTGAGTCTCGGATGGAGGCCCTAAGGGCTCAGATGAATCCGCATTTTATTTTCAACTCCCTGAATTCGATCAACAGATACATCATCAAAAGCGATGTAAAAACTTCATCGCTATATCTGACTCGTTTTGCCAAACTGATGCGGCTAATTCTCGATAATTCGGAACAAAAGAAAGTGTTGTTGGCAAATGAGTTGGAAGCACTAAAACTATATATCGAAATGGAGGCGTTTCGCTTTGATCATAAATTTAGTTACGAAGTTCATGTAGAAGCGGATGTCGATGTTGATAATGTTGAAATCCCTCCGTTGATTATTCAGCCTTATGTAGAGAATGCTATCTGGCACGGGCTCTTGCCGAAGGAGTCTAACGGGCATCTGACCATTCAAGTTAAAATGACAGATGCGCATTTAGTAGTTGTTATTGACGATAATGGGATCGGGAGAAAAAAGGCAGGAGAGTTTAAAAGTATAAACAGCCCAACAAGAAAGTCTCTTGGAATGAAGCTCACTGAAGAGCGACTAAAAATGGCGAAGGACCATTTCAATAGCGGGGGATCACAGGAGATCATTGATAAATATGACGCGATGGGGAATCCATGCGGAACTAAAGTCATTTTAACCATACCAATTTAAGCATATGATAAAAGCAATTATTATCGATGATGAAAAGAATTGTATTGAAATGCTGGAATGGCTATTGAAGAACTATTGCCCTACAGTTCAGGTTATGGCCACTTGCAGTTCAGGAGAATCAGGGATCGATGCCATAACGCGTCTCGATCCTCAATTGGTATTTCTCGATATTGAGATGCCTAAAATGAACGGTTTTGATTTACTCGAACAATTAAATGAAATTCATTTTGAAGTAGTCTTTACGACGGCATACGATAATTTTGCCATCAGGGCATTTAAATATGCAGCGTTAAACTATTTGCTCAAGCCCATTGACCCCGATGAGTTACAGGCAACCATCCGGAGAATGGATGAGAAATTAACCACTCCTTCAAGGGAACAAATGGATTTACTTTTTCAAAACCTTCTCCATCCTAAAACCCAGGTCGAACGCATAGCACTGTCAACAGATGAAGGACTGGTATTTGTCCAGACTACGAATATTTGCTATTGTAAAGCCGAAAGTAATTACACTTTTGTAGTTTTAGCTGATGGGAAGAGGATATTGGTTGCCAAAACCCTCAAAGAAATTGATGAAACACTGTCGGGAAAGGACTTTTTCCGTGTACATAATTCTTATCTGGTGAATATCAATCACATACAGAAGTTTGTGAGGGGGGATGGAGGCTATATTGTTATGCCCGATAAAACAGAAATAACCATCTCCCGGAGTAAAAAAGACGAGTTTTTCCAATTGTTTGCAAAATTCTGAAAGGTCTGCTGCTAAGAATTTCCGTCATCCACTCATAAAACAGGTCATCCACTAAGTGAGTCATTGAAGGGGTCTGGCTGCCCCTACCTTTGACTTATGAATTGCAAATTTCACTTAAAAAAGATGAAGGAACTGTTGGGTATCAATTCTTATGACTTGTTTTTTATGCTGACAGTAGTACTTATTCTTTTTGTGATTATCTGGTTGTTTAAGTAAAAGAAACGCATTTTCCCGCATTTTTTTTATTTAATAAACGATTAGTACACTTTTATGTGATGGATGCGAATTTGTAAACCAGGCACTTTTGTGTTATTATTTGAACAATTATTAATATTAAAACCTAATCATGATCATTTCCAATCATCAATCTGACAAAACATCGGCATCCCCTTTTGTTCTGGCAACGGGTAGTGAAAACCAGAATACTCCCGGTGCTGCTTTAAGCTTCAATGAAATACACAGTTCTTGTGAATCCGTGCACTACCATGTAAGCAGCAATTGTGCCTACATCACGATCGACAGACCTGAAAAAATGAATTCATTAAACAGATCAATGCTGCTTGGAATAGCCGGATACCTTGATCAGGCAGAAAGCGATCCCGAAGTCAGGGTTGTAGTTCTTCATGGTAATGAAAAAGCATTTTGCACCGGTCAAGATCTGGGAGAATTGCTTTGTGAAGACCCGCCAACTGTGGAAGAACTACTTCGGGACTACCATGATCCAGTCGTTCAAAAAATCTCTTCTTGCACTAAACCGGTAGTTGCTGCCGTAAACGGCGTTGCGGCAGGTGCAGGTGCTGTGTTTGCAATGGCATGTGACCTGGTTGTTGCCAGCGATAAAGCTTCTTTCATTTTTGGGTTTTCACAAATCGGCCTTACATCAGGCAGCGGGGGAAGTTATTTTCTCACGAGGAAAGTTGGTGCCCAAAAGGCAACCGCGTTGCTTATGTTAGGAGAAAAAATAAATGCGACCGAAGCTGAGCGCATAGGTATGATCTATAAAGTAATTCCTCAGGATGTTTTTGATGTTGAATTAGGGAATTTAACTTCAAAAATGGCCCAACTGCCGGCTATCAGTTTGTCACTTACCAAACAACTTATTTCCATTGCTTCCGAGAATGATCTCAATACTCAAATTTTAATGGAACGTCGCACAAAATGTGAAGCTGGCAAAAGTTCTGATTTCGCTGAAGGTGTTGAAGCTTTTATAACAAAAAGAAAACCCGTTTTCAACCAAACCAGCAATGTTCACAAACCAGGAACGCATATTAAAAGAATTAAGCTGAACACTCAGTTAAAGCAGAATCAATTTTTTATGCAAGCCTAAGTCTGTATCAATAGATTAAATCATAAAACAACTTTGGAAGTTCAGATCAATATTTACAATCAACTGGAGAATATCGTAAAAAGCATTTCTCAACACCATGATCCGGATGTGTATAACGATATAATGGATTTGTATAATGAATGCTCCATTGAAACGGATAGATGTTCAGAGAAACTTTTGGCTACAATTGTACTCCATGCACTTCGCAACCGTATTCGACCCGGCGCTATCGATGAAAATATTTACGAGAAGGCATATGAAATGCCTCAAATCCAACTTTTCAACATTCTGATCGAGCAATTTCCTTTTGTTAAGTTTAGTCAGCAAATTACAAATACAGCAATAGCCAACTTGATCAGGAATGAATCGGAAGCCACTATCATAGATATCGGAGTTGGACAGGGTACTCAAATCATAAATATTCTGGAGTTACTCAAAGATAGTAAGCAACTTAAAAAGCTTGTAATTGTTGGAATTGAACCATTTGAAAATGCCCTGCAGATCGCAAAAAACCGCATTAACGAATTAGGGAGATCCCTGCCGTTTTCTGTTGAATTTATTGATCGACAACAATATGTGGAGTTGATTGATTTTAGTGCCATGAAGCAGCTTCCTGGTAAAATTGTGGTAAATGCTTCCTTAGCATTGCATCACATTCAATCGTCAAAACAAAGGCTGGACACAATAAAAAGTATCAGGCAACTTAATCCTGCTGCTTTTTTTATTGATCGAGCCAAATGTAGATCATTTCGAACCGGATTTGTTAAAGAGGTTCCGCCAATGCTTTAATCATTTTTACAGTATTTTCAAAGTCATCGATAGGCTTAATTTGGAGGAGCAAGACAAGAACGCTCTTAAATTATTCTTCGGAAGAGAAATTGAAGATATCCTGGGCAAAATCGAATCAGAACGATTTGAAAAACATGAAAAAGCATCAAAATGGATCTCCCGACTCGTAAAATGTAATTTCAATTTGTCTGACAAGGTACTCCGTTTACCTATTGATTCTCATCTGGGCGTTGAAATGAAATATCATCAAGAAGGTTTTTTTGGATTTACATATGAAGATGAAACAGTTTTAGCAGTCATATTCGCAAATTAATAAATTGAAATCGACAATGATAAATTTCTTTAATGATTATTTACTGAAGGCACAGCAACGAATAGCCATTGTCAAACAAAAATGCAAATATCTGCTGGATAAAAATGAGCAAACGCTGGACCTCAACCACAACTTGAAAGAACAAGTTTTAAGGGAGTTGAGAAATGCCAATTGGAATCGATATCCCGATTCCGATCATAAAGATATTGAATCAAAAATTGCAGAATATTGTGGACTGAACCAGGAGAATATTCTTTTAAGTGCCGGATCTGCAAGTATCATCACAACCTTATTGAATTATTTTGCTTTGAACGGGAAAACATTGTTCATCACACAGCCTTCTTATTCTTTATTCGATTATCATTGTAAAACCTACAATATCAATTATCAACCCTGGATGTTGAGTTCAAATCTTGAATATAACTATGAGAACATCCCCAATCTTGGAAAAAATTCTGTACTGATTATAACTTCTCCCAACAATCCGGTTGGAAATACATTTGATATAAAATGTCTGGAGCATCTTCTTCAACTTTATCCGGAATCCATGATTATTGTAGATGCAGTTTATTGCGAATTTGGTAATGTGGATTATACTCCGCTGGTAAAAAAATTCAAGAATCTTATTGTATTAAGATCCTTCAGCAAAGCCTTCCCGGTGGCCGGGTTGAGACTTGGTTATTTATGTGCCTCCAGAGAAGTTACTACTGCTTTTAGAAAATTATTCCTGCAATATTCTATTAGTTACTTTTCATTGATATTTGCCAGGAACATGTTGTTTACAAAAGAGTTTTTAGAACTTTCTAAAAGCCGGATACGTGAAATTATAAGTGAAAGAGAAAAAATGTTTCTAGGGCTGAATTCTGATCGATTTGCAAATTCCATAAAGGTCTATCCATCTCAAGGTAATTTCCTCTTAATTCAAATATTAGGTAAAAACTTATTCCATAAAGTAACAACCGATCTCCTTAACAATGGGATTAAAGTTTTGGATTTAAGTAATGTTGTGCAACTAGACAATACCCTGCGAGTCAGCATCGGTACCCGGGAAGAAAATAAGGCTTTTATGAATTGCATCCAGAAATCTTTGAATGCTTTTTACTTTGCAAATCAGGAACAATTTAGCCTGGCAAGTTAAGTTGAGTACTTCAAAGCTCAAAGCATGCAACACTAATGTTACTGAAATTTGGTAGTAAGATGCCACATTAATAATATTAATTATTTGAAGGTATTCCAGTTTTCACTCTCCTCTTTTCTCTTTATTCCATCTGCAACCACCTCGCATTTCGCTTTAAGCTTGCCGCTTAATGGCTCCTATCCATACTCCATTATCTATCATCACCCACCTATCTTTGTTTCGTGGATACACACTTCGATTACATAGTTATCGGGTCTGGATTTGGAGGCTCTGTAGCTGCTATGCGACTGTCTGAAAAAGGATACAAAGTCCTGGTACTTGAAAAAGGCAAAAGATGGCAGGCATCGGAATTCCCTAAAAGTAACTGGCAACTAAGAAAATTTATTTGGTATCCTATGCTGAAATGTTTTGGCATCATGCAGCTTACTTTTTTTAAAAACTTGTTCGTGCTGAGCGGGGTGGGTGTAGGTGGAGGATCTTTGGTGTATGCAAATACGCATATGATGCCTTCCGATGCTTTTTTTAAAGATTCCGGATGGGACCTGTTAAAAAACTGGAAAGCTCAATTGTTGCCTTTTTACGACAAAGCAAGATTCATGCTGGGGAGTGCTTTCTACCAAAAAGAATTTTTCGAAGATCAGGTTTTTAAACAAGTAGCGGTGGATATGGGTGTTGGTGAGTCCTACCGGTTTGTCGATCATGTAGGAGTATATTTTGGAAAAACAATTGGAGATCCATATTTTAAAGGACTTGGACCTCAGCGCCAACCATGCAAGGAATGTGCAGCCTGTATGGTAGGTTGTCGGTATGATTCTAAAAACACTTTGGATAAAAATTATCTTTGGTTTGCTGAGCAATTTTATGGGGCGATAATTATTTCCAATACTGAAGTATATAAAATTGAGAAAACTGATCATGGTTCATATAAGATTCATTGCAAAAGTTCAGATAAGTTATTTTCAAAGAAGATGACCTTCACTTCGGATAGGCTTGTATTGAGTGCAGGCGTATTAGGGACTCTTAAGTTGCTTCTTGAACAAAAGCTGAAGTATAAAACTTTGGTAAATCTGAGCCCGGAACTTGGAAACCGGGTTTTGGCAAATTCTGAAATGATCGCAGGTGTAAGTTCTTTAGATCGGAAGTTGAACAATGGTATCGCAATCAGTACTTTGATTCGTCCTGATTCAAACACTACGGTTGAATTGTGCAAATATCCCGATGGCTCTGGTTCTATGTATCGTTTAGCTTGCCCGGCTTCAAATGGGAAGAATCGATACCAACGAATCCTTAACATGGTTTTCCAATTTTTGAAGAGCCCATTTAAATATTTGCGGGTATTCTTCCGTAGCGACCTTTCCAGGAATTCTGTAATTCTACTGATCATGCAGAGTTTACCAGATCCAATGAAGATAAGTTGGAAAAATTCATGGCTGGGAATGCGTTTGAAATCCACACAGGATAAAAATCAATCCTCATCAGGATATTCAACTGTCGGGCAGGAGGTATTATTTCGATATGCAAGCAAATTAAATGCAATACCTCAAAATGCCACCACCGAAGTTTTGTTTGGTATGGCGACCACTGCTCATATTTTAGGTGGATGTAAGATGGGAGTCCATGCTGAAGCCGGAGTGATTGATGAACAGTTCCGGGTGCATGGATACCCCGGTATGTATGTATTAGATGGATCTGTTCTGCAGTCTAATCCCGGTGTAAACCCGGCGCTGACTATAACGGCTATAAGCGAATATGCCATGAGTCTTATTGAACCCAAGCCTGGGAATCAAAACAAGACCCTCGAAGAATTGATCGAACAGCAAACTAAAATTCAGGGCACACCTAAAAATCCCTGATACTTCGTTGTGCAAATTTTTTAAACTCCTCTCCGACCTTGCGGGATACGCAGTAAACTCAGAATTAAAAAAAATCACACGCCTCGTCTGAGAGGTTTTTTAGAAGTCCCCTTCATGTGCAAGCATGGAAATCGGGTTTTTCCAGTTTATTCAAAAGTGTTCTGATAAATTTAATTCATAATGATCCAGTTTATCTTGGATTGTCTGCTAATCAAATGAATCGAAGCGGATTATAAATTCAATTATTGAGTTTATTTTTTAATAATGATCTAATAATCGAGGAACAGAGAAATTGTGGAAGTTGGGAAGGGAAGTTTAACTTTGTTTCATCATTTGAATTCAATCCATAGTTTTTGATTAAATGGAAATTGCGGTCATTTCTTTAGTTGCATTTTTTGCTGCCGTTTTGACTTTTTTTACTGGTTTTGGTTTGGGTACACTCCTGACTCCGGTATTTCTGATTTATTTGCCGGTCGATGCAGCGATTGCCATTACAGCTGTCGTACATTTTGTAAACAATCTGTTCAAATTACTGCTCGTCGGTAATAAATTCGATAAAAAAATAGTCATTCAATTTGGAATACCGGCTATACTTGCAGCACTAGCGGGATCGTGGTTGTTGTTGCTTATTCCTGATCATCAACCTCTATGGACTTATTATTTTTGGGGTTCAACACATTCTATTTACTTGTTGAACTCCCTGATCAGTGTATTATTGATTTGCTTTGCCCTGATGGATTTACTTCCATACACCCGAAAGCTTGAATTCGATAATTCAAAGTTAGTCTGGGGCGGACTGATCAGCGGATTTTTTGGCGGATTTTCGGGAAATCAGGGAGCACTGAGAAGTGCATTTCTTGTTAAAACCGGGATGTCAAAGGAATGTTTTATTGCGACCACTGTAATTATTTCGAGTTTGGTAGATTTTACAAGATTATCCGTTTATTCAACAAAAATGCTGAAATTTATTAATGAGATCGACTTGCTTTGGCTTATTTGTCCTGCATTGGCTGCGATTTCAGGGGCTTATTTAGGCAGCCGTCTTTTAAAAAAGATATTGATTGAACAGATCAGATTACTGGTAGCTATCATGGTCTTGTTGTTTGCCATTGCACTAGGCCTTGGCTGGATTTAGATTCACCTCCTTGCAAGTTTAAAACCCGATCACTATAAAGATTCAGGCGGAAGAATTTTATTTATATGATCTCGACCCGTCCCATGTAAATGTACAATGGTCTTGTTTGCTTTTAGGAGTCCGCTCATTTATATCCAAACATTTCATTACACAGGAGTTAGAAGGATTGGCTTTCGACTCAGACTAATAATATGGTATCAAAAGTTGATGAGTATTCAAAACATGGGTATGAATGAGCTGCATTGAAAATTAAGCAGCGTTTGCTTACCTTCGCTGTTTATTTTATTAAATTTAAGCTATGCCCGTTGATGCGATTCTTGGTTTGCAGTGGGGCGATGAAGGAAAGGGAAAGATCGTCGATTACCTTGCAGACCAGTACCAGGCCGTTTGCCGGTTCCAGGGAGGACCCAATGCCGGTCATACACTTTATATACAGGGTGATAAATACGTTTTGCATACACTCCCATCAGGAGTTTTCAGAAGCAATACCTTAAACCTGATCGGAAATGGTGTGGTCATAGACCCCATAACTTTAACAGGTGAAATCAATAAAATTACACCTGCCGTTCCTGATCTTCGAGATCGTCTTCTTATTTCGCGAAGTGCCCATTTAATTCTCCCAAGCCATCGATGGATAGATCTCGCATCTGAAAATGCAAAAGGAAAATCCAAAATCGGATCGACATTGAGAGGAATTGGGCCTTGTTACATGGACAAAACAGGACGAAATGGCTTGAGAATTGGCGATATTCAAATGCCTGCGTTTAAGCATGAATATAATTTACTCAAGGAAAAACACATGCAATTCCTAAAGCAATTTCCCGGAGTGGAATTTGATATGGAACTTGAAGAAAAAAAGTGGTTCGAAGCCATTGATTTTATATCAGACTTAAAAACGACAAACGGAGTATATTGGTTGGACCAATTGTTGAACAAAGGAGCACATATTTTAGCGGAAGGTGCGCAAGGATCCATGCTGGATGTTGATTTTGGAACCTATCCATTTGTTACTTCGTCGAATACAGTTGCAGCCGGAATTTGTACCGGTCTTGGAGTGCCACCGAATAAAATCAGAAAAATTATCGGGATCACGAAAGCCTATTGCACCCGGGTCGGTTCCGGTCCTTTCCCCTCTGAATTAAATGACGAAACAGGAGAGCGACTCAGAAAAGCAGGCAATGAATTTGGTTCTACTACCGGACGCCCGCGCAGATGTGGCTGGCTGGATCTCGTTCAACTCAAATACAGTAAAATTATAAACGGAGTCACCGATTTATGTATAACTAAAATTGATGTGCTCAACGATTTTGAATCCATTCAGCTTGTCGATGCCTATCAGTTGAATGATCATTTGGAAGGCGACGAATTGCCTTTCGATCTGAACAGCATAAGCAGTGTGCGACATAAAATATTTGATGGCTGGAAGCGAGATGTGAGTCATTGCGAAAACTTTTCGGAACTACCTTCGCAGATGAAATCGTATCTCGATTTTGTTGAAAATTATTGCCAGACAAAAATCAGTTTCCTTTCCAATGGTCCCGGCAGAGACGAATTGATTATCGCGTAAGCGGGAATTTAAAACGTTTCTGTTTTTATGGTTCTGTCGCGATCCGAAGAACAAAGAGTTGGATGGGAAGGCCTGCTAAAATTTTACAAAACGTCTTGCCAGATGACTTCCATCCTTATAATGGATTAACGTAATGTAATAACCTGAGGGCAATGGGCCCGTTTCGATCGTGTAATGATCTTTGGCGTTGATCTTCGTTTGTAAGCGATATCTTTTTCCCCGGAGGTCGAGAATATCGATGTGTTCTATTTTCTTGGCTTCATTTTGGAGTACATGCAATTGGTCGGAACAAGGATTTGGGTATAGTTTTATTCCGTCAATTGGGTTAAATTCATCAGTGCTGACAAAACAGTCAGTTCCTCTGGTTGAAAAATAAACATCGTAAAATGAAGACTGCTCGTTGAGGCAACGGGCTGCGATTTGGAATTGGTATTTGCTGCAGCTGTCTAAATCATTTAATTGGATGATGCGCGACCTGGAGCTCCCTTCGACCCAATCGCCCGAGTATAATTTACGGTAGGCATAAATGAAGTCATTTGTTGGATGATCGCTTACTAACAACTGTACGCTTTGTTTTTGAATATCGGTAAGTGTTACCGACTGAATACCACTACACAAACCATTTGAAATGTAAACGCAATATTCTTCGTATTCGCCAAATTCCAGCGATTGGAAACAAGCCAGCGGAGTGGCTGATGAAAATTCTGCAAATTTTAACATGACTCGCATCCTTGTCCAGCCGGAACGGGCATTTGCCGGTAGATTAAAATTGTATTGAATGCGATACTTAAATTGAAGGGTAGGTATTGCTATATTTTCAACATCGTCAAAAATTCCATCCTGATTCCAGTCGATCCATGCTGCTGCTACCATTGTGCTTGTATCAGAAAGGTATCCTGCCTTTAATACGATTGTGTAATTTTTGGATTTTTCAAATATCCATTGTTGATTCGTACCTACATAATTTCCATAACCTGCATTATTGCCGCTGATAAAGGATAATTGATCAATTTCAATAGCATGCAACCATTCGAGCTCTGATGAAGGCCTGAATCTTCTGCAGTAATCCATTGAAGTGCAAGACTCACAACCGTTGGTAGTGAATGTATAATTGGCCGGCAATTCCGTCAGTTTACCGTTACAGAAAGAGTATACCAATAACTCATAAGCTGTGCAACTTTCCAATTGGCTAAAGTTCAGATTTCCAGAATGTGTTGATATTCGAAAAGTATCCCAGCGAGTAGTCCCAGCTTTTCTCAAATAAGCAGTTAGCTCATTTACGGAGGAAGGATCTGTATAAGCCAATTCCACAGCTGTTGCTGAGAGCTTGAAGATTTTTACGTTTTGTATAGGATCACAGCAGCCTGCACTTTTAATATTTTGTACAGCAGAATAATTTTCAGAATTTCTCGGGCACAGGTTTTTGAATTGAAGTTCGTAATCGGTGCAGGATTCAAGTCCGGTCAGGATTAGATGCTTGCCTGAATAAATCGAGGTATCCTTCCATTGAAAATTGCCGGCTTTGCGGTACCTGAATTGAATGGGTAAGATGGCGGGTTCCTGCCAGCTTATCTTAATCTGTTGACTATTCTGGACTTCGACCAATAATGGGCTGACCTGGCTGATGGCATTGAAAACATTCATCACTCCGCCTGTAAGGGTAATGTCTTTTAAAGAGGCATTGGGTTTTATACTTTTTAAGATCAGATTTTTTGCTTCTAAGGCAGCTTTAGGCGGATCTGACAGGGCGAGTTCATCGAGATTGCTGCAGGATAATGAATACAATAAGCCGATTGCACCTGTAACCTGTGGAGCTGCTGCACTGGTTCCACCAAAGAAACGATAAGAATTGTTGATATAAGTCGAATAGGTGGATTCGCCATATGAACCTATATCTATCGATTTTTTACCATAACCGGCATTCACTTTTTTGACGTTGGCATCCGTGATGTTCGTTGTGGTTAGCAGAAAATTGCTGGTGCATGTTGTGGGCATATCGCCTTCGATGTCAACATCCAGATTTTGATTGGTGGTCGAGGCCACATTTAAAATTCCCTCTTTTCCTAAACTGTCGTAAACAGCACACCATACCGGGGCATCTTCGGCTTTGACCAGGTCCGCTCCCCAGGAGGTATTAGTTACTACCACAAAAGCTCCTTTGCGGCCATGGGTTTGATTGTATAATCTCCTGAAATACAATGGATAAGAATAAGATTCTATAGCATTTGCTTCGTCGCCCCCGCCCGCTACAAACATAATCCTGGAATGCCAGGATACCCCACTGATCCCGGTTTGATTATTACCTCTGGCGGCAGCAAGACCAGTGACCGCCGTGCCGTGTTTTCCGCTTTCAAAAATATCATTTTGATTAAAAGTATTCCAACCTAAAAAATCGTCTATGTAGCCATTTTGGTCATCATCGACACCGTTTCCTGCCAACTCTCCATAGTTTTTCCACATATTCTCACTCAGGTCTTCGTGGACGGTTTCGAGTCCGTCGTCTATGATGCAAATCACAATGCTGTCTTTGTTTTCGGTAAGGTCACCGGTACAAAGATCCCAAGCCATGTCGGTGTCAAAGTCTGCATCTGCGACACCCCCGGAAGAGCCATCATTAAAATGATGCCATTGAAGGGCGAAAAAAGGGTCATCGGGTTTGACCCGATACTGAATCAAATGATTTCGTTGAGCCAATAATACCCGATCGTCGGCATGAAGGTCGCGAAGTAATTCCGGGGCTGCGTATCGGCTGTGATCAAATTTAAGCAACCAGATGTTCCAGCAACCTCCAAGTTGCCTGGCAGGGTAGAGATGATTCCATACGGACTTGGAACTGGATCTTAAATGGCTGATATTCTTCGCATTATAATTATTCCTGAATAACACGATGAGCTCGCCCTGACGATGGCTGAGTTGTTGCCCAAACAAAGCAGGAGATGTAAAAATGAGGATACAAAAAAGAAATAACACCTGAAAAACGAAGGATCTTCTGTCTGCTGTCATGTTTGGGATTTAACCGGGAAACGCCCCGCAATATCTAAAACGTTTACAGCATTCAGAAATATATTATGTTTTTTTATCATATTTATAATAAATTACAAAAATTCTTTATATATTAGCGCTTTAATAACAAGATTCTATCTATTTTAACCAAAATTCAAAGTATGAAAAAAATGTTGATTCTGTCGGGTGTGTTTCTTTTATCACAACTGACTGCTCAAAGCTCTTCCCAAAACAGTACTTTGAAAGATGCCTTCCACTTTTTCGAATCCAAAGATTATATCTCGGCTATTTCGGCTTTTGAAAAAGAAACCACTGCTGCGCTGGATGCGAAATCACTGTCTGCACTTGCATTGAGTTACAAAAGGACCGGGCAAAACGAAAAAGCCGAGGATTTGTATGCACAATTGGTTTTATCTCCGGATGCAGACCCCGAAGCTCGTTATGAATACGCAGACTTGTTGAAAGGCCATGGAGATTTCCTGAAAGCAAAAAAGTATTTCCTCGAGTATGCCAATTTTAATCCGGTTATTGGTAATTATTTTGCCGAGACCTGCGATTATTCCTTGCAACAATTGAACAAACCTAACAATTGTAAGTTGACCAATCTCGAGTCGAATTCAGCTTATGCAGATTTTGCCCCCATGCTTATTGACGAAGAACTGGTGTTTGTAAGTGGGCAAAAGAATGAGTTTACTTTAAAATCCGGAAACGTGCAGGCAGCTTCTGAAGCTACTCAGGCGGTCACCAGAAAATTTTCTGAAGGATTAATTGAGTTGCTCTCAAAAGAAGCCAGTGGATTGGGAAATATTTCGATCAATGAAAATAAAACCGCATGTGCATTCAGCAAGGCGAGCGATTACGATTTGGAACGCATCCTGATGCACGATATTAAATTGCAAATCCATTTGGCAAATATTGAAGAAAATGGTTCCTGGAATAACATACAACCATTCGCATACAATGTAGATGGATATTCTGTAGGTTTTCCTTGCCTGGCAGAGACCGGTAATGTCTTGTACTTTGCATCAAATCAACCCGGTGGATATGGAGGCTATGATTTGTATGTGAGTTTTAAATCTCCGGAAAGTTCCGAATGGTCGAAACCACATAACCTGGGAGCAGTGATCAATTCCGATGGCAATGAGTTATCTCCATTCTACAAAAATGGAGTTCTGTATTTTTCTTCCGATTGGCATACAGGATTTGGAGGACTCGATGTTTTTAAAACCCAGCTGGTGGATGGTCATGGGGCTGTGATTGAAAATCTCGGCACTTGTGTCAACTCTTCAATGGATGAATATTATTTCATTCTGGATAATGAAAACCAGGCCTATTTTACATCCAATCGATACGGAGGTAAAGGTGCCGATGACATTTATCGTTCGTTCCAATTAAAAGTTGCGACGGAATCACAAACTATGGCATTAAAGCCCGTTGCACAAACGCAAGAAGTAAAGTCTGAATTAAAGTCTGAAGTAAAGTCTGAAGAGAAGCCCGCAGCGATTGCAGAAGAAAATTTGCTTGCATCCGAAGCTTTGGTTGCAGATCAGCTGGTTCCGCAAACCAGGAAAGCTGCACAGGAACCCAAACTTTACTTTATACAAATTGCTTCTCTGACGAAGTACAACAGTAAAATGGATTCGCGTTTTACGAATTACACTTCTTATGGCGATGTCTATAAATTTAAGGTTGACGATGTCATGAAGATCAGAATAGGAGGTTTCAGCGATATTAATGAAGCTGTGGCTGCTATGAAAATTATGAAAGCCAATGGAACCAAAGATGCTTTTATTGTAACGGATGTATTGGGTGGTGATCGCGTTGTACTGCTGGCAAACGCGGTAGGCAAATCAGAATCACCCAAAGTGACAGGCAAGCAGGTTGAAAACACACCGGTTCCTCAGCAGGAAGAAGAACCTGAAGAAGAGGGCAAATACAAAATCCGCGTTGCAGAATATAAAGCACCCGATTGGTTTGATGTAAGCAAAATCAACGATCTTGGAAAAATTGAGCACTGGACTAAAAGTGGTCTGACTATCATCGTATTAGGAAGCTATACATCAGAAACAGCCGCAAAAGACGTTCTGTCTAAATTAAAAACAAGAGGATTTAAGGAATCTTATCTCGTCGTAGAGGAAAATGGTAAGTTATATCGATTGTAACTAAACAACTCATAAAAAAAGGCCGGCTGATTACCGGCCTTTTTTGTCTATGCACGTTTGTATAGGGTAGCGCCTGAATCCCAAAAGTTATTGATAAATATCATCTTCCCAGCTGATTCCAATTTTAAATTGCAATAACCAGTAATGTTTATATTTGTGTATTCGAAATTTACATGTTCTGTAATATTCAATACAAAATAGGGTTTTTGGCTTTATTGATAGCAATTTCCAGTTGCCGGGAGGTGGTTCATATCGCTTTCTTCCTGTGGAACCAGGGCTCCATTGAGCAAACCCTTTGTATTAATAAAAGCAATAAACTTAAAAAATGCCACGGCAAATGTTTGCTTTCAAAAAAAATGAAGGAAACACCTCCGGAACAAAACATGCCGGTTCCGCTGAAATTGATAAAACAGCAGTTTGAATTGTTTATGCCGGAGCAGGCATTGCTTTCTTACGAGGTCTTTCTTCTGATAAAATCAGAAATAAGATACAGAATGGGCTTTTTACGCTGTGACTTTAGATGGAATTCGTTCGAGCCACCTGACCTTGCTTGTTTCTCTTTCAACAAGCATTAATTCATTTTAAATTTACTTTTTATGAACAGGTTCATCGGAGTTCTGCTTTTTGGACTCATGTGTATGACTGTTGCACGTGCATGTGACATTTGCGCTTGTAATATGGGAATGCAGGGGGTGGGTTTACACCAGCTGATTCATTCAAACATCTTGGGAATGTCGTATACATCAGCAGTTTACCAGTCCAAACACGAATCAGGGGTCTATGACTACTTTCGGAATTTGAGTGTGCAGGGAACTTATATTCCGTCATCAAACTGGAAATTAAACGCATTTGTCCCTTACCAATGGAATGTTCGGAAAAACCAGGAGCAAAAACAAAAAGCATCCGGAGTTGGGGACATTCAGATCATGGGCCATTACATTATTAAAAAAGATTATGGTTCCTGCAAGGAATGGAAATTCACTCTTGATGTTGGATCCGGATTAAAATTGCCAACAGGTAAATACGAAGCCGATCTGCATGCTCAGAATTTACCCGAAAATTTCAACATCGGTAATGGACATTATGCCTTGATTTTTCAACCGACTTTTGCATTGAGCAGGTCTTCCTTTGGCTTTTATGCAGCTGGAAACTATCAATACAATTTAGAGATAAAGGATCGCTATAGATTTGGCAATCAATTCGGAATTATAGGTACTTTCTTTTGCGAAATTCCTGTAAAGGATGATCTGAAAGTGACTCCCACAGCAGGCTTGCAATGGGAATACTCGGAAAAGGACAGGTATGCCACCGGCTATAACAATTCTGAAACGGGCGGCTACGGACTCCTGATGCCGATCGGATTGAGTTTGCGGTGGTCCGATTTTGTGCTCCAGAATGCCTTCTCATTCCCCTTAAAACAAAACTATGCAAACGGAGGCAGCCAACTGAACAGCCGTTTCGTTTGTCAGCTTCATTATTTTTTTTAACTTTTTAATTTAATCAGATGAAATATTTATTAGGTCTTATAACGATTTTTTCAACAGTACTTTTTTTGAACTCTTGTAGTGATGATGATCATGATTCTACCTTTGATTACCATGCGCATATTCATCACCCGCATGCCAATGCCAGTTTTCAAATCGGTGACTCACTGCTTATCGAAGTAGAATTTGAAAGTCACACCAACAATACCGTTCACCACGTAAACGTGAAAATCGCCGATGAATCAAACGGTACGGTGGTTTATGACAAACCTCAAGATGCACATGTTCATGAAACTTCAGGCAAGTACGTATATGAAGATGTGATCCTGATGGGTGCGCAGAACGGGTTTCAGACAGGTAAAACCTACAAGCTTACCGCAAAGGTTTGGGGCCATGATGCTGGAGAAGAAGAGGTGATCAGTACTGTTGTATTCTCGGTAAAGTGATAGCATACAGATTTTCGACCTTTCGAAATTGCGATATTTCGAAAGGTCGATTTATCATTCATTATCTACGACTGGTTTAGAACATCCTGTCTGAATTTATCTACTTTTATGTGGGTGTGTGGAAACTGAACTTACCTGACATTTGTATCGTCAATTATTTTTTAAACAAAAAAACACAGTTATGAAAAAATTAAACAAAAATCAGGCGAGTTCTTTGATTGCTGGCGGTCCTGCATTGGTCATTCAATAAGCGCCAGCTTTTTAGGCTAAAGGCGTTAGGTGTAAGGCTTAAGGCGTAAGGCTGAAGGAGTAAGGCTGAAGGCTTTAGGCGTAAGGCAGAATCATTATGCATTAACCATTTTGCATTCTCCATTCTCCATCAACTACGCTTCCGCCATCTCCACGCGCTTTTGAGCTTTTTTACGCTCGTTTTCATCGAGAATGATCTTGCGAAGGCGGATAGATTTTGGAGTCACCTCAACGTATTCATCTTCCTGAATGTATTCCAGAGCTTCTTCCAGACTGAATTGAATTTTGGGTATGATCTGGATGGTGCCGTCCGATCCGGAAGCACGCATATTCGTCAGTTTTTTTCCTTCAATGACATTGACGACCAGATCTCCGGGTCTTATTTGTTCTCCGATGATCTGACCGATGTAGATATTTTCACCAGGTTCGATAAAGAATTGTCCGCGGTCCTGAAGGTAGCCGATAGAATAGGCAGTAGCTGGTCCGGCCAGTTTTGAAATCAGCACCCCATTTGTTCTCGAGGGAATGTTGCCTTTCCAGGCTTGAAATTCTTTGAATCGATGAGCAATGATGGCTTCACCTGCAGAAGCAGTGAGCAATACATTTCGAAGTCCGATGAGACCTCTTGCCGGAATTTCAAATTCTATATGGATAAGATCGCCGCGGGTTTCCATGACCGTCATTTCGCCTTTACGCATGCTGACTTGTTCGATGACTTTACCGGAATACGCTTCGGGAACGTCGATGGTCATGATTTCAACCGGCTCGCACTTTTGGCCATCAATTTCTTTTATAATAACTCGCGGTTGTCCCACCTGAAGCTCATAACCTTCTCTACGCATGGTTTCGATCAGGACTGAAAGATGGAGGATACCCCTGCCATATACTAAAATAGAATCGGGCGATTCAGTATCTTCAAGCCGAAGTGCAAGATTTTTTTCGAGCTCTTTCTCGAGCCGTTCGCGGATATGCCTTGAAGTCACATATTTTCCTTCCTTTCCGAAAAAAGGAGAATTGTTGATCGTAAATAACATACTGATGGTAGGTTCGTCTACCTGAATGGGTGTGAGACCTTCCGGTGATTCGAAGTCGGCAATGGTGTCGCCGATATCGAAGTTTTCCAAACCAAAAACTGCACAAATATCGCCTGCCGCTACGCTCTCGACTTTTACTTTACCGAGGCCTTCAAACGTAAAAAGTTCCTTGACCCGGGATTTTACCTGTGAACCATCGCGTTTGACCAGAGTCACCGGCTGATTGATGCGTATTCCTTGTCTTAGAATTCTCCCGATGGCAATTCTGCCGATATAAGAGGAATAATCCAGGCTGCTGATCATCATCTGGAGGTTTCCTTCCGGAATTTCCGGCGCAGGGATCTGTTCAATGATGGCATCGAGCAAATACGTGATATCGGTAGAAGGTTCGTTCCAGTGTTTACTCATCCAGCCTTGTTTTGAAGAGCCGTACACCGTTGGAAAATTAAGCTGTTCTTCGGTGGCTTCCAGGTTAAAAAACAGTTCAAATACGGCATCGTGGACATCATCAGGGCGGCAATTGGGTTTGTCCACTTTATTGATGACTACAATGGGTTTTTTACCCATGCTCAGGGCTTTGTGCAAAACAAAGCGCGTTTGCGGCATGGGACCTTCGAAAGCATCAACAAGCAAAAGAACTCCATCAGCCATATTGAGCACGCGTTCGACCTCTCCACCGAAATCGGCGTGGCCCGGGGTATCGATGATGTTGATCTTGACTCCTTTGTAATTGACAGAAACATTTTTCGCCAAAATGGTGATACCTCTTTCGCGCTCGAGCTCGTTGTTGTCCAAGATGAGCTCTCCGGTTTCCTGGTGCTCCCGGAACTGTTTAGTCTGGTGTAAGATTTTATCGACCAGGGTTGTTTTTCCGTGATCGACGTGGGCAATGATGGCAATGTTTCTAATGGAATGCATAGATGATTTGAAATGAGTTTGCAAAATTAAGTCGAAAACCAGCTTAAAAACTGGCATTTTAAATTGATAACATATTATTTACAATTAATAATAAATAATTTATACATTTAATATTTTATAATATGATCAAATAATTTATCGAAATCTCAAAAAGAACCGGCGAGTCATTGAATAGGATTGAATTAAACTAAAATGAAGATATCCAATTTTTTATATATTAAAAAAATAAAATTATAAAAAAATTATTTTTTCGGGCAGCAATTCAGGAATCATTGGGGTCTATATATACGTAGACCGGTTATATAAAGGGAATTGTTTGACATAATATTTTTAACCAAAGCTATCATTTACTTTCAACAGGTAGTGATAGGTAAGGTTAGCTTCAAGAACCCGGGTTTTGAAGCATTTATCGAAATGCTTGTCTTTTGAAATAATTATACATTACCTACTACTGTCTTAGAAACTATCCACTTGAACGTGCAAGGGATAGTTTTTTATTAATACACCCTTTATCCAGGCTTTCCGGCAGAATCCTGCCTTTATTGTACCTTTGCCGGCCTTAGGCCAATTTCAATCATTTATGGACCGGAATCAGATCATAGGAATAGTGCTCATCATTGCTGTACTTTTTGTTTGGAACGAGTATTTTTTTCAACCCGAAATGGAAGAACAAAAAAGGCGAATGCATGTCCAGGATTCCATTGCACAATTGCAGAATGCAGCTCCTGCCGAGGCACCGTTAAAATCAATTGATACTATTCAAAATTCAATAACGGATACCTCATCTCCTGTGGTGGTCCCGACTGAAGAAAAATTGATTACACTTCAGAATCCTAAACTCAAGTTGACTTTTTCAAACAAGGGTGGTCGCATGACTGAAGCCCTGATCAAAGGAAAGTTCAAATCTTACGGAACTCAGGAGGGCCAGGCCGTTGTCGAAGAAGTTAAGTTGCTGGAAGACCAGAAAAATATTTTCGAATATCGTTTCTCAATTCAGGGTAAAGAATATCAGACGCAACAATTGTATTTCGATATACAGCAAGCCGACGACCAAACGGTGACATTTACGGCTTTGCTCGATGGAGGAGCTAAATTTATCCAACAGTACAAACTGGATCCTGAGGATTATACTTTAAATTATTCCATTTCCTCCACGGGACTTCATGCCTCTCAGCCCATAAAATTGCATTGGGAGAACTACCTCGATAAAATTGAAAAAAACTGGGAGTACGAGCGTTATAACAGCACGGTTTATTTCAAGGAAAAAGAGGAAGATCCCGATTATTGTTCCTGCAGGTCAGACGATAAAATTGAACTGCCCGAAAAAAGGGTCCAATGGATTTCCCATTCACATCAGTTTTTCAATTCTACGCTGATCTCGCCCAATGGCTTTGAAAAATCCAGCAACGAAACCATACTCATGGCGGAAACGGATTCCGATTTGAAGAAACTCATTTCAACAGCAGAAATATCCGGAGCCGAGCTCTCCGGTAAACCTTATGAAATGAAGTGGTATTTAGGGCCAAATGACTATAAGAAATTAGCGGCATTTGAACAGGACATTCAATACATCATTCCCTATGGATGGAGCATTTTTGGGACAGTCAACCGACATGCAGTAAGGCCTTTGTTCGTATGGTTAGAAGACCTGGTGGGTGCCAAAGGAGTCATCATTCTGCTGATGACGTTTATTGTCAAGTTGCTTGTATTTCCTTTAGGATATAAGATGTTGCATTCTCAGGCCAAAATGCAGGCTTTGAAACCGGAAATTGAAAAGCTGAAAGCCAAGAATAAGGACGATATGCAGAAGCAACAGATGGAAACCATGAAAATGTACAATGAATTTGGTGTAAATCCACTGGGAGGTTGTTTTCCTTTGTTGCTTCAAATGCCCATCTGGATTGCCCTCTACCGGTTTTTTCCGGCGACCATCGAATTCAGGCAGGAATCGTTTTTATGGGCTGGCGATCTTACGTCTTACGATGAATTTTTGAAACTTCCTTTTACGCTTCCATTGTTTGGAGATACCATGTCCCTCTTTGCATTTCTTTGGATGGTTTCCACTTTGATCTTCAGCTATTATTCTTCAAAATCCATGGACTTCTCCGCCAATCCTGCCATGAAATATATGCAATACCTGATGCCAGTCATCTTTTGGTTTATGTTTAATAAAACAGCAGCGGGGCTTACCTGTTATATGTTTTTCAGCAACATCCTCAACATTGCGCAGACCTTGCTGGGCAAATATTATTTATTCGACCAGAATAAAATACGGGCCGAACTGGAACTCAATAAAACCAAACCCAAAAAATCCGGAGGATTCCGCGAACGGCTCGAACAAATGATGAAAGAACAACAGAAGATCCAGCAGGAGAAAGCTAAAAACATAAAGAAATGAAATATTCAGGTTTTCATTTTGGAATACTTACAATCGTTAGTTTGATTTTAACATCGGCTTGTACGCGCAAGTCAACGGAAACCAATAATCCCAACGGAAACCCAACAACTCCAGCTCCTGAATTGCCGATCTTTAAAACAAGCTTTACCGCTTCCGATACGCTCCTGACCGGAGTAGATACCTTGTTGTATTACCAGCGGTCGGCCTGTTTTGGCTTTTGTCCGACCTACCAATACACAGTATTCGAAAATGGAATCGTAAAATACGAAGGTCTTCAACATGTCGATAAAACCGGCAACTATTATGCACTCGCTACGGATGCCTGGTGGAATGAAGTAAAAAGTCAGATGGCATCATGTAAGTTTTTTGATTTGGCACCGGTGTATCCTGTAGAACCCGAATTGTACATACCGGATCTTCCCAATACCATCATCATCGTTAAAGAATTTGGTTTGTACAAAAAGGTAACCGACAATCATCATGCTCCCAAAGCATTGAAGGATTTTGAAATATTTCTGGAAGCTCAATTTCAGAAGTTGGCCTTTTGACCTCCCGATAAAATGTTCGCGATTATTTATTTTGTAAAAAAGCTATATCATTTTATCGGGATGACGTTTAGTCTTTTTGATAAAAACCTAAATGAAAAGATCTGCGTAAATCTGCGGAATCTGCGGGAAATAAATTGGGGAGGTTTTCGTCCCGAGGTTTCGACTTTTTGACTTTTTGACTTTTTGACTTTTTGATTATAAATTAAATATAAAGATCTGCGTAAATCTGCGGAATCTGCGGGAAATAAATGGCAGAGGTTTTTCGACTTTTCGACTTTTCGACTCTTCGAAGTTTCGATTATAAACTAAATGAAAAGATCTGCGAAAATCTGCGTAATCCCCGCCTGACCGAATAAGTTTTCCATTATTTTAAAACAAAATATCAGTCGGGCAAGTGCGGGAAAAAAATGGAAGAGATTTTTCGAAGATTGGACATATAGAAATTTCGACTTTATAGCGAATGCAAGTACTAGAAATACCAAATTTTAGCTCACATCTTTTACTAATATATTCTGATTCTGTTATATTTATGTAACCATCTTATCGAATTATTCTGCTACATCGAGAAGAAATTTTCCAGAATTACTTTAATTGTTCAATTCAAAATTGTTATTTCAGAGGTGCCTTTGAAAAAATGAATAGATCTGCGCGATTGTCGTAATCTGCAGGAATCTAAATGCAATGAATGTCCTGCAGATAACGCAGATAACGCGGATTTTAATTCAGATTGCATTATGATCTGAGTATAACAGTTACCTCATCACCCATTCACCATCAATTATGCTGCATTCTCCTTGCTTTCTGCTTTACGCTTTAAGCCAATCTTTCATCTCCAATCTTTGCCCCCACATCCCTACCTTTGCCATCCCATTTAAGTTCAGTGTTGAAAGAAAAGCAAACAGTTGGAGTCGTAGGAGCAGGTAGTTTTGGTACTACTGTGGCCAGTTTGCTGGCACATAATGTAGACGTGTTGCTTTTTTCGCGACAACAGGAAGTGGTCACCAGGATCAACGAGTTGCACGAGAACCTGGGCTATAAATT
Organism: Saprospiraceae bacterium; assembly: GCA_016716185.1. Taxonomy (NCBI): domain Bacteria; kingdom Pseudomonadati; phylum Bacteroidota; class Saprospiria; order Saprospirales; family Saprospiraceae; species Saprospiraceae bacterium. The sequence continues at coordinate 2,150,376 of JADJWV010000002.1, read as the reverse complement.
GGATTCAAGGATACGGGCCACGCGCTCACTGGAAGAGATTTGCTCCAGTTGTTCTTTGATTTTTCCAGTGGTGCCTTCTGAAAATTTCCGGGAAACCTGTGCTGCGATGTCCCCCTATTTGAGTCCGGCTCATGTGCTGATCCATGCTACCAAAGGACTCGACATTGCAGGGATCAAGCTTGCCGAATTGACCAAAGTGAACATTTCGCGCAAAAATATTCACACCATGAGCGAGGTTATACGGCAGGAAACTTCTGTGTTGAGAGTGGGTTGTCTGGCAGGCCCCAATTTATACCGGGAGATCATGGCCAGCCAACCCGCAGCTTCAGTGATTGCCAGCGAATACGACGAAGTCATTAAAGCAGGATCCGAAGTCTTATCCAGTCGCATGTTTTTCGTGTTCGGTTCTTACGACCTGTTGGGAGCCGAGATGGCCGGAGCACTTAAAAATATTATTGCCCTGGGCTCGGGTATGCTTGCCGGAAAGGGCATGGGAAAAAACCTGGAGGCCATGCTCATCACGCGTGGGCTTCGTGAAATGATCGAACTCGGGAGGTGTATTGGATCTTCATCCAAGTCCTTTTTAGGAACAGCAGGTATTGGAGATCTCATTGCAACTGCAACCAGTCCGAGCAGCCGAAACTTCAATTTTGGATTCAGGCTGGGCAAAGGCGAAAAACTCAGGGATATCATCGGAACACTCGACGAAGTGGTTGAGGGGGTGCGAACCGTCCGGATCGCCAACCAGCTGGCCAAGCACTATCATTTGCGCGTTCCCATCATCAACATGATCTACAGTGTGGTATTTGAGGATCTCTCTATCGAAAAAGCCATCCAGTTTTTGATGCGATACCCGTATTTGCCGGACGTTGACTTCCTGTAGTCGATTAAATACGACAATTTGACGCGAATTCTATCCAAATGGCTTAAGTCATGTTAATTTTGAGCCTCTGCTTCATGTTGGGGGAATAGTTTCATTTTTTTTAAATCTAAACTGAGATCATGGCAACACTAAATTCAGGTCCTAATTTCGATAAACCTAAAGGTTTCTGGAGTAAACCGGAAGGCGTTACTGGTACCCTTGTTTTGGGTGGTTTATTGCTGGGAGGAGGGTATTTGCTATATAAAAATCTTCCCTACCTCATCAGTCTTACTTCCAATCTTATCTATTTGAGCGGAATGCTGATTGTTTTAGGAGCGATCATCTATATGGTCCTCGATCCTAAAATGAGGACACTCATCGGTTACATGTACAAAAGTATCATGAGATGGGTCACCGGCATTTTTGTCACCATCGATCCCATAGGTATCCTTAAAAATTATATAGATGATCTGGAAAAGAATTTGTCGAAAATGAGCGAACAAATTGGCGTGCTCAAGGGGCAGATCAGAAAACTCCAGACTAACGTTACGGAAAACAGCCGGGAGATCGAACAACAACTTCGCATGGCGCAGGTGGCACGCAGCCAGGATCAGGAAGCCCAGATGGTTTTAGCTACGCGTAAGGCCGCCAGGTTGCAGGATACCAATGAAAAATACCAGCATCTGCTGTCCAAGATGGACATCCTGAGCAGAGTTTTGACCAAGATGTATCAGAATTCCGAAATTCTGCTCGAAGACACCAAAGATCAGGTGAAACTGAAAGAGCAGGAGCGCAAAGCCATTCGCGCTTCTCACAGTGCGATGAAATCAGCGATGAATGTGATCAGTGGCAATGCAGACCAACGCATCATGTTTGATCAGGCTTTGGAACACATTGCAGACGATGTGGCATATAAAGTAGGGGAGATGGAGCGTTTTATGGAACTCTCCGAAAATTTTATGAGTTCGGTAGATTTACAAAACGGAGTATTTGAAGAGGAAGGATTAAAAATGCTTCAGGAGTACGAAGAAAAGAGCAAACTGCTTTTGATGGGGGGTAAAAATGAAAATCTGCTGCAATCCAAACAACCCGAGAGACAGACTCTGGATAAAGGCTCAGGAAAGGAAGGTCACTACGACGGATTGTTCAATAGTTAAAATTCACATTTAAATACTTCGACCATGTTTTCATACCTGGGATATCTGCTGGTGCTTTTGGGAATTTATGTGCTCGCAAGAACACTGGGATGGATTCATAAAAAACAAGTTGCAGATGATCGACCTGAAGCCGCAAAAAAAGTAGACCGGTACATTGGTTTGGGATTTTCTGTTTTGTTGTGTGTAGCCGGCGTTTATCTCAGTATGGGTAAAGAGAAACCGGAACCTGCAAAAACTACAGCGACTCCACAAACATCCTCAAAATCCTTTACCGGAGAAAATTTACAGTACTGGGACGAGGAAATGAAATCCCTGCTCATCCAGCAATGCCTCGAAAACGGAAAACGCACTGCGGAAAAGTATCCCGACATCGTCCAGGATTATTGCAAATGCGCGACCGAAAAAATAACCTTGGCGTTTACTCCTGAACAATACGGTCAAACCATATCCAAATCTCCCGAAGAACAACGCCAGATCATCTCACCGGTCATAGAATCCTGTGTAGCCATTATGAATAAACTGATCGAATTGAGTCAGGATGTACAGGCGAAGTGAGTTGAAAAAAATTATCTAACGCATAGATAGTTAATACGCATAGATAAATGGATTGTAAATGGGAAATCCAATTGTTAAATTTCGAATTGGCATTTCATTTTCAAAGATTATTGTTCTCGCTCAATTCAAATGTCAAATTAATGCCTTATAATTCTTTAGCCTTAAGCTATAGCTTTAAGCCTTAAGCCTTAAGCCTTTGGTCTTTCACCTCAATGCATCCGATCTCCCCTTAATGCTAATGATTTCATGATCTCCGCCTCTTTGTCGAGATATTCCTGCCAACGTTTGCGGACACTGTACTTATCCTGATAGAATTCTGCGAGTTGTAAAAACATTTTATAATGTCCCGCTTCCGATACCATAAAATGGTGATAAAATTCCTTCAAGCCCTGTTCTTCGAGATGGAGCGAAAGCAATCTGAATCGCTCGCAACTCCGGGCTTCGATCAATGCACAGGTTAACAACTGTTCGGTGAGCCTTTGTTCGCGGTTGCCGCCTTTTTGCTGGAATTTTAATAAGGCATTCACGTATTCATCTTTTCGCTGAAATCCCAGTTTTAAATTTCGCTTGCGCAATTCCTGAATCACGAGGCGGAAATGTCCCCATTCTTCGGTGACCACAGGCGCAACCTGTTCGACCAATTCAGCTTTGTCAGGATACTGTTGTATCAAAGAAATGCAGGAACTTGCTGCTTTCTGTTCGCAGTATGCGTGATCCGTTAAAATATCTTCCAGGGACATCGATGCGAGATCCACCCACCTCGGGTCGGTTGGTAAATGCAGGCCCAATTTGGTCAACTCTTTGTTTTCAGACATGCAAACATATTCTTAAGTACATCCAGATCGACGATCTCGTATTTATCCGCTCCGCTTGTCCATACAAAAGTCAGCGTATCCATTTCGAATTTTGAAAGCGCATTCATTTCTTCCTGATCTAATTTGTAACGGATCAGGTAAAATGTTTTTCCGTCTTCCACATTTTTATTGGCATCTGTATGCGATAAGGTTTGCAGATAGATATATGTGCCATTTATAAAATCAATCCTGCATGGAGATTCAGCATCAATCTGGCCCATCATTTTATCAGCTTGCGGACTGTTGAAGGTAAAATTTATTTCCAGAAAATAATCTTTATTCGTTTTAATAAATCTTGCTTTGCAAACGAGAAATTCTGAATCCTTATAATAAAGACTGAGTTTGGGATCCGTAAATTCAAATAAAGTTTCAAATTCATTCGCCAGTGTAAGACCGTCTGCACTTCGGGTTAATTTGCAAAAGTGAAAAACTTGCTGGTCGTACACTTCGGTTTCAGATTTTACCTGATTCGTTGTCGGGATTATTTTTTGTTTATCAAAATCCGGTAGCTTTTCTTTTTCTAAAGAAACTAAATGTCCGGAAATACGTTTCATGACAACCAGTGCATCAGCTTCATTTTTCCAGCGCAGTTGCCTGATTTCTCCCAATAATTCTTTCGAATAGTTTATACGCCTTTGAATGGATTGCAATCGGTCTTTTGCTTTGTTTAAATGGACTTTTGTGTCCCTATCCTTTTCGCGTTGATAGGCACTTTGAAGTGAATCGATGAGAACAGTTGTGCTCTTGAACTGAGCACCTGCTATATCAATTATCGATAGGGTTCTGGATTCAAGCCGGGAGATGGTGTCCTGAGCAATTAAAGGGACAGGAAGGGCAAAAAGACTCAAAAAAAGGGCTCTGAGAATTAAAGTATAACCGGGTGTGAATCCTTGTTTAGTTGGAAATTGCCACGAAATACCAGGTAGTGTTCTGATCGTTTGAGAAATGCCATTTGGGCACGGGTGGATGTTGAAATCGGACAACGGATAAAAGTTTAAAGATCCCTTAAATAAGGCCCAAAACTAAAGAATTCGGGCTCTATTCTGTAATTTTGGCGCCTATTTCAAAAAAACCAGCTTCATGCGAAATAAAAGTATAATCACTAGTTTAATTTCAATTGGCATGATGATTTCATGCAGACCTATGAATAACCAGCAAGAACTCGCAGCTTTCGATACCGCTATACCTGCTTATCCGGATACCCGGATGGATACAATTTCCGATAATTATTTTGGAAATTCTGTACCGGATCCATACCGTTGGCTGGAAGATGACAGATCCGACGAGACGGCCGATTGGGTTAAACGCCAGAATGAACTCACCTTTTCATACCTCGATAAGATTCCTTTTCGGGAAGCATTAAAGCAGCGGATGGAGCAGTTTTTCAACTACGCCAGAGTGAGTACTCCGGTTAAAAAATCGGGGCATTATTACTTTTTTAAAAACAATGGCTTACAGAATCAGGATGTTCTTTTTGGAACGGACAGCCTTGGTAAAGAGCCTCGACTGATCATTGATCCCAATCTTTTTTCGAAAGACGGAACCAGCTCAATGAGCGGATATTCCTTCTCTAAAGATGGAAAATATATGGCGTTTCAGGTATCTGACGGAGGATCCGACTGGAATAAAATCCTTGTTTTGGACCTTGAAAAAAATGAGGTTCTGAACGACACCATCCGTTGGGTAAAATTCAGCAATGCGGAATGGCGTGGAGATGGATTTTATTACAGCTGCTATCCAACACCCGAAGGTGAAAATATTTATTCAGCTAAAAATGAATTCCATTCGGTTTATTTTCATAAAATCGGGACAAGCCAATCTGAAGACAAACTGATCTATGTCGATAAAAAGAATCCGCTGCGAAATGCAGGAGCCAGCCTGACAGACGATGAGCGGTTTCTGATTTTGTCAACTACAGAATCAACGAGTGGGAATGCCCTTGCTATTATGGATTTAGTTTCCGGCAAAGCTGAATTTAAATGGATTGTCAAAGCATTTGACAGCGATTACAACATCATCGGAAACCTGGGAGATGAAATATTTGTACACACCAATGCTGGAAGTCCGAATTGGAAAGTCTGCAGTTTCAAGTTTGGACAGGCAGATCCTTCATCCTGGAAAGATGTCATAACAGAAGGAGCCGACCGGATTGCATCAGTTCGCTTCATTGGCGGAAAACTCATTGTCACTTTTATTCACAATGCTTACCACGCAGTTAAAATATTTAATCCAGGCGGAGAAATGCTCCACGAGCTAAACCTTCCCGAATTGGGAACAGTTGGTGGATTTACGGGCGATCAAAATGACGAAGAGAGTTTTTATGCGTTCACTTCTTTTGTAAGGCCCAATACGGTCTACCGGCTTGATTTGAATACATTTAAATCGGAACTGTTCTTTGCTCCGGAAATCAAAGATTACAATCCGGATCTTTTTACAACCAGTCAGGTGTGGTACAAAAGCAAGGACAGTACTTCAGTTTCCATGTTTCTAACCCATAGGAAGGAATTGAAATTCGATCCCGCTTCATCTGGACAACACCCAACCATACTTTACGGTTACGGTGGATTTGATATTTCAATACTCCCAAGTTTCTCGGTATCCAGACTGATTTTATTGGAAAACGACGGAATCTTTGCCGTGGCAAACATCAGGGGTGGGGGAGAATTCGGTGCAAACTGGCACAATGCCGGTACCAAAGAAAAAAAGCAAAATGTGTTTGACGATTTTATGGCTGCAGCTGATTTTCTCGTCGATCAAAATTATACGAAAAGAGCCATGCTGGCCATCGAAGGAAGGTCCAACGGAGGTTTATTAGTAGGAGCTTGTATGACTCAGCGCCCGGATTTGTGCAAAGTTGCTTTTCCGGGAGTGGGCGTACTGGATATGCTCCGCTACCATAAATTTACTATTGGGTGGGCCTGGGCTACGGATTACGGAACCTCAGAATCTGAGGATGGCTTTGAATACCTGTCGAAATATTCCCCGCTGCACAATTTGAAACCAGCAGATTATCCTGCAACTTTGGTGATCACTGCCGATCACGATGATCGCGTAGTGCCCGCACATTCCTTTAAATTTGGGGCGGCATTGCAAAAAGCACAACAGGGTAAAAATCCTTGCCTGATTCGCATCGATGTCAGTGCAGGACATGGAGCCGGTAAACCAACCACCAAAAGACTTGAGGAGAGCGCAGATATGCTGAGTTTTATGTTTTTTAACATGCAACTGCAACCTAAATTAAAATAAGACATTTATTATTCCGTTACTAAAGCTTTATTAATCAAAAAATCGATACTTATGAATGCAACTCAATACCTGGATTCAAATAAACAAAGGTTTCTGGACGAACTGCTCGATTTGCTCAGAATCCCATCTGTAAGCGCAGACTCCAATCACAATGCAGATACTTACCGCTGTGCAGAAGCTGTAAAACAAGCTTTATTGGACGCTGGCTGCACCCACGCCGAAATTTGTAAAACCAAAGGGCATCCGGTTGTTTATGGAGAACGGATCGTCGATCCGAAATTGCCTACAGTGCTCACTTATGGCCATTACGACGTACAACCACCGGATCCACTCAACTTATGGACCAGCGGACCGTTTGACCCTGTAGTAAAGGATGGTAAAATTTATGCCCGCGGAGCCTGTGACGATAAAGGTCAGGTATTTATGCACATCAAAGCTTTGGAATGTATGGTTAAAACCAATTCGCTTCCCTGCAATCTGAAATTCATGATCGAAGGCGAAGAAGAAGTTGGATCTGCCAACCTGGGAAAATTTCTGAAGGCCAATAAAGAAAAATTAAAAGCAGACATTGTGTTGGTGAGCGATACGTCCATGATTTCGATGGACACACCTTCCATTGAATCCGGATTGCGCGGACTGGCCTATATGGAGGTTGAAGTAACCGGCCCAAACAGGGATTTGCATTCGGGAGTGTATGGTGGAGCCGTACCCAATCCAATTACCATACTTTGCAGAATGATCGCATCGCTCCACGATAAAAATAATAAAATTAAAGTCAGAGGATTTTACAGAGACGTCATTGAACTTACTGATGAAGAAAGAAAGGCATTAAATAAAGCACCATTCAGCGAAGAAGAATACAAAAAAGATCTCGATATCGATGAAGTATGGGGAGAAACCGGTTATACCACTCTCGAACGAACAGGCGTTAGGCCTACCTTGGAATTGAACGGCATCTGGGGAGGATATACAGGTGAAGGAGCAAAAACCGTCCTTCCCTCGAAAGCGTATGCAAAAATTTCCATGCGTTTGGTTCCCAATCAGAATTCTAAAAAAATTGCAAAACAATTTACGAAGCACTTCGAGCGGATTGCTCCACCTGGAGTGAAGGTAAAAGTGACCGAATTGCATGGCGGGGAGCCTGTCGTGACTCCAACCGATAGTGAAGCCTACAAAGCAGCAGCCAAAGCCATTGAAACGACTTTTGGCAAGAAACCGATACCGACCAGAGGTGGTGGCAGCATTCCAATTGTAGCACTTTTTGAGAAAGTGTTGGGATTAAAAACAGTACTCATGGGATTCGGATTGGATTCGGATAACATCCACTCGCCGAACGAGCATTATGGTCTGCAGAATTATTATAAGGGAATAGAGACCATACCTTATTTCCACAAATATTATGCAGAAATGAAAAATAAATAAGTTTCAAAAATCATACAATGAAAAAAATTTTTAGTACAATTACATTAACAGCTTTGTTTTTCTATGTGGGAAATGCACAGCAAAAAGAAATGAAGATGGATACATTGAGTTACAGTATTGGGGTGTTGTTTGGTAGTAGTTTGAAACAACAGGGGTTGGATAAAATAAATGCAGCAGATCTCGCAGAAGCATTTGATGCAGCTATGAATGGTAAACCAACAAAGTTGTCCAAAGATGAGGCCACACAAATTTATTCAAAGGCCATGGGTGAATTATCAGCAAAAGCAAGTCATGCTGCTAAAGCGGAAGGAGAGCAATTCCTGAAAGAGAATTCTAAAAAGGAAGGTGTTGTTTCTCTTCCCAGTGGTTTGCAATACCAGGTTATTAAAATGGGCGATGGAGCAAAACCATCAGCTACATCCAAGGTGAAAACTCATTATCACGGTACATTGATCAACGGAAAAGTTTTTGACAGCAGCGTGGAAAGAGGCGAACCCATTTCATTTCCATTAAACGGAGTGATCAAAGGCTGGACAGAAGCTTTGCAGTTAATGCCCGTAGGTTCAAAATGGAGATTATTCATTCCATATCACCTTGCTTACGGCGAAAGAGGTGCGGGAGCAGATATAAAACCTTATTCAACGCTGATTTTCGAAGTTGAGTTGTTGGCTATTGAAGAATAAGTTCAATGTCTGAAAAACGGGGTCTATGCATTTTACCATAGTAAGTGTCATCCCGGAATTGATGAGTAGTCCCTTGGGTCACTCCATCATTCAACGTGCTCAGGAACGCGGTTTGCTCACGATAGAATGCATAGACTTACGATCGTTTGGATTGGGGGCTTATCGCCAGATAGACGATTACCCTTATGGGGGTGCTGCGGGTATGGTCCTGATGATAGAACCCCTGGTCAACTGTGTTGAGATATTAAAGCAACAGCGAAGCTTTGATGAAATAATTTACCTCACTCCCGACGGCGAAACATTCGATCAGAAAACAGCCAATCAACTCAGTCTGAAGGAAAATCTTCTGATCATTTGCGGACATTACAAAGGAGTCGATCAAAGATTCAGGGATCATTGGGTCACCAGGGAAATTTCCATCGGAGATTATGTACTATCGGGAGGAGAACTGGCAGCTTGTGTTTTGGTGGATGCTGTCGGCAGATTGTTGCCGGGCGTACTCAATGATGAAACATCTGCCTTGACAGATTCTTTTCAGGACAATCTTTTGGCTCCACCGGTCTATACCCGCCCGTCGAGTTTCAAAGGACTCGATGTGCCGGAAGTATTATTAAGCGGACATCAGGCCAAAATCGATGAGTGGAATTTCGAACAAGCGTTACAAAGGACAAAACAAAAAAGACCCGACTTACTTGAGGATGCTCAGGAATAATTAAATTGCACCATGGATCCATCTTGGGAGCAATTTCTCGGACAAGTTAGTGGATTTGAACGTTTTTCAATCGAGCATTGGATTCCAATGATCCTTTGGATCTTTGGTACATATCAATGGATCAATTGGGCTCAGAAGAAATCTGTAGCTGAAAAACACAGATCGGCTTTTTGGTTTTCGGCAAGCCTGGCATTTGCAGTACTAACCTGGATGCTGATTCGGATGGCTATGGGCAGATTCGATATCAAAGAAGATCTTCCCTTTCATTTATGCAACATCTTAGCTGTTCTGTTTCCTGTCGCTTTGTATTTTCAGATCAAATGGTTTTTTGGAATTCTGTATTTCTGGGTACTTGTTGGTACGTTGCAAGCCGTGATCACACCTGATTTAAGAGAACCTTTTCCGCATTTCGTATATTTTCGGTATTGGTGGATCCATTGCGGATTGATCACTTTGATTGTTTACGGGCTCATTGTTCTCAAATGGAGAATTGAGGTTCGCGATATTGGTAATGCCATCATCGGGGCAAATGTTTATCTGGTTTTTTCTCTGATCATCAACTGGTTTACAGGTGGAAATTATTTTTTCACCATGCGAAAACCAGAAGCTGCCACGCTATTGGATTATCTCGGGCCATGGCCCTGGTATCTGCTTACCGGTCAATTGGTGATGTTGATCTTTTTTATTATTTATTATTTGCCGGTACGGTATTTTCAAAACAGAAAAGAGCAAAAAGCTTAAAGCAATGAGTACAAAACCAAAGTAAAGAGAAAAATTTCGTTGCTATTCTAACTTCATTTATTAAAATTGATTGTTCTGTTAAAAGAAACCCTTTGCAATCTTCGGTAAAAACATTGCAATCTCAGCGGTTAATAAGAGACATCATTTTCTATACAACTCTCATTTATGAAAATGTACAATTTTAAACCGCAAAGGAAGAAGAGAAGGCGCGAAGGGCGCTAGGAATTTTTCGGTTAGCTTTTTGTCCCTTCTATGAAAATTGCACTTTTCGTTTATTGAAACTCTCCGTGCTCTTCGGTAAAAACATTGCGGCCTTTGCGGTTAATAACGAGACATCATTTTCTCCACAATTCACTTTTATGAAAATGTACATTTTTTTAACCGCGGAGGAAGATGAGAAGGCGCGAAGGGCGCTAAGAATTTTTCGGTTAGCTTTTTGTCCCTTCTATGAAAATTGCACTTTTCGTTTATTGAAACTCTCCGTGCTCTTTGCGAAAAACATTGCGGCCTTTGCGGTTCATAACGAGACATCATTTTTTCCACAATTCACTTTTAAGAAAATGTACATTTTTTTAACCGCGGAGGAAGAAGAGAAGGCGCGAAGGGCGCTAAGAATTTTTCGGGTAGCTTTTTGTCCCTTCTATGAAAATTGCACTTTTCGTTTATTGAAACTCTCCGTGCTCTTTGCGAAAATCATTGCGGCCTTTGCGGTTAAACTCGAGACGTCATTTTCTATTCAACTCTCTTTTATGAAAATGTACATTTTTTTAACCGCGGAGGAAGATGAGAAGGCGCAGAGAGCGCTGAGAGTTTCCGATCCGCTTCTGATCCCTATTATGAAATTTACTTTTCTATATAAATAGAATCTTTCCAGGCTCTTTGCGAAAAACATTGCGTTCATTGCGGTTAAGCACGAGAAATCATTTTCTATTCAACACTATTTCTAAAAACGTAAACTATTAGACATCGAAGTAATCGAAAAGTCGAAACTTCGAAATTTAGCGTAAACGTCTTTCCAATTTTACCCTTCAGCCTTTTCAACCCCCTTCCCAATAACCACCGTATACTGAATTAATTTTTCTGACTCCTTTGGTGTAACGACATAATTAACTTGCATGGGAGGTGGTGTGGCAGGTAATTTGAAATGAATATGAAAAGTCTTATAATAAATCACCTTGGCATTCCTGATTTTCTCCACCTGAAATTGAAGTAAGGAAACAACGCGCTGAGCTTCTGCATCGCATTCGCTGTGCAGTGAAGAGAGCACTTTGGTTTGAATGACCTTGCCCTCAAAATTGATTTCGCCTTTGATGATTACCGTGCCTTCGATTTTTTGATCAAATGCATTTTTGGGATACTTGAGATTTTGACCAATAAAATTTGCCATCGCTTTATTTCCTCCCGGATATTCGGGCGTAGGAAGAAAATCTTTGGCCTTTTTTTCTTTTTTCAATTTTTATGGATTGAGATCAAAAAGTTTGCAGCTTATTTAACAATCGCCGGTTTAATAAAGTCGAGCTCCAAAGATCTGATTTTGTGGTTAAAATATTTCAGATGTTCGGATTTGACCTGCACAAACCTTTGTAATTGATCATCGATGAGCTTTGTTACTTCATTCCGGTAAGCTTCGGCTTGTAAGGTCGGCGGAAAATTTCCGTGCTCGTATAAAGCAATTAAATGTGCCAGTTTATTGGTCAGTTTGATGGGGTAGTTGATCGGATCCTGATTGCTCTTACTTTTCGTCTGGTACAATTCATTTTCAATTTTAGTGAGTACACTGTCGATTGCATCTTTGATCAGGAACAAACTATCCGTTTTTTCATTTTTATCCAACTTGGAGCAAAAATCATTCAATTGTTTCTTAAGATCGCGAATTTCAATGAGAGCCTTGTGCGAACGGTCAATGGTCGATTTTATAGCATCAATAAATTCATATTGTTTTTCAATTTCAGCCTCCGTAGTTGGATATTTTTTATTCAGCACGACCTGGAACGATGTGCTGTCTGAATATTCCGGGCCGGTAACATATAATTTGTAACTGCCGGTTCTGGGTTTTGGGGCTTGTAAGCCAGCCCACCAAAGTACCATGCCATCGAAACTTTTGGCCGGTTTTCCACGAAGTTGAAATTCAAGTCGGTTACTTCCCGATTTAAGTTCTATTTTTTCGAAAGACCCATCTCCGGTTTTATTTGACCAGCGGCCAATAGTATCTTTGTTTGGTCCTATACAAACAAAAGCAAAACTGTCTTGAACAAATAAACTGTCGATGTAAAAATAAACCACAGCGCCATTTGCATGATTGGTACCGGAAAATTTTGAAGTGGAGGATCCACCATCGGTGCGCAAAACGGATTTGGGATGATATAAAACCGGTCGGGCTGTTGTAAAACGCGAAGAGTACTGCCGAAGAGGTCCAAGATCGTCGATTAGCCAAAGACTCCTGCCTTGCGTGGACGCAATGAGAAAATCATCTTTAATATGCAAGTCGGTAATGGGCACGATGGGTAAGTTGAGTTGAAGCGAATGCCAGTTTTTTCCATCGTCCTGTGAAAAATAAATTCCATATTCAGTCCCTGCATACAACAATCCCTGTTTAACAGGATCCGCCCGCAATACCCTTGTAAAATGCTCCGATGGGATTCCGGTATTTATTTTTTGCCAGGTTTTGCCGTAGTCGGAAGTTTTGAATAAATAAGGTTTGAAATCACCCGACTTATATCCCGTTGCAGCCAGATAACATCCTCCGTCTGAATGAGGATCGGGTTCAATGGAGTTGATCATGGTCCACGGAGGCAAATCTTTGGGTGTAACATTTATCCATTCTCTTCCACCATTCGGACTGTAATGCACCCATCCATCATCGCTTCCTACCCATAAGAGGTCTTTCACCCGGGGCGATTCGGCTGCTGCAAAAATGGTGCAATAATACTCCACAGAAGTATTGTCTTTTGTGATGGGCCCGCCTGACGCCTGCATCTTACTGGTGTCGTTGCGCGTCAGATCCGGACTTGTGGTTTGCCAACTGTGTCCTTCATCTTCTGTGATGTGCAAGTGGTTGGATGCTGCATACAAACGTTTGGGATTGTGCGGACTAAAAAAAAGCGGAAAATTCCATTGAAAGCGGTATTTTAAATTTACTGCACCATGTCCAAGTGGATTGTCTGGCCACACGTTGATGCTTCTGCTAATGTTTCGTTGATGGTCGTATCTGTTTAGGTAACCTCCATAACTTCCGCCATAAACAATTTCCGGATTCAAGGGATCGATGGCTATATGTCCTGACTCGCCACCTGCTGTGGGTTCCCAATCATTTGACCCGATGGAATATCCTTCTGTACGGTGATAGATACGAATGGTGCTGTTGTCTTGTTGCGCAACATAAATGCGGAAGGGGTGGTGGTTGTCGGTGGTGACTCTGTAAAATTGAGCAGTCGGCTGATTGTTTTGCGTTGACCAATGCCTGCCTCCGTCATCGCTGATTTGTCCTCCGCCGTCATTGGCTACGGCAATATAATTTGGTTGATCGGGATTAAACCACATATCGTGATGGTCGCCATGTTGTGTATTTACGGTGGTGAATGTTTTTCCGCCATCAGTTGATTTGTGCAGGGAAACATTCAGCGCATAAACTTCATCCTGATTTCTGGGGTGTACACAAATCCGGGAAAAGTACCAGGCTCGTTGTCTGATTTTTCTTTCTGAATTTACGAGCTTCCAGGTTTTACCACCATCGTTCGATCGAAACAATCCACCATTTTCATTTTCGATCATAGCGTACACAATATCGTTGTTGGAAGGGGCTACTGCAACGGTACTGATTCCCCAGGTGCCCGATGGTAAACCTTTGCTTTCGGAAATATTTTTCCAGTGGTCTCCTCCATCGGTGCTCATCCACAATGCAGATCCGGGTCCGCCACTGCTCATCTGATAAGCGGATCGTCTCATGTTCCAGGTCGTCGCATATACAATTCTCGGATTGGATGGATCGTAGGTCAGTTCTGCTGCACCTGTACTGTCATTGACATGTAAAACTTTTTTCCAGGATTTACCACCGTCGTTTGATTTATAAATTCCGCGATCCGGATGTGACTTGAATACATTGCCGAGTGCAGCCACCATCAGAATTTCGGGATTTGTGGGGTGGCATCTGATGCGGACCATATGCCTGGTTTGGTCCAGTCCCATTTTTTTCCAGGTCTTGCCGGCATCCTCAGATTTCCAGATCCCTCTTCCCGGACTCACATTACCACGAATGGTTTGTTCGCCTTCTCCCACCCAGATGATATTGGGATCAGCTTGCGATACTTCTACAGCTCCGATGCTTCCGCCAAAAAATCCATCTGAAATATTTTCCCAGTGTTTTCCTGCATCCGTAGTTTTCCATACACCACCTCCGGTGGTTCCCATGTAGAAAGTTTCGGGTTTGTTTGGCAAACCGGTTATGGCACATGAGCGCCCGCCTCTGAATGGCCCGATATGTCTCCATTCCATCCCTTTGATGTGTTTTTCAGAAAAAGGGATTTGCCCAACACTAACAAATGTTAGTATTGCAAAGAGGAAACTTAAAACGTAAGGCATTTTCAATTTTATGTGGATCATTGCAATAGAATTCAATCGAAAAAATAAATATACAACCACCCGGCTACATAACCCAGAAACGCTAAGACGCTGATCCTTTTCAAATACCAGGGATAAGTGATTTTTTCAAGCCCCATGGCGGCCACTCCCGCAGCGGATCCAATGATAAGCACACTGCCTCCGGTGCCGGCCGCAAATGCGACCTCATGCCAGAAATTATGGTCCACCGGATAAGAATACATGCCCATGGCACCGGCAACTAATGGAACGTTGTCGATAACAGCGGACAGTAAGCCCAATACAAAAGCAATCAATGCAGGATCGCTGATATGCCTGTCGAGAGCGTTGCCAAGGATTATTAATTGCCCGATGTGTTGCAATGCAGCTATTGCGAGCAGGATCCCAAAAAAGAACAAGATGCTTGGAATTTCAATTCTGGAGAGCGCATTTCTAACGGTTGGTCTCGGGCTTTCTTTGGTTTCCGGAAATTTATAGGGATGATCAATCTCGGATATCAGCCAGAAAATTGATAAAGCACCCATCATACCCATGAAAGGGGGCAAATGCGTGATGGTTTTAAAAACAGGGACAAAAATGAGTAGTATAACTCCGGTTATCAGATAAAACGAAGCTGAAGGATGGAATACACTCGGCATTTCAATTTCATCTTTATAAGATCCCCAAAATCTTGTATTTCTGGAAACAATCATCAATGGAATGCAAATGCAAATTAACGAAGGAATAAGGAGTTGCTTTACAAGTTCAATTGAGGTGACTTTGTGACCAATCCACAACATCGTCGTAGTTACATCTCCAATAGGAGACCAGGCTCCACCTGCATTCGCAGCAACAACAACAAAACTGACAAACCATAAACGGTCTTCGTTGTGATGAATTATTTTTCTGATCAGAGAAATCATTACAATAGTAGTGGTCAGGTTATCAAGCACCGCAGAGAAGAAAAATGATATGGCTGAGATCAGGATCAGCAAACTCATTTTTTTTCTGGCCTGAATCCATTTGCTGACCACACTGAAACCATCGTGAAGATCAATGAGTTCTACGATGGTCATGGCTCCTAAAAGAAAAAATAATATGGCTGCAATCTCTCCTAATACATGAGACATTTGCTCCATTAAATAATCTGGTGATTGGACGTGATCGTGGTTGAGTGCAATGACGACCCAGCACGCAACTCCTGTAAGCATAGCAGAAACCGCTTTATCAATTTTTAGCTGGTGCTCGAAAATGATGCACAAATAACCGATAATAAAGATGGCAGTGATCAGTGTAATCATATAAAATTTTAAAGGTGGAAAAGTACTCAAAATTTTTGAATGCAACCATTTCTCGTTTTATTAAAATAATTATATAAGATATTGATATACAACAATTTAATTCTATATTACTCATCCCTAAAGCCATATAACAAGGCATTTATTAACTTTGCGGGCGATGCAGGAGCCTTTGTATATTGGGAATATAGCCCTGCCGGATTTTCCGGTGGTGTTGGCACCTATGGAAGATGTAAGCGATCCTCCTTTTCGCATGTTATGCAAACAGCAAGGTTGCGATTTGATGTTCACGGAATTCATTTCCGTAGAAGGCTTGATCAGAGATGCTGCTAAATCAGTCCAGAAATTAGATATATATCCGGAAGAGAGGCCGGTAGGGGTTCAGATTTTTGGTGCGGAATACGATTCCATGATGCGGGCCACAGAAATTGTGGAACAGGCTAAACCCGAGCTGATCGACATCAATTATGGCTGCCCGGTTCAAAAAGTTGTTTGTAAAATGGCTGGTGCCGGTATACTCAGAGATGTTCCCAAAATGGTAGAACTTACCAAAGCTGTTGTCAATTCGACATCGCTGCCCGTCACCGTAAAAACGCGCCTGGGTTGGGATGATAAAACCATTTTTATTGAAGAAGTCGCAGAGAGGCTTCAGGATGTAGGTATAAAAGCACTGACTATTCATGCGCGAACGCGGTCGCAAATGTATAAGGGAGATGCCGACTGGACCTGGATCGCCAAAGTCAAAGAAAATCCCAGAATTCACATACCTGTTTTCGGAAATGGCGATATCGATAGTCCGGAAAAAGCTTTGCTTTACAAAAACAGATATGGAGTCGATGGTCTTATGATCGGCAGGGCCAGCATTGGGTATCCGTGGATTTTCAGGGAAATCAAACATTTTTTAAAAACCGGTGAGCTATTAGGTCCTCCTACTTTGGAAGAACGCCTGGATGCCGTACAACAGCATCTTCTGCATTCAATAAAATGGAAAGGAGAAAAACTTGGGATTTTAGAAATGCGAAGACATTATACCAATTATTTCAGAGGATTTCCGGGTGTAAAAGAATTTAGAACCAGGCTGGTAAGTTCAATGTATAAAAATGAAATTATAGATATTCTGGAAGAAATGCAGGTCCATTATTCCTGTGAAATGCAATTGGCAGGATGAACATGGAACAATCCTTATTATTTGATTTAAATCCTTCAGAAAAGAAAATACTTTCTATTATCTCTTCTGTTGCGCAACGTCATGGCATTGAAGTATATGCCATAGGTGGGTACATCCGCGATAAAATAATTGGTCGGGCTTCTGAAGATATCGATATCGTTTGTATTGGAGATGCCATCAGGCTCGCTGAGTTGGTCGCAGATGAATTGAAGCCCAGGCCCAGTGTGAATTTTTACAGCAGGTTTGGCACAGCCGCTTTTCAACACAAAGATTTACATATCGAGTTTGTGGGGGCACGCAAAGAATCCTATAAACACGATTCCCGTAAACCGGTAATTTTTTCCGGTACTCTTGAAGATGATCAGCTTCGAAGAGATTTTACGATCAATGCTATTTCGATTAGCCTCAATGCTAATAATTATGGCGAACTGATCGATCCTTTCAATGGATTGGGAGATATCAAACTAAAACGAATTAAAACGCCGGGCAACCCGGAATCGACTTTTTCTGATGATCCCTTGAGAATGATGCGGGCCATTCGTTTTGCAACACAATTAAATTATCAAATAGATCCCGAGACCTTAACCGGCATACAAACCAGTAGCGACCGAATTAAAATTGTTTCCAAAGAAAGAATCACTGCTGAATTCGATAAAATATTATTGTGTCCAAAACCTTCTGTAGGACTCGATCTGCTTTTTAAAACCGGATTGCTGGAAAAAATTCTCCCGGAACTGGTATTGCTTGCGGGCGTAGAATACCACGAAGGAAAGGGACACAAGGATAATTTTTACCATACTCTTGAAGTCGTCGATAATTTGGCAAAAAAGTCGGATCAGCTCATGCTTCGATGGGCAGCGCTGTTGCACGATATCGCCAAACCTCAAACGAAAAGATTTGAAAAAGGCATAGGATGGACCTTTCACGGACATGATGCCTTAGGAGCTGCAATGGTCCCCAGAATATTTAAAGGCTTGCGATTACCCCTGGATCACAAGTTAAAATATGTTCAAAAAATGGTTCGTTTACACCTGCGGCCCATTGCACTCACCAAAGAAGAAATTACCGATTCTGCATTGAGAAGATTGCTGTTTGACGCAGGAGAAGATCTCGAAGATCTCCTGATGTTGTGTGAGGCGGATATTACTTCAAAAAATATCACCAAGGTCAATCGTTATCTCAACAATTACCTGATCGTTCGTGAGAAACTTTTTGAACTGGAAGAAAGAGACCGAATCAGAAACTGGCAACCACCGGTAGATGGTACAGATATTATGGAAATATTTGCCATTAAACCAGGTAAGGAAGTAGGGATTATCAAAACTTGTATTCGGGAATCTATTCTGGAAGGAGTGATCCCGAACGAAAGATATGCCGCATTACAATTGATGTTTGAAAAGGGTAAAGAACTCGGATTGATACCTGTCAAATCTCTGGAGGAACTTACGACTGTTAGTTCTTCAACAAAAATTAATTCATAGCAATTATTTTAAGTTCTACCCGCTGATTTTTAAGCCTGCCTGCTGCAGTGTCATTGCTTGCGATGGGAACTCTTTTTCCATATCCTTTATGTTGAACCTGCGATGCAGAAATACCTTTCTGAATCAAAAAATCGGCAACGTTTTTAGCGCGTGAAGTGCTAAGCCGGTCACAATATTCGTGTGGTGGAATGGAATTCGTATGTCCGCCAATTTCGATAACAACATCCTTATTGTTCACCAGGAAGTCATAAATTTCGTTAAGAACCGCAAACGAACGATCGTTAATGACTGCGGAGTCGGCATCAAAAAACAATTGATTTATTTGCAGAGTCTGACCTACAGTAATTTTTTTGCGGTCCAGATCGGCAATGACCTTAGGTTGATCGATAATGATGTTGTAATTGAGTATGCAATTATTCTGATCCATAATGCGGATTCCCTGTTTCCCAGCGGCAAGGTTGCTGTTGCTCAGACCCGAGCGTCCATTCGACCACAAGGTTCTGTAGATACCCGTGCCGCCATGAATTTCAATGGTTGCTTTTCCATCTTTTCGGTTGACTGCTGAGACCGGAGATTTGGAAACGACCGTGACCTGAATCGGATCGGGTTCTTTTATTTTTATTGTGGCAACATAGTCTTCTGCCTCGGCATCCGTTACGGTTACCACATAGGTGCCTGCACCCAGACTGTCTCTGCTGCTCAGCTTTGTAACTCCATCAGACCACAGGTAGCTATAGGGTGTTTTACCTCCTTTAGCAATGGCAATGACGGATGCTGTTTTATCTCCGGCACATTTTAATTCACCTTTACTGTATGCAATGACACTGAAAGCTTGTTCTTCGCCATCGAGAATGTCTATTCTGAAGAGTCCGCGGTCAGCGGTACCCACCCATAAGTCGTCATTTTTATCACAAGCCAGTGACAGGGTTTGCGAAGAAACAAAACCATAGTCTTCATCCAGTAAGAGCGTATGGTCTGTATACGGATCAAATTGAACCAACAGCTCTGAAGCTACGTAAATTCTTCCTTTGCTATCGGAAGCGAGCGCTCTTACAGGGCCCTTGCTGAGGCCTCTTTTTACAGCAGCATCCTGCCAGCGTTCGCGGCCATCTTCTTCATAAACCAACCACATCCGGTCTTCTGCCAATAACCAGGTTCCTTCAGTCGAAGATATGGCTCCATTGAATTTTGAACTTTTCTCATAAATATCCCAATCTTTATCTTCGATTTTGATAATGCCTCCATCAGTTCCTACCCAAAATCTGTTTTTAGGATCGACATAAAGCGAATTGATACCTTCTTTATTTAGTTTGGAGTTTTTACTGGTATAATGGTTTAAAATTCTGCCCTGATCGTCCGACACCCGGAATAGACCTTTGTCCGTACCTACCCAAATATCCCCCTTATAATAGGCCATACATTTTATTTGAGCTCCTTTGATCGCAAGTTCAATAGTCTGATTTTTATCTTCGGTTATCAATTGCTGGTTGCGGTTCCCATACCAAACCAATTCCTTTTTATCTTCGGTAATAGCTGCAACAGAATCAGAACTCATCAATTCCGCATCGAGTTCCATTGAAATCATTCGGTACAAACCCCGGTCGGTTCCCAGCCATTTATAATTTTTCTTGTCGATGAGGATGGCCCGGACTGCTTCATCGGGAGCCAACTTCTGGTAGTTTTCAACCAAAGCCTTGTTTTCTTTTTGGCCAAAGCAAAGGAAGGGCAGCAGGATTAGTAATTTGCTGATAATGTTCTTCATGGAATGCAAAGTAATAAAATCTTTGCTTAAAACGGAAAGACATGGATTTTAGTCTGAATTTGAATAAAATGAAGGAACTTCATATGTTTTTAGCGGAAAGGGCTAAAATAATTGTAAACTATTTCCAAATGGAATTTCTCTTATATTCGCTGCTTATTCAATAACAAATGAAAAATCTCTTTAAAGTTAAACCTTTCGATCATCTTCATGCAGAAGCTGCTGATTCGAGCAAAGGATTAAAACGGACCTTAAGTGCGACAAACCTGGTCAGTCTGGGTATCGGGGCTATAATTGGGACTGGTATTTTTGTCCTGACCGGTACTGCTGCTGCCGAACATGCCGGGCCGGCTTTGGTTCTTGCTTTTATATTATCTGGCATCGGCTGTGCTTTTGCAGGCTTGTGTTATGCCGAGTATGCTTCGATGATCCCTATTTCCGGAAGTGCCTATGCATATTCTTATTCTACTTTAGGTGAATTCATCGCATGGATCATAGGGTGGGATCTGATCCTCGAATATTTGTTTGGGGCTTCCACAGTTGCAGTTGGATGGTCCGGATATTTTGTGAGTATCCTGAAAGATTTTGGCGTGTATTTACCGCCGGAGTTGATAGCATCCACCGGAACTAAGTTGGTCAATATCCCCAATGAAGGGTGGCAGACCCTAAACTCAAGTGTCTCCGATAAACTTGCAGCAGCATCGATAGATCCGGCAAGTCTTGAATCAGCGACAGCCCTATTCAATTTTCCTGCCGTATTCATTATAGGTTTATTGACTGTTTTGCTGGTTATCGGGATCAAAGAATCTGCAAATTTCAATAACATCATCGTATTGATAAAACTGGCAGTCATTATATTATTTATCATTTTTGGATTCAATTACATTCAATCCGAAAACTGGGTGCCGTTTATTCCTGAACGCATCATTGACGTAGATGGGAGAGGACACTACGGTTGGTTTGGTATTGTTACTGCTGCGGGTGTGATCTTTTTTGCCTACATTGGATTTGATGCAGTGTCGACATTGGCACAGGAAGCCAAAAACCCTCAAAAGGATATGCCGATTGGTATTCTGGGTTCGTTGGTTGTTTGTACGATCCTGTATATTTTAGTTGCATTGGTGATGACGGGAATTGTGAATTACAAGGAATTGAATGTACCCGCTCCAATTGCTCTCGCTATCGACAAGACCGGCGAATCTTTAGAGTGGTTGAGATTTCCAATAAAAATAGGAGCCATTGCCGGATTAAGTTCAGTGATTCTGGTGATGTTGATGGGGCAGCCTCGTATCTTTTTCTCCATGGCAAAGGATGGACTGCTTCCTCCCGTTTTCGCAAAAGTTCATTCCAAGTATAAAACCCCTCACGTTACTACCATACTAACTGGTGTTGTTGCGGCATTTTTTGCAGGTATTTTGCCTATTAATATACTTGGCGAATTGGTTTCAATAGGAACTTTGTTTGCCTTTGTCATTGTATGTATCGGAATCATTGTATTGCGTAAAAATAAGCCAGATCTGCCAAGGCCATTCAAAACCCCCTGGGTACCGGCAGTACCTATTCTTGGAGCTTTGATCTGTTTTGCCCAAATGTTGGGACTTCCCATGGATACCTGGTTGCGTCTGATCGTTTGGATGGTTCTCGGAATTTCCATTTATTTCTTTTACGGAATCAAACACAGTAAGGTGCAGAATGGATGATAAAGAATAGAGAATGAAGAATGAATGTTTATTGGTAAATTATATTTTTGATAAATAATACCGATATGGAATTCAACTTCCGCCTTTAACCTTGCGCCTTTAATTAATGCAGCATAGATGGAGGAGAATTCATTATAGAGTGTGGGGCAATGATTAATTAGTAAAGAGCAAAGTGTATAGGGTAACTCAATAAATCGTCCAGATAAAATAGCTTCTCAGAGAAGAAATAAATCTCTTTATTTTATCGGAACGAAAAGTCGAAAAACTCTTCCATTTTTCCCGCTCCTGCCCGACTGATATTTTGTTTTAAAATAATGGAAAACTTATTCGGTCAGGCGGGGATTACGCAGATTTCCGCAGATCTTTCATTTAGTTTATAATCAAAACTTCTACTAGTCGAAAAGACAAAATCCCGAAGTATCGAAATGTCGAAATGTCGAAATTTCGAAATGTCGAAAAACTCTTCCATTTTTCCCGCTCCTGCCCGACTGATATTTTGTTTTAAAATAATGGAAAACTTATTCGGTCAGGCGGGGATTACGCAGATATCCGCAGATCTTTTCATTTAGTTTAAAATCGAAACTTCAAAAAGTCAAAAAGTCAAAATCCCGAAATTTCGAAATGTCGAAATGTCGAAAAACTCTTCCATTTTTCCCGCTCCTGCCCGACTGATATTTTGTTTTAAAATAATGGAAAACTTATTCGGTCAGGCGGGGATTACGCAGATATCCGCAGATCTTTTCATTTAGTTTATAATCGAAACTTCGAAACTTCGAAACTTCGAAACTACGAAACTACGAAACTACGAAACTACGAAACGTCGAAACGTCGAAACGTCAAAACGTCAAAAAGTCAAAAAGACAAAATCCCGAAAAGTCAAAAAGTCGAAACATCCTCATCTATCAATACTTCAAAACTTCTTTAGACGAAACAACACGCTGTTGAGTAGTTTTTAAAAGCAAATGATAAATTCCGGAAGACCATGATTGTGTATCTAATTTTAACACAACACCCTCACTGACTTTATATTGAACTAAAGATGACCCTCTTGGATCTGTAACTTCTAAAATGAATTGATCAGCATCTCGTAATTCGTTAAATTTTACAATCAGTTCTTCGCCAAAAGGATTTGGATAAACTTCGAAATCAATACCACCTTGATGAAAGTCCTTGTTACTGACGATGAGGTACTCCGTTGTTACAACATTTGTATGAACGGGCTCATTGTTATCAAAATAAATGGAAGCAGAATTTTTTATTATTTTTCCTGAATAAAAGCTTGGTGTTGTAGTTACTGAAAATTGGGCAAAACCCTGAGATCCTAAATTGTCTGTCGTGCTGTCTGGTAATAAAATGTCATTAAAAATTAATTCATAAATCCCCAACTGATCACCGGTCAATTGGCAAGTATGACTGGATTGCAATAAACGAATCGAGCGTGCATCCAGCAATGGGTCTAAGGTATCACGAATGAATACTGTAAATGCCGTGTCGTTGCCTGTGTTTTGAAATCGTATGGTATAAATAAGTTCTTTATATGGAGTTAATGTGTCTTCAACAAAAGTTTTATTAACGGCTTTGTCGTTTGGATCATAAGAGCCGGTAACCCGACCGCCACATTTTGAAATGTTATCTTCTTTATATAAATCTTCCGGGTTTGAGACTTCAACTAGAAATTCGTAAGGAGTCCCAATGTTTGTTGTTTGAGGTACGGTGAAGTAACAAATAAATTGCAAATCCGCATTGGGAGATAATTTATCCATGTATTCAAAAAAGATTTTATTGCCCTGTATCTGCGTTGGAGTGAGTCGAGTGCTGGATTCGAATACCCAATTGGAAGGAAAAGCCAATTCGAGTTTAAATCCTATTGCATCTGAGCCACCGAGGTTTTTAATGCTAATGTAAACTGGATATTGACCAAAACCTCTTCTCGCTTGACTGCAAGCTAAATGGACTTCCAGGTCTATGGAGTCTGTGTTTACAACTGCAAAATCAAAATTGCCCGGAACTTGTCCAAAGCCATTCAGCGGCTTTACTAAATAATTATCGGGAAACTGGTCATAAAATTTTGGCAAAGGCAGCGGAGCAGTAATGGAATTCAGCTGTCCTGAATCCAGAAAAAGTGTATAGCCCAATTTGTTAGAAAAACTGATAGTTTGAGATGGAGAATTGAGGATTAAACGGTTTGATAAAATATCCTCAAGGGTATCATAGGTTCTGTTGTTGTTCTGATCTAAAAAGACCTTGCCCTTGATGTATGGTTTTCGGATACAAGGTGGAATTCCGTCATCGATGACCACGAACGTTAACAAGGAATCGAAAATACAACAGTTGGTGGAGTCTATAAATTGGCTCTTGTACTCACCGTTGGCGGTGACGACAGTATTTCCCCAAGCATAAGGCAGGTCATAATAACAAATTTGTCTGGCAGGTCCGCTAATCACTCCGGATTTAGGATTTACAGTAATTTCTATACATTTCTTGGAAGGCTGGGAGCAAATTGATCCAGTGCTTGGATTTCCAATGACAGCCGTTGCGCATAGCTTAAAAACTCCGGTATCTGGAAAACTCAGTTTAATGGAACGTTTTTGACGTCCAACCTCTTTTGTTCCCAATTCCCAAATGAAATAGGGTTCACAACCATTGGAGTCAACAGGTACAAAAAATGAGACATCACATGCTCCCTCGCAAACAGAGATTTTTTCACTATCTATATTATTGATTTTTTTAAGATCATTCATTTGTGGAATTCCTCCACCCTGAGTACTCAATGTAAAATCACAAACATCTCCGGAACAGCCATCAACCCATAAGTAATACATTTTACAAGCTTGAAGATTCACGGTGAAGCGTTCTTCAGCACCGGGCGGTACACACGGTATGGACCTGCATAAAATCTCTGTGCCACAGGAGCAATCTTCCCATATACCAAATTGCAGACCTTGAGAAGTGACACATCCTCCAATGGATAAACTCAAGGTTATATTCCCTCCCTGGGTAACAAAAGCCCACCAGCTGGTATTATGTCCAACACCCCCTTGCGAACAAAGTGGGCTGCAGGGGTTTGGTGTCGTACTGGAGTTAGCGCACGTGTAACCGTTTAACTGATCCAAAGAACATAACACGTGAGCTGTATCACAAATTTCAGACATGGGAGGAATACATTGGGCGAAAAAATGATTGCCACTTCCAAGACTCAAAATGATTGGAAATAAATAATTTCTTAACTTCTTGGAAATAATTTCATTCAGTAGTTTCATAGCAAAACAAAGGTTGATGTTATTTAATTAAATGACTTAAATATAATTCAATGGAATGGAATTATAAGAAAATTATGGCTAAAAGAGAATCAAGGGTGCATTTTCGCTCAACATTTTAAAGGGGATGCACCAATTAAACTGGCTCCTTTTGGCTCATATTTTCTATTCAATACAAGCTTCTAATCGTGCCTCTGGAGGCAATTTTATCATACTTGTTTTTACAAATTAATATAGAAAATACCCGCAATAACCATGAGTTCCTACGATCTGAAAGACCAAGAGCCAAAACTTCGAAACTTCAAAATCCCGAAGTATCGAAATGTCGAAATGTCGAAAAACTCTTCCATTTTTCCCGCTCCTGCCCGACTGATATTTTGTTTTAAAATAATGGAAAACTTATTCGGTCAGGCGGGGATTACGCAGATATCCGCAGATCTTTCATTTAGTTTATAATCGAAACTTCGAAACTTCGAAACTTCGAAACGTCGAAACGTCGAAACGTCAAAACGTCAAAACGTCGAAACGTCAAAATCACTAAACACGAATAGATAATAACTAATCCATAAAAGCAAACAACCATTAACAATAATGCATTTCCTATGATGTATTAACCCAATTCATGCAATGGAATCCAGTTTCTTAGCTTAAAGGCGTAAGGCGTAAGGCTTAAGGCTGAAGGCGTAAGGCCTAAGGCTTAAGGCATAACCATTATGCATTATCCATTAATCATTATCCATTATCTTCATCTTTCCCTCTTCTGTCTTCCTTCTTTTCCAAAAATAATAAACGGGGATTCCCAATGCAACGATCAAAAGTCCCGGAAATGAATATTGAGGTTTTTGGAAGAGCAGGTTTACGCAAAACAAACCTGCCAACAGTATGTATAAAGCGGGGACAACAGGATAACCAAATGCTTTGTAGGGTCTGTGGGCATCCGGTCTTTTTACCCGAAGTACAAATAATCCTGCAATGGTTATGATTGCAAAAAACATGACTGCAAACATCACATAATCCAGTAAATCGCCGTATTTGCCGGATAAACAAAGAAGGGAAGCCCAGACAAACTGGATCCACAGTGCATTGCCCGGAACGCCATGAGTGTTATTTTCTTTCATGTTTTTGAAAAACAATCCATCCTGCGCCATGGCCTGATATACGCGCGCACTTGCGAAAATGATTCCATTATTACATCCGAAAGTGGAAATCATGATCAGAAAAGCCATGATGACTGTAGCAACTTGTCCGAACATCATGAATGCTGCAGCAGTACCTATTCTGTTGTCATTGGCAAATTGAATTCCCTTTGTCAAGGTATCAGTACCATCTGGACTTCCATAAAATGGCAATAAAAATAAATAGGAGACATTGGCGAGGATATAAAGTGAAACCACGATCAGGACGCCGAAAAATAAACTCTTTGGTATGTTTTTTTCGGGATTTTCCATTTCCCCTGCAATAAAAGTTACGTTGTTCCATGCATCGCAGGAAAATAAAGAACCCACCAGGGCTACACCTATAGCTGATAACAAAACAGTACCGGAAAGTTCTTTGAGAATGTATTGTCCGGAAGCATCCAGACTATAACTCGGACTGAGATTCCAGAAATGGTCGAGATTAGCTTGCCAGATTTCCCAATTGCCAAAAACAAAAATTCCAAGAGCAATCAGGCCGAATAATGAAAACAATTTGGCAAACGTAAAAATTCTTAAGATGATCTTTCCATAATTGAGACCCTTGCTGTTCAGATAGGTGAGCAGGGCGATTACCGCAATTCCTAAAACCTGGGTAGATCTGATGGACCAGTTTCCGAGGTTAAATAATATATGATCTTCGTGAAATATCGGAACCAGCTCCCCAAAATAACTGGCGAATGCCACCGCTACAGCAGCGATGGTTCCGCATTGTACAACCAGGAAGACTGTCCAGCCATATAAAAATCCCGTAAGCGGATTAAAAGCTTCTTTAAGGAATACATAAGGTCCTCCGGCTTTCGGGAACATTCCTGCCAGTTCACCTAAACTCAATGCACCCAATATAGATATTACCCCAGCCAATGCCCAGATCAACAACAACCACCCGGGACCTCCGACCGTTCTGGCGATATCCGGACTCACTTTGAAAATTCCGGAGCCAATCATGGAGCCCGATACGATCAGTATGGCATCCATCAAGGTGAGCTTATTCTTCATATATTGTATTCTTGCATAAATATAGAAGGATGATTATAAATGTAAGCTAAAATGATTTTCCTTGGGGGAGGATTACCTTAAATAGAATATATTCCAAAGGAAGGCGAGAGCAGTTCAATACTCCTTATCTCTCAAGATGTTAAAAGAGGAGACCTTTCAGAAATCTGTGTTTAATCCGGATTTTCTGTCGCAAGCACCATCTTCACTTTCAGGTTAACTCCGATTTGCAATACTTCCACCAGATCCTGGACCGTTAAACCCTGATCCATCCTGATCACACAGGTCAGGTCCGGAACATTTTTTAAATACTTGCGAAGACTTGTTTCTAATTGATTGTAGGGTACTTCCTTTTGTTCGATGTAATACCTTTTATCGCTTGTTACAGAAATGGCAATGGGCTTTGTGGTGGTTTGCTCACTTTGTTTGGAAGAAGGAAGCAAAAGTTTGATCACATTTGGATTTGCCAGAGTGGAAACGATCAAGAAAAATAACAAAAGAAAAAACATGATATCGTTGAGCGATTCGACACTCAACTCAGCGGTTTCCCTTCTTCTTCCCCTAATGTTCATATGCTTTTTTTAAAATGCTTATTTAACGGGTGTGTGCAGGATGTCCATAAACTCGATACTTCTTCTCTCCAGCTTGTTTACCAACTCATCGAGCATCATGGTTAAAAAATAATATCCCAGAAATGCAACGATACCAACCAACAATCCACCCGCAGATGTCAGCATCTTTTGGTACAAACCTCCGGAAATGACACCAACAGATAAATTATCTGATAAAGAGATGTCGTAAAAGATTTTAATGACCCCCATGATGGTACCAAGAAATCCAAACATAGGAGCTATTCTTGCAATCAATGAAAGGTAAGTAACCTTTTTTTCCAGGCGGAATGTTTCAACTCTACCGACGTTTTCAATTGCATTTTCAATCTCAGGCATGGGGCGACCCAATCTGGACAATCCTTTTTCTACCATTCGCGCGAGTGGAGTGTCGCTGCCCGCACAAATACTTTGGATGACTTGAATATTTCCACTGCCAATGTTCGCTCTCAGGTTCTGCATGACGCGTTCATCTTCCTTGGCAAGAGCTTTAAAGCTCAGAAAACGCTCAATAAAAATGTAAAGTGCTACAAAGGAAAGTACCAATTGGATGGAAATGATCCCAACACCAATCGGTCCGCTCGATAAAATGATATCGACAATACTGGTCTTTGCAACTGCTTCTGCTGCGGCATCTGTGGCTTTTTCTGCCCAAAGTAAGGTGAGTAACTGCATGATTTATGGATTCAATTCTTAGTTTAATCGTAAAAACCGGTGTTTTTGGTATTTGAATTCAATACATTTGATATAAAAAGCTCATGTATCAAGCTACAAAAGTAAGAAATTGGTACAAACTTACAAATCCATTCAAAAAAAATAGTTAATATTTATTTCTTTGATAATCAGATGTTTAATTTATTTTTAACAAGCTTTGAAATTCTAGCCCTCTTAAATTTACGGAAAAAGCATAGCTTATCTGAATGGCATGGATATTAGCTTGACACTTTTTTAGAAATTGCAGAGGATATGATCGTGAATTTAATTGTTGTATTGGAGCCCCCGTCAACTTATGAAAGGATTTGATTTCTGGCAGTTCGCAGCCGGTGTGGCCATTTTTATTTATGCGATGTCTTTGATCGAAGACTCCTTAAAGCATCTGGCTGCCCGTTCATTTAAGAGGTTTTTGCAAAAGCAGGCCAAGAGTAAGTTTAAAATTACTGTTGCAAGTACGGCCATCACTGCAGTCCTACAAAGTAGTTCGGTCGTCATATTGCTCGTTTTATCTTTTGTTGGCGCAGGACTTATTCCATTAAAAGCTGCTTTGGCGGCAACATTGGGCAGTAATCTGGGGACCACCATGACCAGCTGGTTGATTGCAACCATAGGTTTTAAAATAAATTTCAGCAGTTTTTCTTTTCCGCTCTTGGGACTAAGTCTGCTGGGTTTGCTTTTTTTTAAGAAAAAGACCAACGTCGCGCAGTTCACGAATTTATTGATTGGCATTGCCATGTTGTTTATTGCGCTGGAATGGTTGAAAACTTCTGCAAACCAATCGCTCGAAATTTACTTGTCGGAATTTTCGCGATGGAATTATCTTTTTTTTATTGGTATAGGTTTCGTTTTTACTGGAATTGTTCAATCCAGTTCATTGACTATGGCTGTTGCATTAAGTGCGCTGTATAACCAAATTTTGCCTTTGGAAAGTGCTGCTGCAACAGTGGTTGGATCTGAATTAGGAACTTCTCTGAAATTCCTGTTGGCCTCCAGAACAGGTCTTGTCGATAAAAAAAGATTAGCCTGGGGGAATTTCATACTTAATTTCTGCACCATCATCATAGCCGCTTCATTTCTTTTTCCGATGCTTGATTTTATTTCAGGAAAATTACTGGTTCGGGATCCTCTGACGCAACTCGTTATTTTTCAATCCGGCATCAACCTGATTTCCTTAATTATATTTTATCCTCTTTTGGGACTGTTTTCAAATTTGTTGGTCAGATTTATAAAAGACAGACCATCGGAGTACATCGCAAAATTTATTGGCAATAGTTTTTCTGTTCTTCCTGCACAAGCCCTGGAATCATCACAAAAGGAAATTTTTCACTTGCTTGAATTGACTTTGGATCTAAATAAAAGCACTTTGGGAATCACAAATGATGCAGACAATGGTTTTGTTGGGAATCTCAGGCAAATGGCATCCGGTGAACAGGTGAGGTTTGAAGAAAAGTATAACAAGCTAAAATTTCTGCAAGGTGAAATACATGAATTCCTGTCAGAGATCAGACGAGACCAAATGAACGAAAGAGAAATTTTGAAATTGGGTAAAATATTAATCGTCGCACGTTTGATCCTTCGCTCGGCAAAAAATATGAAAGACATCCGCCACAATTTATTGGAATTTGAATTTTCTGCAAATGCAGTGGTTTCGCGTAACTACAATGAAATAAAAACGATGGAAATGGAATTTTACAAAAAATACAACTTGCTTTTAAATTCTGCTTTTCATAATAATGAGGCTGATTTGGTCCTGATGTTGAATCAAAACAAATCCGGTTATGAAGAAAGAATTTCAAGTCTGACTCATGAACTGATTAATAATGAAATTTCAGAGATGGAATCATCAAACTTCTTGAATGTCTATCGGGAAATTTATTCGTCCAATAAAGCACTTATACAGGTTATCGCAGAAATCAGTACGCTGAAGTCTATGGAGGCAGAAGAGCTTAATTAATTGGAAGTTACCTTCTAATTGCTGTAAATCATGTAAGTGTGGTGCAAGCGGGCTCTGAGAATTTAATGAGGTCTAATATGAAATTGCCTGATTTGCCATTTAATTACCCCCTTTTATAAATTATAGTAAAAATTTAAGGATATGATTACAAATGCCAATCTTAAAAATTGTAAATTTGTAGCTATTATTCACAATTAATTTTTATAATATGAGTTTACAGGATAAGTATCGGGCAGTCTTGGATCTGGGCCAGGAATTGAACATCCAACATGGTGATGTACAGGAAGTTGACGGTGTATTAAAAGTTTGGGGCACTGCACAAACACAATACGAAAAAGACCAGATTTGGGATAAGATTAAAGAAATTGGTGGAGATAATCCTTCTGATATCATTGCCGACATTGGAGTAGCCTATACCGACTTTTACGCAAAACATACCGTAAAATCGGGTGATAGTCTGAGTAAAATTGCCAAACATTACTACAATAATGCCGGTAGTTACATGAAAATATTCAATGCTAACAAACATATATTGAAAGATCCCGATGTAATTCATCCAGGCCAGGAACTTACCATTCCAAATGCCTGATTGAAGTCGATATGATAAGAAATTTAAAAGCTTGTCGCAAGACAAGCTTTTTTTTTTATGGGTCAACATCAATTTGGATTCTTACACCTCGATATGTTGAACCCGATTTCATTTTTTGAATTCTGACTGTCAACTCATTCTTAATCCTGAGAACCTGATTGCTGTCTCGCTCGATTTTGACCAGAATTTCTCTTACATAAAGACCTTTAATTTTTGAAACATGGGGTTCTGCAGGACCTAAAACCCGTTTTCCCAAAAGTACCTTCAAGTCCTTGCTCAGGACTTGGGCGGCATCTTCGGCGATTTGAGCTTTATTGTGAAGCAGTTGTAACCGGATAAGCCTGGTATAGGGAGGGTAATTAAATTTATGGCGTTCGCTAAGTTCCTTTTTATAAAAGGACTCCTGATCGTGATGCTTTACAAATTGTAAAACGGGATGATCGATGTGGTAGCCCTGTACGATTACAATTCCTTTTTGCGATCTTCTTCCGGCGCGGCCACTCACCTGAGTTAACAATTGAAATGCGCGCTCCTGTGAGCGGAAGTCGGGAAAGAACAAAATTTGATCGGCTTGTAAAACTCCTACCATTCCCACATGCTCAAAATCCAGACCTTTGGTTACCATTTGCGTACCAACCAGAATATGGGATTCCTGTTCCTGAAACGTTTCGATGATTTTCTGTTGCATTTTCCTGCTTCGGGCTACATCGAGATCGAGTCGTTGAAGTTTTTGTTCTGGAAATAATTCCTGAAGAGCTTCTTCAATTTGTTCTGTTCCGAAGCCCAGTTGTCTCAATGTAAATTGTCCGCAATCCGGACATCTGTCTGGAACTGGTTTTGTTTGTCCGCATATATGACATTTCAATTTATTCCACTGTTTGTGGAGCGTCAGTCGGATATCGCATTGGCTGCAGGCTGCTTCCCAATGGCAATTGGAGCATTGAAGCAGGGGACTATAACCACGTCTGTTCCTGAAAATAATGACCTGTTTTCCCAATGCAAATTGAGTTTTCATTTCTTCGATCAGGCGTTCGGAAAAATGACCATGCTTCTTGCCAAAGATTTGAGCCTCCTGCATGGATACAGTTTCAATGTCCGGTAAATCGCTGTCTCCAAATCTTTGAAATAATTTCACATAATGGTATTTTCCTTCACCTGCATTGTAGTAACTTTCTAAACTCGGAGTGGCGCTGCCAAGAATGATTTTACAAGAGTGTATTTTACTTAAAACAACAGCACAATCTCTGGCCTGGTATCGGGGTGATGGATCGTTTTGCTTGTAAGAAGAATCGTGTTCTTCATCGACGATGATCAGTCCCAGATTTGTAAAAGGAAGAAATATAGATGACCTCGCACCAATAAAAACAGAGGATGACTCTTTTGCAAGATTCCATACGGATAATTTTGATTTGGGACTCAAATCGGAATGATATTCCAGCAATTGTTCACCCAATTGTTGTTTCAAACGCCCCACCAACTGAGAAGTCAAAGCGATCTCAGGAACGAGATACAGGATCTGTTTGCCTTGATTGAGCAAATCTTCAATAAGTTTAAGGTACAGCATGGTTTTGCCACTGCCGGTTATGCCATGCAAAAGAATGGGTTTGCCTGTTTCAAAACAGTTTGTGATCTCTTTTAAGACTTTATCCTGCTCGTTACTAAGTATGAGTTCTGTTTTCTGACGGAATGATTCAGGGTAGTGGAATTTCTCAAGTTTGATTTCTTCGTAAATTTCTTTTTGCAATAATGCTTGTGTCACATCAGCCGGAGTAGAACTCAACTTTTGTAATTCCACACGGCGTATCCATCCATAATCTTTTCTTTGTTGTAAATAGTTTACCAATGATCGCGATTGCCTTTCTGATTTTTGGAACGAGATCAAGTGATTTATTCAACAGATCTTGATTTTCGCGAAGGCTTGGATGCAGCCTGATCCATGATATTTGAATGGCTTCGGCAGAATCTTCCAGTTTCTCATAAATCTGGATCCACCGCTTTTCAAGCATTTCATTCAACAATTTAAGTACGGCTTTTTTCTGCAGGATGGACTGGGCTTCCTGGATATTAATTTCTTTGCGAATTTCAAGAGCCTCTAAAAGTAAAAATTCGTCATCGGTAGCCTCTGTTGGAAAGTTATCCTGTTCGACAAGAGAAAAGATCAACGTTTCACTACCCGGTCTGAAGGCGGATGGAAGTGCTGCAATCATGATTTCGCCATAACTGCACATATAATATTCGCTTAACCATTCCCAAAACTTAAATTGTACCGAAGAAAATATTGGTTTTTCATCGATGATCGCTAAAAGTGGTTTGGGCTTTGTCCAGTTGGATTCCGAGTTCAGATTTTTAACAAGAGCACAATAATGTTTCCTTTTTCCAAATTCAACTTCAACCCTTTGTCCAATGCGGATAACAGACCGGAGTTCTTCCGGGACGGAATAGGTAAAAGTTCCTTCCACGTTCAATGGGAGGATGAGCTCTGCAAATTGAGGGGTTTGAATTGCCATTTTAAATCTGAACCTTTCTTGTTTTTCCGGGTAAAAGTATTAACAGGCTTTTACATATCCCTGTTCACTCAGATATATATCTGAGAATCGTAATTTCTTTATAATTTGCAATTTACCTGTAAAAACCAGAGCCAAATTGTAATTTGTTAATTTTCAAAGAATTTAAGTATTTTATTTAGGTTTGTAGCCTGGAATATTAAGGATCAATTGAATCGGCGTTTTATAATTGTTGGAATGCTCTCGATGCTCACCGTCCTGCTCTCTGCACAGCCGGTGACCGAGGATTGCAACAATGGAATAGATGACGATGGAAATGGTTTCATCGATCTGAATGATACCGCCTGTATTTGCAAAGGGATCAAAGATACCTTGTTTGTCCCTTCATCCCTGATACCCAATCCATCGTTTGAAGAATACTATTGTTGCCCGACGGGTTTGATGCAATTGAATTGCTCGAAATACTGGATCCAGGCATCTCCGGCCACTTCTGATTATTTTCATACATGTGGCTTCAGACAGGACCCCATGCGTGGCAGTCCGCCGTTGCCTTTACCTGCGGGGAATGGCTATGTTGGGTTTTTGGATTTATACACCCATCCTGTGCGCAATGCCATTTACAAGGAATATGTAGGCGCTTGTCTCAATAGTCCGATGCTGGCAGGGCGAGAATACACTTTGAGTTTCTGGATTGGATTTGGGCAAAGGGGAAACGCTTATGGCCCAAGAGCAATTACAACGTTGGGAATTTTCGGCACTGGACAATGTACCAACTTACCTTTTGGTGATGCAAATTCCTGGTTATGCCCCTCCAATTACCCCAATTGGTTTGAGATAACACGCGTTACGGCTTCAGGAACCAATAAGTGGGTGAAGGTGAATCTCAAAATCACACCAACTACCAATATTGAAGCCATTGCCATTGGTCCGCAATGCACCCGCGCCGATGGATATTATTATTATTTCCTGGATGAATTGCTATTGGAGGAAACCGTAAAATTCGATTCCTTGCTGCTTGCGATTACGGGAAATCCTTGTCGGGATTCCATCGTTCTCAATTCACCGGCATCCACCGTCACGCGGATAAAATATCAATGGTATAAAGATGGAGTGGCCATCCCGTCTGCAAATTTGTCGAATTATTTGATACCTCGGGGGCAGGAAGGCAGGTATGTACTTAAAGCCATTGATGGTAACGATTGTGAACTGAGTAACTCCTATGAATACAATCTCGATACCACTTATGCATCTTTGAAGACGAGTATTTGCAAAGGTGATTCCCTGGTCATCGATGGCCAGGTTTTTAATACACAAGGGGATTATGCAGTGCTCCTAAAAAATACAAAAGGTTGCGACAGCATCCTGGATTTGAATCTGACGGTTCATACACCACGCGATAGTTCATTCTCAGCTGCAATTTGCGAAGGAAATTCACTCCAATTTAATGGAGTGCGTTACGATAAAACAGGGAGTTATAACTGGTTCGATAAAGACACAAACGGCTGCGACAGTTCGACTATTTTAAATTTGACTGTGCTTCCAAACAAATTCACACAATGGGATACATTTATTTGTGAAGGCCAATCTCTGAAAGCAGGAAATCAAATTTATACCTCTCCGGGGTTCTATACGCAAACTTTTTTATCTGCTGATGGTTGCGATTCAACACTTGTTGTCGACTTAAAAGTTGGAGCAAATACTAACGCTGTTGTCGATACTTCAATCTGTAAGGGAAAGACTCTCAGTTTGAATGGCAACAATTATACTACATCGGGTACATATCTGATGCAATTGAATAATGCGGCAGGATGCGACAGCCTCATTACTCTAAATTTATCTGTCAACCCTGTTTACAATATTTCTTTAGATTCCAGCAGATGTGAAGGAGATACCCTTTATTTTGGTCAAATGAAATTTTTCAGATCAGGGATCTACCCCATTCCATTTGTAAGCCACTTAGGTTGTGATAGTTTGATCACCCTCAATTACTTTTCAAAACCAAAATCAGCCAGCCGTTTGGATACGACTTTGTGTTTTGATCAGAGCATTCATATTGCCGGGGTGCATTATCGGGATTCCGGGACTTACCAACAATTCTATTTGTCGGCAAATGGTTGTGATAGCATCCTGACTTTGCATATCGAAAAGACGCTGAGACCAACCTTGTTATCTCAGATTGAGGATGTCAGGTGCCATGGCCAACAATCCGGCAGTATTCAAATCTCGGTACAAGGGACAACAGCACCTTATCAGTATAATTGGGAAAATGGTTCTTCTCTAAATATCCGACAAAACTTATCCAGGGGTCTTTATTATGTTTCGATTACAGATCGGCATCAGTGTACAATTAGGGATTCGTTTTTAATTGCTGAACCGGATCCATTGTTGTTTGACATTTTGGTCAAACATGCAAATTGCAATTCGCCGGAATCAGGGACTGTATTTGTTGATTTTGCTGAAGGGGGAGTAGAACCTTATCTTTTTAAAATCGATGGAGTTGCTCATGACTTCACGGATGGGAAAGAAGGCGTTTCGCCAGGGTCCCATATTATTGAATTTACGGATGCAAACGGATGCAATCAGTTTAAATCTTTCACAATACTGGATCCGGTTATCGGTGCAGTTGATGTTAATCCCGACAGTCTTCGAATTGTAATTGGGGATTCTGTTTATCTGATCGCAGAAGTAAACGCGCTTGATTCAATTGTAGAAATTGAATGGTCAGGCCCGGGTATTATTCGTTGTCAAAATTGTCTTGCCACTTCTGTAATTCCTGGTCCGAAAGGGGGTGTCTTTCATGTTAAAATTACCGATTCATTTGGGTGTATATACACAGCATCCATTTTTATTGCCGCTGAGCAGAAATACTTTGCCCCAAACGTCTTTAGTCCTAACGGAGACAACATTAATGATTTTTTTAACATCATAACAGACCGTTCTGTGGACGTCATTGATGTGTTGAAAATTTTTGACCGTTGGGGTAATTTGCAATTTGAGGGCAAGAAATTTTCTCCACACCGCACACAGGATGGGTGGAATGGAGAATTTAAAGGTATAAAATCATTGCCTGGTGTTTATGTTTATGTGTTTCAGTTTCACGATAAGGCTGGAATATTTCATCAGTTGAGCGGCGATGTTACACTGATCAGATGACCTAAGCATAAAACAGGAGTTTAACGCATCAAAGTTATATCACCGAAGATTTTTCTGAATTGATTTCCCTGATTTTCAATCTCAATTGAAAAAATGTAAACTCCAGGATTCATTTTATCTCCGTTTAGCGCAGAGCCATCCCAGCCTTTGTGGTTGGCCAGTGTAGTTTTAGGTTCTGAATAGATCAGGTTCCCCCATCTGTCGTAGATAACAAACGAACGAATGTTTATCAGTTTGTTTTCACCCATGAGCTTAAATACGTCGTTGATGTTGTCTCCGTTTGGCGAAAATACATTCGGGACAAAGACCTGATCATCCAAAAATACTTTCATAAGGATACGAATTACAATCTCACATCCGTTTTCGTCAAGCAAGGTCACCGAATATTCAGTATCTGCATTTACGGTGATGACCGGATTTAAACAATCTGTACAGCTTAGACCTTGTGTAGGAAACCATTGAATGAAAACGGGTGTAAAATTTGGTTGAAGTTGAATGCTCTGACCGGATCCCTGGAAGATTTTTACTTCGGAAGGATATATAACCTGAAGACTGTTGAAATACAGGTCGACGTTTACTAAGGAGTCGCATGAACCGGCTACCGGAATGATCGATTGCCCACTGGGATTCTTTTTGTTGTATATGTTGCCATTTATGATGAGTTGTTCATCTTCACACAAGGTGTCTTTAATTTCAGAAACAGCTTGTGGCAAAATTTTCAGATTGATTTGAACCAAGCTGTCACATCCGGTTACCGCAGCTCCTTTGTAAAGTTCTATACCTGAAGTTCTATTCTTATCGTAGATTTTTCCATTCAAAACGATTTGTTGATTTTCGCACAATGGAGTATCCAAAACGCCCGTAGCCAGGGGAATCAATTGGACAGAAATAGACACAATGCTGTCACAACCACCTGAAGCCTGACCTTTGAGTGTATCCAATCCAAAGGTTTTGTATTTTGAATAATAGTTTCCATGAATATCAATGCTGTCGTTTTCGCAAAGGGCTGGTGAATATTGTGATTGAACTGCTTTTAGAAAATACAATTGAATATGGACAATGCTGTCGCATCCAGTAAATCCTGCTCCTTTAAAAATCTCAGTACCTGTAGGATTGAAAGAATCGTATCTGTTATTTTGAATGACTCTGAATTCATTTTCACACAAGGTGTCAGTATAGTTATGAACAGGGAGTGGAGAAAAATTTATTTGAATATGGCGGATGCTGTCGCAGAAATTACTGGCTCCATTCTGGATGGTGTCGTGAAGTCCTGTAAAGTTCTTGTTAAACACGATAGATCCAATCACCAGCGAATCATTCTCACAGAGCGTTACATTATAGTTAAAAACCCCGCCTTTCAAAGCAGTGATTTCTATAACCACGATGCTGTCGCATAAATCGGGATTGATGTTTGTTAAAGTGTCGATACCAGATAAATTTTGTGCATCGTAAAATTTATTGCGGATCTGAATGCGTTCTCCTTCACATAAACTCGTCCTGAAAGTATCCATTTGAATGGATTCGAAAAGTAGAGATACCTGTACAAAACTATCACAGCCATGTGCGCTCTGGTTCTTAAGCACGGCTGTCCCGCTCGGGTTGGCTCTGTCGAAGGTGGTATTTCCAAGCATCAAACTCTTGGATTCGCAGAGCGTAGCCTGATAATTTCCCTGTGCTACCGGTAGAAAACTCAGGTCGACCTGGACGATACTGTCGCAACCGGTAAAAGACCCATTTTTAAAAATAACTTTCCCGTTACTATTCTGAAGGTTGAATGTTGTGGTTCCGATATCAATGCTGAAATCCGGACAAACATCTGTTAGTTTAAAATCGGAATTGACCTCATTGAGTATTTCCAATTGAAAGCTATCTGAATCGGGGCATAACATCTGGCCAATTCCAACGATATTAATGATTGTAGAGCTGAATAGTGTATCGCCTTCTTTGTGGGGAATTAATATTCCGTTTTGTCTGATAAAATAAGAAGAATTCCCAATGGTGTTTTTACCTGAAATAGCGGGTAAAACATAATAACCACAAGTTGAGACATCTTGAGGTTTGTCAATTTCTATATTTGGTAAAATCTGAATTTTTATCAACGCGGTATCAGTTGGACAGGTTATTCCGTCTCCGACCTGGTAGATCACATCAAAGGTTCCTGGTCCGGAAATACGGGCATCCCAGATCAATTGTTGTAAAGCGCCCGTATTTATGGGATCAATAAATATACCACCCGCGTCACCGTTTAGAGTTGCGTTCAACAGCGAAAGCTGTTCATTTTCACACATGATAATGAAAGGATTTTGACCCGCAAACAATTGTTTGACAACTTGCACGGTAAATACAGCGGTATCTCCCTGGCAATAAGAATTTCCGTTGAGGATATACTGAAAACGAAAGGTTTGTCCATTGTGTCCGGTGGAAGTAAAAAGACTGTCCTGCAAACTTCCCGACATATCTATATCGATAAAAATTCCTCCGCCATCGTGATTAGAAAGCAGATTATTCAAATTTAGAACAGTTCCTTCACATACCGAGATGTTGTTGTCAGGTCCTGCTTCGGGTTGTTTAAGGATGTCGACGTAAAAACTATCGAGATCGGAACAAATTCCAAGGGTATCGG
The DNA here is from genome assembly GCA_016716185.1 of Saprospiraceae bacterium. Taxonomy (NCBI): domain Bacteria; kingdom Pseudomonadati; phylum Bacteroidota; class Saprospiria; order Saprospirales; family Saprospiraceae; species Saprospiraceae bacterium. Next base: position 2,110,572 of record JADJWV010000002.1, on the reverse strand, counting down.
AAACATAAATCCATTGGCTGCTCCTGATGGTATCACTTTCCTGCAACGGCTTACCCATGCTGTTGAAGTAACTTGCATTTGGACTCAAATTGGTTCCTGACAGAGCCGGCAACAGGTAGTGGTCACAATAAACCTGGTCGGGATAAGGATCAAAAAAAGGAGATGGGTTGACGTTGATAATTACTTTAACGGGAAGTGAGTTACAGGGTGAATCGAGGATGACTGCGTAAAGCGTGTCGCCTGAGGTAGTGATCTGGTTCTGTACCAACTGGGTCATGTTGCTGTCTGTTGCAAACAATACCATATTCGGCAAATGGGGAAAAGGTTTGACCCCATTTTCCAAAGTGTTTAAAGGAATGATGACCTGTCCATCTATCCCTCCGCAAAATTCATAAGTTCGTTCTATACCCACAGGGCGTTTTACCGTTTCAATGATGACGGGAATGGCTTTTGAAATGCAACTGTCCTTCTTTAAAAAGGCATAAAAAGTATCTATTTGGTTTACAGTGACCGGCGAAATGACCGTATCTAGTTTAAGGCTGTCTCTATACCAACTCACCCGAATGCTGGTATCGCCTTGTTGCAGATACCGGGTTGCAGGAATCAAGTGATAAACAGCACTGCCGTTCCCATCATCGCAAATTTTATCTGTGATCAGAAGAACGGTATTTAAGTCAGATACTTTTAAAATAATTTCAACCGGTTCTGATTTGCAATTGCCTTCAGTGACTACGGCATAGATCGTATCTCCCGGAGTAGAGTAGGGGGGATTAATTTTTTTAAGCAACAGATCGTCTTCATAAAAATTTACCGAAGTCCCCGATGGATTGTTGGTGATTTTTGTGATGAGGTCTAATAATAAAAAAACAGCTTTTCCATCAGCTCCCGGACAGGCGCTGGATGTGACGCTTGTGGCTATTGGTTTAGGAAGTACAGTCAAGAAAATGGCAACAGGAGCGGATTCGCATTTGCCATTGTGTATACAGGCGTATATGGTAGTTGTTCCGGTTTGGTAAGGTGAACTGATTTCTTTTGTTTTGTTGATATCTTCAAAAAATTTGACCGTTGCTCCATTGTTGCCATTTTTGATGGTAGTTTCCAAAAGACTCAGGTCGAAATTCGCAAATCCGCTTCCATCGTCACATTGTTTATCTGATGTTGCTTTTGCAACCGGCAACGGATTTACTTTTAATTGGATGGCAACAACATTAGACTTGCAATTTCCATCGATGATTCTTGCATAAATTGTTGCATTTCCTGAAGTAAAAGGAGAAAAAATACGTTGTGTGCCTGCCTTATCCCGATAATACTCAACCAATCCGTTGCTGCTTCCAAGAACATCCGGATCGGCATCTTCAAGTGTAAAGGCGGCCAGGCCATTAATGATCTCACATGCTTCGAGGGTGCTTGTGTTAGCGACAGGACATTTTACATGTACCAAAATGCGTTCCGTGTAAATTGGCATGCAACAATCGGGGTCCGGGGCTGGGTTTGGAATTCCTACAATTTCGTAATCGCGCTCGCACCAACTTTGTGGGATGGTGTAATTAAATGGCGTAACAATACTCGTTGCTGCAGTATATGCGGGAGGCGATAATGAAGGTACGGCACAACCATTATTGGATATACTTCCTTCAGCCCAAAAATCTCCATTTCCTGTAAGCAATCCAGGGATGTCGTAACTGGCATTTGTAGAGCATCCGCATCCGGTTATGGTCATCACCTGAGTCCTGGAACCGGGGCTTGCATCGAAATTAGAAAATGCGCCAATGGTTCGTGTACAGTTGCTCGCAGAAACATAAATTTTACAGCTGAGTCCGCAAATGGCACTAAAATCATATGATGTAAATGCATTTGCACTTGTAAAAACAATCCAGATAGAATTGGGGGGGATGTTGAAATTAGCTCCTACTGAAATTGCTGTGCAGCCACCCACCAGGCCGGCTGGCCCTGCCCCAATTCCACATCCACCGGGTCCAATATCAGCGTTGCCTGCTCCACCTGTATTGTTTTGGGGAGCATAATCAAAATAAAAATCAGAGGTATTTAAGCCGCTGCCACTCCACATGATCAGAAATTCATTGGCCGCTTCTGTTCCGCAGGCATCGATCATGAATCCCAATAATGAAGGACAAATTCTGCATTTTGGATTATTGGTGGTAATGTTGGCACTTCCAATCAGAGTGCCCTGGCCTATATAAGGATTAAACCCCGGATTGACGTCTGCATAGTAATCAATCTTTCCATTGTGTGGAAGGTCGCCACCTTGGATGTTGATCGTTATCTGATCACCACCACACCTCGTACATTCCGGTATACAATTCGGGTTGGTTGTAGTGTTTGTTATTTCAGGACATTGTGCAGAAACCCGTGCAAAACAAAAGATTATAATAACGACACTAGAAATTTTCATTTACTACAGGTATCCGGTTGTATCCACAAAGATAATCAAGGCAATCTTTTCTAATCTGCCTTAATGAAGGCATAATATGAGAGTCATTCTAGAGAGTTGCAAGGGAGAGATCAGTTGATCAGAATACCGCTAAGCCTCCTGTATTCCAATTCGGCAAGTTTTGCCTGGTATTTGTATTCGAGAAGTTGATTGAGACTGCTTTCGAATTGTGATCTGGCTTCTTTCCATTCGAGGAACAAAGCTTCTCCAAGCTGATAGTTGGAACTGACCAGATCGAGATAGGCCTGGATGAGCTGGAGGTTTTTTTCTTCGAGTGCAGCGATTTCTTTTGAATGCAAATATCTGTTGTAGGCATCCCGGAGTTGCGTTTCGTTTTCCAATTTCAAAGACTCGATAGCCAAGTTTGATTTGAGTATGTTTATTTTGGAGATGGCAATATCCTTTTTTAATCGGTGGCCGTTAAAAAGATTCCAACTGGCATTGAGATTTACATTCCAGCCATGGTTTCTGTTAAATAATAAAAATCCAGCCTGATTTTCTGTTTTGTTGTAGCTGTATGAGGAATTCAGAAATAATTGAGGATAGTATCCGGTCTTGAGTTCCTTTAATTCGAACTCTGCAATTTTCTTGTCGGATTCCAATATTTTTAAATTTAAATTTTTTTGAATCCACTGGGTGGGATCAAAATCCTGAAGTGGATTTAACAAAAGGCCTTCGTCTTCCATTACAAAAAAACCTGTTTCAGGATTACGGGATAACAATAAATTCAATTGCCTTTTGGCGTTTTTAATTTCATTTTCGCGAATGAGCAAATTGGCTTTCTGGCGATTCCATTCAATTTCCGATTGCAGTAAATCTGATTTTCCGGTTTGCTCAATTTCAAATTTTTTGCGGGTCCATTCCAATTGCTCTTCTGCCAATTTTAGCAATTGGCTGTATGATCTGAGTGCAAGCTGCTGCTTGGCGATAAGAGCGTATTGATTTGTAATTTGAAAAACAAATTCCTCAATACGGACCTTAAGCATTTGCTCGCTTTGAGTTTTAAGCAATTTGAGTTTGTCGTAAGTAATGAACATCCGCATTCCATCAAACAGGGTCCAGCTCAAAGCAATTTCCGATTGATATTGTGTGGCCAATGCACCTGTTTTGTCGACGAGATTGCCTGTTACAAATTCCTGCCTGGTGTTCGATCCCGACTTGGATGCTTGAGCATTCACATCAAGCGAAGGTAACATTCCTGCATGGCCGCGGCTGTGGTTGAAATCCGCAATTTTGATGTCTTCAGCGGCTATTTTGATGCTGTAGTTTTGAGCTAATCCGATTTCAATGGCATCGCGAAGACGGAGCGAGTCCTGTGCCATCAAACTAACGAATGTTAGTACCTTGGAAAATATGATCAGATTATATTTCTTCATCTGCTGTTTTCGGCTTCGATAGATAGATGTATATGGCTGGAATGATGTATAACGTGAGGATTAACGAGAAAAGAACTCCGCCAACCACGACGATCCCCATTCCTTTCCTGCTGATGGCTCCGGCACCTAAAGCCATAGCAATAGGCAAGGCTCCTAATGCGGTAGCCAAACTGGTCATCAGGATCGGTCGAAGTCTCAAAGCAGAAGCTTCGAGAATAGCTTTCTTTAATACCGTTCCTTTCCGTTGCAGTTGATTCGCAAATTCAACAATCAATATTCCGTTCTTTGTAACCAATCCGATCAGCATGATAATACCAATCTGGCTAAAAATATTTAAGGATTGTTTGAATATCCAAAGGGAAAGTAAAGCGCCTGTTATAGCAAGAGGTACAGTCATCATGATGACAACAGGATCCCGGAAACTTTCAAACTGTGCAGCAAGTACGAGATAGATCAATACCAATGCAAGCATAAATGCAAACCAGACATTCGAAGAACTTTCTTCAAAATCTCTCGATGCTCCTGTTAGTGCAGTAGAGAAACTGTCGTCCAGCAATTCAGCACCGATGGATTTCATTTCTTCTATGCCATTTTTGATGGTATATCCGGTTTGCAATCCGGCGGATACTGTGGCCGACATGTATCTGTTGTAATGATATAACTGCGGAGGACTGCTGTTTTCTGAAAACCGGATCAGGTTATCCATGGCTATCGGAGTGCCTTCCGCATTACTGACGTAAAGTTTACGTATATCTTCCGGTGCGTCTCTGAATTTGCGTTCCACTTGTCCGATCACCTGATATTGTTTTCCATTGATATTAAAGTAGCCAAATCGTTGTCCGCTGTATGCCATTTGAATGGTCCGTGCTATATCTTCGGTACTTACTTTGAGTTGTGCTGCTTTTTCTTTATCGATCTCGACGAGCAATTCAGGTCTGTTAAATTTTAAATCTACATCAATGGTTTGCAGGATTTCACTTTTGTTGGCCGCTTCAATAAATTTGGGAAGGACTTCTTTCAGTTTTTCAAAATTGGGAGCTTGAATCACAAATTGAACGGGCAAACCACCTCTGGGCCCACCACCACCCGTTGATATGGTTTGCTCCTGAGCCACAAAAGTTCTTGCCTGACTTAATGGCGAGGTGAGTTTAACCAATTGTTTGGCTATATCGTCCTGACTTCGATTTCTGTCTTCAGGTTGGGTCAGCCTTAGACGTATGAATCCCGTATTTACAGCCCCCGAGCCGGTAAATCCGGGCGCAGTTACAGAAAGTAAGACTTGCTTTTCCGGCACGGAATCGTGAATGAGTTGCGCCAGTTGTTTCATGAAAAAATCGGTATACTCATATGAAACGCCTTCCGGAGCAGACACATTTAAACGCAACCAGCTGCGGTCTTCCAAAGGGGCAAGTTCGGAAGGCAATTTTTTTCCAAGCCAAAATACGGTGAAGCCGCAAACCAAAATGATTACAAATGCTATCCATCTGATACCGAGAAAAGCGGATAGACTTTTTTGATAAAACTTTTCAAGACTTTTGAAAAATGGCTCCGTCCATTCATAAAACCGGTTGTGTTTTGAATGAGCACGAATCATCCTCGCATTCAACATAGGGGTAAGCGTAAGTGACACAAATGCCGAAATCAAAACCGCTCCGGCCAGCACAATTCCAAATTCACGAAACAGCCGCCCTACAAATCCTTCCATAAAAATTACGGGAAGAAATACAACTGCTAATGTGAGCGATGTCGCAATGACTGCAAAAATGATCTCCGATGAACCCTGAAATGCAGCTTGCATTGGAGATAATCCTTTTTCAGCTTTTTTGAAAATGTTTTCAGTAACGACAATTCCATCATCCACAACAAGTCCGGTTGCCAAAACGATGGCCAGCAACGTAAGTACATTGATGGAATAATCCATAAGGTACATGATAAAAAATGCTCCGATTAGCGAAACTGGAATATCGATAAGAGGTCTGAAAGCCACAAGCCAATCTCTGAAGAACAGGAAAATGATCAAAATGACTAATGCAACTGCAATAAATATCGTTTCCCCAACTTCTGTGACAGATTGTTTGATAAACCGGGTGTTATCGAGCGCAATGTCAAGGCTGATGTCCTTCGGAAGTTCTTTTTCAATTTGTTCTTTTCTTTTATAAAACTCATCTGCAATATCGATGTAATTCGATCCGGGTTGCGGGACAATCGCCAGACCGATCATTGGGACCAGGGTTTCTCTTAAAATGGATTCTTCGTTTTCTGGCCCCAATCTCGCTTCTCCAACGTCTTTAAGTTTTACTGAGCGGTCGTTTACGGTTTTGATGATCAATTCATTAAACTCAGTTTCTGTACTCAGTTTGCCAATGGTACGAATGGTAAGTTCGGTTTGATTGCCTGCAAGTTTCCCTGAAGGTAGTTCGACGTTTTCCCTTTGGAGTGCAGCTTGTATGTCTTGTGGGGTAATTTGGTAGGCAGACATTTTTACAGGGTCCATCCAAAGTCGCATACTGTAACGCTTTTGTCCCCAAATTTGAATTGTACTCACTCCGGGAATAGTGATGAATCTCTGTGCAAGTACGTTTTCTGCATAATCTGTAATTTCCAGATGATTTCGGGTATCACTCCTTACGGTCATAGAAATAATCGATTCCGAGCTTGCATCTGACTTGCTGACAATGGGTAACCCATCCATGTCATTTGGTAAATTCCGCACCGCCTGAGATACTTTATCTCTGACATCATTGGCCGCGGCATCCATATCATATCCCAGGTCAAACTCAACTCGAATATTGCTATTGCCTTGCGCACTTGAGGAAGAAATGGTTCGAATTCCCGATATTCCATTAATGGCTTTTTCAAGAGGTTCGGTGATCTGCGATTCAATGATGTCAGAATTGGCGCCCGGATAACTTGTACGCACATTGATCACGGGGGGATCGATGGAAGGATATTCCCGTACCCCTAAAAAGGTAAATCCGATCGCACCGAAAATGACAATGAGTAGGTTGACCACAATGGCCAATACGGGTCTTCTGATAAAAGTATGGGAGAAATTACTCATGAGGTGTATTCTCAATAATTTGAACAACGGAACCTTCCCGTAACCTCATGATTCCACTGATGATCAGACTATCCCCATCGGCCAGACCGGATTTAATCAACACCTTTTCTTCATCCCGTTCTCCGGTTTCAACTTGAATTTCTTTGGCTTTGCCTTGTTTTACAATAAAAACTTTATACCCTTTTAATATGGGAATCAATGCTTCGTTGGGAATAAATATGGCCTGTGTATTTTTTGATCCGGATAAATGTACTTGTGCGAATGCTCCGGGTTTTAATTTTTGACCCGGATTCCTCAATTTTGCTCTGACTTTTAAACTTCGGGCTTCGAGGTCGATTGAAGGTTCATAAGCATACACTTTGGCTTGCATAGAATCTGAGATACCATCAATTGAAAAAGCAACTTCCTGACCCATGGTGATCATGAAGGATTGATACTCAGGTACGTTGAATTCAATCCCAATAGGGTCCCTTTTTACGAGACTAATCACCGGATCGCCCTCTCTTACGTATGCTCCTTCGCTTACATTGCGTAATCCCAAAATACCGGCAAAAGGTGCTCTGAGTTCGGTCTTGGCGATTCGGCTTAACAATATTTTCTTTTCCGCCCGAATCATCTGAAGATCGTTAAGAGCCGTCTCATATTCATCTTTGGAAATGCCCTGAATTTCCAGAGATTTCTTTTTTCGTTTTTCTTTTTCGATGGCCAGATTCTCCTGGGTCTGCAATTTTTCGAGTTGCGCTTTTAGTTCAGAATCATTCAATTTAATAAGCAATTGTCCTTTTTCAACAGATTCGCCTTCCGGCAAATTTAAATAAGTGATTTTACCCGATGACTCAACACTCAACAGGGTTTGATCCAAAGCAATGAGGTTGCCTGTTGCCTCCATCATGGACCGATGCTTGGATGACCTGATTTCCATGACTTTAACAGGAATTGGCGGAACGGAACCGGGTTTTGCTCCGGTTTGTTGTTTTTGATTATTATTTTCATCAGAACATGAAAAAATAAGAATAAGCATGGAGGCCAGCCCTATTGTATGTATACCAGTTGTTTTCAACATAAGCGATTAGAAAGAAAGAACAAGTCCCGGCAAATATGGTTTTAGAGAACTATAAATTATAAATATTAATGAAATTTCTGAAGCCATCCCAGAGCAGCTTTTATTTTTTTATCGGCTAATAAATGATCAAAATTTTCGCCCCGGTAAACAATCTGATCCGGGGTAAGTTGATCAAGGTAAACCGTTTGAACGCGATCTAAAACTGAACAATTGGCAAAATTTACAGTAAATTCTTTTGAAAATTTAAACGGAGTCAGGGAACTGCTGTAGCCTTTTGCTGTGGGTTCGCCAATGAACAGGGTATTAGGCCTCCGTTTAAATGCGATGGCAGTAAATGTGCCGGAACTTGCTGTCAACGGACCCGTTAATACGACAACGGGCTTAGTTGAAATGGCATCCAATTTTCTGTTCTGTACATACGTAAGTTGGGTGCTGTCTGCAAAAACATTCGGACCGTGAATGTACCAATTACGGACAACCCTTCCATCGGCATCTGATTCTTTTGCAATCAAACCTTCGCCCAACAATGCGCTTACACCTGCCAACATGGGATAAACATTCCCACCGGTGTTTAATCTCAGATCAACTATATATCCTCTAACCCGTTCAGGAGTATAAAGGACTATTGAATCGTAGAGCATCTGTGCCATTTGGTTCAGACTTTTAGAATCATCCACCTGAATTCCCGGGATCCTGATGTACACAAAACCTTGTAAAAATTTTGTTCTGAAAATTTTATTCTGGCTTTCTTCTGCTATTGTTTTAAAGTTTTTTAAATAGGCCCATTCATTTTTTTCCAATCCTTCGTAATGCCCATAGCTTTTGCCTTGAAATTGAATCGAACTATGAACATCGCCAAGCGCCTTCAATATCTGAACCAACGTTTGAATGCTGTCTTCTGTCGTATAGCTTTTGCTTTTATGAACCTTGTAAATGCTATCGACTTGTTGCCAATCGACTTGATTTTTATAAACAGAGTTATTTTTAATAAACGTATAAACGCTATCCATCGGAATCCCCGATTGAGCATTGAGACCGTTGATCAGCAACAGGTTTAACAATGTAATAGCGACCAGGAATTTTCTCAATTGCATCTATTCAATTTTAGTGTATAAAGCCACAAAAGTAGCCTGATTTTGTTCGAACCAGCTTGTTCTCAACCTGCCCATGAAGAAATTTTAACTAAAAATATTTGATTCCTGTGGTCTCAGGCCTTATTTTTACGATGTACCAACTGGTTTTGAATTAATTATCCGATCATCATGAACTTCAAGAAAGTGTATGATCTTGAGATTTCGTCTGCATCCTTCCAATTTATTGGCAGGTTACTAAGTCCTGCAAGTTGCCAATTAAAGGATAATAATTCCCCCGATAGTCGTTACCTGGACAGTCCTTTTGGTTGTGGTCCGGTTCAAATAATGGTTGGAGTTAATAGTATTTCATTTTATTTTAATCAAAATCCCAAATCCGGAAAGCGTTTTGCATTTTTAAGGCATCACTATTTTAATTTAATGTTATGCTAAGATTTCTTGTTTTTGTTGGGTTGAGTTTCATATCTATATCCCAAATTTGGAGCCAATGCGTTCCATCGGTTGCAGACCAATGTCAGGAGGCAGCCACCTTTTGCAGTCTTTCTGCTATGAACGGTTACAGTTGCAGCAATGAATCCGGGCTTTCCACAGGTTGTTCGGGGACCCTTTGCGATGGGAGTTCATCAGATAATACGGTCTATTGGTCATTTGTAAGTGAAGGAGGTATCGTCTATTTTACTTTACACGTCGGATCTTGTACCGGCACCAACGGATTGCAATATGAAATTTCTTGATTTTAAATGATGGAAAGATCCATCGCGTACAAAAAATAGTTGTGTATTGAATGCATGGATTCATCATTTAATAATTTTTAAAGCTAAACTTATGAAAACATACATTACCCTACTTATTTTGATTTTTTGTTTCCAAACAAAAGTGCTTTCGCAATGCTCGCCACCGATGTCAGAAACATGTGAAGATGCAAACGTATTTTGTTCGTTGGACCAATTAAATGGCTATGCTTGTAATAATCCTAGTACGATGCCTACTCATTGCGCACCTATGTGTTCTCAGGGTGGGGTAGGGCACAATACGAGTTGGTGGGGTTTTGTGACTCAGGGTGGAAACGTAACGATAACGTTGACCATTGGTGGATGTACTGTCAGTCAAGGTTTGCAGTACGGCATCTGGGGTGATTGCAATTGTGGGGAGGAGATTGCATGCAAGTCTATGCCTTGTGTTCCTCCGGGTAGTGTTGAAGTTATAAATGTCAATCTTACACCCTGTAAAACTTACTATCTTTGGGTGGATGGGTGTTCCGGAGATATTTGTGATTTTACATTGAGTACAAATGGTGGTGGACCGACCACATTAAACCCTCTCGGATTTATCAATGATGAACCAAGTGGTGTGATCGATTCAATTTGTGTTGGGGCTTGTAATTATAAGTTTTTTATTGACAGTTCAGCTGCTTGTCAACCTTCATACCAATGGACCCTCGATGGTGATGAGGTTGGTTTGAATAAAAATGAACTCTATCTTGATTTTCCCGATGAAGGCGATTTTACAATCTGTGTTACCGCCTATATTGGAAATCCAAAAAGTGGCGACATCTGTGGTCAGGAAGGCCCTCGCTGTGCATTAATTAAAGTGAGAAACATTCCCGACAAATTAGGGGTCCCAAGAGTCATATGCTACGAACAGGCTCATCCCGGAGGACACAAATGGCATTCTCAACGGGTGTTTTCCAGTGGGGTATACAGACAGCAATTTACCGATAACAATTGCTGTAAATTTGACTCAATTGCGAATTATATTGTGTTGGACCAACCAGAACCTGCTGAAGTATATTTTATAAGCTGTGATAACCAACCCTACATCGACATGTTTAACCGGGCCTGGGTGGGCTGCAAACAAGCTTTCCAGATCCCATTGCCCAAATCGACAACTCCCTATGAATGCGATAGCTCCATCCTGCTCACTTCTGTTCAGATTGACTACAGTGCCGATATGCAACAAAAGTTGGTCAACGATACCTTGGAGTATAGTCCCAACATCCGGATCAACCATCCTTGTAATATTGGAGAAAGCTACATGTTTCAGTACCATTGGAGAGATCTTCAGGATACAAGCGGAACGGTTTTATCGACAGATGAAAGGTTCAGGCCCGCTCAACCGGGAGATTATGTTGTAGATGTTATAGTCACCTGTTTATTAGGTTCCGATACCGCCATCTGTGTGCGAAGTTTTGAAGAGGGATTTGAGGAGTTAAAAATATTCAAAGGCCCGTTTATTTCAACCACAAAAGCGGTATGTCCCGGAGATACGTTTTGGATTATTGGATCTGCTATATTTCAGGATAAAAATCTGAAATATGTCTGGACCGTTGAAGGCGGGGACATCCTTTCGAATGCGGACTCTTCCTCCATACAAGTGGTATGGAATTTTCAACCTGGCGAACAAACGTTCGTAAGTTTAAAACTCAGAAAAGATTCTACGGAAAGTCAGTCCGCAGTATGTGAAATTGTAAGTATCCATCCGGATCCATTGCCTGAAAAATTAAAAGTGTTTGGAAAAATTGGAAAACTGAGCGCCAACAGTGCATTAAATGGAAACTGGTCTGTGATTGCTGCACCGTTTTCTGCAGTGATCGATGATGCTTCAATTCCACTGACCTATGTGGCCGTAGAAGGATTCGGAACCTATTGCTTTGAATGGCTGGCAAGTTTGCCAAATTGCGAAGAGCGCGATACGGTATGTATCGAATTTAAAGATATTGTAACTTATGATGATAAGGAGGAAAGAAAACACGAGCGGGGAGATAGTCTGTTTGGCAAGTTAATTCATCGGGAGCGCTTAGACAGAGCTTTGCATGTGAGTTCAATTGGTGATGATCATATTGTAATTTCTTCTAAGAATACACTTGTTGCAAAGCCCGAAGTCGAATGGTTTGATCTTGCAGGAAAATTGATCGCCTATTCAAACAATAATGAAGTCTTTGATGGAAACAGATTAAAGTTAGTAAAGCCTGATATCTCGGGAGTATATGTTATAAAAGTAACAATCGAATCTGAAATTTCCTATTTTAAAATAGTTCTATCAGAAAAGTAATATTATTAGATTTTAAACGGCGATTTTTAAGCTGTATAAAAGTCATTTAATTAAAAATTGCTTATTTTCTGATAATCATGAAGAATTATTTTAATATATCTTTGCGGCCATAATTCGCAATATGTTAAATCTATCTGAACAGGAAATTGTAAGACGAAACGCATTAAAAGAAATACAGAATCTGGGATTAAATCCCTATCCGCCTGAAGCTTTTCCTGTCAATTCGAATTCGCACGACATTAAGACGAAGTTTGACCAGGATCCCGATGCTTTTAAAAATGTTTGTCTTGCCGGTAGGTTGATGATGGTAAGAGATATGGGGAAAGCATGTTTTGCCGAGTTGCAGGACGATCATGGAAAAATCCAGGTTTATATTAAAAGGGACGAGATCTGTCCTGAAGATGATAAATCCTTGTTTGACCTGGTATTTAAAAAATACACAGATATAGGAGATATCCTAGGAGTCAAAGGTTATGTTTTCAGAACCAAAGTAGGAGAAATTTCCATTCATGTTTCTGAGTTGAAACTGTTATCAAAATCATTGCACCCGCTACCCATTGTAAAGACCGATGCAGACGGAAATGTTCACGATGCGTTCTCGGATCCTGAACAAAGGTATCGCCACCGTTATGTGGATCTGATCGTCAACCCGCAGGTCAAAGAAACTTTTATAAAAAGGAGTAAACTGATCCAATACATGCGCGATTATTTTAATGCGCAAGGTTGGCTGGAAGTCGAAACCCCTGTTTTGCAAAGTGTTCATGGGGGTGCAGCAGCAAGGCCATTTAAAACGCATCACAATGCCCTCGATCTACCCTTGTTTTTGAGAATTGCAAATGAACTTTATCTAAAAAGATTGATCGTTGGTGGATTTGATGGAGTTTACGAGATCGGCAAGATGTTTAGAAATGAGGGAATGGACAGAACCCACAATCCGGAATTTACATCCATGGAAATCTATGTGGCCTACAAGGACTATATATGGATGATGGAAATGGTGGAGGACATGTTGGAAAAAGTTGTTATAATGGTCAATGGTTCTCATGAAGTTGAAATCGCGGGTAAAAAAATTTCATTCAAAAAGCCTTTTGTGAGAATCACCATGTTTGATGCCATTGAAAAATACAGTGGATTTCAGGTAGAAGGGAAGTCTGAATCGGAACTGAGAGCTTTTTGCAAAACAAAAAATATAGATACGGATCCGACTATGGGCTCAGGGAAATTAATTGACGAGATTTTTAGTACGCTTGTTGAGCCTGAGTTGGTGCAGCCTACTTATATTGTTGATTACCCTATCGAAATGACTCCTTTGGCTAAGAAACACCGCAACAAAGAAGGCCTGGTGGAACGTTTCGAATTGTACGTGAACTGCAAAGAAATTGCAAATGCTTATACTGAATTAAATGATCCTATTGATCAACGTCAAAGATTTGAAGAGCAACTCCAATTGGCGGCCAGAGGTGACGAAGAAGCCATGGCCATGGACGAGGATTTTCTGCTGGCTCTTGAATACGGGATGCCCCCAACATCCGGACTTGGAATCGGAATAGATCGATTGACGATGTTGCTTACCGGACAGGAAGCCATACAGGAAGTATTATTATTTCCTCAAATGAAACCAGTTAAAAAACAAAATGCCCCAACAGAATAAATTCCATTGAGGCAGTTTTTTTTGAATTGTGGAGGTGAGGGGAGTCGAACCCCTGACCCCTTGCATGCCATGCAAATACTCTAGCCAGCTGAGCTACACCCCCAATTCGGTGTGAGTGTGGGTGTGAGTGTGGGTGTGGGTGTGAGTGTGGGTGTGAGCGGAAACAATTCGAAAAGCCTAAAAGCCTAAAAGCCTAAAAGCCTAAAAGCCTAAAAGCCTAAAAGCCTAAAAGCCTAAAAGCCTAAAAGCCTAAAAGCCTAAAAGCCTAAAAGCCTAAAAGCCTAAAAGCCTAAAACGCCTTCTTTCAGGCTCGCAAAGAAACAGATATTCTTTAAAATTCAGGTATGAAATTAGGGAATAAATGCAATGACATCTTTGTTTCCTTCTACCTTTTGTCCCATTTCAACCCTTATTTCTGCATTCAACGGTAAAAATAAATCGACTCGGGATCCAAATTTAATAAAGCCAAAGTCTTCACCTTGTTTACAGGCATTACCAGCTTGGGCATAACTGCAAATTCGCCGGGCCAGTGCGCCTGCAATTTGCCTGAGCAATACCAGAGTGCCATCGGTTCTTTCGATGACAACCGTATTTCTTTCGTTATCCGTAGAAGACTTAGGATGCCAGGCTACCAAATATAGGCCTGGATGGTACTTGGTGTAAACCACCTTGCCACTGAAAGGATACCTGTTGACATGGACATTGAGTGGATTCATGAAAATACTGACCATTTTACGAGGTGTCTGAAAAAATTCAGATTCCTCAATTTCTTCAATGACCACGATTTTACCATCGGCAGGGGCATAAACCAGGCGATCATCGTATTCAGGGATTTCTCTTTTAGGATTCCTGAAAAAATTGAGGATCAGCCAAAAGAAAACCCCAAATACAATAGCCCACGGCCAAAACCAAATACTTCCCAATTTATAGAAAATCAGGATGAGGACCAGATAAACCACCAAGCCCCCAGCCACCCAAGTTTTGCCTTCTTTATGTATATTCATTCTTTAGAATTAAAAGGAAACCACAAAAATACCTACAACCACGACATAGAAAAAACTATCAAACCTGTCCAGGAATCCACCATGGCCCGGTAATATGGCACCGCTGTCTTTAATTCCTGCCAGCCTTTTTAGTCTCGATTCATATAAATCTCCGGTAGTTCCTGCCATGGAAACAACCAAACCAAGCCAAAGTACTTGCCACAAAGGCAAAGATTCTGTAAGAAGAAAGCGGTTCACCAAAATGCCCGCAAATATGGTTGCAAGGACACCCCCTAATGTCCCTTCCCAGGTTTTTTTGGGTGAGATTTGAGCAGCCAAAGGAGTTTTTCCAAAAAATCGGCCTGTAAAATATGCGAACACGTCATTGCTCCAGTTCATAATAATCAATCCCAGGAGGATCCATCTGTTTGATAAAAAATTGTCGTGTAAAAAATTTACTGCGATGAGGGTAGGAAATAACAAATAAAAGATCCAGCAATACCAATCTACGCTGCTGGATACTAGAGACTTGGCATAAACAGCGCCTGTTGCCAGAATAATCAGCAACAACAAATTGATGTAAATCAAATTCTGGAAGTGTTGGGGATGTGCTTCAATTTTATCAAAATGCAGCAACACAAGGATCCAAACAATAACGAATGTAATGCCAAGGAAAAGGAACCTGATGAGATTTGAATGCTTGGGCAAGAAGTGTTTATACCATTCATAAACGGACCCGATTAAAATGACCAGGAGTAAAATGAATGCGCTATTTGCTGAATAACAAAGCGATCCGATCATGACCGTTCCTAAAAGAAATCCGGTTATGCTGCGTTTAAGCATGATGAATGCGATTTCGTGTTCTAAAATATTTCAGACCCAGCCAAATTGCAGCAATTGTAAAAGCAATGGTTGCAAAAACATTGGGCATTTCAGAAGTCTGAAGCAATTCTTGTAAGGATTTGTCTTGCAGAGTAAAAATAGTGACCAACTGGATCGCGTTGTTCAAAAAATGCAATAAAACCGAGTACCACAGCTGTCCGGTTTGAAGGTAAATGAATCCAAGTATCCATCCCAGTAAAAATCTTGGTAAAAATCCCTGAAACTGAAAATGTACTGCAGAAAAAACAAGCGAGGCTAAAAACAATCCAACCCAGGCTTTGCCGGTAATCCTGATCAGGCAATTTTGTATTACGGCTCGGAATGCCCACTCTTCGGCGATGGCCGGTATGATGGCAATCGCGATTAAACCCAGGATAAAATCTGAGGGAGTTTTTGATTGAAACATTTTCTCCATAAGGGCCAACATCTCTGTTTCTGCAGTATTTGCCCATTCGGGGAGAGGAAATAACTGGTTGAGATACGCCGACCAACCCACTAAAGGAAGCAATAGGAAAAATAACAGAGCGCATTTAAAAAAGACCATCGTATCAAAAGCCTTTGAGTTGATAGGGATAGGTCCCCGCATAAAAACCTGATAAAAAACAAAACTGGGCAATATCAGGCTGCAAACTTGAGAAATGAGCTGCTGAATGAGTAGCTGACGCCCACTCAGACTTTCGATGATGGATTTACTGTCTGAGTGGTTAATAAATTCAACGCCATGTTGAACCATGAAACTTGCTAAAAGGATCAATTGGCTTAAAACCAGCCCTGCAAGAATAAACCCGATATAACTGATGAGCTGAACTGAAGTATTTTTGGTCATAAAATGAAGGGGTCTTATGAAAACCAGATTGAGTGTAAATATCAATAAAATTGCATTATTGCGTAATTCCAGAGGGGGTAATTTGCCTGATTTGGTGCAGATGGCAAAGGATTGTGAAAAATTCGGGGCAGAGGGAATCACCGTGCATCCCCGGCCCGACGAGCGACACATCCGTTATTCAGACATTCCGCCACTGAGAAAAGTAGTGCAAACCGAATTCAATATCGAAGGATATCCCTCGGAGAGTTTTATTGATCTGGTCCTTTCCAACCGGCCCGATCAGGTGACGCTGGTTCCCGATCCACCGGATGTTCTTACTTCCAATACCGGTTGGGACCCTGTTCAAAATGAAGTATTTTTGAGGGATTGCATTGTGGTCTTTAAAAATGCCGGGATAAGAGTTTCATTGTTTTTAAATCCGGTTGAGGAATTTGTTCCGGCGGTGGCTTCTATTGGAGCTGACCGCATTGAGTTATATACAGGAAATTATTCTCAAGAATTCTTTTCAAATCCGGAACAGGCCATCAAAGATCATGTAGCAACCGCCCTTGCAGCTGAAGCTCACAACATTGGACTGAATGCCGGACATGACCTGAATTTATTTAATTTAGGATATTATAAATCGAAGATTCCCAATCTTTTAGAAGTTTCCATTGGCCATGCTCTGATCGCCGATGCCTTGTATTTTGGTCTTGAAAATGTTATCGGCATGTATAAACAGAAGCTGGTTGATGATTATAATAACTCATATGAAAGAAGATAATTTGCAGTTTAAAGTCAAATGTAACATACGGGGTACGGCACACTATATACTGAGAACTGAAAACTTTCTCTTGCCTTCCACCTTCCGCCTTCCGCCTATAGAGTCTGGCATAATACTTGGTTAATTCATCAGGGCTCACAAGAAATTAATAAAAAATTAACCAAAATTACTTGGATTTTGGTTAGAATGCTATCTTTGGGGGTTAACAAAACATTTAGAAATAAAAACTTACTAGATTATGAAGAAACTTTTATTCATTTTTCTGGCCTTGTTTGCTGTAGTACAGTTTGCTGAGGCTCAGAGGGTTTTGAAAGGCACGATTACCGACAAAGACGGTAATCCCATTATCGGAGCGAATGTCGTTGCCAAAGGAACAACCGTTGGTACCATAACGGACATTAACGGCAATTATTCCCTGGAAGTTCCTGCAAATTCATCAGTAATTGTGGTGAGCTATACGGGGTACAATTCCCAGGAATTGAGTTTAGGCGTAAGCAACACCATGGATGTGACATTGGAAGAAGGGGTTTTGCTGGGGGAAACGGTAATTACTGCTTTGGGGGTAAAGCGGAATAAAAGTGACGTCGTTTATGCGAATCAAACGATTAATTCCGATGAATTAAATTCAACTGCAAGTAAGAGCGTACTCAATGCCCTTCAGGGAAAAGTTGCCGGCGTAAAAATTGGTCAGGCTTCTGGAGCAGTTGGAGCCTCTACCAGGGTAGTTCTCAGAGGAGAAACTTCTCTAACCCAGGGAAATAATGCCTTGATCGTCGTTGATGGAGTACCTGTAAATAACAGTAGTGCTTCGGGTGGAGGAGGAACTGGAAAAGATGGCGATCGCGACAATTATGTTGACTTTGGAAACAGAGGTAACGACATCAATCCTGATGATATTGAGTCAGTGACTGTATTAAAAGGACCTGCAGCAACCACATTGTATGGTTCCAGAGGAGGTTCCGGCGTTATTTTGGTAACTACTAAGTCAGGTAAAAAATCAACTAAACCTACCATTTCGGTGAACTCATCATTTAGTGTGGAAGAGGTACTTTTATTGTACAAGTACCAGGAGCAATACGGTTCAGGATATGAATCTTGTAACGGATGCGGTGGTGGAATCAACATTTTTATGGGCGAAAACTTTGCCTGGGGTTCCAAATTTGATGGAAGATTATTACCCTGGACAGCAGCTCCATTTGACGATCATGGCGATCTCATTCCTCTTTCGAACGGTAAGATTGAGCAATTGATAAGACCCTATAGTGCGGTTAAAAACAATGTGAAGAATTTCTTTGAAATCGGACAAACCGTTAGAAACAATTTTTCAATCAGTGGAGGTAGTGATAAATTTACCTACCTGTTGTCTTATACCAATTTTAATAATGAAGGTATTGTTTTGAATACTGAATTGAAAAAACACAACCTGCAATTAAATGCAGGTGCACAATTCTCAGACAAATGGAGGTCAGATTTTAGAATAAACTACTCCAAACTGAATCAAAGAGGCGCAACGGAAGGAGGATATCCATTCGGTTACTCTTCTGGTACTCCAGCAATGTCTTTCGCTACTCAGACGCCTTCAAATATACCTTTTGAAGAATTAAGAGATTACAACAGTCCATATCATGATTTTAAAGGATTTTATGGACAATATTCCATCAATCCTTATTTTATTCTGGACAACCAGGATCTTAGAAATTCGGTTGATAATGTTTTGTCCAGTGCATCTTTATCTTTTAGCCCAACTGAGAAATTAAGTTTTACCGGACGAATTAGTACAAATTTCATTTCTAGTTCAGTGACTGAGAAAGGTCCAAAATTTGCCTATGAACATGCCTATACCTGGGCAGATGGAGAATTGGTTGATGGAGGTAGATCTCCGGAATCTGTTTTCAGTCTGGGTTCTTACAAAGAATCTTCTGTGCGCATAACAGATTTGATTTACGACTTATTCGGTACCTATTCCACACCTATAGGATCTGATTTCAAATTGAACAGCACATTAGGATTTAATTCAATTGACCAGGCAAGCAGAACTGTAAATGGCACTACTGTGGGTGGTTTAGTTATACCGGGATTTTATGACCTGACAAACTCAGTTGAGCAGCCACGAGCTACCAGAAGATCAACTCAGTACAGGCTTTATGGAATTTATTCCAACAATTCTTTGAGTTATAAGAATTTTGCCACCTTCGAATATTCTGCAAGACAGGATTATTCTTCAACATTACCCGATGGAAACAGAGGTTTCTTCTATCAGGCTGTTGGTCTTTCATTTGTTCCAACTTCCATGGCCAATGTTGATTTAGGACCCATTAATTATTTCAAATTAAGAGGGGGAATAGGAAGTGCTGGAAAAGATGCTCCGTTATATAGATTAAATACTTATTACAATCTAAATCCTTTGCTTTTGGATCTGGGAGATGATTTTCAGGTTCGTTTTCCATTTGATGGCCAAACAGGGGCACAAAAAGGTAACAGTATAGGAAATCCGGATTTGAAACCAGAATTATCTGTTACAACTGAAGTCGGATTTGATATGGGCTTATTGAAAGACCGTATTGAGGTGAACTTTACCTATTACAACATCAACTCAAAAAACCAGATTGTGGATGTAAACATTCCATGGTCATCAGGTTTTGCATTTGTTCCGGTCAACATAGGCCGAATGACAAACAAAGGAGTGGAAATCGGTTTATCCGTTACTCCTGTGCACACTCAGAACATTACTTGGAGACTTTATGGATCATATTCTAAGAATACAAATGAAGTCGTGGAGATTATCGATAACGGCATTGAAGGAGATGAACTCAATATCTTTACCAGTATTGTTCACTTCACCGGACATGGAAGTCTAAACCTTGTTGCTGTAGAAGGACAACCTTTCGGTACATTCAAAGGAACAGATTTTGTTTACGACAACCAGGGTCGTTTGGTTGTAAATGCGAGTGGTAATCCGGAAAAGAGTGCAGAGCTGAGTTATCTCGGCAGTTATCAGCCTGATTTCCTGTATACCATGGGAACAGAATTAAAAGTTGGTAATTTCACATTAAATGCTTTATTGGATGGTAAAGAGGGTGGTTTATTTTACTCCGGTACAAAATTGAGTACTGAGTTTAATGGAACTGCATTAACTACTTTATTGAATGACCGTCAGCCTTTTGTAGTTGAAAACAGTGTGAACGCCAATGGAGATGCAAATACTAAACAGACAACTGCCTACTCTTATTTCAGAGGGTTGCCCGCAAGCGCATACTTGTTGGATGCATCTTATTTGAAATTCAGAGAGTTGAGTTTGTTCTATGATTTTCCTTCATTCAAAGGAAAAAATGGATTCAGTTCAATTTCGTTGGGCGTTTTTGCCAAGAATATTAAATTCTGGCTTGCTGAAGAGAATACATTCGCTGATCCGGAAGTTGGTGGTGTTGGTGGTGCCAGTGATGCGATAGGTATCGAAACGACTACAACTCCTCCTTCCAGAAGTTTTGGTGTGGAATTGAGAGTAAAATTCTAATTAACAAGGAAAAATAAATGATTATGAACTTTATTAAAAATAAATTGGTGTTGTCAGGAATATTTTTCCTGAGTTTGTTTATCACATCCTGTGATAATTACCTCGATGTGAATGTTGATCCGAATCAGTCAAATACTTCAGATATTAATTTGCAGTTGAGTTCCGGACAACTTTACACAGCTATTGGTTTTGGACAAAGACTTTATCCGATTATTGGAATTTGGTGTCAATACCATACGGGAGGACCAGGTGTATCTTTGGGAGATCCTGATCAACATATCCTTTCTTCTTCAGAGGGAAATGAGATTTTCAGATCCGTATATCGGGCTGGTAACAACATGAACTTTATCATCAAGAATGCTCCGCAGGAGAAATTCTATGTGGCTCTGGCTAAGGTGATGAAAGCGTATGGCTTACAAACCTGTGCCGATTTGTTTGGCGATATACCTTATCTGGAAGCTTTTAAAGGAGATATCGAGGACGGATCCATCTTGCATCCGAAATACGATAATGCCAAAGATGTGGTTTATCCAGGATTGGCAGCAGAATTGATTGAGGCAGCTCAAATCCTTCAGGATGGTGGCTCCTTCCGGCATCCAGCCGGCGATGATTTGGTGTATGGCGGAGATTTGGCCAAATGGGAAAAATTTGCAAATACCTTGTTGCTAAAGATTTATCTGAGATCTGGTAATACAGATAAAGCAAAGGAATTAATCGCAAGCACAAGTAATTTTATCACAGAAAATGCGGATGCTGCAATGGTAAGGTTCCCGGGTGGATCCACCGGAAGTAATCCATTTTGGACTTCAGCAAAAAGTACGGCTTTGGGTAATTTTTACGTAGCTACCACAACTGCAATGGAGTATCTTGAAAGTACGAACGATCCTCGAATTGATTATTTCTACGACCGCAACGATAACGGCGATCATAAAGGACTTGGCCCCGGGGATGTAGAAAATGCACCTTCGAGTTCAGCTCCATTTTCTAAACCAGCTGGCGCCTTAAAAAAAGATGGAGGTTTGATTTTTAGTGCAACCGCTCCAGTAATCTTCATGTCTGCCTGGGAAGGTAATCTTCTTCTTGCTGAAGCAGCCGCATTGGGTGCGGGAGGAGATGCGAAGGCTCTCTACGATGAAGCCGTTAAGCAAAGTTTTGCTTACCTGGGCGTAACAGCCGGAGCTGATGATACCTACTTGGCTGGTAAAGGTGCTTTTGATGCAGCAAATCCATTGAAATCTATTGCCTACCAAAAGTGGGTTTGTATGAATGGTTTACAGCCAATAGAATCCTGGATTGAAACAAGAAGGATGGACAGCAACGGGACTCCGCTTTTTGCATCTAATGGAGGGATCTTCAAAAATCCGACTAAAAACGCTTTAGGATTGGGTATATTTCCAAGCATACTTCCGTATCCGGAAATTGAAGAGAGTCTGAATCAGAATTTTGTTGGTCAACATTTGTTGACAGCCAAAGTATTTTGGGATAAATAATTTAAACTTACATCTAATTATGAAACATAAATTTTATTTTTTCGCATCACTTTTACTCGTTTCATTTGCATTCAATGCATGCAAGGACGATGATCTAGTACCATCAACATCACAGGAAATCAGTCTGCCATTTATTGCAGAGAAACTTATGTCTGATTCCTATGTATATGGTGTTGGACAAGCAACATTGGAAAAAGATTTACCAGAAGTCGTAGCTGTTGCCGTGGATACTGTTTACGGTATGGTCGGCGGATACGGCGGTAAGACGGGAAGCGATTCTGTAAATATTCTTAAATCGGAAAATTTGGGAATTCCTGATTTATCAGAAATCGGCGGTTATAGTATTGCTTTTGAGAAATTTAATAAGGGTGGTTATAAAGTAAGTACAAGTGCCAATATCGTAATTGCTGGCCCTATTGCAAATCCAGGGCCCACTGCTATGGAAGGAACTTACAGACGAACAGCTAATGGCCATTTACAAGATATAATAAAAGTTTTTGATGGCGTGTATATCATTGGTCAACCAGGTGGTGCGGCTGTAACTTTTGTTCCTTACCTGCTTTATAATTACAAAAATCAGTCAGGGGGCGATTCATTGGCTTTTCCGGTGCAAACGGATGGCTGTGGAGGTGGATTACGCTTAGTGGCTCCCGCGGCACCAGTAAGTAAAACAGCTGGAGAATACGATGCATTTCCACCAGAAATTGCTTCTTTAAGTCCAATTACCTTTAGATGGAAAGTCTTTGAATTCCCATCAGCGAATAATTCTGCGCTGCATCCTGATGGAGCATTATGTGCATGGGGGCATACAGCTATCCGGGTTTTCGAAAAACAATAAGATCAAATTTTAAATAGAAAATAGCGAACTCTAACGGGTTCGCTATTTTTTTTTGCTTTTATAAAATTAATCGTAAATTTGCGGTCCAAACAAGAAAATATGCTCATTATCGACGTAAAAGAAATGGAATCAATCGATAGGGCTCTCAAAAAGTATAAAAAGAAATTTGAGCAGTCCCAAACCTTACGCCAGTTGCGCAAACGCAAACACTTTACAAAACCATCCGTAGAGCGCAGGTCTGAAATTCTTAAAGCGGTATACCGCCAGGAATATATTGCCAAATACATATAAATTATTTTTGTTATATTTAAATTATTCATTATTCATTGATTAGCTTTGCTGATCGATGGATACTGTTTTAATTTACGAGACTTACCTCAAGTCGGAAAAGCGATATTCGACGCACACCCTGCAAGCATATATAGCTGACATTCAACAGTTTATCCAGTTTTTAGAAATTCATTTCAATGCGGTACTTCCCGAAGATGCCGGATTTGTCCAATTGCGGGCATGGGTCGTTGATCTGCACAAGAAAAACAGAGATCCCCGAACGATTCGACGGAAAATTTCTTCGCTGAATGCATTTTATAAGTTTTTGAAAAAGAGAAAAGGTCTGAAAACAAATCCAGCTGCCAGGTTGATTTTACCTAAAGTTAAAAAAAGACTACCCTTGGTTGTTAGGACTCATGAGTTGGAGGAGCTTAAGGCGTTGCCTGCAGATAAGGATGAAGGTGATCTCATTTTAAAATTTGCAGTGATCCGTTGCTTATACGAACTTGGCCTTCGGCGGTCTGAATTGATTCATTTAAAGAATTCGGATGTCGATTTGAACTACAGAGAACTCAAAGTATTAGGGAAGGGTGGAAAGGAAAGGATTATTCCTTTTGGTGAAGAACTTAAAGAGGTATTATATCGTTATTTAAAATATAGAGAGGAAGTTAATTGCCTGGATTTGCAAAATTTTTTCTTGTTGAAAAACGGTAAACAGTTATACCCCAAAATGGTTTATTTGATAGTCCGAAACTGGCTTCAGAATAAGACCAGTATTTCCAGAAAAAGCCCGCATGTCTTGAGACATTCTTTTGCTACCCATTTAGCAGATGCCGGAGCAGATATCAATGCTGTCAAAAGTTTACTCGGGCATGCAAATCTTTCGGCAACCCAAATTTACATGCATAACTCCATAAGCCAATTAAAAGAAGCTTACAGCAAGAGTCACCCGAAAGCAGAGTGAACAATTTCTGATTCAATATTGTAGCATTTGTATTTATTAACTAAAAATGAGAAACATGATGACAAGGATTCAATCGATTCATTTTGATGCGGACACTAAACTGGTTCAGTTCATTGAAGAGAAAATGAATAAGTTTGGAAAGATATTAGGACAAGACCAAGTTGAAGCAAAGGTTATCCTGAAACTGGAGAAAACGGGTCAGATTCAGGATAAAGTTGTAGAACTTATT
Organism: Saprospiraceae bacterium; assembly: GCA_016716185.1. NCBI lineage: Bacteria > Pseudomonadati > Bacteroidota > Saprospiria > Saprospirales > Saprospiraceae > Saprospiraceae bacterium. The sequence continues at coordinate 2,086,068 of JADJWV010000002.1, read as the reverse complement.
ATACATATTCCGGGTCACCCACTGATCGCCAAATCCACAAGGAAGTCATTCGAAGAAGCACTCAGAGACGCACTGGGGACTTTGAAAACTCAATGGACAAAGTATAAAACCAAAATCCAAAGGAAGCATTGAGCAAATAGCCACGTGTCGAAAAAAGTGAACTAAAATACAGATAATCAAGTATTTATGATTCTATTTTTCGATTAACAAATACTTGTAATTTTTTTTAATCCATTTTTTCAAATAGTTATATCTTTGCAATCTCTTTTTTGGAGGGTATAATCGTATGCCTTTTAATAAACAGAAGCCAGTGTAGCTCAGTTGGTAGAGCAGCTGACTTGTAATCAGCTGGTCGGGGGTTCGAATCCGTCCACTGGCTCAGTTCTTGATGGGGGTGCGCCGGAGTGGGAGAGCCGGGCCAGACTGTAAATCTGGTGTCTTTGACTGAATGGGTTCGAATCCAATCACCCCCACAATTCAGTGTGAGTGTGAGTGTGAGTGTGGGTGTGTTGGAGTGTGAGTGAGTTGGAGTGTGAGTGAGTTGGAGTGTGCGTGAGTTGGAGTGTGCGTGAGTTGGAGTGTGCGTGAGTTGGAGTGTAAGTCAAGAGCGTGTTCCATGAGTGAGGAGAGTGGAAATGGGATCATGTTTATTGAGGAAGAGTTAAAAAAATATTTCTAATCAGTTGAATTTCAAACCCTTGCGTCAAAAAATATAAATAGAATTATAACGATAAATCTATCCAACAAAATTACACACCCACACCCACACTCACACTCACACCGAATTGCGGGAGTAGCTCAGTTGGTAGAGCATTAGCCTTCCAAGCTAAGGGTCGCGGGTTCGAGTCTCGTCTCCCGCTCAATTTAAGTGCGTTTTGTATACCTAAAAGTATAGAAAAACGATGTGACAAGGGATACGGGTTGTAATCAACTAAATGGAGTCAGGCAAAAGTGTCCGACGGAAAAAGAAATAAAAGTGCAGAAGGAGAAGGAACCTGATCCTGCTATTTCCAGCCAATGTAGCTCAGGGGTAGAGCACTTCCATGGTAAGGAAGGGGTCAAGGGTTCAATTCCCTTCATTGGCTCAAAAGATAAAATTATCTTATTTAACATAAAAGTAAAAACAGTCAACAATGGCAAAGGAAACATTTAATCGGTCAAAACCGCACGTCAACATCGGTACAATCGGTCACGTTGACCATGGTAAAACAACTCTGACTTCTGCAATCACTATGGTTTTGGCAGAAAAGGGTCTTGCTCAAAAGAAAGATTACGATTCTATTGATAATGCTCCTGAAGAAAAGGAAAGGGGTATTACCATCAATACGGCTCACGTCGAGTACGAAACAGTCAACCGGCATTATGCGCACGTCGATTGTCCGGGTCACGCTGACTATGTAAAAAACATGGTTACAGGTGCTGCTCAGATGGACGGAGCTATCCTCGTAGTTGCTGCAACAGATGGTCCAATGCCTCAAACAAGAGAACACATTCTTCTTGCCAGACAGGTAGGTGTTCCTAAAATTGTTGTTTTCATGAATAAAGTTGATCTCGTGGACGATGCTGAGATGTTGGATCTGGTAGAAATGGAAGTACGCGAGCTTTTAAGTAAATATCAATTCGATGGCGACAATGCATCAGTTATTAAAGGTTCTGCATTGAAAGCACTGGAAGGTGAAGAAGGCGGAAAGCAAGCGATCATGGATTTGATGGAAGCAGTTGATAAGGACATCCCGGAACCAGTTCGTCTGGTCGACCAGCCATTCCTGATGCCTGTTGAAGACGTATTCTCAATTACAGGTCGTGGAACAGTTGCCACCGGAAGAATTGAAAGAGGTATTATCAAAGTTGGAGAAGGTGTTGAGATCATTGGAATGCAGGCTCCTGGAGAAAAAGCACTGACATCTACAATTACCGGTGTAGAGATGTTCCGTAAATTATTGGATCGTGGTGAAGCTGGTGATAATGCAGGATTGTTGTTGAGAGGTATTGAAAAAGATGACATCCGGAGAGGTATGGTTATATGTGCGCCAGGTTCAGTTAAACCACACATGAAATTTAAGTGTGAGGTGTACGTACTTTCCAAAGACGAAGGTGGTCGTCACACTCCGTTCTTTAAAGGATACAGACCTCAGTTCTATTTCAGAACAACCGATGTAACTGGAGAGTGTTTGTTACCGGATGGAGTTGAAATGGTTATGCCAGGTGATAATATTTCTTTGGAAGTGACATTGATCAACCCAATCGCTATGGAAAAAGGTTTGCGTTTTGCGATTCGCGAAGGTGGCCGTACAGTTGGAGCTGGTCAGGTAACTGAAATATTAGATTAAATAAGATAATTCACGTCCCCGATGGTTTGAAATAAATTTAAGCCATCGGGAACAAACGGGCATAGCTCAACTGGCAGAGCGACGGTCTCCAAAACCGTAGGCTGAGGGTTCAAGTCCTTCTGCCCGTGCAAAGGCTAAAAAATATGGATAAATTCGTTTTATACTTAAAAGAAAGCTACCACGAGCTCATTGATAAAGTGACCTGGCCAACCAGGGAAAATTTGGTCGATAGTGCTAAAGTGGTTGTTTTTTCGGCATTGTTATTAAGCCTTATGGTGTTTGGGATGGATTTTATCGTGAATCAGGTATTGAACTTTGTCTATAGTCTGTAATGCCACCAAAATGAGTGAAGAAAAAAGGTGGTATTCTCTTCGGGTGATTAGCGGAAAGGAAAAGAAAATCCGCGAACGTCTCGAAATGGAAATAAATAGATCCGGATGGTCTGATTTTATTACACAGGTAATAGTCCCATCCGAGAAAGTATATAAAATCAGAAATGGTAAAAAGGTCATTCTGGAAAGGAATATTCTCCCCGGGTATTTATTAGTCGAAGCTATTCCGGCTAAGCTATCCGGCGAAATTGTTCAGCATATTACCAATATGCCCGACATCATTCATTTTCTCGGGAAGAACAATCCGATTCCAATGACTCAGGTTGAAGCCAATAGGATGTTGGGTAAAGTTGATGAATCTCAGCAGGTAGGTGAAACCATGATCGAACCATTTATCGTTGGAGAAACAGTGAAAATCATTGATGGTCCGTTCAACGAGTTTGTGGGAGACATCAAGGAAGTAAATGAAGAAAAGAAGAAATTAAAGGTCATCGTAAAAATATTTGGAAGAGGCACGGAAGTCGAATTGAATTTCATGCAAGTTGAAAAAACGAATTAATTAAGAAATTATGGCAAAGGAAATTGAAGGTTATATAAAGTTACAGGTAAAAGGTGGACAAGCAAATCCTGCTCCTCCTGTTGGTCCGGCCTTGGGTTCAAAGGGGATCAACATCATGGAGTTTTGCAAGAGATTTAATGCTAAGACACAAGATCAACCCGGTAAACTATTACCGGTTTTGATTACGCTGTACAAGGATAAGTCATTTGAATTTGTAGTTAAAACGCCACCGGCTGCTGTTCAATTAATTGAAGCTGCAAAAATAAAAGGGGGATCGCCAGAACCGAACCGTAAAAAAGTGGGTTCGGTAAGCTGGTCTCAAATTGAAACCATTGCCAAGGATAAAATGCCCGATTTGAATGCATTTACCATGGAATCTGCAATGAAGATGGTTGCAGGTACAGCAAGAAGTATGGGCTTAACGGTCACTGGGGATGCCCCGTGGTCATAGAAAATAAATAATTATTATCATAAGGGAGTTTCGAAATAAAATTCGGAACGTCATTACCTAAAAATTTTAAAACATGGCAGAGCTTACTAAAAAGAGAAAAGCAGTTAACGACAAAGTAGATCCAAAGAAGTTCTACAATTTGGATGAAGCATGCACCCTGGTCAGAGAAGTCAATACAACTAAGTTTGATTCCTCAGTAGATTTACATATCCGGTTGGGGGTGGATCCCAGAAAACCAGATCAGGCCATACGCGGCACGGTCACCCTGCCCAATGGAACTGGTAAAACCAAACGCGTATTGGTGCTGTGTACACCCGATAAAGAAGAAGAAGCAAGAGCTGCGGGAGCAGATCATGTAGGATTGGATGAATACATTCAAAAAATTGCAGGCGGTTGGGCTGACATTGATATTATTATTGCAATGCCTACCGTCATGGCACAGTTGGGAAAAGTAGGAAAGATCCTGGGTCCAAGAGGTTTAATGCCCAATCCAAAAACCGGAACCGTTACCATGGACCTCGCCTCTGCAATTAATGATGTAAAAGGTGGTAAAATAGCTTTCAGGGTCGATAAATTCGGAATCATCCACGCTTCCATTGGGAGGGTTTCATTTACAGCTCAGAAGTTGAAAGAGAACAGCATTGAACTCATTCATGCCATCAGTAAACTCAAACCTTCTTCAGCTAAAGGCGCTTATTTCAAATCCATTTCCATGGCTTCAACCATGAGTCCGGGAATTAAGTTGGATACGAAAGTAGCGAATTAATTTACATGTCCATAAATTTAAAAAAATGACAAAACAAGATAAAACAACGGCGATACAGGAATTAAAAGAACGGTTTGCAAACGCACAGTTTTTTTATGTGACTGATTCATCCACACTAACTGTTGAGCAGGTTAACAATCTCCGGAGAAAATGCTTTGAACAAGGTATTGAAATGAAAGTCGTGAAAAATACGCTTGCTGTGAAAGCACTGAAGAGTTTGGAAAATGAAGGATATGAGCCCTTATACAACGCATTTGAAGGACCATCATCCTTGATGTTTACAGACAATCCTTCTGCACCTGCGCGGTTGATCAAGGAATTTCGCGAAACCGCCGACAGACCTCTGGTAAAAGCAGCATACATCGATAGCGCAATTTTTAGCGGTGACGATCAATTGGATGTTCTGGTGGCATTGAAATCCAAGGATGAACTGGTTGGAGATATCATCATGTTGCTGCAATCACCTGCAAAGAATGTAATTGGTGCATTGAAGAGTGGTGGACAAAAGATCGCTGGTATTGTAAAAGCTCTCGAAGAAAGAGCAGGTTCTTAAAAGAACCATAATTAATAAGGCTTCCAAGTATTTAACGCATAAATTTTATTAACAACGAAAACAATTAAATCATGGTAGATGTAAATGCATTAGCAGATCAGCTGGTAAATCTAACAATCAAGGAAGTAACGGAGCTGGCTTCTGTGCTTAAAGACAAGTACGGAATTGAACCAGCTGCAGCAGCAGTAGCAGTAGCTGCCGGACCTGCCGGTGGAGCAGCCCCTGCAGCCGCTGAAAAGACTGAATTTGACGTAGTATTAACTTCAGGTGGAGCCAATAAGCTCAACGTTATTAAAGAAGTTAAAAACTTGTTGAACCTTGGTTTGAAAGAGGCTAAAGACCTCGTAGATGGAGCTCCATCTGTATTGAAGCAAGGTGTGTCTAAAGAAGAAGCGAATTCTTTGAAAGATACACTTACAGCAGCTGGTGCGGAAATCGAAGTAAAATAATTTTTACATTGGTTGATCAGCGTACACCTTTGAACGAAAAAAGGTATACATAAAATAATGGCCCGGGTCATAATTAATTTTGTGATCCTGGCCATCTCTTGTTTTTTATTGATAAGGTTCTGGATTTTAATTAAAAATAACCATAATGGCTTCAGTTGAAACCAAATCACAGTTGAGAACACGGCATAATTTCGGAAGAGCAGTCTTGCAAGTGCCATATCCGGATTTTCTTGAAATACAAATTAAATCCTTTAAGGAGTTTTTCCAATTGGAAACAACACCTGATAAAAGGATCAATGAAGGACTCTTTAAGGTGTTTAAAGAGAATTTTCCTATTTCTGATGCCAGGAATATTTTCGTTCTCGAATTTTTGGATTACTACGTTGATCCACCGCGCTACTCAATTGACGAATGTGTACAAAGAGGTTTGACTTTCTCTGTACCGCTCAAAGCCAGATTGCGTCTTTCTTGTAACGATGAAGAACACGTCGATTTTAAAACCATTGAACAGGATGTATTTCTGGGAAATATTCCTTACATGACTCCGAAAGGAACTTTTGTGATCAATGGAGCAGAACGCGTTGTCGTATCTCAATTACACAGATCCCCGGGAGTATTCTATAGTCAGACTTTCCATCCCAACGGAACAAAAATATTCTCTGCAAGGGTGATCCCTTTCAAAGGGGCGTGGATGGAGTTTGCCACCGATATTAACCTGGTGATGTATGCTTACATCGACAGGAAAAAGAAATTTCCGGTAACTACTTTGTTAAGAGCCATCGGATATACTTCAGACAAAGACATTCTGAACTTGTTTAATCTTTCAGAGGAAATAAAGTCAACTCAGAAAGATCTGAAAAAAGCTATCGGACGGAAATTAGCTGCAAGGGTTCTGAGAAGATGGACGGAAGACTTTGTCGATGAAGATACCGGTGAATTGGTCACTGTAGAGCGAAATGAAATTATTCTCGAAAGGGATACCATCCTGGATGAAGAAAATATCAAGCACATTGCAGATGCCAACGTAGATACCATCATTCTGCAAAGAGAAGATATTACTGAAGACTATTCTATTATTTACAACACGCTTCAAAAGGATCCATCGAGTTCTGAAATGGAAGCGGTTATACACATTTATCGTCAGCTGAGAGGTTCAGATCCACCGGATGATGATACGGCCCGTGGGATTATCGATAAATTATTCTTCTCCGATAAAAGGTATAACCTTGGAGATGTAGGCCGTTACAAAATAAATAAAAAACTCAATCTCAATACGTCTGACGAAACACTGGTTCTTACCAAAGAAGACATTACCGAGATCGTCAAATATCTGATTTCGCTCATTAATCAAAAAGCGGAACTCGATGATATCGATCATCTCAGCAACAGAAGGGTTCGCACCGTAGGAGAGCAGTTATATGCGCAGTTTGGAGTTGGTTTGGCAAGAATGGCGAGAACGATCAGAGAACGAATGAACGTTAGGGACAACGAGGTATTTACTCCAATCGATCTGATCAATGCCCGTACACTTTCGTCGGTCATCAATTCTTTTTTCGGTACCAGCCAGCTTTCTCAATTCTTGGATCAGACAAATCCCTTGTCAGAAATCACTCACAAGCGAAGAATTTCAGCTTTAGGTCCCGGAGGTTTATCCCGGGAGCGTGCAGGATTTGAAGTCAGAGACGTTCACTATTCCCACTATGGAAGGTTATGTACTATTGAAACTCCTGAAGGACCAAATATTGGTTTGATCTCTACACTTTGTGTCCATGCAAAAATCAACAGCATGGGATTTCTTGAAACCCCTTACTGGAAAATTGATTCCGGTAAAGTAAGTGTAAAGAATGGCATCCAATATTTATCTGCAGAAGAAGAAGACTACGCTCGAATTGCGCAGGCAAATGTACCTGTAGATAAAAAGGGTGATTTTCAAATAGCCAAAGTAAAAGGAAGAGAGCACGGGGAATTTCCGGTGTTGGATAAAGAGGAACTTCATTTCATGGACGTTGCTCCCAACCAGATCGTTGGTGTATCAGCATCATTGATCCCATTTCTCGAAAACGATGATGCGAATCGTGCTTTGATGGGCTCTAACATGCAACGGCAGGCTGTTCCTTTGATCAGGCCTCATGCACCTATCGTTGGTACCGGACTCGAAGCGAAGGTAGCCCATGATTCCCGGATGCTGATTACAGCAGAAGGAGATGGTGTTGTTGAATACGCTGACGCGAATAAAATTGTGATCAAATACGACAGAAATTCAGAAGACAATCTGATTTCATTTGAAGATAGTTTCAAAGAATACCATTTGACCAAATTCGCGCGTACCAACCAGGCTACTTGCATCAACCTCAAGCCATTGGTTAAAAAGGGAGAACGCGTGGCTCTGGGTACTATTCTATCCGATGGTTATGCAACAGAAAATGGAGAATTGGCTTTGGGACAAAATCTCCAGGTGGCATTTATGCCCTGGAAAGGTTATAATTTTGAAGATGCGATTGTAATTTCTGAACGCGTTATCCAGGAAGATATTTTTACCTCGATACATATTGAAAGTTTTGAATTGGAAGTGCGCGATACAAAACTTGGAGAAGAAGAATTGACCAATGATATCCCTAATGTGAGTGAAGAAGCAACCAAGGATCTCGATGAAAACGGGATCATAAGAATTGGTGCAAATGTCGAAGAAGGAGATATCCTTATCGGAAAAATTACTCCAAAAGGGGAAACAGATCCGACTCCTGAAGAAAAATTATTACGCGCCATCTTTGGTGATAAAGCTGGAGATGTAAAAGATGCTTCACTTAAAGTTCCACCATCAGTAGAAGGAGTTGTAATTGATAAGCAACTTTATGCACGTGCTAAAAAGGATAAATTCCAAAAGGTTCAGGAAAAAGATTTGTTGACCCGACTCGATGATAAACACGACGTCATCCTGAATGAATTGAAAACGGTACTCATCGATAAACTGGTGAAGATTGTAAAAGACCAACTGTCAACCGGCGTTAAAAGTATTTATGGTGAAGAGCTCATTGCAAAAGGAAGTAAATACACAAATGCTTTATTGAAAAAGTTGGATTTTACGAAAGTGGATTATTTCAATTGGACCAAGGATACTGAAAAAAATACCTTGGTTAGTAGGTTATTGCATAACTACAACATTAAAGTCAACGAAGAAGTCGGAAAATACAAACGTGAAAAGTTTAACATCAGCATCGGAGATGAATTGCCAGCCGGGGTATTGAAGTTGGCTAAAGTTTACATTGCTAAAAAGCGGAAACTTAAAGTTGGCGATAAATTAGCCGGGCGACATGGTAATAAGGGTATCGTTTCGAGGATAGTACGCGTAGAAGACATGCCATTCCTCGAAGATGGATCGCCTGTTGATATCGTATTAAATCCATTGGGAGTACCATCGAGGATGAATCTGGGACAGATTTTCGAAACGGTTCTGGGTTGGGCTGGAAAAAGAATGGGATTCCATTATGCAACGCCAATTTTCGATGGAGCAACCATACACGATATTGAAGAGGAGATCAAGAAAGCAGATTTACCACTTTACGGACAGACTTACTTAACTGATGGAGAAACAGGAGACCGCTTCCACCAGCAGGCAACTGTAGGCGTTATCTATATGTTGAAACTATCGCACATGGTAGATGACAAGATGCACGCAAGATCAATTGGTCCTTATTCATTGATTACACAGCAACCTTTGGGTGGTAAAGCACAGTTCGGAGGTCAGCGATTTGGAGAAATGGAAGTTTGGGCATTGGAAGCATTTGGTGCATCCAATATTTTAAGAGAGTTATTGACCATTAAGTCAGATGATATCATCGGTCGTGCAAAAACATATGAAGCCATTGTGAAAGGCGATAATCTTCCTGAGCCCAATATTCCGGAGTCGTTCAACGTATTGATTCACGAATTGAGAGGCTTGTGTCTGGATGTTAAATTCGAATAATTCCCTTAATAATCAGAAATATGAACTTTAAAAATAAAACCATAAAACAGGATCAGGAATTCGATAAAATCACCATTAGCCTGAGTTCTCCGGATGATATATTGGAGCGCTCATTTGGCGAAGTATTGAAACCTGAAACGATAAATTACCGTTCGTATAAGCCCGAAAGAGATGGTTTATTTTGTGAACGTATTTTTGGACCTGTAAAAGATTACGAGTGCTATTGTGGAAAATACAAACGCATTCGTTACCGGGGTATCGTGTGTGACCGCTGTGGAGTGGAAGTGACAGAGAAAAAAGTAAGACGCGAAAGAATGGGTCACATAAAACTCGTTGTGCCTGTTGTTCATATCTGGTTTTTCAAAAGTCTTCCGAATAAAATTGGATACCTGTTGGGTCTTTCCTCAAAGAAATTGGAATCCATTATTTATTATGAACGATTTGTTGTTATTCAACCTGGCGTGGCTGAAGCGAATGGATCGGGTTATTTGGATTTGATTACTGAAGAAGAATACCTGGACATTCTGGAAAGCTTGCCAAAAGAAAATCAGTTGCTCGACGATAAAGATCCAAATAAGTTTGTTGCAAAAATGGGTGCTGAAGCCATTTTTGATCTTCTTACCAGATTGAATCTCGATGATCTTTCTTTTGAGTTGAGACATCAGGCATCAAATGAATCTTCCCAACAAAGAAAATCTGAAGCGCTGAAGAGGCTTCGGGTCGCTGAAGCTTTCAGAGAAGGTTTGAATACAAAAAATAACAAACCGGAATGGATGATCATTCAGTATTTACCGGTTATCCCGCCTGAACTAAGGCCATTGGTTCCTTTGGATGGTGGACGATTTGCAAGTTCTGACCTCAATGATTTATATCGCCGTGTCATCATTCGCAACAATCGTTTGAAACGATTATTGGAAATAAAAGCTCCGGAAGTAATTTTAAGAAATGAGAAAAGAATGCTGCAGGAAGCTGTAGATTCTTTATTTGATAATTCGAGAAAATCCAACGCTGTAAAAGCAGAAGGTGGACGTGCTCTTAAATCACTCAGCGATATTCTCAAAGGAAAACAAGGAAGGTTCCGTCAGAATCTTCTTGGAAAAAGGGTTGATTACAGTGGTCGTTCTGTCATTGTTGTGGGCCCAACTTTGAAATTACACGAATGTGGTTTGCCAAAAAACATGGCCGCTGAACTTTTTAAACCTTTTATCATCAGAAAATTGATTGAAAGAGGTGTAGTTAAGACTGTCAAATCCGCAAAAAAACTAGTCGATCGGAAAGATCCCGTCATTTGGGACATTCTGGAAAATATTCTGAGAGGGCATCCGGTGTTGTTAAACCGGGCTCCCACACTTCACAGATTATCCATTCAGGCATTTCAACCTGTATTGATCGAAGGGAAGGCAATTCAATTGCATCCTTTGGTTTGTGGTGCTTTCAACGCCGACTTTGATGGTGACCAGATGGCCGTACACGTTCCATTGGCAAATGCATCTATACTTGAAGCGCAATTATTAATGTTGGCTAGTCACAACATGTTGAACCCACAGGATGGTTCGCCAGTTACGCTTCCATCTCAGGACATGGTTTTGGGCTTGTACTACCTGACTAAAGAACGCGTGACCGATATAGAAGTTAAAGAAAGAATTTACTACGATAAAGAAGAGGTATTGATCGCTTTTAGCGAAAAGGTAATTGACCTTCACGAGCCGGTTCGGGTAAGAGCAAAAGTTGAAACAGAGTCCGGAGAAATGACATGGAAAGTTATTAAGACAACAGTTGGTAGGGTCTTGTTTAATGAAGCTGTACCTGAAACAGTACCTTATGTAAATGAACTGTTGACAAAGAAAAACCTGAAGATGATCATTGGTATGATCATCCAACGGACCAACTTCCAGGTGACTGCTAAATTTTTAGATGATATCAAAGACTTAGGTTTCTATTGGGCATTCAAAGCAGGACTTTCTTTCAATCTTGGAGATTTGATCACACCATCGATTAAACAGAAAACTCTGGATGATGCACAAAGGGAAGTGGATGAAATCTGGGACAGTTATAATATGGGTCTTATAACCAATAATGAGAGATACAACCAGATCATTGACCGTTGGACTTATGCAGATAACAGAATCACCGACAATCTCATGAAGGAATTAGCCACGCATAAAGGTGGGTTTAATTCTGTATACATGATGTTGCATTCCGGCGCGAGAGGTTCCAAGCAACAGATCAAGCAGTTGTGTGGATTGAGAGGTTTGATGGCGAAGCCAAGGAAGTCAGGAGATACAGGAAGTGCCATTATCGAAAACCCAATCTTGTCAAACTTTCAGGATGGTTTGAGCGTTTTGGAATATTTTATTTCCACACACGGTGCGAGAAAAGGTTTGGCCGATACCGCTTTGAAAACAGCTGATGCAGGTTATCTGACCAGACGTCTTGTTGATGTGGCTCAGGATGTTGTAGTTTCTGAAGAGGATTGCAACACTTTAAGAGGAATAGAAACTACCGCATTGATCGATAATGACAAAGTAATTGAGAATTTATCTTCCAGAATTGTTGGTCGATTTACACTCCATGATATTGTAAATCCGAATACCGATGAAATCATTTTATCGGCAGGTGATTATATAAACGATAAAGTTGCAAACCTCATTGAAGAATTGGGTATTGAAATGGTTACGATCAGATCGGTACTCACATGTGAGTCTCGAACAGGAGTATGCAATAAGTGTTATGGGAAAAATCTAGCTTCGGGAAGGATTGCAGAGGAAGGAGATGCAGTAGGAATTATTGCTGCACAGAGTATTGGCGAACCAGGAACTCAGTTGACTCTTCGTACATTTCACGTGGGTGGTGTGGCTGCCGTTTCGAAAGCCGAATCTGAAATCACTTCAAAATTTGATGGAATTATCGAATACGATGGATTAAAAACATCGCATTTCATTCAGGAGGGAAATAAATCCATGATCGTTCTTTCCCGCTCAGGTGAAATGAGAATATTGGACAGCGATTCAAAGAAAATGCTAACCAGCATGCATATCCCATACGGCTCAGCACTCTATGTAAAAGAAGGGCAGGCTGTTGTGAAAGGCGATCTGATATGTAACTGGGACCCTTTCAACGCATTGATCATATCCGAATTTTCAGGGATCATCAAATACGATTCTATCGAAGAAGGTGTTACCTATCGCATGGAACGAGATGACCAGACCGGATATTCTGAAAAGGTTATTATTGAATCCAAGAACAAGAAAAAGATTCCTTCTATAGCCATTGTAAATGCTGCTGGCGAAGAATTGAAGAATTATTCATTGCCTGTGGGTGCTTACATTGCTGTTGATGATAATTCGGAAGTCAATTCAGGCCAGATTATTGGAAAAATGCCACGTAATGTGAGCAAAGTATCTGACATTACGGGAGGTCTTCCTCGTGTTACGGAATTATTTGAAGCGAGAAATCCTTCAAATCCGGCTGTTGTTTCTGAGATTGACGGAATTGTATTTTATGGAAAAATTAAAAGGGGTAACCGCGAGATCTTCGTCGAAGACGAAAGAACAGCTCAACGCCGGAAATATCTTATTGGATTGTCAAAGCACATTCTTGTTCAGGAAGGCGATTTCGTAAGAGCAGGTACGCCATTGTCTGATGGAAACATAGCACCTCGCGATATCATGATGATCAAAGGTTTGTTTGCTGTGCAATCGCATCTGGTGAATGGAGTTCAAGAGGTATATCGTTCTCAGGGTATTAATATCAACGACAAGCATATTGAAGTTATCGTTCGTCAAATGATGAGGTGGGTTCAAATCGAAGATCCGGGTGATACCACTTTGCTCGAAGGAGAACCTGTAGACCGTTGGGATTTCATTGAAGCTAATGACGAAATCTTTGATAAAAAAGTAGTTACTGAGAGTGGAGATTCTGGTAAATTAAAACCTGGTCAGTTAATTAATATCCGTCAGCTTCGCGAAGAAAATTCATTTTTAAAGCGAAATGACAAAAAACTGGTCGAGGTCAGAGACGCTACACCAGCCACTGCAAGTCCTTTGTTACTCGGGATCACAAGGGCTTCCTTGGGAACGAGCAGCTGGATCTCAGCAGCATCATTCCAGGAGACAACCAAGGTACTCAGCTCTGCAGCCATGGCTGCAAAAAGCGATGACCTTTCGGGCTTAAAGGAGAATGTGATCATCGGGAAAAAGATTCCTGCAGGTACAGGCCTCAAAAGGTTTAAAGACCTTTTTGTCAGGACCGGTGAAAAAACTCCGGAGATTGCAGAGTAAAATTTATAGAGGGCTTCAATTGAGGCCCTTTTTTTTATCCTATTATTTTTTGAGATCGGAGTATGTACTTCCCCAATAAGTCAAATTCAATATTGACTTCATCGCCAATATTTAATTCTTTCAGATTCGTATGGTCCCAGGTATAAGGAATGATGGCCACGACGAAGGACTTTTTTTTCAACTTGGCAATCGTCAGACTGATGCCATTGATTGTAATAGATCCATGTGGAATCAGGTACATCTGATCTTTCTTGTCTATTTTAAAATGCAATAAATAACTTCCATCGCGGGATTCTCTTTTTAGGAGGCTCGTTGTTTTATCAATATGTCCGCTAACTAAATGGCCATCAAGTCTCTGATTAATTTTAAGCGCCCTTTCCAAATTCAATTTGCTTCCTATGGTCAGATTGCCGAGGTTCGTTTTATTTAAAGTTTCATTTATTGCTGTCACAAAATGACTAGTCTTGGTTTTATGAGTGACAGTAAGACAGACCCCATTGTGCGATACGCTTTGATCGGTATTTAATTTGGAAGAAATATTTGAAACAATTTGAAATTGTAGGTTTTTGCCTTTTTTCTCTATCGCTTTTACGATGCCGACTGTTTCAACAATTCCGGTAAACATATGATTATTAATTTGTTCCTCGACGCAATTCAATGAATCCATTGATTTGACTTGCCGGATTTAATTGATGAATGATTCCTGAATACAAAATGGAACACGTGTAGTAATAAGTTCCGTCTGGCACTTTGTTGCCGGAGGTTGTGTTGCCATTCCATAATATTTCGGGATTTTTTGTTTCAAAAATCAGATTCCCCCAACGGTTGAAAACTTTAAAATCAATTTGATCGACGAATCTGTAGGCGTAAGGTTTAAACAGATCATTGTGGCCATCATTGTTGGGTGTAAATGTATTGGGTAAGTTGTATACCGGACAATAATTGATGCAAACGGAGTCTGCATCCACACATTCATTTCCTGCCTGATCATACGATCGTAACAGATAACATTCTGGAATGCTATCGATAACAGTGTGCTCAAAAGCACGCGTTTGAGGATCGCCAATGTTTGCGATAAAGTGTATCTTATTTCTATAATATCCGTAAAGATTAAATCCTGCAATGTCATTGTCAGGGCAAGGTTCAGGAGGGTCCCACCTCAAAGTATTAATAATGTTGTTGCCCATAAGTTGCGGATCTTCATTACAGGGATCAGATACTCTTAAGACTGGGCAACATGGAGCGACATTATCTATGGGAACCGCGCACACAATATTCGAGTGATTGATTAATGGAGATTCAAACCTCGAAACGCCGTATTCGCCAAATGTCCTCACCAAAGTGCAATATTCATTGCCATTGACAAGATTTTTAATTTTATAATTTTTTGATGTTGTCGATGCGATGGAGTCAAATTTTTGTCCTACCGGATCATACAACATTATATCATACCTGAAATTAGTCCAGGGTGTTGATTCTTTCCAACTCAGATCCAAACTTTTATCTGAACTGTTTATTTTTAACTGAACCATATCTCCACTATCGGAGAGATGCAATGTTGGAGTAGCTGAAATCAATTCGACATAATAACTGTATTGTTCTTCAGCAGTATTTAGCTGTTGATGAGTAAAAGTCGTATCATCAATACTGCTGTAGTTTTGATAAATACTTTCGCTGCCGACAATTTTTGAAAATGCTGTTTGATTTGTTTTGGAATAAATACTGGTTTTATAAGGAGGCTTGTGCAGGGTCGTATCAAATTCTGATAACAGGGGTTTAGTCCACCTGAGAAAAATTTCGCCATTTTGTATATCAGTGCGAACCACATCCACATTAAAAAGTACCGGAATATTCAGTGGTAAACTGTTACAGGATTCGTTGGAATGCAATCCGCTTACAAAATTTACAGGGAATCCTCCCTGACTAGTAATGGCAAATTCAGCTTGGACTCGGTAACAATAAAATTTACCTTCGAGGAGGGTTGTATCCTTGTATTTGTAATTGTTCCCATCGAAGTCACTGACCAAATAGGCAATTTGAGTGTACTGGGAACCTTGTAAACCCGGATTGCAAGTGTCCAAACCAAGCGGTAACGATC
This sequence comes from Saprospiraceae bacterium, assembly GCA_016716185.1. Lineage (NCBI taxonomy): Bacteria > Pseudomonadati > Bacteroidota > Saprospiria > Saprospirales > Saprospiraceae > Saprospiraceae bacterium. The sequence goes on along the minus strand of JADJWV010000002.1, from coordinate 2,070,286 downwards.
CTTCTTTTCGCCACACCGAAAATCCTTTAAAGTGATCCTTGAAATCAGTGCAAAAGTAGGGATGAGCCCAGGTCAGTTGCATCGCTTTTGAATCTGGAAAACTTTGCAGATTTTCTGGTGAAGGACCACTTATTTTTATTCGGATGGTATGTAATGTAGATATGCCTGTTGTATCTAAGATGTCGTCTGTTGCCTTTATTACAATGGTATAATATTCTTTTCTAACCAGTGAGCAATCGGTATTCCATTTCAGTTGCACCGGGAATGGCGAGTCCTGGTATCCGTTTGGTGCCGAGATAATCATTTTTGGGTTTGAGAAAAATGGTGCACCACTTGCCTCAACTTTTATTCTTGATCCTGGTGTTGAAGTATCCGGGTCTGATATGAGAAGCATTAACTCCAAAACAGTTCCGGCGATAATGCAGGTATCAGTGATTGATGCGATTTTTGGGGGATTATTTTGGCTGCAATCGGGTCTCACAAATATTTGCATATCCCGTATTGTACTTGCAATTTTTACTCCTTTTCGATACTCGTGAATGATAAATGCAATGTTGTATTCACCGGCTTTCTGCGGGCTTACCCAATTAAAAGTACCTTTTTGTGGATCTAAAGAAATGACGTTGTTTATTCCTGGATTAATTTGATTTGGAAATGTATAATTGGGAACCGGGGTGTTGAGATCCATCAATGGAACAGTAAATTCAAAGCTCAAACTATCGCCATCAGGATCAAATGCTGCTGGATTGTGCTGAAAAGGAACGCCGACACAGGCAAAGTCTATGGGTGCCTGCAAAAGCTGCACAGATCTGTTTGGCGATTGGAATTGCAAATTTAATAGCGTAACAGTGGTCTGAATGTAAAACGGAATATTCACGCTGTTGGGTGGATCGACATTCAAAATATTGTCTACGCGATTGGGATCCATGACGCCTATTCTGTAGGTGCTTCTGCCCGGATAGGTGTGGGTGGCAGTATAAAAATTGCGTTTGGTGTTGTTCGAAAGAATCTCTCCCGAGCCATTTGAACGGAGTACCGTACTGAAACTTCCGTCTCCCCAGCTGATGATCAGACTATCCCTGTCTGCGGCAGTACTGCTCGCTTTGGTGTAAGTAGTAATTGTTGCCTGTATGCTAAAATCAGAAATTTGAATGAAGCTTATTTCACCTGCCCGGTTGTGCGTACCCCGACAAGGCGATGCTATTAAAATTAAAAACATTAAAAACAGGATATGGCGGTAAATCAGGTGCATAAATACCAATTCAATAGTTATCTGATATGCAGTCCAAACATTCATGTAATGCCACTTTCCAGTTTTTGGGAAATACAAAAAATTGCTCGGCAATTCTAGAACAATCGAGACTGCTATAATGAGGTCTTGGTGCAGGAGCCCCGTATTTCTCAGTGCTGATTCCGTTGAGTTCCATTTGGATATTCTTGTATTTAAAAATTTCAGTAGCAAATTCCAGCCAGGTACAAGTGCCTTCATCTGAAAAATGCAGTATTCGCTGATATTGATTTAACGATTTACCTGCTGTTTGTGTTGCTATACTTGCTAAGGCATGTGCAAGATTACGCGCGTATGTCGGACTTCCGGTTTGATCGTTTACGATGTTCAAGGTATTCCTGTTTTTGCCGAGATTCAACATAGTTTTGACAAAATTATGACCAAAACTGCTGTATAACCAGGATGTCCTAATAATTATACTTTCCGGGTGCGTTTTAAGCACAAGATCTTCGCCTTGGCTTTTTGACTCTGCATACACTCCTTTGGGATTTTTTGGTTCATCTTCGCATATCAATCCTGGTTGATCTTTAAAAAAGACATAATCACTTGAGATATATATCATCCGGGTATGCTGTTGATAGCAAAAACGAGCAATCGATTCGGCTGCCTGGCAATTAATTTTAAAACATTCATCCCGCTGAGTCTCTGCCTGGTCAACACGGGTATATGCTGCTGCATGGATCAGATAATGAGCTTTGGCATCCGCAAGGATGTTTGCTGAATCAATTTCCGAACACACATCCCATTCTTCTTTGGTATAAAAGCTGAAATGAATCTGAGGATATTGTTCCTCAATGGCCTTGAGTTCTTGTCCCAACTGGCCATGAGCTCCGTTTACTAAAATTTTAATCGGCATCCTTGATGTATTCTTCAAGGCCGGGCCAATTGGAATCTCTTTCTGAAAGAACGATCTTATCGGGCTCAATCCCCCAGTTAATTTTTAGCGAAGGATCCAAAGGATGGATCCCCCTTTCGTGAGGAGGAGAATAGTAATTGTCGCATTTGTATGAAAAGATTGCAAATTCTGTCCTTACAGCAAAACCGTGGGCAAAACCTCCGGGAATAAGCAATTGTTTCTTATTGGAATCAGAAAGTATCATTTGAAAACATTTCAAATAGGTATCACTGCCTTTCCGGAGATCCAAAACTACATCCATGACTTCCCCCCGAATGACCCGTACCAATTTAGCTTGTTCCATTTTGCCAGTCTGAAAATGCAAACCCCGGATGACCCCATATTGCGAAGCGGATTCATTGTCCTGAACAAAAAAATAATCTGCTTTTTTTAATAAAAATTCCTTTGAATTAAACGATTCAAAAAAGTACCCTCTTTGATCCGAGTACACCTGAGGCTCTATGATCATTAATCCTTCGAAACCGGTTTCTGTAAATGTAAATTTCATTTTTCCTTAAATAGCAAACGAATTGGAGCACCTGTAAAATTAAACAGGGAACGCATTTGATTTTCCAGATAGTGCTTGTAGGATCCTTTTATTTGATCCGGATAATTGGTAAAAAATGCAAAAGCCGGATATGGCTTGGATATTTGTGTGATGTATTTGATCTTAATCAGGTGATTTCTGTAAGAGGGTGGTGGTATTTTTCCAATAGCTTCCAGCATTTTATTGTTTAACTCCGAGGTTTTGATCTCTCTCCTCAGATTAGCAAACACATCCAGACCGGCTTCCATGGCCTGATAGATGCGCTGTTTATCTTTTGCAGAAATGAATAGTACCGGTACATCCGTAAATGGTGCAAGTTTAGCTTTGATTTGGGTTTCAAATAGTTTCATGGTGTTGGTTTCTTTAGCCACCAAATCCCATTTATTGACGAGGATCACGAGCCCTTTATTTCTTTTGACAACGATAGATACCAATTCCATGTCCTGTGCTTCAATTCCTAATGTGGCATCAATCATGAGGTAACACACATCGCATTCTTCAATTACGCGAATTGCGCGAATGACGGAATAAAATTCCAGATCTTCAGATACTTTTGATTTTTTTCGAATCCCTGCTGTATCCACAAGGATGAATTCTTTTCCGAATTTTTTGTAATGGGTATGAATAGGATCTCTTGTAGTGCCGGCAATATCCGTCACGATGTTTCGTTCTTCATCGAGCAATGCATTTAAAAAACTCGATTTGCCTACATTAGGTTGTCCAATGATTGCGAATTTCGGCAGGTTGCTTTCAATAACTTCTTCTTCCGGTACGAGTTTGCTGATTTCATCGAGAAGATCTCCGGTACCGCTGCCCGATATAGCAGAGATCGTATACATTTGTTCAAAACCCAGGCTCCACATTTCATGAGCCATAAACGCCCGTTCCTGATTATCAACTTTGTTGACTACAAGAAATACTTTTTTAGTGCATTGACGAAGCAAATGCGCCATGCTTTGATCCAGATCTGTGACGCCGGTAGTCGCATCCGTCATAAAAAGGATGCATTGCGCTTCGTCGATTGCAATTTCAACTTGCCGTCGTATTCCGGATTCAAATAAATCGGTACTGTCTGGTACAAATCCACCTGTATCTATAACGGTGAATGTCTTTCCATTCCAGTCGGATACATCGTAAATGCGATCGCGGGTCACACCGCTAATGTCGTCGACTATTGATTTTTTACGGCCAATTAACCTATTGAAAAATGTCGATTTTCCTACGTTGGGCCTTCCTACAATTGCTACGGTAAAACTCATTGAAAAATTCCTGATTTCTGAATAAAGTTGGAGTTATCCCTCCATTCTTTTTTTAATTTTATACTTAAATTTAAATATACTTTTTGCTGAAGAAACGATTCGATTTCTTTTCTCGAATGGATGCCCAGTTCTTTTAGTTTTTGTCCGTTCTTTCCAATAAGAATAGAGACATGTGAAGATTTGCCTACATAAATCGTAGCATAAATATGAGCCATTGCCGCTTCTTCATCTACTCCTTTGCAAGAATCAACAACGACAAAGACATGATAGGGTATTTCTGCATCGAATAAAAACAGGATCTGTTCCCTTATCATTTCAGAAATGAAAAACCTTACGGAACGGTCACTTGAAATATCTTCGTAGTAATACGGCGGATGCACGGGCAATTCATCAAAAAGTTGTCCAAGCATTTCTTCAATGCCGGTCGCTGTTTTCGACTGGATGCGATGAATGGATTTGATCGGAATGTTGGCTTCGTTTAATATGTTGAGGTAGTGTTGCTCAGCCTGGGGATGAACAATGTCCATCTTGTTTAAACACAAATGGAAGGGGATCACTGATTGCTTGATACCACGTAAAAAATCATCCGGAAGCTGACTGAGTGTGGAGGCATCTACAACCAGCAAGAGCGTTTCTGCATCTTCCATTGCATTTTTAATTTGGATGTTCATCATTTTGTGCAAGGGGTAACTCGTTTTTTCAATCCAACCGGGAGTGTCCGATAAAATGAGCTGCCTGTCATTTTGATTGAGTATGCCTATCACTCTTTGTCTTGTGGTTTGTGGTTTGTGTGTAACAATAGCCAGTTTGGTTTTTAATAAAGCATTAAACAATGTTGATTTGCCACTGTTGGGCAAACCAATAATATTGACAAATCCGGCTTTTGATTGACTTTCCAAATTAAATATTATTTTCTATAAATTCTTTTAAAACTGCGGGCTCCATACGACGCCAGTTTATATCCTGAAGATTTTTACCGTATTGAACATGAAATTGCAATCCATACTGTTTTAATTCTGATAATATATGAGTTTGTAGATTTAACATACAAATATAGCCCCCTTCCTCCTGAATATCTTCCTTCCATTCTTCGTAATAACAATCATCTGATCCATGAAAATTAAATACATGATCGCACATGAGGATAAACCGGTAAATTCCTTTTTGGATCATCCGGTCTGCCAATTTTCTTTTTAGAAACATAATGTCGTTATAAATGCAGTCATTCCATTCTCCCATTAATTCTATTATACAATATCCTTCTTCATAATCTGTGTAAAGTAATTTGACAAATAAGGTTTCCGATCCAATTTCATCCCAATATGGATGAATGTAATAATTATAAATTTTATTTGTATACCTTAGAGTGTCGTACGATTTACCATAAAATGGAGAATTCGGATCATCAGCACTGTCATAAACTTCCTTCCAGTGGTAAAAAGGTTCTATATCGTGCATATCTTCTAACTAACAATGACATTTAAAAATGATGTCCTTAAAAATTGCAATAACTGGGCCAGAATCTTCTGCCAAATCCAGCCTGGCTGTGCAATTGAGTATGCATTACAAAGGTACATTGATTACTGAATATAGTCGTGATTATCTGCATCACACCAAAGGTAAATACCAACAACACGATTTGTTAATAATGGCAGAGGAACATAATAAATTGTTAAAGCAGAACGAGCTCAATTCCCGGATTCAAATCTGGGATACGGATCTTTTGACCTACAACATTTGGTACGAAGAAAAATATAAATCGAAAAATCAGGAGCTTGCTGCCCTGTGGCAAGAAAATGTAGCAGACTATTATATTATTTGTTATCCCGACACGCCTTGGATATGGGATCCGTTGCGAGAATCGAGGGATGACCGCTTTCATCTGTTTTATAAATACCTGGAGGCTATCCGACACTTAAAAGTTCGTTTTAATATTTTAAGTGGAAACGGGTTTTACAGGTTTATTCATGCCCGGTGGTATATTGATAATTTATTACAAAAAATCAATTAATTTTACGTCCGTTAACGGGGTGCCGCATAAGCTTCTGCCGGCTGAGATCAAACCCGATGAACCTGACAGGGTAATGCCTGACTGGGAAGTTTGTGTGATTGCCCTTATTCTTTATTGTTTTTTATTTTTACTATGTACCGGTTAGGTATTTCAATCATTTGCACCTGTCTTCAAATTATTGGTTTTTCACAGCATCAGCTTGATTTAAGAATCCTTGATTTGGAGCAGAAGCCTTTTCAAAATGTTTCGGCGCGGATCGTCCAACTCAATATCGAATTAAAAACAGACGACAAGGGTTTTTGCAGCTTTCAAAATTTACCGGCAGGAACATACGCTTTGGCCATTGACTATTTATATGATATTGAATACAGAACACTGGTCATCCCCGCGAAAGACAGCATTCTTGAAATTCATCTGGAACGGCGAATATCTTATGATGAAGTGCTCATAAAATCATACCAACTCGATGTTGCAGAGTACCCGAATGCTTATAAATTAAACACCAAAGCTTTGGGAGACTTCTATTTGGATAAAGATATTCCTTATGTCCTCATGGGTGCACCCGGAGTTATGGTTTCTTCAGATGCCGGCCATGGAATAGGCTACACCGGAATCCGATTCCGGGGGCTGGATCCGTCCCATATTCAGGTTACCTTGAATGGAATTCCGTTTACAGATGCAGAATCTTCTTTGAGTTATTTTGTCGATATCCCCGATATCCTCAATGCTGCTGAAAACATTTCACTCATCCGCGGAAATGTCCCGGGGAGGCCGGGAACTCCATCATTTGGAGGAGCTTTAGACATTCAAACCAACCAGATAAAATTTACTTCCGGAGCAAATTTGGAATTGCAGTATGGCTCTTTTAATACTGTAAAATACAGGGCTCATGCACATACCGGATTGATCGAAAATAAATTTCACTTTGAATTGGGTTTGTCGGCCCAAAATTCCGACGGATATATCGATCGTTCGTCTTCAAGACTTAAATCCTTATTTTTTTCCGGTGGAATATTGAAGAAGAAAAGTGCATTCAGGATCAATTACATCCATGGATCTGAAAATACAGACCAGGCCTGGTTTGGTTTGCCCTATCAATTTTCTAAAGTGGACAGTTTGCGCAAATACAATGCTGCCGGTCAGGAAAAAACCGACAGTCCTTATCCAAATGAGATCGATGATTATTTACAAGATCACATTCAGATGTTTTATCAATTGCAATTCCATCGGGAATGGATATGGTCAAATACCTTTAATTACACGCAGGGAAGAGGTTTTTACGAAAATTATAAAGCCCAGGTTCCATTAAACCAATACGCCGTTCATGCTTTTGGTACTGAATATGCTGATTTAATCAGACAGAAATGGCTCGATAACGATTTTTATTTCTACAAAACAGATTTACTTATTAAACCATCAAATATGCTGGAGATCAGACCTGAGTTCAGCACGAGTTTTTATAAAGGCAGACATTTTGGAAAAGTGAAAGACGTGATTGTAGATTCATTCCAATTAATACGGCCGAATTACTACAAGAATCAGGGAAAAAAATCTGATGTATCCTCTGGCGTTAAAATACTATTGAAACCCAAAAGCCATTGGGAATTTAATTTTGATATTATATACAGATATGTAACTCATGAAATAAATGGAACCAGGGAGTTTGCTACTGACGTTCGCCAAAAAATAAAGCATCAGTACCTTTCTCCTAAAATTTTTATAAGCCACCGCCCGGTCAAAAAGTTTAGCTTTTTCTACTCTTTCGGATACATGCAGCGCGAACCTTTCAGAGAAGATATTCTGGCTGGCGATGCATCCGAAGCCGTTGAAAAATTAATGGATATTGAAGCAGGATGTCACTCCCGGTTGCATGAGAGTTTGGAACTGAGCCTCAATGCATATTATATGTATTATCCATCCATGAGAGGACTTTCCGGGGTATTGAGCGATGTTGGTGAACCCCTGTTTGTAAATCTGGAAAAAGTACAAAATTATGGGCTTGAATTCTCAGGAACATGGAAAGCAGGATCGGGATTCGCCCTGAGTCACTCCAGTACATATGCTAATTCAAATATCCCCGAATGGCGGGAATCTTACCTGAAGTATTCGGCCGATTGGAGTGAGAGCTCCCTTATATCGAGCATACACAGGAATTCACGACTGGCCTATCAGCCTGCAGTAAGCTCCTGGACTGAAATCCGTAAAAAAATTGATTTAATCGATTCAGGCTCATCAGCCTTGACTTTCTATTGCCAACATTATTATTTGTCCGATTTTTATTTGACCAATAACTCAGAAAATTCTTCTAAAATGATGGCTTACCATCTGTTCAATTTTGGTCTAAAGCTCGAATACAAGGGGTTTAAACACACACAAATTGAATTTTGGGCCGATGTATATAATCTCTTGGACGAAAATTTCTTCAGCCATGGATGGATCTCCAGGTTGGGTTATGAGGGTGAGCTCGATTTAAATTCAAGTCCTTATCTGGGTAAAGAAGGAGATCAAGTCTATTATTATAAAGGACTGTATCCCCAGGCGCTTAGGCACTTCCGTTGTGGTTTGAAGTTGAAATTTTAAAATTTAATGGTTTGAAATCGTTCAAAACTTAAAAGTAATGCCAGCCCGATAGATAATTGGTACCCTGAAAGATTCAGGATCTTCCAGAAAATCGTAATTAATATAAATTTCATAAGCAACCTCGCCTCCGGAACTGTAGCCGAGTCCCAACAATAGGATATCTCTCCATTCTCTCTGGGTAACGAGTTTGTCGTTGTTGACCTCTCCGGTGGTGTAAGTCTCATTCAGAAAACTGTATTCCCCATGTAGGAAGAAATTCTCAGAAAACTTAATCCGTCCAAATAAGCCCATTCCGTAATCCACACTGTTGTATCGGTAGGTATCGAAACCATCAGAAAACTTGGCCGTCGTAAAATCAATACTCACTCTGGGGCCTGCACTCAACCATTTGTTGAATTTATAGGCCGCCATGGGCGAAACCCCAATGCCAAAGACATTGGATTGCAACCCGTTATAAATGCTGGAGTTAAATCCAAGGTTAAAACCGCCTCCAAACCAGACTTTTTCTTTCCAAAAATCTATTTGAGGCTTTTTTGTCCTCTTGGATTGTGCAAAGCTTGAATTGGTGATAGCAAACAGCAATAAAGCCGAAATTAACAAGTTCGGAAAATTTTTAAAGTGTAACATGATAACTAAACGAATTGTAAAGCGTTATAAAGGTTAAATTTGAATTAATTAATTAGAGAAGTATTAAATTTACAGCCAAATTAAAGGATATATTATGAGGTTTCGTTCACTTTTTTCTATAATCTTTACTTTCACCCTGCTGAATACGGTTATTTTCGGTCAAAGTATTCAACTTTCAAAATTGGAGGCTTCTCAGGAGTCTCCGCTAAATTCGCTTTTTTTTGAGTATAAGCTTGTTAAAATTGATTTTGCTCAGCTAAAAAATGCTTTTGTAAGCCGCGGAAATCAGCACAATTTAACTGTAAATCACCCGGATTTCAAATGGGAACTCGAGTTGTTTGAGCACGATATTCATTCCGGGGATTATTTGTTGACAATAGGTACAGATCAAGGGATTCAAAGATACCAACGCAAGCCGGACAACATGCCTATGATTGGCAGCTTAAAGTCAAATAGGGGAGGAGAGGTCAGGATGGTCGTAGCCGATCGCTTTATTGCTGGTATGGTAGAGGAAGGCGGGGCTCAGTTTTTTATTGAACCAGCAAATGGGCTGGATCCAACGTTGAGTAGCGATGTATTGGTAATTTACAACCGGGATCAAATCATACAGAATACCAATATTGAATGTGGATATGAAAAATACATAAAGACCAAGCAGGAACTCGAAAAATCAACGGAAAATATCCAAACCGAGGGGAGAGGCCATTGCCTGCAGGTTGAAATTGCAATTGCTAACGACTTTACCGTATTCCAGAAAAAAGGTTCGGTTGCAAATGTTGAAAACTGGAATACAACTATATTGACTTTGCTTCAGGCAAATTACGATAACGAATTTGAACACAGCCTTGAATTTGTCCAATCTGCTGGATTTGTTGCCACTTCTACGGGATCTGATCCATGGAATGGAGTCAATAATATAGATCAACACCTCAATGTGCATGTTTCCTGGGGAAATGGAGGTGGTTATGGGTCTGTTTACGATGTAGCTACCGCCTGGACGACAAAATATAAATCAGGTGCGGTAGGGCTTGCCTGGTTGGGTGTGATTTGCAACAACTTGAGGTATAATGTATGCAGTGATTACGGTGGATCCAATAACTGTTTGAAGCAATTGCAGGCACATGAACTTGGTCACAATTTTAATGCCGGGCACGATGCAAGCGGGTCTTCAACCATTATGGCTCCGGCAGTTAATTGTTCCAATTCCTGGTCAAACGCGTCGGTTAATTCTATCAATAATCACGTTCGAACAAGAGGCTGTCTTGGAATATGCTCTGGTGGTTCACCCCCGGTAGCCAATTTTTCCGGAACCCCAACCACTGATTGTGTGCCGTTTACAGTGCAGTTCACGGATCTTTCCACCAATGATCCTACTTCCTGGTTGTGGACATTCCCCGGAGGAACTCCATCTTCTTCAACGCAGCAAAATCCAGTGGTCACATACAAAGCTTATGGCGAATACGATGTAATTCTTAAAGCGACCAACCAGTTCGGAAATAATCAGGTGACCTTTAAAAAATACATCTTTGCCAATGCAACCCCTATTGCCGATTTTTCTAAAATTGTCATTGAAAAAACCGTGATATTTACAAACAAATCTTTTTACGGAGGAAACTATGAATGGGATTTTGGCGATGGAGATATTTCCAACGATCCTAATCCAACACATACCTATACAGATGATGGTGTTTATACGGTTGTTTTGACCGCGGAAAATGAATGTGGGATACATCAAATGGCCATGAATGTTACGATTGTTACAACTCCAATAGCATTATTTACAGCAGATACGACCTATGGTTGTGCAAGTTATAAAGTTAAGTTCAAGAACTTATCTTCTTCAAATGTAACTTCGTGGGAATGGGACTTTCCTGGAGGCAATCCTTCCGTTTCTGCATTATTTGAACCTGTAGTTGAATATTCCATCGCCGGAGAATTTGATGTAAAACTGGTGGCAAAAAACAGTAAATACAAAGCGACTTCATTAAAACCTAAATACATTAAAGTTGATTCTGTTCCTTATGCTGCATTTACTCCAAATATCAGCGGTGATACAGTCAACTTTTCGAACCAATCCCTATATGCTAAAAAATTTAGCTGGGACTTTGGAGACGGGAATTTGGATACGACCAATTTAAATCCGATGCACATATACAAATCGGGAACCTACGAAGCTAAATTGATTGTATTCAACAATTGTGGAAATGATACTGCAATACAATCTATCAAAATAGGGAGTGGTTTGAGTGCAGGATTTACAATAGATACTCAAAAAGGATGTACTCCATTCATTGTAAAGTTTAAAAACACATCAACTGCAGCTACAACCTACAAATGGTCATTTCCGGGAGGAAATCCTGCAAGCTCAACGGATGCGGAGCCCGAAGTAACGTATCTTACCCCGGGACAATATGATGTGACCCTTGTGGCTGGCAATGGCAACGAGGAAAGCACAGAAACTAAAACTTCTTTTATTTCAGTTCAGTCTTTTCCTGAAGCTGATTACACGAAGTCCATTATGGGTTTTACAGCATTCTTTAGCAACCAATCCAAATACGGCAACACTTATTTTTGGGATTTCGGAGATTTGGAAACCAGCAATGAACCATCACCAAGCCACACATACAAGGCTGAAGGGGAATATAAAGTGCAATTGATCATCAGCAATGAATGTGGGTCAGATACCATCGAACAAGATGTTGCAGTCTTTTTGATTCCAAGAGTAGATTTTATTTCTGATACAACCATAATCTGTGGTGCTGGTGAGATTCATTTTATAAGTAAAACGTCTTCCGATGTGAACTCCTGGAGCTGGAACTTTGATGGGGGATCTCCAGCCGAATCCGATCAAAAAAATCCAATGGTCTATTACGATAAAAAGGGAACCTATGCTGTTAAATTGACTGTATTAAACAGCAATGGAACAAATGAACTTATTAAAACAGCTTACATCAAAGTAATTTCTCCTGTTTTATGTCCGGATTTTGTTTATTATAAAAACGAAGACCTGAATTCTGAATACGGATTTCCTTTAAAGCAATTTAAAAAAGCAGAAACCAAGGTTTATCCCAATCCATTTGATCATGAGCTCAACATCAGCTTCCACACCGAAGGTGATTTCGGAAATGTAAAATTGTTTGATTTGTCAGGAAGAATGGTGTTGGAGAGTGCGATAAAAGCAAGTGGAAATGCGCTTATTACATTGGATGTCGAAAATTTGAAGGGCGGAACTTATTTCCTGAAATTGATCACTTTGGAAGGCACGACTACCAGGTCAGTCTTAATGATGAAACCATAGTGAATTTGTAATTTTGAAAACATGGTGAACAGCGGAAAGCTGCTCACAGCACGAATACCAACAGAAGCGAAAAATTGAAGGATACCTCGAGGTAGCTATTGAAGGTTTTTTTGATGGTAAATGGAGTTATTTACCAGATACCTGAATTAAAAAATTGCCATGGCAGACAAACTTGTTTTCCGCGGGAAAGCGCTTCTGATTTCTGAACAAAAATTCATTTTTACCAGTTCGGTACTCTGGTGCGGATTTTGCTGCATGTATGAATTCGCTAGGCGTTGACTATGAGATTGAAAAGAATCATATGGGTGATTTTAGGTGGTTTCTGTTTTTTTACAGCAAAATCTCAGTGGTGTTGCGTGGATTCATCCCTGATTATCAAGGATGAAACTACAGTTTCTCTGCGATTGCAAATTTCCGGTGCTGCAAACAATAATCTTGCAGATCCAAATCAGGGAATTTGCGGAGTTCGGGTAAAATTTGAACATCGATTCGTAGGCGATCTTACTATGGAGTTGATTTCTCCTTCCGGTCAGCGAATCAAATTGACTGGGCCTTTAGGCAATAGCGGGAGGTCTGATTTTACGAAATGGTTCATCACATTTGTTCCTTGTGCAAGTTTAGCTGTGCCTGATTTAGGCTTTAAACCAAAATGGGACAATATCCAATCCTGGGGAATATTAGGTAAATTTTACAACGGAACCTACTATCCTTTTCAGGGTTGCCTGGAAGATATTAATGTTGGGCCTGTAAATGGCACCTGGACACTTTCCATAACGGATGCCGAAAGATTCTATGAAGGTAAAGTAGAGAGTTTCTGTCTCTTGTTTTGTGATCAGACCGGAATTTCCTGTGTGGATTGTAGTCCTAATGGAGGATTGTTTGGTATTGAAGCCAAGAGTTTCTGCGAGGGAAACCCCGGGCTTAACCTGCCCGATAAAATTCAATTTCCATTCTTTACACCGGATGCAGGCTTATACGGCTATAAATATTTGTGGATTCGCAACGACACCATTTTGAGTATTCAGGACCATACCGATTTCAGGAACTGGCCTCAGGGAAAATATTTATTATGTGGCATTTCGTATTTACTGCAGGATAGCTTAAAACTGCCTCTTCCCGGAACTGTCTATTCAAATTATCGCGCAGATCTGATCTCCAATGTACTGAGTATGTGCGCAGAACTTTCGAAGAATTGCATGGAGATCGATATTGCACCGGTTTACTCGGGATCTGTCCATAAAATATTTTTATGCAGAGGCGATAGTCTCCTTATAAATGGAGTTAAATATGACCTCACAGGTATTTACCCAATTCTTCTTAAAACTAATTATGGTTGCGATTCACTGGTGACGCTCGATCTTGAAATTGTGGATCTCCAAATATCTTCCATCCTTGTAGATACAATCAACTGCTCCAGACCGGTGGTAAACATCGATTTACAATCTTCTGTTATTACAAGTAAGGCAAACATTCAGTGGTCAACGAACGGTGGTCTGATTGTGGATTCAACAGATCTTTTAAATATTAAAGTAAACAAAGAGGGAACCTACAAAATCGTCGTTTCGGATGGATCATGTATTGATTCTGCAGAGTTTGTTGTGATAAAAGATGGCAGGATCCCGGAGTTGATGGTTCTGAATGATACCATTCGGTGCAATAAACCAAATGCTCAATTGATCGCAAGAACAGATGCTGCCAATCCAAACTTTAGATGGTCGAATGGGGTCGCCGATATTGGAATTGATTCAATACTCCTGGTATCTCAGGCCGGACAATACCTCGTCACGGTTACAGATCAAAATGGTTGCTCAAATTATTCGGCAGTCGTAGTGATTACAGATACTATAAAAGCCGACATCCAATTATTTGCAACCAACATTACCTGCAAACAGGATGAGGCATTTTTAACTTTTATTCAAGATAAACCCGGTATTGTAAAATTTTGGCAGGAAGGCAATACAAATCTTGGAAATCAGGATAGTATTCATGTGAAAAAAGCGGGCTGGATTCAGTTGCATTATCAGGCAGAAAATGGTTGCTTAACCGTTGATAGCATACAAGTCACTTCAAATGTCAGCATTCCGGATTATTCATATATTCCAGATACCATAAATTGTCTCAATGGAAAAATGTTCACACTGCAGGACAGAACAACAGCAGCAGTAGATTCAATAATTTACACAAGTCCAACGGGAATTATCAAAAAACAATTGAATCCCTTGATCGATGAACCAGGGCGGTATTTCGTAAAACTTACCGATACAGCCGGATGCATTCTCGATACTTTTATTGAGGTAATATCAGATACCCTGTCGCCCATTTTTAGTTTAAAGTCGGATACTCTTAATTGCATGCGCGATAGTGTGATGTTGGCAGTGAATCATTTTACAGATACAACCGGCCTTCACTATAATTGGTCCGGGCCAGTGGGTTTTTCTGGAGATACCCGACAAGTTTTCACAAGAGAAGCCGGAATTTATTATCTGACCGTTACAGCGGCAAACGGATGTATGCATGTGGATAGTGTTTCAGTAGTACAGGATGATTCTAAACCAGATATATCCACTTCAGTTTCAGGAAAACTGAATTGCGCTATTGATCAAGTGCAACTTTTTGGAAGCTCTTCAACGGGCATTCGATACGATTGGACTGGTCCCGGTACATTCATCTCAACATTTCAGAATCCATTGGTCGATGATGATGGATTATATAAATTGGTGGTGACGGCAGCTAACGGTTGTACGTCTGAGAAAACGATTTTTGTCGAAAGGGATACACAAAGTCCTATTTTGCAAATCCTTTTTGATACGATTAACTGCAAATTGGATTCCGTTAATTTGGAATTAATTCCAGGAGGAATTTTGGATTCAGTCCATTGGTCTGGTCCGGGTTTGTTTCAAAGCAACCGTTCTCAAAATTTTATTGCGATTGGAGGTCGATACCGGGTGTTTGCCAAAGGAACAAATCATTGTATTGATTCTATGGATGTAATGGTTCCTGTGGATACGAACGCTCCTGTTCTGAGCTTATTTACAGATACCATCAGTTGTATGACACTGGAAGGAGAAATTGGAGTACTTATGATCGAATCCGGTGCCAGTTATTTGTGGAAATTCCCTTCCGGCGATTCCTTGTATGGGGATGTAATCCGGATTCAGCAGCCGGGTGTTTATTTTGTAAAAGCCACCGGTGCAAACGGTTGTTCATATACAGATTCAGTGCTGGTTTCAGATTTTACGAATGCTCCGGTTCTGACCACAGTAAATGATACGATAACCTGTGCAGATACTTTGGCTCAGATTGGATTGATGAGTAGCGAAACCGGATTGAATTATTCCTGGATGGGTCCTGGCAATTTTACTTCGATGGACTCTGCTTGTCAAGTTTCTTCTCCCGGGTGGTATTATTATCAGGCAACAAATAGTTACGGTTGTATCACCACGGATTCATTGTTTGTTTATGAGATCGATAACAAATACAATATCCAATACAGTAATCCTGATTTTAATTGCTCCAATTATTCAAATGCAAGCTTATCGGCATCGAATACCGATAGTTTAATTTCTTATAGTTGGATGTTTCCCAATGGATTGGTGTTTCAGGATAGTCTGGTTGTACCTGACCGTGGCGGTGCATACATTTTTTCCGGAATTGACATCTATGGGTGTCGCGTGCGGGACACAGTTGTGGTAACATTCGATACACTTGCACCTGTGATCCTCGGCTTTTCTATCCAAGCTTTAAACTGTACCAGAAAAGTTAGCAATCCTTCTCTGATCGTCGGCGGAGCTAATCATCAGATCAGGTGGATCACACCAGATTCCGATACAATTTATAATGCTTCTCCCGGATTTACAGCAAGTGGCGTCTACCAACTTCGTCTCACCGGCGATAATTTTTGTTTTTTGGATACTTTGGTTAATTTGCTTATCGATACAAGCAAGCCTGTGATTCATGTGACTGGTGATACCCTGACATGTGAATTCAGTCGGGCGCAATTGAAATTGTCAAGTGCAGATTCACTCTCTGATGTAATTTGGACAGGACCTGGAAATGTCATCTACACGGAGAATTCACCGCAGGTCATAGATACAGGTTGGTATTTTGTCCGGGCGATTGGTGTAAATGGATGTGAGACGGTCGATTCAGCTTATATATTTTCTGATTTAGCAGTACCAAAATTGCAAGTGTCAGACATCTTTATTCCTTGTAATTTGGACTCGGTAGCCTTAGATGTTTTTACCAATGATTCCATCGAAACTTACAATTGGTTCGGTCCCGGCAATTTTTTCAGCAATTTAAAAAATCCATTTGTAAAAGATACAGGAACCTATGAGATCATTTTAATTGCAAAGAATAAATGTGCATCGAGAGATAGTTTAAAAGTTATATTCAAAAGAGATCTTCCGGAATTTTTAGTATCCCATACGGATTTGAATTGTAAAAATCCAAAAGCTGAACTGCAGGCAGTTTGCGATACTACCCATATTGATTTTCAATGGACAGGTCCAAATTTGCTCGACTCTTTAAACCTGATCTTGAATGTAGACCAGCCGGGAGTCTACAAATTTAGCGCCTTAAATGAATTTGGTTGTCAACACGACACCTTAGTGATTGTTAATATTGATACTTTACATCCTCATGCTGCTCTTGTAGTTATCGACAGCATTATTTGTGAAAAGAAAGAAGCACAACTAACGGTTCTCGGTGCAATTGCAGGGGCAGAAATCCAGTGGAAAGATGGAACAGGAGTGCTTCCGGGAACTCAAAACAGCGATACGATTTTAATAAATGCATCTGGGGATTATCACTGCATTGTAACAAATCCTGTAAATGGATGCCGGGATTCTGCTTCAATTAGGGTTCAGGAAATATTTCCCCATCTGGGTCCTATGACAATAATTTCAGAACCGCCATCCTGTTTTGGATTCAATGATGGATGGATCCTTATCTCAAATGTTGGCGGAGAATTGGATCCATATGAATTCAGTTTAAATGGAAGCCCCTTTGAGCGGGATAGCTTTTATAGAGACCTTGGGGCTGGGAATTACCAGATTTTTACCAGGGGTAAATTTGGCTGTGGTCTGGATACTTTGATCCGCCTGATCGAACCAAACCCTCTTTCAGTTTATGCAGGAAGAGATACGACATTAAAGATTGGATCGTCCATCCATTTGATTCCAACGACCAATGCAAATCCCAATGCACTTCAAAAAATTGAGTGGTTTCCCGAAGATTTCCTCGATTGTAAAGATTGTTTTGATGTAAATGTTAAACCTTTAAAAACGATTCTATATAAAATCAGTATAACTGATGAAAATGGATGTGAAGCTGAAGACGAAATCCGGATCGATGTAATCGTAGACCCTCAAATTTACATTCCTAACGTTTTTTCGCCAAACGGTGACCAAATCAACGATTTTATCATTTTTTCCGCGGGGCCGGAAATTGAGTCCATTCGATTTTTCAACATTTTTGACCGTTGGGGGAATCTGGTTTATGAAATCAAAAATGTAGTTCCAGGGATTTCAGAATTATTTTGGGATGGGACTTTCAAAGGCCAGAAAATGAATCCCGGAGTCTATGTATACAGCCTGGAAGCTGTTTTAACCGGAGGAAAAACCTACAAAAAACAGGGCGATATTACTTTGTTGCGATAACATATTCTCCTGATGAAAGGGATGGAGCATAGTTTATGTTAAAAACAGAAAAAATTTAATCAGGCAGAAAGCGAATTTGAAGGATAGTGTGTCTTATGATCGAGGTGAGACTTAAGAGGGCTTGTAAAATAATTAAAGCTTATAAACGGGTGGTTGAATAAAGATTCGGTATGTTTTTTGGAAACATAAGAATTTATAAAATATTCTAAACTATATCCCAATAAAAGCTTAATTTTAATTCGTTTTACAGTAGGTTTATGTATTTCATTTTTTATATTTAAGATAAACATTATCAATATGTTAAAAAGATTACTTTCTTTAATATGTATTTTAGGCGCTTTTCAAAGCGCTATTCACGCACAGTGTACGCCACCGATGGCGGAAAGTTGCGAAGAAGCAAACGTACTTTGCTCCCTGGACGAGGTGAACGGTTATGCCTGTAACAACCCCAGTTCAGTTCCCAGTCCTTGTTCACCCCTCTGTTCGCAGGGTGGTGTCGGTCACAATACCAGTTGGTGGGGATTCGTAACCCAGGGAGGTAACGTAACCATTACACTGACCATTGGAGGTTGTACTACATCACAGGGTCTCCAGTATGGAGTTTGGGGAGATTGTAACTGTTCTCAAGAAGTGGCCTGCCGCTCAATTCCTTGCGTACCACCAGGTAGCGTGGAAATAATTAATGCCAACTTAGAACCTTGCAAGACTTATTACCTTTGGGTGGATGGTTGTTCTGGCGATATTTGCGATTTTACATTGAGTACCAGTGGTGGTGGCCCACCTACATTAAGCCCCCTCGGATTTATCAACAATAAGCCAAGTATGATCATTGAACCCATTTGTGTAGGTGCCTGCAATGTAAGATTTTGGGTAAATCCGCAACCAGGCGGATGTAACCCCACGTATGTTTGGACTCTTGACGGTGATGAAGTAGGTGGAAATAGCAATGAAATCAACCTCGATTTTCCTGACGAAGGCGATTTTGTGATTTGCGTTACGGCTTATATTGGGAATCCTCAGAGTGGTTCGATTTGTTCTCAAGAGGGTCCAAAATGTGCAACTGTTAAAGTAAGACCAATCGCAGACAAAATGGGAATCCCACGGGTTGTTTGTTATGAACAGGCGAACCCCGGAGGATTCAAATGGCACTCTCAGCGAATTTTCACGAGTGGGGAGTACAGACAGCAGTTCACAGATGCAAATTGTTGTAAGTTTGATTCAGTGGTTAATTTCACGGTACTTGATGAACCCGAACCGGCTGAAGTTTATTACATCACGTGTGATAATGAGCCTTACATCGATATTCTTGGAAAAGCATGGCAACCTTGTACACAGGCATTTCAGGTGCCTTTGGCAAAAACAACAGATCCCTATAAATGCGATAGTTCAATTTTATTAACGGCCATAAATGTGGATTACCGACCAAACTTTAGAGTGACTTGTTTTGGTGGGATGGTCGAAATTTCTCCCAACATCATCATGGTAAAACCATGTAATGTGGGTGAAACTTATCAGTTTGATTACAGATGGTACAAATGCAATGATCCTCAGAAAAAGACCATCTCTACAGATGAGCGCATTTTGGTTGATGCAGTATCAGAGACGTATTGTCTTGAAGTGAATGTTAGGGTAGAATTGGGTACTGAATTTGCAGTCTGTGCAAAAACCTTCCAGGAAAACTTTAATGAAGGCGATTTGGCACCCAAATGTTTTCCACTTGCTGGTGATCTAATATTATGTACAGGATTTAACGGAACGTATTTCATCGATACATTCATCAGCCAGAAAGTATTATTTTATAGCTGGACTGTAGATGGAGGAACCATCGTATCCAAAATAGACTCTCAGGCTGTAGAAATAAAATGGAATCTGAATGCCGGAGATACCGGAGAGGTATGTGTATTTTATGACACTGATTGTGGAAGATCCTGTGAAAAATGTCTTAGGGTTGCCATCGTTGGCACACCAAGACCAGATGCCGGGCCCAATGACAGTATCTGCGATTTGGCCAATCAGTTTCAGGGAAGGAGAGATGTAGGGGGTGGTTCATGGACTGTTTTGTCTGGACCCGGAAACTCCAACATCGCTGATATTACCGATCCAGCCTCCGCGGTTTCTGTTGACAAGTATGGAATGTATAAATATGTTTACAGTGAAACCAGATTGGGTTGCACGGGCACAGATACGGTAGATATGTTTTTTAATTCTACACCCGATTCATCCAATGTGGTTTATATCTGTAATGTACAGCAAACCCAATACAGGCTCCGATTTAAAATCAATGGAGGAACAGCTCCGTATACTGTTATTCAGGGTAATGGAGTGGTTGATGCGAATGGATTTTATACATCCAATTTCCACGACAATCTCACAAACTATACCATCGTGATCAGAGATGTAATGGGCTGTATACTGACCTTTAATTTTAATCACGAATGCAAATGTACCAATGCAGTTGGTTTGTTGGAAAAAGCTCCGGAGGAACTTTGCGAGGACGAAAGTTTCAATTTCTTTTACGATCCATCAACAGAAATTCAGGATCCAAATGATACCGTCATGTTTGTCATCACAGACGATCCTGATCCAAACAATGTAGCCGGAGGAACTTTTATCAAGAAATTAAGCTCGAATAATGTTGTTTTCGATCCTGCTACCATGAGTTTCAATACCACATACTATGTGTTTGTGATCCTTGGTAAGAGAGATGGATTGGGAGGTATAGATTATGCTGCCGGTTGTGTACAACCCGATGGTCCAAAGCCATTCGTATTCTATCAGAATCCAACTCCAACCGCAGGAACAGACAATGCCATTTGTAATACGGTCTACGATCTGCAGGGAACCCAGAGTATCGGTGGTACCAATTTGAAATGGAGGTTGATTTCAGGTCCTTCAGGCGTTGTTTTTGCTGATGATGCTGCTGCATCCACATCGGTGAATACACAAGGCAATTTTGGAACTTACGTATTTGAGTTTACAGAAGACAACAACAATTGTCTCGGAGCAGACAGGGTCAGTATCACATTCAACGAATCACCACTGATTACCGTCGATGAAAAAATATGTATCGATTATAATGATCCGAATTATCCGTATGCCGCTAAAGTTAAGATCAATACAGGTCAGCCTCCATACACGATTCTTGCTGGCGGTGGAACAATTAATGGAAATATTTACATGACGGATACCTTAGCCAGTCTCGTGCAGTTTAGCGTGCAGATTCAGGATGCCAATGGTTGTGTTTCGAATCTGATCATCGACAACTACAATTGCAATTGTGGCAATATCAATGCTGGTTTGCTTGATAGTTTGCCAACCGAGCTTTGTGTCGATCAGTGCATCGGCATCCGCGAGTTGGTACCTGCAATTCTCGATCCTGAAGATAATGCCATGTATATTTTACATCAATCTTCTTACAACGATCAGGTTATTCCAAGACTGGACACGTTCTTCTCATTAAACGACCAGATCTGTTTCAATGCAAGTACCATGGTTACCGGAAAAACGTATTTCCTGACCAGAGTGGTTGGTAACGATACAATGCCTATTGACCTTATTGTGGATTCAAATGATCCTTGTTTAAGGGCATCCAACAATCAACCTATCGTATGGTATGATTATCCGAATCCGGATGCAGGTCCGCACGATAGCATTTGTTTTTATGACTATCAATTGAATGGAACCACAAATACAGGTACACCTTCATGGAGAGTGATTGGTGGCCCTGGAGTGAGCATAATTTCTAATCCTTCAAATGATCAGACTTCTGTAACGGTATCGAGTATTGGTACATACAGATACGAACTGACCGAAGATTTCAAAAATTGTATCACTAAAGATACTGTTGATATTACCCATTGGGATTCTCCTAATTTTGTTGATGTGCCTCCACCATACGAGTGCGACAATACGGCTGAAAAATATCGCGTGCGTATTGACGGCCAAAATGGCGAAAGGATTTCATGGACTATTGATGGAGTTTCTTTCCCGGGTGGAAATTTACCGGGTAGTTTTATTGGTGCAAATACCTGGCAAACCGACTGGATCGATAACAATTCAACATATACCCTGATCATCAATGACAGACATAATTGTTTGCCGGATACTACTTCAAATACTTATGAATGTCCATGCATCAGTGGATTAGGAAATCTCGATCAAACTCCGATTATACTTTGTGCTGACGGTACTGCACAAGCAAACTACAATGCTGCATCGGGGAATCCAGATGGCAATGATGTTATTCGTTTCGCACTTTATGATGGAAATCAAAATGATCCGAGAAATGGAAGTATTCTGAGTTTTAACAGCAATGGCAGTTTTACTTTTGATGCAGGGACTATGCAATTAGGTAAAACCTATTACATCGCTGTATTCATGGGTAATCTGGATCCGGCAACCGGAAATGTGGTTCTCACAGACAGATGTTTAAAAGCTGCAGCTGTTCCGGTAACCTGGTATGCATATCCTGTAGCTGCTATTTCTGGTCCAGCGATTCTTACCTGTGCTGTAACAAGCATAACATTAGACGGTAGTTCATCTACCAGCGGTTCCGGTGCTAATTTGAATTATGCATGGAGTACTGCCAATGGTCAATTTGTAAATCCAGGTCAGGTGAATGGCGGTACAGTAGATATCAATAAAGAAGGTACATATACTTTACTTGTGACAGATCCTGTTACAAATTGTACGCATCAGATCACCTATAACATTACTTTGAATGTAGTTAAACCAACGGTCAACATTGGTAATCCGGAATTGATAACCTGCGATCGTTTGACTGTAGGACTCGACGGAAATGCTTCTTCTAAAGGACCGAATTACATCGTAAACTGGAGTGGACCTGGAAATATTCAGAATGGGTCAAGCTATAATCCTACAGTAGATGCTACAGGTACTTATACCATGTTAATTACCAATACTACTAACGGTTGTCAGGAATTGGCAACGATTAATGTAGCTGAAGATAAGCGTAAGCCTACGCCAAATATTTCTCAAATTGGCCAATTGACTTGTACGGTTAAGCAGATCCAATTGGATGCAAGCGGTTCTACCGGTCAAGCCGGTCCGATTTCAGCATTCAACTGGGCAACAGCTAATGGTAGTATTGTTAGCGGCCTGGGTACTCCACGGATTACGATAGACAGGCCAGGTACATATTCCGTTTTGGTTAAAGACCAGACTAACGGTTGTACGGAACTTACTGACATCACGGTATCTGAAATTGGAAATCCGCTTGCTGGATTTGACCTCAATGCAGGTAATCCAAAATGTCATGGAGAACGCAATGGTAATATCGATATTACCGGTGTCATTGCAACGGGCCCGGCTAATGGTCTGACCTATTCATTCAACAATGGTCCGTTTACTACCAACAGAAGTTATCCCAACCTTGGTGAAGGAAGTTATAAATTGGTTGTTCGCGATGTAAATGGTTGTGAGCACGATACAACTTTGACATTGATTGAACCAGGACAATTGGGCATTGGGGTAGATAAACTCATTGTGGTTGACCAGGATGAAATCGTATACCTCGATACCATGCTGAATTACGTTTCTGGTGGTACTGCTGCTTACAGAGATACCAATTGGTTAAATCTGAATCAGAATGTACCCTGGGATACCAAGCTCCGTTATGCTGCCGATACTACCCGTGATTTCCTTGTGACTGTAATCGATGCCGCTGGCTGCGAAATCCAGGAAAGAATTACAGTTGTAGTGCGCATCATTAAGGATATTTGGTGGCCTAATGTATTTTCACCGAATGGCGATGGAATCAATGAATTGTGGAATCTGAAAGGAAAACGCGTAACCAAGATTAAGACCTTAAACATCTATGATCGATGGGGTGAATTGGTGTATTCCGGTCAGGATTTACTCGACGGAAACATAGATAATAAAGTTGGTTGGGATGGAAATCTGAAAGGAAAGAAAGCCCTTCCTGGAGTTTATGTTTTTTATGCGGAGATCCAGTTCTATGGTTCACTTGGATTTGATAAATACAAGGGAGAATTTACTCTATTGAGATAAATTCAATTTACAAACATAATGGAGAGGGCTGTCTGGATTGAGACAGCCCTTTTTTATTAAGTTGTTTTTAATAGTCAAATAGAAAAGGAAAAGGAAAAGGAGAGAATATAATTTGCGATTCTTGAAGCCGGGTTAAAGAAGCTGGAATCCGGATAACCGAAATATGCCTGGTTTTTGCCGGAACTATTTTAAAATTTGCTTCCCCCTGATGGTGTCCAGAGCGACTTGAAGTTGTTCAGAACGGGTCATCCTGCTATTGTCAATGACAACGGCGTCAACACATTGGATTAAAGGGCTGTCAAGCCTGGTGGAATCTATCTGATCTCTTTTTAATAAGTTGATTTTAACAGACTGGTAATCTGCATGAATTCCTCTTTCCTGCAATTCAATGAACCGTCGTTGTGTACGTGTTTCTATATCGGCAGTTACGAAAAATTTAACTTCTGCTTGTGGAAATACCACACTGCCGATATCTCTGCCATCCATCACTACATCAGAATCTGCCGACAAATTTCTTTGTAATTCCACCATTCTCTTACGAACGATCGGTATAGTAGCATAATCGCTAACCCAATCGTTGATTTCACTTGAACGAATTGTTTCAGAAACATCCTGGTTGTTCAGGATCAAGTGAGACGATTCTGTTTTTTCAAAATGAATATGGATGAGGTCGATTTGTTTGCTTATGGATTCAGAATCTGTGGGTAAAATATTTTTACTGCGAAAATACAAGGTAACAGCCCGGTACATGGCTCCGGAATCTATATATAGAAAACCCAATGCATGAGCCAAATCTCTGGCCAGAGTACTTTTACCGCAAGCTGAATGTCCGTCAATGGCAATGATCATGAGTTTTCTGACATGCTCAAGTAAAAAAAATCCCGTTGTTTAAAAAACGGGATTGTGGTTTAAAATTCATCTTCATTAAACAGGAAATCATCTTTCCGGGGATAGTCCGGCCAAATATCTTCCATGCTTTCGTAAATCTCTTCCTCGTCTTCCAGTTCCTGAAGGTTTTCAAGCACTTCGATAGGAGCTCCGTTTCGTATGGCGAAATCAATGAGCTCATCTCGTGTTGCAGGCCAGGGTGCTTCTTCAAGATGGTGAGCCAGTTCTAATGTCCAGTACATAGGTGTATTTTCTTTTTATGGGTTTTGCAATGATTGGAAAATTCGATTTTAAACAATAAGCATGGAATCGCCATAGCTAAAGAACCTGTATTTTTCTTTTATAGCAATTTCGTAGGCCTCTGTAAGTAACTCATGTCCGGTAAATGCAGAAACCATAATCAGCAAACTGGATTTAGGCAAATGAAAATTTGTGATCAGTTTATTGGCAATTCTGAATTCATACGGGGGATAAATAAATAAATTGGTCCAGCCTTCGGCAGCTCTCAAATAGCGGGATGCGGTTACTGAGGACTCCAAAGCACGCATACTGGTTGTTCCCAAAGCAAAAATGCTTTTGTTGTTGTCTTTTGCTTTGTTGACCAGGTCGGCAGTCTCATCTGGAATTCTGAAATATTCTGCTTCCATTTTGTGTTTGGAAAGATCTTCAACATCGATTGTCCTGAATGTACCGAGGCCAACATGAAGGGTTATTTCGCCAAAATTTAAGCCTTTAATCTGAAGCATTTTATACAACTCGCGACTCATATGCAGCCCTGCTGTAGGTGCAGCAACGGCTCCAATTTCACTGGCATAAATAGTTTGATATCGTTCTTCATCTGATGGTTCGGGATTTCTGGTGATGTATTTAGGAAGCGGGGTCTGTCCTAAAGTCTTTAATGCAGCTTGAAATGCATCGCGATCGCCGTCGAACAGAAATCTTATGGTCCTTCCACGCGAAGTAGTGTTGTCTACAACTTCTGCAACCAGGACTTCCTTTCCGTTCTTGTCGTAGAAATAAAGTTTGTTTCCAACTCTTATTTTTCTGGCTGGATCTACCAAAACGTCCCAAAGCCGGACATCCCTGTTTAGTTCTCTCAGAAGAAAAACTTCAATTTTGGCACCTGTTTTTTCTTTCCTTCCAAACATCCTGGCTGGAAAAACTTTGGTATTGTTGATGATCATGCAATCGTCTTCAGTGACGTATTCCAACAAATCCTGGAAGGTTCTGTGCTCAATTTTACCACTGTCTTTGTGTATGACCATCATTCTGGCCTCCGATCTCTCATTAACCGGGTATTGGGCGATCAGGTTTTTAGGAAGATTAAATGTAAACTGGGAAAGTTTGGTCCGCATGGGCTCTTTTTAATTTTGCGCAAAAATAAGTTTTTGGATATACCAAAATCAAGTGTTTTGCAGTATATCTAATGTTTTTTATATAAGAATGTTGTAAAGTGATATGGATTTTTTAGCAATTGGTCTAAATAAGCCTTGGATTGATGCTTTAACGCATATTTTTGATTTATAGTTCCTATGCTGATACTAAGAATACTACTTGACGGATTGCACCAGGCCATACAACAATTGGTGAGCAGCAAATTGAGAAGCTTTTTGACCCTTCTGGGAATCACTATTGGAATCTTTTGCGTCATAGCGGTTCTTTCGGCAGTGGATTCTTTAGAAGACAATATTGTACAAAGCTTTGATAAGCTTGGAAATGATGTCATCTATGTAGATAAATGGCCCTGGCAAGAGGAGCCCGGCCAGAACTATTGGAAATATCTGGCCAGGCCGAATCCCGATATAGATGATCTCGAAGCCATTCAGGACAGATCTAAACTTGCTGAATGTGCTTCTATAATGGTCTTTTTACCAGGGACATTGGTGAAATACTCGAATAATTATGTAGAAGGGGCTTTTCTTGCTGGCATAACAGAGGACTATAACAAGGTGATCCAGCTTGAATTGCTGGAAGGTAGTTATTTTTCCGGTAGGGCGTTTCTTACGGGTATGAATGAGGTTATACTGGGCAATAAACTTGCTGAGGCCTTGTTTCCGCAAGGAGATGCTACGGGGAAAAAACTGCATTTAAAAGGGCAGTATTTTGTTGTAGCCGGTGTTTTGAAAAAGGAAGGAAAATCCATCATCAACATCATGAATAATGATGAGGCGATTTTTGTGCCCTATAATACGGCGCGAAAGCTGGTCAATATTCACGCACATTCAAATTGGGCTACATTGATCAATGTCAAAGCCAAAAAGGGAATCGATCTGGAAGAATTAAAATTGGAAATTGCAAGCATCATTCGTCCTGTAAGGGGTTTGAAACCCTTGGATAAGAATGACTTTGCTGTGAACGAACTCACCATGCTCACCTCTATTGTGCAGGGGGTGTTTAAAGTGATCAACTATGCAGGATTTTTTATAGGGATGTTTGCCATGCTTGTTGGAGCTTTTGGCGTGGCTAACATCATGTTTGTAACCGTAAAGGAAAGAACTCCGCTGATTGGAATCAAAATGGCCCTTGGTGCAAAACGATACTTCATCTTGCTGGAATATTTGTTTGAAGCCATCATGTTATGCATCATAGGAGGGGTTATAGGCCTATCGATGGTTTGGGCTGTTCTTACCCTGGTTGGTAAACTTTTGGACTTCCCCATGTATATCTCATTTGAGAATATCCTGTTGGGCTTAAGCCTATCCATATTGATTGGAATCTTATCCGGAATAATACCAGCATTGAACGCTTCCAGGATGGACCCGGTGGAAGCCATCAGACATTAGAATATCGTGAAATGTCTATTTTACCTTTTCAACCAATGCAGCAAAAGCTGTTGGGTGATTCATGGCCAGATCTGCAAGTACCTTTCTGTTCAGGTCGATCTGATTGGATTTCAACTTATTTATAAACCCGGAATAATTAAGACCCAAAGCCCTTACACCGGCGTTGATACGTGCGATCCATAATCTTCTGAAGGCTCTTTTCTTTTCCCTACGGTGCTTGTAGGCATATTTCATGGCCTTTTCAACGGCATTTTTAGCTACCGTATAGACTTTTGAGCGACCGCCAAAGTAACCTCTGGCTGCCTTCATTATTTTCTTCCTTCTTCTTCTGGAAGCAACTGCGTTGACTGAACGTGGCATATTTTTCGATTTTCAAGGGGCAGATAAGAATTCTGCTCTTAACCTTGGTGAATGAATTTGATTAACCGAATCCTAAAAGTTTTTTCATGCGTTTTTCCTCTGCGGCATCTACAACAACAGAAGAGGCATGGCGGCCTTTTGCCTTTTTAGATTTATTTCTGAAAAGGTGCGATGAGTTCGCCTGGAAACTCTTGACTTTATTTTTTCCGGTTACTTTCATCCTTTTCTTCGCACCGGAATGCGTCTTCATCTTAGGCATATGCGATAAAATTTAAGGGTGCAAATATACAAAAAAGCGACAGATTAGAGTCTGATTTCTTTTTAATTGGATTTTTTCTTAGGAGTGAGTATGACATGCATGCGTTTTCCCTCCAATTTGGGCAGCTCTTCGGTAACTCCAAAAGGTTCCAGCTCTTTAATAAACCTAAGTAACACAAGTTCGCCCCGTTCCTTAAAAACGATAGCGCGACCCCTGAATTGAACATAGGCCTTTACTTTGGCGCCTTCTTCGAGGAATTTAATAGCATGTTTGAGTTTGAAATCAAAATCGTGATCGTCGGTATGCGGGCCAAACCTGATTTCTTTGAGAACGGTTTTTGCCGTTTTGGCCTTAATTTCCTTTTCCTTTTTTCGCTTGAGGTAAAGGAATTTGTTGAAATCTATGATCTTGCAAACCGGCATATCGGCTTTGTTGGTGATTTCAACCAGATCAATTCCAAGATCTTCAGCCCATCGGAGTGCTTGCTCGATAGGGTAGACGCCGGCTTCGATTTTCCTTCCGGCGGTCTCACTGATTTGATCAAAATCTTCGCCTACCAATCGTATCTGTGGGCTCCTAATGGCAGCATTCAAACGGTATTGGCTTCTGACGGCATCTTTTTTGTTGTAAACAGGTCCTCTAAGACTCAAATGATATAGTTTTTAATTCGGTGCAAAAATACAAGTCGGCAGGTATTTTACTGAGATTTCTTCACACTGCCCGTTTTGGTGAGCTGCTGGATGACGATAAGACCTTTTTCTTTATCAATTACGGCCTTAAGTTTGGTTCCTTGCTCCGGATTATGTTGCAATAAATATTCTGCAAGGGGATCTTCCAGATACTTTTGAACCGCCCGATGCAAAGGCCTGGCTCCAAATTGGGGGTCAAATCCTTTTTCTGCAAGAAAATCAACGGCCTCTTCAGATAAGCTAAAGGAATAACCGAGATGTTCGATCCTCAAAACGAGTTTTTGGATTACGATTTGGATGATTTTGTTCATCTCCGGTTTTTCCAGACTATTGAATATCAATACGTCGTCTATTCTGTTGAGAAATTCAGGAGAAAATGTCTTTTTTAAGGCGTTTTTAATGACCGTTTTGGTGTTTTCGTCCTGATTTTCAATTCGGGTCTTTGTAGCAAATCCAACTCCCTGACCAAAGTCTTTCAACTGCCGAACTCCGATGTTGGAAGTCATGATCAGGATGGTATTTTTAAAATCCACTTTTCGTCCAAGTCCGTCGGTCAGTAAACCTTCGTCTAGCACTTGTAGTAAAATGTTATAAACATCCGGATGTGCTTTTTCTATTTCGTCGAGTAAGACTACAGAATATGGTTTACGTCTAACTTTTTCGGTCAACTGTCCGCCTTCTTCGTAACCAACGTATCCCGGCGGAGCTCCGATCAACCTGGATACGGTAAATTTTTCCATGTACTCGCTCATATCGAGGCGAATCAATGCATCGTCGGAATCAAATAAGAACCGAGCTAAGCCTTTGGCTAATTCAGTTTTGCCGACTCCGGTAGGGCCAAGAAAAATGAAGGTGCCAATGGGCTTTTTCGGATCTTTTAGTCCTACCCGGTTTCGCTGAATGGCTTTACATATTTTTTCAATGGCTTCATCCTGGCCGATGATCATTTTACGGATCTCGTCAGCCATATTGACCAGCTTTTTGCTTTCAGACAAAGCAACTTTGTTGACCGGAATTCCTGTCATCATTGAAACCACCTCTGCGATATCGTCTTCTGATACAGGGTATCTCTTCGTTTTAGCCTCAACTTCCCACTCTTGTTTGGCGATTTCCAGTTTCTTGAGCATTTTGGATTCGAGATCGCGGAGGTCAGCCGCTTTTTCGTACTGTTGACTTTTTACTGCCAGATTTTTTTGCTCTTTTACCTGATCAATTTGTTTTTCGAGTTCTTCAATCGGTTTCGGAACATGTATGTTTTTCAAATGAACTCTTGCTCCGACTTCGTCGATCACATCGATAGCCTTATCGGGAAGAAAGCGATCTGTGATATAGCGATCGCTCAATTTAACGCAACTAACCAGCGATGCATCCGAATAATTAACAGAATGGAATTCCTCGTATTTGGAGCGAATATTGAGCAGGATCTGTATGGTTTCTTCAACGGTTGGCGGATCGACCATTACTTTTTGAAAACGCCTGTCGAGCGCTCCGTCTTTTTCTATATGCTGACGGTATTCATCCAGCGTTGATGCACCAATACATTGCAGCTCTCCTCTGGCCAAAGCAGGCTTAAATATGTTGGAGGCATCCAGAGAACCGGTAGCGCCACCAGCTCCTATGATGGTATGGATCTCGTCGATAAACAATATAACATCCCTGGTTTTTTCCAGTTCGCTCATGATGGCTTTGATCCGCTCTTCAAACTGTCCGCGGTATTTTGTACCGGCAACCAAAGCTGCCAGATCAAGCATGACTATGCGTTTATTGAACAGGGTGCGCGATACTTTCTTTTGCACGATCCTAAGAGCAAGACCTTCAATAATTGCGGTCTTGCCAACTCCGGGTTCTCCAATTAAAATCGGGTTATTCTTTTTTCTGCGGCTCAGAATTTGAGATACGCGTTCTATTTCGCGGTCCCTGCCTACGATGGGATCGAGCTTTCCCTCTTCTGCGAGCCTGGATACATCACGTCCATAATTATCTAAAACAGGTGTTTGCGATTTTGAACCCGATTTCCTTAAATAACTGCTTTGAGATGGTTCGTCTTCATAAGGGTCGGGGTCGTTAGCAGCATTTTGAGGAAGGTCTTCAAACAGGGACGGATCACTTTGTTGTTCAACCAGAAATTCCAGCTCATTTCTGAAGGTCTCGTAATCTACATTAAAATCTTCGAGGATCTGGGAAGCCAGATTGTCGTGATGTTTAAGTAAGCTCAAAACCAAATGTTCGGGATAAATTTCCTCCTCCTTATTGACTTTGGCTTCGAGATAGGTAAATTTCAATACCTTTTCTGCATGTTTGTTTAAGGGCAAATTGCCCACTTGAAATGTGGCTTCATTCCCTTTCTTGACAGGGATAGATTCTTCAAGTTTAAATTTCAAATCATTTAAATCCACTTTCAGTGATTTGAGAACACTGACTGCCAGTGTATCCGTCTCCTGTATAAGGCCCAGGAGAATGTGTTCGGTGCCAATGTAGTCGTGACCCAATCTTAGCGATTCTTCCCGGCTATTGGCAAGTACTTTTTTTACTTTTTGGGAAAACTTTTTATTCATCAGAACCCGCTTTCAAAATTTTTAATCCAGAAAATATACAAATTCATTTCGCTTCAATATAAATAATCGGCAGGAAGCAATGTTCACAAGTCCGCCAAATAACATTCTATTTGATGGGTATGGAACAAAGTTTATTACTTTTGCCTTTCAAAGGTAATAAATCTGTGGAATTTCCTAATATATATTAATAAAATTCTATAGGTAAGTAAATAAAAGCTAAGACTTTATATTAATAAGACCGTTCATGAAGTATCAGGTAGACAAACAGGAAAGGTATGCCATTTTCACTTTAGAGGAAGCCAATCTTAATTCCTTGATTGCCCCTCAATTAAAATCTGAATTTGTTTTTCTAAGGAATGAAGGTGTGAGAAACCTGATTTTCGATTTAGGTCAGGTGGATTATGTCGATTCTTCGGGATTGAGTTCAATACTTACAGCAAACCGCATCTGGAAGGATTTTGGTAGTTTTGTAATGACCAATGTACGAAGCGAAAGCGTTCAGAAATTGATAGAAATTTCCAAACTGAATGGAATCCTAACCATTATTCCAACCATGGAAGAGGCCGTTGAATACGTATTCATGGAAGATCTCGAGCGCGATTTGACAGAGGAAGAATAAGGCATGAACACCGGACCTTTTGAGCTTCTAGTCCTGGGAAGCAATGGAGCCCTACCTGCATATGACAGATTTCCTTCTTCTCAACTCCTCAATATACACGAGCACTATTATCTTATAGATTGCGGAGAAGGCACTCAATTTCAATTAAAAAAATACGGTGTCCGATTATCCCGGATTCACCGGATCTTTATAACCCATCTCCATGGCGATCATATTTATGGCTTGCCAGGATTGATTACCACTTTTCAACTTTTGGGCCGGATTGAACCTTTAGATATTTTTGGACCAGCCCACATCGAAGACCTCTTGAATGCCGTCTTATCGAGAACGACCATGGGGCTACAGTTTGAACTGAGAATTCATCCCATTCATAATTTTATGGGAGCATGCGTTTATGAAGACGAACACGTGACCGTGCGTTCTTTGCCACTGGATCACAAGGTTCCATGTTCCGGATTTCTTTTTCAGGAAAAACAGAACCGCAAAAAGCTTCACATAGAAAAAATACAACAACTGAATATCCCCTTGGCATATTATAAGATTCTGGAAGCAGGAGAAGATATTCAATTGGAAGATGGCCGATCGTTTGCGAACGAATCGCTTGTACTTCCAGCACCTGCATCGCGAAAATTTGCTTACTGCACAGACACCAGGTTCAATAAACAGATCTTGCCCTTTATTCAGAACGTCGATCTATTATTTCACGAAACGACTTATTTGGATGAAATGGCTGAACTGGCTTATGAGCATGGGCATTCAACGGCCAGACAGGCTGCCGAAATGGCGAAGCTGGCCAAGGCAAAACAACTGCTTTGCGGACATTATTCATCCAGGTATGAACAACTTGAGCCCATCCTGGAAGAATGTAAATCTGTGTTTGACAATACGATCCTTGGTAAAGAAGGGTTAAGAATTAGCATCCCGGTAAAACAGGAAGAAGCATGCTGATTAGCAAGGACTTAGCCCTGAAATTGCCGGAAATATTAATAAAAATCAAATATTTTGGAAAAAAGGGCGGTAAACGTATCTTTGCAGCTCGATTTTCAGATCGTGGTCAGATCTGTTAGCTCAGCCGGTAGAGCAACGGCCTTTTAAGCCGTGGGTCTTGGGTTCGAATCCCAAACAGATCACAAAAACCTCAGTAAGGATGCTGAGGTTTTTTTTTTGTACGTTAGTAAGGTTAAAATCTATCAGTTCCTGATTTAATCTGGCTTTGGATTACTTTTTTTCAATTTATTAAAACTACCCCCGCTTTCTTGCTCTCGACCCGATAGAAATTGAATTGCGTTGATATGTCAAATTGATTGATGGTCGGCTCACTTATATGGATATCAGTTCTCTGGTTGGTCGTGCAAAAGCTAACGGAACCAAAGCTTTTTTGTCAGGCTTTACTCCGGTCATCTATTCATCTGCATGGAGACTTTATGTAAAAAACTTAAGTGGTAATAGCTTTGCAGAATAAGGTTGGTGATTCACTGAATGGATACGGTATTAAAAAAAGTTTAGAAAATGAAACCGGGAGAATTTCACCCCTTAGCTTTTTATTTTCAAGTAAGCCCAAATAAATACAGCAATCCAAACCAGACCTTTTATCAGAAAAAAAAGGAAAGCCGCCATGCCCAATCTGGCCAGATAGGGATGCTTCTGAACGAGACGTGTATTTATTTTCTTTAGGAACTCCTTCATTTGTGAGTTGTAATTAAATTCTAAACTTCAAATTTCAACAATCTAATTTCAAAATTAGTTTACCAATCTGCATAGAGGCGAATTTTTTAACTTTCATATGACCCAAATCGTAAAGCAGGCAAAATCGAATCTTAAAATCTGGCGGTCATGCCTACTGAACAGGTGCGAGGAAGCCCTGGCCGAAGTCCGGCAGGCCTTCTCGAGACGAGATAAACATGATCGGAAGCATTTAACGCATTTGCAAACAAACAAATATTGTTGTTCACAATGTACTTAATGCTGATGTCGACAACGAAATGAGATGGGATCAATTCAGCAGCTGAAATTTCGTTTTGTCCGGGTTTGCTTCGCATTTTACCGAGATACTTTCCGGTGATGTTGAAATTGAATTTTTGAAATTCGGGAGATAACTGGAATGAGAGCTGATGTTTGGATGTGTATGGCAATTCGTCATTTTGATTTACGGTTCCCCAATCTTCAAAAGTACTCTTGAAACTGTTTTTGAAAATGGCATCCATATAGGTATAGGAAATGTATAGAGGCAAACTTATTTTGGAATGTGGAAAAATGCGGTTTAGGTCATATCTGCATTCAAATTCCAATCCTTTAGATTCCACAGATCCTCCATTAAAAAGATCTCCGGTTCCTCCACCGCCTGATGCCGAAAGATCAGATCCCAGCAAATTGCTGTAGTCATTGAAAAAGATTGTTGCATTTACATTCATGAAAGATTTTTCAAATCTAAATCCCAATTCGTAATTGACGCTGATTTCCGGATTGGTTTCGTCTTGTGGTCCGGGAGGTGCAAAGCCTTTATGAAGGCCAAAAAAACCATGCATTTCTTTTGAAAATTTATAATCCACACCAATCCCCGGGATGAAAACCGATTCTTCATTGGACGTATACTTTAAATCTTTGCCCGTTCTTCCTGCATCGTTTTTTCCATATTCGAACTGACTTGATTTGATCTTTTCATAGCGCAAACCTGGGCTTAAAGTTAACTTGTTCCAGTTCAATTTATAGGACGCGAATGAAGCCAGCGCATTGGATTCGATGACCCGATTGCTTTCGGAACCCGGATTCCCGTGGAAACTCAGCATCATGATTCCGTTATTCATGTCGTATTCATCTTCCCATTGGAACCTGTCTGCTTCATCTTCGTGCAAGCGCAAACCAAATTCAATGCGATGACGCAAACTTCCGCTTTCAAATTTATAAATGACATTGGATTGAATTCCGCGTGCTGAATAATTGCGATTGTTGGCTTTTAAAATCAGCGAATGAGCAGGCAGGCCAGTGCTTGTATGGCTGATGAAATCATATTCGCTCGCATAAACATCGGGTTTTGCAAGTACATCTGCGATGCCTGTTTTTATTCCGGTTGTGATATTTTTGACCTTATCTAATTTGTACCAGTTTCTGCTGAAATCAGTATGATAAGCAATCGATTTTATCGTCAAGAAAGCCGAAGGATTTATGGTATGAATCAAGGCAATTTGATTGTGTTCACTGATCATTTGATCTTTTTGGGAAGCATAGTATCTTCTGTATGGGGTGGTGTTGAAATCAGATTCAGTGAGGCCTAAATAGGTTTCATTTGAAGTTTCAGATGTTTTATCTATTTTAAAACTTAGCGATTGGGGAACTGCTGCGCCGGGATTTGTATGAATGGACACTTTTGCCAGATAATCTTTTTTGTCAAACCCGGTGTTGCCGCCTCCATCGAGATCTTTGAATCCATCGGCATTGTATTGAAATGTTTCAAAGACGTAGGATATGTTCTTGTGTGCGTTTCCGGCATAGGCATGCAAATTTTTTGAACCGTGATTGCCCAGCCAGAGATTTATTTTTCCGCTAAAGGCATCCGGGATAGCAGTTGAAACCAGGTTCATAGCGCCTCCGGTCGTGAAAGGACCATACTTGATCTGACTACTTCCTTTGATTATTTCAACGGCCTGCATTCTTCCGGTGGTTGGAAAATAATAAGCTGCGGGTTCTGAATAAGGTGCTGGTGAAATGAGGACCCCATCCTCCATGATGGTTATTTTGGAACTGCGTTCGACACCGGTTCCACGCAAACCAATATTGGGTCTTAAACCAAATCCGTCTTCTTCCTGAATATGAATGCCCGGCAGCATTCCAAGCGTTCTGTGGATGTCTGTATAGTTGTATTTCTGCAATTCTTTTGGCGAGATGTAATGAACGGAACCAGGTATTTCCCGGACTCCATTATAACCTTTTGTCATAACCAGGATTTCGGGAAGGGTAGAGCTGATTTCTTTCAACTGTATCCTCAGTTCTGACGTTTCTGCAGGCGATGTTTGAATTTCGGTTTTGAAAGTCTGGTAGCCTTCAAATTTTACAGCAAGCGTAAAGTGTGCAGGTTCTGAAATTTCCAAAGCGAATGTTCCCTGTGCATCTGTATAAGTGGCATATGAAGTATTTTCCAAATAAATCAGTGCCCCAGCAATTGATTTTGAAGGATCGGTTTCAGTAACTCTTCCTTTTAGGACCGTTTTCTGGCTCTGCGCATTCAATGTGAGTATGAGCATGAAGCTCATGGTCATCAAGATTTTCATGAGATATTAGGATTAAGATGGGTATTTATTGACCAGCTGAATCAATTGGGTTAAACACGGGGGTTCAGTAAGTTGCTTTTCAAATGCGCAGCACTGGAAAGATGTGGACGTAATGATGTTTTGAGCAAGAGAGGCTGGCAACTGTAGCTGGGACTGGCCGTTTTTCAGAACGGTGAGGGTTCCGTCGAATGCTTCTTTATCTAAAATGAGTAAATGGTTTCCGATATGCAATCCGATTTTCCGTATGTACTGGATGAATAACTCGCTTCGGTTTTTGAAGCCGGTAATCCTGCAGATCTCACCTGATTTGATCTGATCGAGACTTTTAAAACATTTACCTCTGACTTGTCCTTTCGCATCGGGAATGGGATCGCCAAATGGGTCAAATAAAGGTTTGCCAAGCATTTCATCCAGAATATTTATCAGTTTTTCAGAGTGGACGTGTTCGAGTTGGTCCGAATGCATGGTCAGCTCATTGAGCTCGAGCCCTAATTTTTCAAATAAGTAGGTGTTCCAGATCCGTTGTTTGCGCAAGATCCGAAGAGCCATATTTTTACCAATGATGGTAAGACGCACCGGCTGGTATTTTTCATAGCGCAACAATCCTTTGTCTGCCAGTCTTTTCAATGTTTCTGTAACCGTGGCGGGTTTGCTTCCGACATAGGAAGCCAATTCGTTGGTACTGGTATCGGAGTCCTCTGACCGGTTAGAGAGCTCGTATATGGATTTCAGGTAGTTTTCTTCCGATGTACTTAATAATTGGCCTTCCATGGGGCAAATGTAAAGCTTAAAATGAATTTCAAACAAAAAAGTTAGGCAATACTAACAATATTTTACATGAGTCCTGAATTCAAACTTAAATCCGCTGTCTTTCAGGGAGTTGAACAGTTTAATTACTTCTGAATTGTGTAGTCATGTCACACGATAATAAGTAGTCGTTGATTTGTTTTTTTTGAGTAATGGGCTTTCGTAATTGATCAGACCTCTGCTTATATATTTTAACGATTCATCACTAAATCTATATTTTTGGGGACTTAGTCAGGCGAATGAAAAAAGAAATACAAAAAATCTGGAGTCCCGCTTCAGCCCAAATTGAATCTTCAGAGTTGTACAGATTCAGAACCTGGGTCAATCATAAATATGGCCTTCAGCTCAGGAATTACCAGCAGCTGTATGAATGGTCTATCGATCTATATGTAAATTTCTGGCAGTGTATTTTGGAATATTTTGAAATGGAATATTCGGGTATTTACAGTGAGGTGTGTTCTAATGATCCAATGCCTTATGTCAGGTGGTTTGATGGCATTCAATTGAATTATGCAGAGCATCTGTTTAAAAATAAAGCGGACACCGATATGGCCTTCATTTCTTTTACTGAATCCAGTGAACTGCGGTATACTACCTGGGGTCAGCTTAAAGGCCAGGTTGCTTCCGTGCAAAAGTTTTACAAATCTGCAGGGCTGCAAAAAGGAGATCGCGTCGTGGCATATTGTTCGAATATCCTGGAGACATCGGTTTGTATGCTGGCTGCAGTTGCGAGTGGATTGGTGTGGAGCAGTTGTTCTCCGGATTTTGGAGTCAGCAGTGCACTGGACCGGTTTAAACAGATTGAACCAATTATTTTAGTAGCTGTAACTGCCTACAGTTATGGTGGAAAAGTTTTTGATAAAACATCGCAAATACAGGAATTGATTTCCGGTTTAAAAAATTTGAAAAAAGTTTTATGGATCGAAAGCTGTGATATTGCTGCACCCAAATTTGAAAATGATCAACAGGTCGCAATGACTTCTTTGATGAACGGGGAATCCAAAAACATCCAATTTGAAAGAGTCGCTTTCTCAGATCCCATTTGGGTCTTGTATTCTTCAGGTACCACGGGATTGCCAAAACCCATTGTGCATGGCCACGGAGGAATGCTGCTCGAACATTATAAATATACGGTCCTGCAAAACGACATCAGAAAAGGGGAAAGATTTTTCTGGTATTCAACTACAGGATGGATGATGTGGAATTTCGTACATGCATCTTTATTGGCAGGAGCTACAGCTGTTTTATACGATGGGAGTCCGGGATATCCAAAACTAGATTCATTGTGGCAAAAATGTGCAGAATTGAAAATGCATCATTTTGGAACCAGCGCACCATTTCTGGTCGCTTGCATGAAAGAAAACCTTGAACCCGGTGTACAATTTGATCTTGGAAGTTTGCGCAGTATTGGATCAACAGGTTCCCCTTTGCCTGCTGAATGTTTTGATTGGGTTTACCGGGCTGTAAAGGAGGAAGTCTGGCTTTGTTCGATGAGCGGCGGTACAGATGTTTGTACTGCTTTTGTAGGTAGTTGTATAGAACGCCCAGTTTATGCCGGTCAAATTCAGTGCAGGGCTTTGGGAGCAGCGGTCCAGGCCTGGGATGATTCAGGCCGTTCTGTAAACCAGGAAGTCGGGGAGATGGTTATCACGAGACCTATGCCTTGTATGCCTGTATTTTTTTGGAACGATCAGGGGTTTGAGAAATACATCTCCAGTTATTTTGAGATGTATCCGGGAGTCTGGCGCCATGGAGATTGGATCGAGATTACAGCTGAAGATGGCGTGATCATTCATGGCAGATCGGATGCAACCTTAAACAGGCAAGGTGTCCGGATGGGTACCGCTGAATTTTACAGCGCATTGAATGAACTGGAGGAGATCGCTGATGCTCTTGTAGTGAATTTGGAAAAAACAAATGGCGAGCATTTTATGCCATTGTTTGTGCAACTGAAGTCAGGTGTCCTGTTAAACGATGAGCTGCGCAAGAAAATTAATACCTGTCTCAGATTGCGTTGCAGCCCAAGACATGTGCCGGATGAGATTTTCGTCTGCCCTGATATTCCTTATACCATCAGTGGTAAAAAAATGGAGGGACCTGTTAAAAAAGTATTATTAAAAGCGGATCTTAAAAAAGCCTATAATCCGGATGCGATGAGAAATCCCCTAAGTATGCAATATTTTATAACGAATGTTGATTCGCTTTCGGGTAATTAAAAGAATTTTACTGTACCTGTGACCCAAACAAGAAATTAGTACTTCGCAAATTTTTTGCTACTGGTCCTTCCTTTTCCATCAGACAGTTGAAAGAAATAAAAACCTGCTGACAAATCTTTGACGTTTATGGCGAGTTTAGACGTACCAGTGGGTATTTGATGGGATTCTGTCTTTAAGGTTCTCGATTCAAAATCGAGAATATTTACAGTTCCAAAAAAGGTTTCATTGCTGTTTAATAGTATTTCGAGTTCTGTGTTTACAGGATTAGGCATAAGTTGAAATGCAACCGTTCTTTCCAGATTTTCAACAGCCGTTGGCACAGCATCCAAAACCAATATGGTCGTGTCGATTACCCTTAAAAAGTTGCTGTTTTGATTCAGCTGTTGCTTCCATTCTCCGTTTGTGAATTTGTACCAAAAATTAACATTTTTAGTTTCAAAACCATCCTGTTTGGTGCCTTCATATCCAATGTTTACTTCAACTCTCTTTCCTTCGTGACCGGCTACAGAAAACGGATCGGTAACAAAGCAGACAACATTTTGGTCACCCGTACTTTCCAGGAACAGGTCGTTATTATTGCTTCGCGTTCTGACATTTCCTGCCATTTTACCTTCAAATACTCCCAGGGTTTTATTGCTGTTGTCAGTCAC
The DNA here is from genome assembly GCA_016716185.1 of Saprospiraceae bacterium. Classification (NCBI taxonomy): domain Bacteria; kingdom Pseudomonadati; phylum Bacteroidota; class Saprospiria; order Saprospirales; family Saprospiraceae; species Saprospiraceae bacterium. The sequence goes on along the minus strand of JADJWV010000002.1, from coordinate 2,030,000 downwards.
AAAAGTGCATTTTGTACAACCGGAACAGTAAGTTTGATTTTGGTTGTTGGTGCAACCATCCACCCAGGTATTGTTTTTAAATGTAAGTCCTCCCGTGTTCCCTAAATTGTAAAAGGGACTTGTTTTAGATTGACCCAGTCGGCCGACTCTTATGTAATCTAATCTCAAAGCGCCTTTGTGTCTTTGGTCGTTGCCTGAACCATCGGTGGAGGGTACCACATTCGTTGTTTTACCGCAAAATTTAATTTGCATAAATTGGGTGCTTCCCAAATTAATAAATAAAAATAAGCAAAAAAGGGTTAATAACTGAAGGCGCATAAACTGATATTTTGGACAAAATTATAAGAAAAATGAATATATATCTATATTGATTTGAATGTTTTATCTAAAAATAATACTAAATTTTTAGGTACCGGCTCAATTTTACTACTGAAGACTACTCAAGGCGCGTTCTATCCCAAAACTTGCTTCTTCAATTTGATCTTTTCTGATGCAGAGTGGGGGAGCGAGTCTGATGATGTTCCCATGTGTTGGTTTGGCTAAAACTCCCTGCTCTGCCATTAAAAGACAAAGCTTCCAGGCAAGATCACTTGATTCCTCGCTATTTATTACGATCGCATTGAGTAAACCGCGGCCTCTTATGGTTTTAATTATTGGAAATTTCTGTTGCAGTGTTGAAAGGAGCTCCCGCAAGTAAATTCCCTGACTCCAAGCATTTTTAGCAAGTTGTTCATCTTCAATTACTTGTATGGAAGCTATGGCAACTTTTGCGGCTAACGGATTACCTCCGAATGTAGATCCATGTTCGCCGGGTTTGATGCAAAGCATAATTTCGTCGTCTGCAAGAACAGCGGATATAGGCAATGTTCCTCCGGATAATGCTTTTCCGAGGATGAGTATATCAGGTCGAACCGGAATATGGTCGCATGCCAATCGTTTTCCTGTCCTTCCTAATCCCGTTTGGATCTCATCTGCAATAAATAGTACATTATTTTTGGAGCAAAGGGTTCTTATCAAAGCGAGAAAGTTGTCATCCGGAATCACCACACCTGCTTCTCCCTGGATTGGTTCAATGAGCACTCCGGCTAAATTTTCGACTTCAAATGCATGAACCAGTGCATCGGGGTCGTTGTATGGAATTTTTATAAAGCCTGGTAAGAAAGGGCCAAAACCATGGTAACTCGATGGGTCGGTAGATAATGAAACGGCTAACATGGTACGTCCATGAAAGTTTCCGTCAAAAACAAGAATCTTTGCTTCATTTTCGGGAATTCCTTTTTTGGCGTAAGCCCATTTTCTGCACAACTTCACAGCCGTTTCAACGCCTTCTGCTCCGGTATTCATTGGGAGCAATTTTTCAAAACCAAAATAACGGCACATAAATTTTTCGTACGGCCCGAGCTGATCGTTGTAAAAAGCTCTCGAAGTCAGTGTTAGCTTTTGAGCCTGATTCACCAGGGTAGAAATGATTTTTGGATGGCAATGCCCTTGGTTAACTGCTGAATAGGCAGATAGGAAGTCGAGGTATGGTTTCCCGTTTACGTCCCAAACGTTGACACCTTCACCCCGTTCCAAAACAACGGGAAGTGGGTGATAATTGTGAGCTCCGTAGCGGTCTTCCAAATCCAGAAAAAACTGCGAAGTGCTGGTAGAGGTCGATGTTTTCATAAAAAGTGTATAGAGCAAAGTTAAAATCCGATTTCCAGCTTTTTATAAAACCAGACCATATTAACATTTTTCACCTAAAAGCCTCATTCAATTTGTGGTGAATAGCCAACACCTGGGATATGAGGCCAGTGATGTCATTATTTTCGATCGCGTAATCAGATAATTTCTCTACAGCAGGTTCGTTTGCTTGCGAATCTAATTTTTTCTGAATTTCAACCCTTGGTAAATGGTCTCTGCTGTTTATGCGCTGTAATCTCAATTCTATAGGAGATTTGACGAAAATGATCTTGCTGAATTTTATAAATGCCATGGATTCTAAAAGCAGTGCAGTCTCCATGAGTCCGTAAACTGAATTTTGTCCCTTGATCCAAAGTGAAACATCTTGGGCGACGAAAGGATGCACCGTTTTATTCAGCCATTGCAATTCCCTGGTATCATTGAATACAATTTGAGAAATGAAGGAGGTGTTGAGTTTTCCATCCAGTTGGAAAGATTGTTTTCCGAATTTTTTTATCAATTTGTTCTTTAGAGACCGATCATTTTCCATCAGTTTTCTTGCGGCTAAATCAGAATTGTAAACAGGCACACCCAGCAAATCAAAAATGACCGCTACCGTACTTTTGCCACTGCCCATTCCTCCGGTCAATGCTACGAGTTTCATAGTTCTCTAAAACTTATTTTGCAATCCCTCCAATCTTCTTCATTTTCGATGTGAGTCAGGTTAGTCTTTTCAAGTTTGGACTTAACCATTCTCAGGAATTCTGTTTTTTGGCGCAGGGGAATTTCAACGAGGATCCAATTTTCTGTAGTCATGTCAAAAGATTTAATGGGAACTCCACAATCTTTGATGATGCCCAACAACATTTGTATTTTTATGGCGTTGGATGCAATTCTTATTTCCAATTTTTTTTCCAGTAAAACGGGCTGTGCATTTTCCAAACACGAACTTGCACTTTCTTTGTAGGCTTTTAATAAACCTCCTGTACCCAATAGGATGCCTCCAAAATAACGGACCACAATCAAAATGATGTTGGTGAGTCCAAATCTTTCGATTTGATTTAATATCGGTTTTCCTGCGGTGCCGGAAGGTTCTCCGTCATCAGAAGCTTTATACGAAAATTCCGGAAATCCGGTTTTCCAGGCATAACACCAATGCCTGGCTTTGGGATGCATGGATTTAACCAAGCTTAGTTTTTCTTCCGCTTCTTTCTGGTTGAGTACGGGAAAGGCAATCGCAATAAACTTGCTTCCTTTAATGGTCAGCGAAGATTGACATTCAGATCGTATTGAATGATAATTTTCCATGTCTTAGAGTTGCGATCCTGTAAGCATGGTCAAAGATAGAATCGAGAGGACAAGACCCAGCCATTGATACGGAGATAAATTATCTTTAAATATGAAAACTCCGGCAAAGCACGATATAACAATCAAGGCAATGTTTAGAATGGTATAAAAAACAGATGGCTGCCATTCTGTGTTCAAAGCTTCCAGCATGAAATGAATGGAATAATAATTGGGAATGCCAAGCGCAAGACCTGTAATGAGGACATTCCGGTTTATTGCATGATGGAATTGCCTCCGAACAGCAAAGTAAAGGATGCCTGTTATAAATGCAGAAACAAAAATGAATCCAATGAAAAAATGGGGTGGTCCCTGACTCCATTCCAAAACTTTTCGGGCAGCGATAAAAGTACATTCAATCGCTGCGGAAATGAACAAACTTGCAAGAAGGAAGCGAAGGGCAGTTTTCGATTTTGATAAACCCCGGTTCGGATATTTTTGAAGAAAATAAATTGAAATACAAGACAAAATGATCCCAGGCATTTGCCATCCCTGCAATGTATCGCCAAGAAATACAGCGAAAGGCACACTGAGCACAAGTGATAATTTTTGGAACAACACTGCAATGGGAAGACCTCCTTCCTGTATAGATTTCGCAAACCATGTAAATCCGAAGAAAAACAGGATACCCAATAGTCCACTATAAAGCAAACCGGGTGTATTTATGATAGCTGCAGGTTGCTGCAGGACTTTTGAAAATGCGATAACTGAACAAACCAGATAGTTCACAAGAACCAGGGGAACCAAATCAATTTTTTGGTTGGCTGCCACGCGAAAGATCAAGCCCAGGCAAAAACTGCATGCTATACACCATACTGTGTTCATTAGGGATACAAAGCTATTAACATTTATTTGAAGGAATTTTAAAACAATTTATCTAAATTCTGCATTTGTCCAGATAAATTTGTCGGTTTAATCTCAGTTAATTGAATAAAACTATTGAACAATATCGCCAGATTCAAAAGATCTGCCAAAGTATATTTGCGCAAAAAGCGGAGGACTATGGTACATCCTGGAGGATATTACGTCCTTCCTCTGTCACCGATCAGCTCTTGATCAAAGCATTCCGCATCCGGAGTATAGAAGAACAAAGCGAGCAGCTGATCGACGAGATGCCCGATGTAGAGTATGTTGGATTGATCAATTATTCCATAATGGCCTTGATCCAATTAGATTTAGGTTCAGGGGATAAAGAAATTGAGAAACAAGAGATCGTTGGATTGTACAACAATTATTTCAACAAAGCATTTGAGTTGATGTTAAAAAAGAATCACGACTATGGCGAGATTTGGAGGCAAATGCGGATGAGCAGTTTTACCGATTTGATACTTTCAAAAATTCTGAGAATACGCAGAATCGAAAAAAATCAAGGTAAAACGATCATTTCTGAGGGCGCTGCTTCAAATTATCTGGATATCATTAACTATGCTGTATTTGCATTGATCATTTGGTCAGAAAATAAAGCCTGGTCATTTAAATTTTAGAATTATGACAATTATTACCTTATTCATTTATGTTGGTATTGCTGCAGCTTGTTTGAGTTTTATTATTTACCGATTTAAAACTCCAGGCTATTCACTTTTGGATAATTTTATTCAAAATTTTGCCGGTATACTCTTTATTTTTTCCGGTTTTGTGAAAGCAGTAGATCCGATGGGAACTGCTTTTAAAATGGAGCAATATTTTACCGCATTTGAGGATACCTGCAATGGCTCGTTTCTAAAATTCATGGCCCCGATATTTCCAATGTTTTCAAGTTACTCATTGGGTTTTTCGGTATTTATGATTGTGTTGGAAATCGTACTTGGAGTAATGCTCATAATTGGGTATAAGAAAAAACTTTCAGCCTGGTTATTTTTTGCAATCATGGTATTCTTTACCATCCTTACCGGATTCACTTATTTAACCGGTTATGTGCCCACGGATGCCAATTTCTTTGAATTTTCAAAGTGGACAGAATTCAATAAGAATCAGATGAGGGTAACCGATTGTGGTTGTTTCGGAGATTTTATCAAACTTGAACCCAAAGTTTCTTTCATAAAAGATATTATTTTGATGGGACCAGCTATTTGGTTTCTCTTGCGCTGGAGGAAACTGTATACACTGTTTACAGAAAAAATCAGAATGGCCATTACAGGAATGAGCACCTTGGGCTTGTTGCTGTTCTGTTTTTCAAATTATGTCTGGAATGAACCTGTTATTGACTTTCGTCCTTTTAAAATTGGAACGGATATCAGAACTCAACTCGAAATTGAACAAAAAGCTCAGGCCGATGTAGAGATCCTGGCTTATAAAATCAGGAACAGAGAATCTCAAAAGGAATTGGAAGTTCCTTACCAGGCCTATATAGATTCGTTCAAAAGCAACCCAAATTTTAAAGCGACATGGGAAACCCTCGATCAGATAAAATCCGAACCTAAGGTTGCCCGGACGAAAATATCAGACTTTGACCTCTTGTCCTATGATGGGGAGAGCAAAACAAGTGAAATTTTGAACGACGAGCGATATCGATTGATGGTCATTAGTCCTAAAGTTAAATACGAGGTGAAAGGAGAAGAAGTGTCAGTTTCAGACACCATCTTTCACATAGACACCGTTGTTATATTCGATCCTGTGACATTAATTGAGACTATTGAGGTTAGAAAAGGGAAGGTTGACACCATTATTGAAAAGACGATCAAAAAGAATAAATACACCTTTGATCCGGATTATCTGGCTGTTATACAAAAGCAAATTCTGCCATTGCTGGATTCAGTAAAAGATCTTCAGGTCAATTTTACTGCAGTTTTTGGCGGCTTGACTGAAGAAGGTATGATTGAATTGAGAAAAGCTTCCGGTATTGAATTTTCATGCTATGAAGCCGACGATCTATTGCTAAAGACCATTATGAGGTCAAATCCTGGCTTGTTATTGTTGAAAAATGGGAAAGTTATTCATAAATGGCATCACAAGCAGTTACCGGATCCTCAGGAGCTTAAGGAAAAATACCTGAATGAAGCCGGTAATAAGTTGTATTGATTGGGATTTACAAATGTTTAGGACAAAAAGGATCTTTTTTGAATTTTTGGCAGTAATTCATAGATTTTCAGCCTGTACGATAACTTTTTAATGGTTTTATAAAAATTAACGAGTAGTTCTCGGGTAAAGTTGATGAAAATTCAATAATCCAATTAATTTTGCAACTCAATTAAAGACAGAACACTACAATGTTGAGTAGGAGGAATGTTCGCGTCAAAGTGATGCAACAATTATATAGCCTGGCCCAAGACCACGAATTAACTTACGATCAGGCCGTCCAGGCATTTCTTAAAACCATACACGACTCTTTCAGACTTTATTTATTAAATTTATATTGCATTGGACGGGTATGTTATTTTGCCAGCGAGGATTTCAAACACCGCCAATCCAAGCATATTAAGTCTGAAGACGATAAAATATTTACCGATAAAATTTATTCCAATCCTCTGATCCAAAGTATAGAAAACAACAATTTTATACAGCATAAATTTAAAGAGGAACATTGTGCAGAAGGACTCGACGACGATTTGTTCCGGAAGATATACAAAGACTTTACTAAAGAAAAAAGCTATATCGAATATCTGAATAAGGAGTCTGATCACGAAGATCATGTAGAGATCCTTTTAGAATTGTATCGGTTTTGCCGGAGAAATGAATTGTTTAATGAAATCATGGATGACCGGTTTGCCTGTTGGACTGACGACAAAAGTCTTGTCATCGGAGCATTGAAAAAAACTTTAAAGGCTTTACCCAATAACGAGCCTTTTTATAAGGAATACATTCCCGATGAAGACACGGTGGTTCATTTTGGCAAATATTTATTTGATCACACCTGCAAAATGAACGAGGATTTAAGCGCCATGATCAATCCGGTTTTGGAAAACTGGGATTCTGAGCGCGTTGCCCTTATCGACATGATATTAATTAAAATGGGAGTTGTCGAGATGGTTCATTTTAAAACCATACCGCCTAAAGTGACTTTGAATGAATATGTGGAGTTGTCGAAGACTTACAGTACAGATAAATCGAAGGAGTTCGTAAACGGGGTATTGGACAAACTTTTGAAGCAATTGGAATCCACAGGAAAAATTGTGAAAGAAGGCAGAGGATTGAGTATCTGAATTTAAACTGTTTTCTTTTTCTTTCTTGATAAGCACATGGAGAAAATCATCATACTGGATTTTGGGTCTCAACTTACCCAATTAATCGCCAGACGAATCAGGGAACTTGAATTGTATTGTGAAATCTTGCCTTATCATGTAGAATTTCCTTATGACGAACAAATATCTGCAGTCATTTTATCGGGCTCTCCCTGTTCTGTAAGAGATCAGGATCACCCTGATGTAGATTTACAAAAGCTGGTGAACTCGTATCCGGTATTTGGTATTTGTTATGGAGCGCAGTTACTGGCTGCAAAATTTGGTGGGGAGGTCAGTCCCTCCTCCAAGAGGGAGTATGGCCGTGCCCATTTGGAGTTTCTGATTGATGACCCTTGCTTTGATGGCATTCCCGATCAGGAACAAGTTTGGATGTCGCACAGCGATTCAATCAGCCGTTTGCCCGAACATACCAGTGTCATTGCAAAAACCGACAGCATACCAGTCGCAGCATTCAAAATGGACCTTGGATCTTTTCCGGTGTATGCTGTTCAATTTCATCCTGAAGTGGTGCATACAAAATTTGGGAAACAACTGCTTCAAAATTTCCTTTTTAAAATTTGCAATCTCAAACCGAACTGGACAACAGGTTCCTTTATCAGCGAGCAAATTGAATCCATTAAAAAGCAAGTTGGAAACGATCAGGTGTTGTTGGCTTTATCGGGAGGAGTTGACTCTTCGGTTGCTGCATTGATCATGAAGGAAGCTATTGGAGCGAACCTGCATTGCTTTTTTATCGACAACGGACTGTTGAGGCTGGGAGAATTTGAACAGGTGCTTCACACGTATGAAGCCTTGGGATTGGATGTAAAGGGAATTGACGCCAAAGATCAATTTTATGCCGAATTGGATGGAATTTCTGATCCCGAGGCTAAAAGGAAGGTTATTGGTAAAGTGTTTATCGATGTATTCCAAATGGCCGCCTCGAATTTTCCTGCTGTAAAGTGGTTATGTCAGGGAACGATTTATCCGGACCGAATTGAAAGTGTTTCGGTTTATGGGGGACCTTCTTCGACCATAAAATCTCACCACAACGTTGGAGGCTTACCCGACACATTGCACTTAAAGATCATAGAACCTCTGAAATTATTATTTAAAGATGAAGTGAGGCAGGTAGGATCTGCATTAGGTCTTCCCGAAGTTATTTTAGGAAGGCATCCTTTTCCGGGACCGGGCCTTGCCATCCGTATCATCGGGGAAGTAAACAGAGCTCAGGTAGAATTGCTTCAAAAAGCCGATGAAATTTACATTAGCAATTTAAGATTGGCTGGACTATACGATAAAATATGGCAGGCTGGCGCAATTCTTCTGCCCGTGCACACAGTAGGAGTTATGGGAGATGAACGCACTTATGAAAAAGTGATTGCGTTAAGAGCTGTAAATTCTTCCGATGGAATGACGGCTGATTGGAGCGACATACCACATGCTGTATTAGCAAAAATTTCTAATGAAATCATCAATCAGGTCAAAGGTATAAATAGAGTTGTTTATGATATCAGTTCAAAACCACCGGCAACAATCGAATGGGAATAGGCCAGTAATTCTTTGGCTGTGCATTTTGTTTCTCATCAATTGGGCCTGTGGCTCTTCGAGAAAAGTTATTTCTGCAGATAAGCAATTTCCGGAACCCAAACCAGAGAAAGAAATTCGGAAGGAAGCGCCAGTAGTCAAAGTGGATACTATCGTTTGGAAAGAGGTTAAACCGGAGGTCGCGAAAGAAAGCCAAAATGAGCCGGTCATTGGAGAAAAAAACAAAGAACAACCTTCAGAATCTATAACGGATATTCCTGAAAGTCCTCTTCACATGAGTGGCTTAAAAAAATTAAACATTTTATTTTTAGCTCCTTTTACCGCCTCATCTAACGATACAACCACTTCAGAAGAGTCTTTGCGATTTATCCAATTTTATGCCGGTATGAAAATGGCACTCGAAGCATATGAGAAAAGAGGCGGACTTCCACTGAATTTAGAAATCATCGATGAACAGGATAAGAATAAAGTAGATCAACTGCTTGCGAAGAATTTAATACAGAAGCCCGATTGCATCATCGGGCCATACGATGTGGAATCACTAAAATTGGTTTCCGAATGGGCGAAAGTCAATCGTACCCTTGCAATAAGCCCTTGGATCAGCAGTTCTTCAATCACATCAGACAATCCCTATTATTTGCAAATCAAAGCAGGACTGAATACACATTTCAAAGCCATCGGGCAGCATATTCAGAAACATTTTTCAGAAAATCAGGTATATATTATCTCTAAAACAAAGGACGATGCCAGGACCAAACATTTTTTAAGAGAATCGGGTGAAAATTTTAAAGAGGCAATTTTTTCTGAAGAACAACTATTGAATGAATCCGGGATGGTTCTCGAAGAGTACTTTTCTGAAGAACAACCGGTTGTTTTTGTATTGCCAATGACCTTATCCAAGGATGAAAATTACATTTATCATTTTTTAAGAAGGGTAGCTGCCGAAAAAAACGGTAGGGAAGTAGTGATCTATGGCACTTACCGATGGCTCGATTTTAAACCTGAGATTGTCGATTACATCAACAGTCTGAATGTCCGACTCTGTCTCAGCAATATGCTGGATTTAGAGCATCCTGAATTGAGGAGTTTCAAGTTGAAGTATTACGAAAAATACCGGGAACTTCCCCGAAATGATGTTTATGAGGGTTATGACCTGATGCAATTTCTGCTTTTCAGGATCAATAAGTTCAATGCTTCGAAAACCAGCAATTTAGATTCGGAAGAACCACACTATTTTCAATCCAAGTACCAGCTCGAAGCAGTTTCGAAAGACCCATTATTAAACAAGACCGATTATTTTGAGAATAGATTTGTAAAAATTGTCGATATGGATGGTTACAAATTCCGTTTTATTGATTAATCATACAAGCAAATCAAGCGCTCTGCGCATTCTTGTAACAGCTTCCGTAATTTTTTCTTCCGATAAAGAATAAGAAATCCTGATGCAATCAGGAGCTCCAAATGCAATACCGCTCACTATGGCAACTTTTGCTTCTGTGAGTAGGAACAATGCGAGATCTTCCGAATCCCTAATTGTTTGATTTTGATAAGATTTTCCAAACAGAATTTTCACTTCGGGCAACACGTAAAAAGCTCCCTGGGGTTTATTTACTTTAAATTCCGGGATGCTTTTTAATTCATTTAAAAGGAGGTTGCGTCTTTTTTCATAGGCCTGACACATTTGTTTTGAAGAACTCATATCAGATTGCAGAGCTTTGATAGCAGCCTGTTGGCTGAAACTTGCCGCACCGGAAGTGAATTGCCCTTGAATTTTAACGCAGGCCTCGATGATAGCTTTTGGACCTCCCATATACCCCAATCTCCAACCCGTCATAGAATAACCTTTTGAAAAGCCATTGATGGTGGCTGTGCGATTATTTAGGGAAGGCAAGGACCCAATGCTGAAATGCCTGGTTCCAAATTGAATATATTCATAGATCTCGTCTGAAACGACCAGGACGTCAGGAAAATCCTGGAGGATCTCTGCAAATGCTCTTAGTTCATTTTCAGTAAAAACGGTTCCGGTGGGATTGCACGGAGAGGAGAAAACAAATAATTTCGTTTTTGGGCTGAGGGCTTTCCTGATTGCCGGGAGATCTGGTTTGTAATCGGTTTGAACATCGCTCTCCACGCAAACCGGAGTTGCACCCGTTAGTTTGATGATCTCATAATAACTCACCCAATAAGGAGAAAGAATTACAGCTTCATCTCCGGGTTCCAGGCAGGCAAAACATAGATTTGCAAAACACTGTTTGGCTCCGTTGGATACCATAACTTCATCCGAACCATATTCCAGATTATTGTCTCTTAAAAATTTTTGGCTGATGGCTTTTCTCAATTCTAGTGTTCCAGCCACCGGCGTATATTTTGTAAATCCAGCTTTAAGGCTTTCAATAGCAGCCTGTTTAATAAAGTCCGGTGTATCGAAATCGGGTTCACCAAGACTTAAATTGATCACATCGTGTCCTTCAGAGGCCAGTTTACGTGCAAGTTGAGCCATTCTAAGGGTAGCCGACTCCGTCATTTCCAGAACTCTGTTTGCTAATTTAAACATGCGCGCAAAGGTCACAAATTCTGGCGAAACCATTACAACTTGTTGGTAGACTTTGCACAATAACTGCGAACATACCTATTGGTCATAAAACCACAGGTAGATACACCTCATCGCCTAACGCCCAAAGTCAAAACATCTAAAAGCCTAAAGACCTTATTTCAGATGGAAGAATTTATACACCTGAATTTTCTCCTGACTTTTGATTCGAATAAAATAAAGATCTGTGGCTAATTCATCCAATGGTACCTCCAATTCAAACAAGCCTCTGGGTATTACCTTAATTTCCAGGCTTTTTCCTTCCAGATTGAAAAATTCAAATTCGAGATCTTTTGGAAATTCTGTTTGCGAAAAGAGCAGAACCGAAGTGCTGCGATTGTTGATGATTACATTTTTGACATCAAATTTAGAGGGACCGGAACCCAGGCATTCAATGGATCTGAATTCAATGACCGAACAGCAATTGGGATTGTCATTTTCGCAAATTTTTACATAGTCGAATGTCCTGCCGGATTTTTTGAAATCCTGTATGGTTATCGGCAGATCTGTAAAAGAATAAAAGCCAACCAGACCGGTTCCGGAATAGACTTCAAAATATCTGTTGATAACGCCTGTATATTTAAAATCCAGATGAAGTGAGTATTGTCCCGGACCTGTGCAATGGAGTGGAGATGCTTTGACTTCAAAAATCTTACAAGGTTCCAGATTGGGTTTGCAGCATGGACGTTCAAGATATCTGGTCAGACTAATACTGGTATCTTTTTGATCTATTATTTTAATGGTGTAAATCGTACGGCAATCTGCTTTAAGCGTTCCCGAAGTTACAGGTAAAGCGTTGTATGCGAAAGTGCCATCGTGGATGCCGTTTATCAGAAGATGGAACGAATCTGATACATGCCTGTAATTGAATTTAATTTTCAGCTTAAAAGTGGAATCCGGCAGGCAATCTGTTCTGACCATTTCATAATTATACAATTCACGGTCGATCGAATCGCAACAAACGATACCAAGATTTACATCTGCCTTACACTCGTTAGCATGGCAGTCAAAGACTACAAATTCATAAGGCGTGTTGCAATCAGCTGGCAAAGGGCCTATTCTGACGGGTAATTGAGAATATTTAAACAGACCGTAATTTTTCCCATTTCCTGCCACTTTAAAGCAATCTGATGTGCCCGAATAATTAAAATTCAAAACAGCATAAAATTGATTGTCGGAATTGCATGGGGTCCTTTCTACAACCAGATTATTGATCTCGCAGTTTTGATCGCAACAAACTTTTCCTATTACTTTTTCAAATTTACATTCTTTATAAATACAGTCCGTAATGATGAATTCATATGCTGTTGTGCAATCTCCTTTAAACGGACCAAGTTTGATTGGTTGATTGGCATATTTGAATTCACCGTAATCGTGGCCGTTACCCACAACTTTGAAACACTCGGAAGTATTTTCGCCACGGACCTTCAGGAAGACATAAAATTGATTATCGGCATTGCATTCAGTGCGTTCAGCAAGTACTTCGCGTATGACGCATTTGGTATTCATGGTATCGCAACACACGACTCCGATATTTTTTTCGAGGGCGCAGCTGGCATCGTGGCAATCCTGAACTACAATTTTATATTCTGTTTTACAGTCGGCCAATAAAGAATCAAAATGTACAGGTAGCTGATTGTAATTAAATATTCCAAGTTGGTTGCCATTAAGTTTTACTTTGAAACAGTCGGAGGTATTCTTGTGGTTAAAATTAAGAAACAGGCTAAAAAAATGAGGGTCTTTACATTTTTCAATTTCATAGCGCATTTCGTACAATTTACAAGGCTCAGTACCCGAGTCGCAGCAGACTTTTCCTAACTCCTTGACAATCCTGCAATCCGGCTTTTCGCAATCTTCGATGTTGAATTCATAAGAGGTTGTGCAATCACCGTTGAAAGGACCAAGTTTGATCGGGAGTTGTCCGTAACGGAATTCACCATAGGAATGACCGTTGCCTTTCACTCTGAAACAATTGGAGACAGACTGGTATTTGAAATTGATGTGTACGTAAAACTGTTTATTGCTGTCGCATTGCGATTTTTCGACAACCAGATCGTACAATTTGCAAGGCATATTCATAGTATCGCAACAAACAGGGCCCCAAAGGGTATCTTCTGCGCAATGGAGATCTTTGTGGTCCTGGATGAGGATGCCATATTTGGTTCTGCAGTCCGCTTGAAGCGGCCCAAATTTATAAGACGCATTGCCATACTTGAATTTTCCCATACTGGCACCATTTACCTTTATGGTGAAACTATCAGAAGTATTTTGGCTTTGAAAAGATAAGAATGCAAAAAATTTCTGGTTACTGTCGCAAGCCGACCGCTCTATTTTAATATTGGAAATTTTGCAAGTTGCTTCGCAGCAAACTTTGGGTAGTTCAATCTTTAAATTGCACAACTCTTTATCGCAATCTACAATTTGAAACAGTCTGGCAGTTTGACAATCTCCTTCAAAAGGGCCCAGTTTTAAGGGCAACTGCGTATATTTATAAGTTCCGGTAAGATCATTGTTTACAAATACATTAAAACAGCTCGATGTGTTTTTATACTTAAAATTAAGGAATACAAAGAATTTGCGATCCGAATCGCAATCGGTCTTTTCGATTACAGGATCGTAAATCGCGCACTCGTTTTCGCAGCATACTTTGCCAAGAGCAAAAGCTCTTTGACAGGTGTTGTTTAAGCAGTCCTTAATTACAAATTCGTACTCTGTAAGGCAATTGCCTTCCAAACCATCTATAATGATGGGTAGATTGGTATATTTAAAGCTACCATAGTTGATCCCGTTACCGGACACAGTAAAGCATTCGCTTACATCCTGGTACTTAAAATTTATTTTGACAAAGAATTTTTTAGAGGCATTACAGTCTGATTTAATGACCTGTAAATCATAGATTTCACAGGCACTGGATGCCTGGGTTGTAAGACAATTTACCAAAAAGAGAATGCTCAGCAGGCTTTTAATTAATTTGTTCATACCGGGAATGTATTGTGATGTCATCAGAGAAAATTTGAACGATTTAATAAAAGTACGACATTTGAGGCTAATGAGTTGCCTGATCCTGCCATAAATCTTGACTCCCCCTCATTTATCAAATGAGTTAAGATTCATATATATAAAATAATTATGAACCAACGATTAATTTTTGCTTTAAAGTTTGGAAATTAGAACATTAAGAGTATTTTTGCTCATTGAATAGACGTGTAATAACACGAACTCAAGATTCTTAACCTAAAGGTGGACGAAGCAAACCTCCGGAAGTTTAGATCTGATTTGAGTGCAATAGATTGATATACAGTATATTGTATTGAGTATATCTTATTTGACTTGCACTAAAATGTCTGACTGTCGGTACAAGTGACTTTTCTGAGTCTGCCCAAAATGTTTTGGAAATTCGGGTTTTTGTAACTGCACGAAAATTCAAAAAGACGAATTTTTAAGACCGAATAACCCATTTCATGAAACGTACACTAGTTTTATTCTTAGGTTGCCTTGTTCATTTGAATCTGGCATTTTCTCAAGGAACTTCTTGTTCTTTTGCACCTTTTCCTCCTCAGGGGGCAGGAGTTGGAGCTTGTCTGGCAGCTATTAACCTAGATTGCCCTGAATTAATAGCGCCTGATTGTGGTTGCTGGCCGGATCCCAAAGCTGCACCTGTAGTCATTAGCCAACGGTTTGATTTCAAATTTGTCGAGTTTCCTCCCGGATCGGGCGAATGGCATTTGGATTCTATGCCTGTGCTTTTTAATGATGCCCCGGAGGCTGGATGTGCTGATGTCATTATCAAGTTGACCGCTGTTGGAGACCTCAGTTCAAGGCCTTTTGAGGACATCGTTCTTGTTGATGAATACGGTAATATTATTTGCAGGGCTGGAGGGGCAGACTGTGAAACTGTTGTGGCCCAGTGTACCATGTCTTTTTGTGATTTCAATACTCAGGTTCAAGGAGGTCTGAGATGGAAGACTTTGCCGAATTCCTTAGTTACAAATCGTTTTCAACATCCGTTTTGCGGTGAAAACTGGGTGAATGTGGAATTGACAATACCCCAGTCTAATATTCGCGCTATTAATGATATTACCGGTGAATGCGGTGGTATGGTGAATTTCAATACATATGGTACGCACACCATTAATTGGAAGAGTATCAATAAATATACATGTGAAGAAATTGAAGCCAAGCAGGAATTGACTGTTGGCGACAATATACCTCCTGTTATTATCGGCTGTCCTACTAAAGGGGTGGTGATCAACTTAGGTCCCGGCGAATGCGAGGCTTCATGGGATGCGCCTCCATTTATGGCCATGGACGATTGTCCAAGCAGTAATTTTGTAAATGAAGCTAACTCTATAGGATGTCAGGCAACGGGTGGTTTCTGTGGTTATGCCTTCGGAAGACCTGGTGGTTTAATATTTAACGTTACCAACAATACAGCACAAAAAGTGGCCATTATTGGAATGGTAGCAAACTTTATCGCCGGTTGTTCTGGTGCACCCACTCCAAACGGTATTTTTGAGTGTTATGCAAAAACAGCTGCCAATGACGCTTGGACAACTGGTTTAACGGGTTATAACAATAATCCTAATTTCCAGGGATGCAACGGTGTATCGCCTAAAAGCCTTTGGACTTTAGTAAGAAGATCAGTTGCTGCTGATGGAATTCGCACAACACCACAAAATGCTCCTTCTTTGGATACCATGTATTTAGGGGGATCAACCACACCACAGACAGATACAGTATATAACTGCGATGGTACTTTTGTGATCAATACAGGATCGAGCAGAACATCTTCTTTAATTCTCGACCCGGGAGAAACCAGAGGTATTACCCTTGTAGGAGGGATAGGTACGCTTTACGATGTAAAACTTTCAACTTTTGGAGGTTGCAATGCTGGAAGACCATTTGGAGATGGTAAACTTCAGCTTAGCACAGGTTTAATTACCGGAGGAGCTATTGATAATATGGCTGCCGGATTTGGAACCTTGGGGATATGCCGTCCTATCGGTTATACAGGAAATGTAATTTATGCAACTGCAGACAATATGATCCGCGTTCGCCAAACTTGCGGAATTCCTTATGGCCCGGGTTGTTACTTCCCGATCGGATGTACAACATTGTGTTATGAAGCTACAGATGCTGCAGGTAATGTTGCAACCTGTCAGTTTGATGTGTGTGTAAATGCGTTTGCAAACCCGGTTACACAACTTGCTTGTCATGATGAAATTCAAATTAGTCTTGATGAGAATTGTCTCGCAACGATTTCTGCTGATGAAGTTCTAGCAGGCGGTCCATATAAGTGCTTTGACGACTTTGAAATAGAAGTAAGAGATTGGATTACTAATCTGATCATCGATCGGAGTCCAAATCCTGGAATTCAGGTTGGAATCCAGGACATTGGCCGCGAATTAAAAATCACCGTAAGAGATCCGGTTACTGGAAATTCATGTTGGGGTCACGCAACCGTTGAAGATAAAATTGCACCTCGCTTGATGTGTGCCAGGGATACCTGTATTGTGTGCGGAACTTCTTTGACTTCACCCGCATATATGGGTACGCCTATCGTCGATGAAAATTGCGGTGGGTTTGCATTGTCGTACAAAGACAATGTCACTCAGGGTAGTTGCGCTTCAGGAAATGAGGAAGTGATATCCCGGACATGGACTGCTGAAGATGCTTATGGTAACAAGAGCACATGTGTACAAACCATTACAGTTGCATTGGCTACCTTAGGTTCTTTAGATGTTCCTTTAAACTTTGATGATCTCGAAGAACCGGTATTGAGCTGCGATGGCAAAATCAATACGACTAAAGATTATACTGCACATTATCTTTCATCCCCTTATTGCGTCGATGGTTATTTGTTGGATTCTGCATATTGGTTTGCTACAGGCGGATTCCTGCCAAGTCCAAATGGCGACCTGGCGGGTGAACGGTTACCAAGAACTTTGGGGTGGAATTGTATTGATACCGGTCTTTATATCGGGCATCCAAGTCCATTCCCGGTTTACTGGCCCGCACACCCAAGCTGGAGACCTAACAATCCACTTTGCTGGGGCCCGGATGAAGTCATCCAATGGGCTGGCACAGGATATCCTTCCGGCGGTGAGTGTTCCAATATGGGCATTACCTTCCAGGATATCAGGATAGATCTGGCTACGCCCGGATGTGATGCGGGGCCAATCGGCTGTTTCAAAATTATACGCCAGTGGACGGTTTTGGATTGGTGTACCAGTGAAGTAGGTGGTGTGAACCAGATTATTAAAGTTGCCGACAAAGAAGGTCCCGATGTTTTATATCCCGACACAGTTATAGTCAATATGGATGTGTGGACTTGTACAGGCCGCTGGGAAGTTCCTGCACCCTGGTTATTGGATAATTGCAGCAATGAACTTCATTATAGTGTTGAAACAGAGACTGGAGTAGTATTGGGTAATGACGTGGCCGGTTATATTGTCCTGGATATGGAAGTAGGTGTTTGGAATGCCTATATTGTTGCTGAAGATTGTTGTGGAAATATTACGAAAAAACGCATTGCAGTCAACGTTGTCGATAACGTTCCGCCTGTTGCAGTTTGTGATCAACGAACAGTTGTTAGTATCGCAGGCAACCAAAGTCCAGGAGAAAATTTTGCCAAAGTTTTTGCTGAAGATTTGGATCAGGGAAGTTTCGATAACTGTTCTCCACATGTCTTCTTTAAGGTCATCCGGATGGAGCATCTTCGCAGTACCAATAATGGAAGCAATGCAAATCAGGCAGATAATGGAACCAACTGTGCAGGAGTGAATGGCGATGACAATGCGATTCTCGATGGAAATCAGATTTACTTCGACGATCATGTAAAATTCTGTTGTACGGATGTTGGCAATAGCATAATGGTTGTATTACGCGTGTTTGATCGCGAACCCGGTGCAGGCCCTATTGCTCCTAACAGAATGAATCCAGGTGGTAATCTGTTCAATCGTTTCAGCGATTGCATGATTGAAATTGAAGTTCAGGATAAAACGGTTCCGACCGTTGTAGCGCCACCGAATATTGTGGTGAGCTGTTGGTTCTGGTTTGACGTAGAGAATCTCGATGACCCCAATGATGCAACTTTTGGAAGGGTGGTCAACGATCTGAGTGCCCGTAAAAAAGTAGTAACAAAAGATTTGGTTTGCTATAATTATTGTGTTCGCAACGACATTACCGGATATCCCGGTTTTGTACCCGGAGCACCACCTTCGAACCCACCAGCCTGGAACAGAGCGTGCGATTATTACAGGGTGTTATTTGATACCGCTCATGCTGATCGCAAATATGAACTTACCTGGGGATTCGACGGAACCGTTTTAGGTGGTTGCGGAACCAACTACAGTATTTCTGTTAATGATAACCGCGAATGCGGACAAGGACAGTTAACCAGAACTGTGGTAGCGAGGGGTCCTAATGGAATCAGCGTAACCGCTACCCAAACTATTTGGGTGGTTGATTGCGATCCTTTCTACATCAACCGGGAAGACAATTGCGATTCGGATGATGACATTACCTGGCCAGGAAATTGTACAGGACAAGCGACAACTATAGCTGGTTGTGGAGCAGATATCAGTCCGGACAATCCGTTGTTAGGAAGGCCAAGTATTGAGAATAATTCAGATGATCTTTGTGCACTGATCAGTATTGAATACTATGACGAAGTATTTACCATTGAACCACAGGCATGTTTTAAAGTTCTCAGAAAATGGGTGGTGATTGATTGGTGTCAGTACGATCCAAGTCTGGATCCGGTTAATGGAAGATGGGAATATTTACAGATTATTAAAATATCAGACACTGATAAGCCAACTGTGAATATTACGATTGGCGATTGCGAACCTGCAGTAAAAACGAATGGAGTTTGTTACGGACATATCGATATCAGTGTGGATGCAACTGACAACTGTAGCCCACTGGACTGGTTATTCTATGAGTACAAAATTGATTTCTTTAACGATGGGAAAGGAGCCTACTCTGGAAAAGATGCCGTAGTTGGTCCGCTGACTCGTAAAGAATTCGCGGCCGGTCGTACGCCATTATTCCACGATAACCCGTATGCAGATAATGAAAATGATCCATTTAGTGCAAGTGGTACTTATCCAATAGGTATCCACAACATCTGCTGGCATGTAGAAGATGGTTGTGGAAACGTGGGTATATCTTGTCAGTTGTTTGAAGTGAAAGACTGCAAAGCACCCACTCCATATTGCCATGTTGGTGTGATTACTACCGTAATGCCAGTAAATGGCTGTATTACCATCTGGGCAAAAGATCTGGACGCTGGAAGCTTTGATAATTGCACCAATGCAGAGGATTTGAAAATTTATTTCGATGATTTTGATAGCGACAGTCTTACCATATGCTGCGATGATTTTGTTGCAAACAGGATTAACGATGAATTGATCATACCCGTTACTATATGTGTTGAAGACGAAGAAGGCAATAAGGATTGTTGCAAAACCACCGTTGTGATCCAGGATCCTCACAACGTTTGTCCTGATGTTGGTTCATTTGGAAAAATCAGTGGTGAAATCAGAACATTAAATTCTGAAGAAACGCAGGATGCCGAGGTCCAGTTATTTGAATCTACGATCATGAAAAAACAAATGACGACTTCGACAAACGGGCGTTATTTGTTTGGCGATCTGGATTACGGATTTTCAAAAGAGTATGTTGTGAAGCCAAGCCGCAATGACGATCATGCCAATGGAGTCACCACAGCAGATATTGTTAAAATACAGCGCCATATCCTGGGAATAGAAGATTTGAATAGTCCCTATAAGCTTATTGCCGCTGATGTAAACCTCAGCAAATCTGTAACCGCCTCAGATATTTCCGATATACGGAAATTGATTCTTGGTGTGACCAATGCGTTTACAAAATGCGAAAGCTGGACATTTGTTCCGACCACCTATGTATTTCCGAATCCAATTGCGCCCTGGGATGCACCTAGACAGGCTGTAGTGCCTTTGCCTACTGCAACGGAGTTTATTGAAAATTTCCTTGCGGTTAAGATGGGAGATGTAAACAACAGCGCCAGGGGTAAGAATTTAGCCGGAAGCAGTACGCGTTCGAATGGTGTATTGAATTTGGTGATAGAAGATCATCAGACTGTACCAGGAGAATTGTACAGATTGGAATTCAGATCATCAAATTTCCAAAACATCAGTGGATATCAGTTTACTCTCAAATACGATCAGAAAGCCCTTGTATTTGAAGGTGTTGAAGCTGGAGTTCTTGCCGTTGATGCAAGCCATTTTGGAAGCAACAGGACAAATGAAGGATTACTAACTACCAGCTGGAATCATAAAACGTCGTATTCAGCTGACAGCGATGACATCTTGTTTACTGTTGTATTCAGGGCAGCAACTGAAGCAAAAATTTCAGGACTGGTAGCCATTAATTCCGCAATAACCCATGCTGAAGCTTATGATGCCTCCCTGAATATCAAAGATGTTCAGCTCGGAGTCAGAACTGAGAGGGGTATTGAAGAGACCGCTGTATTTGAATTGAATCAGAATTCTCCCAATCCTTTTACCAAGGAGACTGTGATCAAGTTTACTTTACCTCAGGATGGATTGGCTACTTTAAGCATCTATGATGTTGCTGGTAAAGTATTGAGGGTGTACGAAATTAAAGGTGTGAAAGGTTTGAATTCAATAAACATTGATAGGAACGATATCAATGCCAGCGGAGTCTTGTATTATCAATTGGATGCTGATAGCCACACAGCAACCAAAAGAATGGTCATATTGGAGTAAAGTTTAAGACTGGCTTTTGTCTCTTTAGTGAATTTTGGAGATAAATAGCTGATAATTAACCTAATAAATAAAGGCAAGGGTCATGTGATCCTTGCCTTTTGTTTTTTTGAACACTTTGAAATCAGGGGTGAAAAATTTCTTACATAAATTATTTTTACCCATAAATAGTTTTTAGAAAGTATATTTCGTTGCATTTCAATAACATAACATCTGATATTTTTTTTTAATGTTTTCACATTAATTTCTCTTCTAAATTCTAAGTTTTCCGGGCTCTTTTTTGGAATGTTCCTTGCACTTAAGCTCTCATGGAATATTTGGGCTTTAAACGCCTGAATCCTTTCATAATACCTCCCACTGAATATTTCACGATAGTGATACACCTGATGCTATTTGGGCAGGGGGTGGATAACTATGAGCAAAAACGAATTTTATAAACATAAAGATTATGAACAAACCATTACTTACAACAGTGTTCAGGCGAAACTACCTAAACTTAAGGATGTTAGCCTTCCTGTTATGCCTACCCTTCTGGAGTGATGTTTTCGCTCAGCCTTGCGGCAATCCTTCTCCATTAAGAGGAGTTCCTGGTTTAGCTTGTGCAGGAGATCGGGATACATTTTTAATTAATCCTTATTTGGGCGCAAACGCATATCAATTGTTAGTGAGTCCGGGTATTGGAGTTACAGTCAATAATTTGACTCCTGGTTATCCTGGTTTTGAAGTATTTTACAATACTCCCGGAAATTACCAGTTTTTCTTTAGCGTCAATGCCCCTTCTTGTGAAGACGTTTTCGATGTGCATGTTTCAAGCAGGATTGCTCCACAAGTGGATTGTAATGATAAAGTTCATTTATCACTGGATGAAAATTGTGTTGGGTTTGTTTATCCCAGTCTTATTCTCGAAGGGATATACGACAGTCTGGATTATATCGTCGTGATCAAAGATAAAATCACAAACTTACCTATTCAGGGCAGCCCTTACTTAAACGCAACTCATATCGGTAAAGAATTTATCGTTGAAGTGATACATGTGTGTTCTGGAAACAGTTGCTGGGGTTATATGCTGGTAGAGGACAAATTGCCTCCAAGGCTGGAATGTGGAACTTATATTGTCGACTGTGACAAAGATTACGAGCCCGAAGATGTCGGATTCCCAATGCCAGCCGGCGCGCCCAATCCAACCCGTATAGGAGAAAGACGTTATAGATCTACAAATTCGCTGGTCGATAATTGTGGTCCTACTATTATTACATATATAGATCGTATAGCCCATGCAGATTGTCCACCACCCGTAACTTATATAGATACCGTTTATAGAGATTGGACGGCTACGGATTCTTATGGCAATGTCTATACTTGTACTGATACTGTATTGATCCGGGTAGGAGATATTTCCGCTATTGTTTGTCCGCCGAATTACGATGGTTTTGCGAATCCTTATCTCCAATGCGATGAAAAAGAACCGAGGTTTGGACCCTTTCCAAGCGGATGGAATGCACTGGACAACGGTCATCCATCGCCTTATGATGAACTTAATCCGAATGGAACAGTAAAATGGCCGGGTACTGGTTTGCCTTCATTTGCAACCTGCAGAAATCTCGATTTTACTTATTCAGATATACGATTAAATGTATGTCCTGGAACCTATAAGATATTGAGAGAATGGATTGTCGCAGACTGGTGCACAGGAAGTCAGACGAGTTGTATACAAGTTATCAAGGTAGTAGATGAACGCGGACCCATTCTGACTTGCGGACTTAATGATACCATCTCAACGTTACCAAATACCTGCGAAGGAGAAGTAATTCTTGGAATTCCAACAGTAATTTCAGAATGTTCTGCAGTTACATGGCAGGTACAGGTGAAAAGAGGAGCAGACCCAAATACCCCGCCATCTGCAATCGATGCAACGACGGCAGGAATATTAAAACTCACAGATTCACTTTATAAAATTCACAATTTACCGGTTGGTTTATCGTGGGTACTATTCATTGGTACTGACGGTTGTGGTAATTCAGATACCTGTGCTACCGAAGTATTTGTCGAAGAAAAGACTCGTCCGATTGCAGTTTGTGATCTTGAAACGGTTGTGACTTTGACAGACGAAGGCTCTGCAAAAGTCTATGCCATCACTTTTGATGACGGCTCTCACGATAATTGCGAGATGGGTTATTTTCAGGTTAGACGAATGAATCCGGGGAACTGTCCGGATCCTATCAAAGATGATAGCCTTTATGGGGACTTTGTCGAATTTTGTTGTAGTGACATACCCAACAATCCTATTACGGTAGTACTGTTGGTTGTAGATAAAGCTGGCAATACTAACGAGTGTATGGTTCGGGTGACTGTTCAGGACAAAAAGCCACCGGTTGTTACTTGTTTGCCTAACATCACTATCAGTTGCGAATATGATCGTTCCAATCTTTCAGTATTTGGAACGTATCGAACTAATGAATTCGACAGAAAACCTATAGTTCTCTATGATCCTACCAATAATCAGACTGCTCAACCCAAACATTGGGGATATGACGGTCTGGTAATAGAAGACTGTAATTTACATATTGACAGTTCGGTGGAATACAAGTTAAATTCGTGTGGACTGGGTACCATTGAACGTAAATATGATTTCTACGACGACTTTAGTAAAAACAATAAAGAGAGATGCACTCAGGTAATTACTGTACGTGATTTTACAAAATTTGATGGCAGCATTTCTATTATTTGGCCTTCTCACAAGGAAATTGATGCTTGTCACCCCAATATCAGTCCAGATATTACCGGAAGACCGGAATGGCCATCAAACCTGACTTGTTCAAATGTCATCGCCACTTATGATGATCAGGTATTCAATGTTGTTGAAAATGTTTGTTTCAAAGTATTGAGAACATGGACTGTAGTGGACTGGTGTATTTACAACAGCAATACCGGTGCAGGAAGATGGACTTATACCCAGGTAATTAAAATCAAAAATTCAATCAGTCCAACTTTTACAACTCCTTGTTCTGATTTGATTTTTGAAGGGATCAGCAATGATTGCAATGGATTTGCAACTCTGTTTGCAGAAGCCACTGACGATTGTTTACCTGCCCAGTTAATTTATAGTTATGAAATTGATTTGAATATTGACGGTTCAATAGATGCTGCCAGTATTGGTAGCAACGCAAGCGGAACCTATCCGGTTGGCACACACAGAATCAAATGGACAGTGACGGATCAATGTGGAAACAGCTCAACTTGTTTGAGAAGATTTACCATACTCGACAGAAAGAAACCTACACCTGTTTGCGAAACCGGAATCATTACGGTGATCATGCCTTCCAATGGGCAAGTAACAATTTGGGCTTCTGACCTCGATCACGGCAGTCGCGATAATTGCACTCCAAGCAACAGATTGCGATTTGCTTTTTCGTCGAATCCAAGCAATGCTTCGAGAACATATACATGTGCTCAGATTCCAAATGGAGTATCAATGACCTTTGATGTAAGTATTTATGTCTTTGACGAAGCTGGAAATTTTGATTTCTGCGATACCAAAGTGACTATTCAGGATGGTTTGGGAAATGCTTGTCCCGACAATTTAGGCGGAGGCGGAACCACTGGAAATCTGGCAGGTGCCATTTTCAATGAGGCCAATAGCAAACTTGAAAATGCTATGGTGACCTTGAACAGCAATATGCCAAGTATGCCTAAATACGAGATGACCAGACTCGATGGTGAATATGCATTCATCGGACTGCCGCTCAATGAAAATTATACCATTACTGCAGAAAAGGATGACGACCCATTGAATGGAGTTACCACTCAGGATATCGTTTTCATTCAAAGACATATACTGGGCTTGCAAAATCTGAACTCACCATATAAGGTGATCGCTGCAGACATCAACAATTCTGCTTCCATCACTGCAAAAGATGTTTCTGATCTGCGTAAGCTCATTCTGGGTATTACGAATCAGTTTCCAGATAACAAATCATGGAAATTTATTTCTGCAGCTCAGAAATTTAACGACTTCAACCATCCATGGCCATTTAATGAGCAATCTGAAGTACAAAATTTATCCAAAGACATTATGGATAATAATTTCATAGCGGTGAAGATGGGAGATGTTACTGGAAACGCACGTACAAGTAATGTGCAGAATAGCACGCAACGTTCATCAAAAGTTTTCGCATTGAATGTTGAAAACCTGGAAATGGATGCACGTCAGATCGTTCGCATTCCTGTTCTCGCAGGCCATGCAGGCAGATTGACCGGTATGCAAATGGCTTTTAATTATGAATCCTCAGTTTTGCAGTTTAGTGGTTTGGAATCAGGCGTATTGAAAATTGATGATGCAAATTACATGCACGAACCCTCTAAGGAACGAATCAAGATAAGTGTCGATCAGATGACTACTGTCCATGAAGAGCAGGTATTATTTTACCTTGTATTCAACGTACAAAAGCGCTCGAAATTAAATGGTAATCTGGTTTTGGCTTCTGATTTTCTCGCTGAAGCCTATAACGACGATTTGGAATTGATCAACATCGATTTCAGAATAAAAGACGAGCATGGATTCAGTAAAGGATTTTACCTCTACCAGAATCAACCCAATCCTTTCACAGCGGAGACCCGCATTAAATTTAACTTGCCGGTAGATGGAGAAGTGAATTTAACCATCATGGATGTGAATGGAAAACTGATTAAGAAAATATCTGGCATTTATAAAGAAGGTTTAAATGTTGTCGACATCCGTCGCGAAGATTTAAGCCAGAGCGGATTGATGTATTACCGAATTGAAATGGGTGATTATAAATCTGTTCGTAAAATGCTACTCATAGAATAAAGCCTACCAGCAAACACAACATTAGTTGTTTTCAGGTATACCCCCTCTTTGTTCTTTTTTAATGAACCATAACTCAGGATTTGACCCTCGAAAGGACCGTTTGAGGATCTCAAAAATTGTCATGTATTAAATGAAACATATTTACAATGAATAAATTATCCAAAATGAACACGACATTACGTTTCGGTTTATGTGTTGAGAAAATGATCGCACGTACAGTTGTGCTGGTTATCGCGGTATTGGGATTGAGTTTTCTGATGCCGGGATCACAAGTAAAGGCACAATGTCTGGAAGTTGAAAAAACGCTGTTCGCAGTAGCGCCTGCTTCCAGTGGCATCCAGGGCAATATTGATGTGACCTATAGAATTGAGGTGACGAAACTGCCATGTGTAAATGCCATGTTATTTGACATTGAGGTTTTTGATCGACCTAGTGATCCTTCAAATCTGGGATTAGCTTTTGTGAGGGTTGTTGGCTTACCGGTAATTGTGTCAACATCTGGTAGCAGTTTTCCGGGTGTAATCAATCCATTGTATGATGGAGTTTTCGATGGATTTCTTACAGATGGATCTGGGAATTTCCTTGGTGATGATGTCATGGTTTTTCAGATTACAGTGGAAGTCGATCCTGACGCACCAGGTGCACCTGCTCAATTATTAAACAGTAGTGTGGTAAGCAGCGGCATACCTCTTGACATAGCATTTTCGAATTTTGTCGAAATTCCAGACTGTTGGTCCAATTGTCAGCTTGTTTGCAACAATCAGGTTCAGGTGTCTGTAAACAGTATTTGCGAAGCGGAGATTCTGGCAGATATGATACTCGAAAGTGAGGTTGGTCCATGTGCTGATCTGGGATTTTTCGAAGTGACCATATACGACGGAAACAAACGTGTGTCTATGCCTTTGGATTTAAGTTATATTAATAAGAAGCTACGAGTCAATGTTAGAAATATCGTTTGCGGAAACAGTTGCTGGGGATACATTGTACTCGAAGATAAAACACCGCCTGCTTTGAATTGCAGAGTGCGCGATACGATTAGCTGTGCAGCAAATCTTTCTCCGGCTGCCCTTGGTTTTCCGGTCCCCGTCGGAAACGTCAATCAAAATGTTTATCCTTATGTAGTAACCGGAATAGATGCCTGTGGCATCGTTTATCTGACATATCAGGATAGTTTAGTAAACCACGAATGTAATAATCCAGAACTCAGTGCCACGATATACAGAAAGTGGTGCGCTACGGATCCGGGAGGGTATCAGGCATGTTGTTACGATACCATTGACTTAAGAAAAGGGACATTGGCAGATATAACACTTCCGCCACATTACGATGGTCAACCTGGAAATCAACCCTATTTGTCTTGTAACGGGACCTGGACTAAATTGCCGGGGACCGGGTTTCCAGATACTACCTTAACAGGTACAGGCAAACCATCCGGAATTTATTGCGGCAATATTCAATACGATTTTACAGACGATACCATTCAGGTTTGTAAAGGAACATATAAATTATTGAGAAGATGGTTGATCCTGGATTGGTGTAATCCTTCTTTCAGAATTGATCACATTCAACAAATTAAAGTTGTAGATGACAGAGCGCCAAAAGTAACTTGTCCTAGTAACTATACACTGAGTACAAATCCATGGAGTTGCGACGGTACTTTAATATTACCCGTACCTCAGGATCTTACACCTCAAACCATAATTGACCATAAGGTACCTTATGTCATCGAAGAATGTTCAGGTTGGACATATTCTGTGACGCATTTGCCTGCTGTTGACCCAACAGATTGTACTCCGGTACCAGGACAAGGAACAACACATAACATTACCAAACTTCCCGATGGAAGATATCAGGTGAGCAATATGCCTTTGGGTTGTAACTGGATCTATTATACCATTACAGACGGTTGTGGAAACAGCACAGTTTGTCAGTTTGATATTGAAGTGGTTGATCTTACACCACCTGTAGCCGTTTGTCACCAGAAGACCGTAATTTCTTTAGGTTCAAATGGTAAAGCAACTGTACCTGCATCTGTTTTCGATGATCATAGTCATGACAATTGTGCAGGCGTTGATTTTAGGGTGAGAAGGATGAATCCTGGGCAGTGCGGTACGACTTCATTTGCGACTACTCAGGAATTTTGTTGCAACGATGTCAATCCCAACAAACCGGTATTAATGGTTCTTCGCGTGATTGATAAGGCGGGCAATTCAAGTGAATGTATGGTTGATGCATACATTCAGGATAAGTTACCTCCAAAAGTTACTTGTCCAAAAGATACTACTGTATTTTGTGGAATTGATTTAAATAATTTAAGTGTATTTGGAAATGCCACTTACCAGGATAATTGTAATGTAAGTCCATTGAATAGAGTTTACAACAATTTAAATTCTTGTAATCTTGGTACTATAGTAAGAGAATTTGTCGGTATAGATAACGGAGGTTTGAGAGATTCCTGCCGCCAGGTAATCACGGTAATTGATCAAACGCCATTTAAATATGAGGATATCGTTTGGCCGGGTGACATCACTTTAAATGGTTGCTCTGATCAGGCTGATCCTTCTGTTACCGGTAAACCAACATACTTGAATAGAGATGCCTGCAATCAGCC
Source organism: Saprospiraceae bacterium (assembly GCA_016716185.1). NCBI lineage: Bacteria > Pseudomonadati > Bacteroidota > Saprospiria > Saprospirales > Saprospiraceae > Saprospiraceae bacterium. The sequence continues at coordinate 2,001,487 of JADJWV010000002.1, read as the reverse complement.
GATTGCATCATCTGAAGATCTGGTATTTAATTACGTGGAAGGCGTTTGTTTCAAGATCCTGCGTAAATGGACGGTTATTGACTGGTGTACTTACAATCCTTTGACTCAAAAGGGTATCTGGTACAGAACACAGGTTATTAAAATTAACAATACGGATGCTCCATTTTTTACCAGTTCTTGTTCAAACAGAGAATTGTGTATTACCGAAGCATGTAAAGTATTCTCAACGATAGAAGCAAGTGCTTCGGATCTGTGTACCTCACAGGCTGACTTGAGATGGACCTACCAACTCGACTTGAATAATGATAATACCAATGATGTCAACGGTACCAGAAACAGATTTAGTTTTAATTTTTCTGCCGGAGTGCATCGGGTTACATGGATCGTTGAAGATTTATGCGGCAATTCAACAAGTTGCAGTTATCTGATCACCGTTAAGGATTGCAAGAGACCTACTCCTTATTGTAAGAGCGGACTTGTAACTGTACTTATGCAAAACACCGGATCAGTTACTGTATGGGCTAAAGATTTAATACAATATGGTGAAGACAATTGTACGCCCAGCGATCTGTTGAAATACAGTTTTACACCCAACATTGCTGATTCTTTCAGAGTATTTACCTGTGCGGATATAGCAAATGGCATAAGTGATACCATTGATCTGGATATTTATATAACTGATCTTGCCAGTAACCAGGATGTATGTAAACCAAAACTGATCCTGCAGGATAACTCAAATGTATGTCCTGATAATTTTACCACAGGATCTATTTCCGGCTTCATTAAAGGTTATAATGATAATCCATCACCAGAAGTGGTTGTCTATGTCGCTGATGTAAATGGAATAATCAAACAGTCGATCACCAGTAAATCCGGTAACTACACATTTGATGATCTTCAGATGTATCAGGATTACAAATTGACTGCAACATATGATTTAGATCCTATGAACGGTATTACCACCAAGGATATCGTTAAAATTCAAAGACATATTCTAGGGCTTGAATTGATGGATTCTCCATATAAACTGATCGCTGCAGATGTAAATAAATCTGGAAGTATTACTGCAAGGGACATTTCAGAATTAAGAAAATTAATACTGGGTGTTCAGAATCAGTTTGACAACAACAGTTCGTGGAATTTTGTAGATGCGAATGCACCTCTAGGAATGGATACATATATGAATTACTCCAGTAATTTAAATGTGGATCAAATGAGTCATAACATGGATGGCGTGAATTTTATCGGAATTAAAACAGGAGATGTAACCGGTGAAGCGAATACAGGATTTGCAAGCCAGACGACAAGATCCAGAGATGTTTGGTTCCTTGAGTATAATGAACAAACCTTTAAAACTGGTGACGTTATCAAAGTTCAGATAAAAAGTTTCGAAAAGAGTTCTATTTATGGTTTGCAAATGACATTACAGCTTGCTTCGAATGAACTTGAACTTGTAGATGTGATTCCTGCTGCATTGCCAATGGAATCTGATAATTACAAAATAGATAATCAGAATTTGAAGATAAGCTGGAATGCTCAAAATATATTACAACTGAAAGCAAGTGAGGTGTTATTTGAATTGGTTTTCAAAGCACATCAATCCGGAAGTCTTCAGGCTGGTTCGATCAGGATGAATCACGAAAGTTTATCAGCTGAATCTTACCATACTGAAAAAGATAAAAAGATTGAAATGCTTTTCAGAGGAAGCACGGATTCAGGGGATGTAAAAGGATATGCATTATTCCAGAATGTTCCTAATCCATTTATGAATGAAACTACGATCTACTTCAATGTTCCGGATCCGTGTGAGGCCAGGATCAATATCTACAACCTTGCAGGAAATCCGGTTAAAGAATACAAAATTACAGCTAAACCAGGTTTGAATTCATTGAGCATTGGTGCCGATGATCTGCTGGCAGAAGGTGTGTTGTACTATAGATTAGATGTTAACGGCTACCATTCTATGAAGAAAATGGTCGTCATAAAATAAACGGTTCTTGGGTAATTAGGCTGATTCCGGGAACAGTTGATGTTCCCGGATGAAAGCCCACCTTTAAAACTAAAATCTTTATTAAGCTGATATAAAAAATTGAATTATGTCAAATCTCTTACATCAAAATATGAACATTATGAAGAGGATTACGAATCTAGTGGAAACCTTCCTTTTCACGGGCAGATTTAAATGGATACTTGTGAAAACGTGTATCGTATTATTTGTCTTCGGTTGGAATACAACTTTAAAGGCACAATACGTGAGTGGCGACACAAGCGTCTGTCCGGGTGCAACAGTAACTTACACATTCGCAGGCGGGCCATGGACGGTCAGCATTCTTGGAGGTGGAAGTTTTAATCCGGTTCCTGTATTTCCAACCAATTCTTTTACCATCGATTGGGGACAAGTACCCGGAACTTTCCAATTAAGACTTACCGATGGAATATCTGTTATTTTTCAACAGATTTTTATCGAAGGGGATATTGCAATCGCATGCGATGACCTGGTAAACGTAAGTTTGGATGGAAATTGTCAGGCGGTGATCACTCCCGGAGTCGTTTTGGAAGGTGAACAATATCCTGCTGATGCATTTTTAGTAACCGTATACAACACTAATAATGTGCCTTTGCCGAGTAACATTGTTACTTATGCAAATCTTGGAAAGGTACTGAAAGTTCATATCAGACATATTTGCAGTGGAGTATCCTGTTGGGGACGTATCCTCATTGAAGATAAATATATACCCAATCTGATTTGTCTTACGTCACCGGCAGTTGTAGGTTGTGATGATGATTATTCTCCGGATTCAATTGGATTTCCATTGCCGATAGGAGCCATAGTAACTCCTCATGCTTCGAAAGCTCAATGTTATGTAGTCAAAAACTACGATTTGTGTTGTGATGTAGAATTGTGTTATTCTGATATTTATATTAAAAATGGATGTAATGCAAGATATTATGCACAGGTGGAGAGAAGCTGGACTGCAGTGGATTGTAAGGGAAACAAAACAGCATGTAAAGATTCTATTTATCTGACACAAGCCTCTATTGGTATAGTAAACTGGCCTTTGAACTACGATGGTTTCCAATTGCCTGCATTACAATGCGACAGCATTGAACCTGCAGTTGGACCTTATCCGGCAGGATGGAATGCTTTGGATAATGGGAATCCTTCCCCTTATGACGAACTTTTCGCCAATGGAAAAATTAAGTGGAAAGGAACCGGTTATCCTACCAATGTGCATTGTGATCACATAGCAGTAACCTATAGAGATATTCGGATTCCTGTATGTGGCAATTCTTTCAAATTACTACGCACCTGGAGGGTTTTTGACTGGTGTACCGGCGAACTTGTAGAGCGCGTCCAATTTATTAAAGTAACAGATACCAGGGCACCGATCCTGACTTGTAGTCAAAATTACATCAGGTTCCCTATGGATTATTATTCTTGTACGGGAACTGCTACAGTTCCACCACCAGATCTGGTTATCGATTGCAGTTCTACCACTTTTACTGTAGAATACAAACTTGCCGGACCTGATGGCATGCCTGAAGCAGGTGATTACAGGACAGATAACATTACCTACAGAAATGGAAATGCAATAATCTCGGGATTACCTAAAGATACCACCTGGGTTCAGTATGTGGTGGAAGATGCTTGTGGAAATGTGACCAGATGTCGGGTAGAAGTATTGATCGAGGATAATCTGCAACCGGTCGCGATTTGCGATGAACATACAGTCGTAAGTTTAAATGAACAAGGTATCGCTACATTGTTTGCTACTTCAGTGGATAATGGTTCCATCGACAACTGCGATATTGATTCTATGGCTGTCCGGAGAATGCAAGACTGGTGTGGTGTTATTGGAAATACTCAATTCAGCAATAAAGTAACTTTTTGCTGTGAAGATTTAACAAGAAATCCACACATGGTAGTATTTCGAGTATGGGATGCGAGCGGGAACTATAATGATTGTATGGTTTCAGTAAGCGTACAGGAGAAAATACCACCAACCATAACTTGCCCTAAGAATATTACAGTGAATTGCGGTACAGATATTCATGATTTATCTAAAGTTGGAACCGCTACTGCAAGCAATACATGTACAAATGTCCAAATTACATACCAGGATGATACATCAGGTTACAAATGTGGTTTAGGAACCATCCGCAGACAGTGGAAAGCTACATCATTAGGTGGTCTGTTTGCAATTTGTTACCAGAGCATCACTGTTCGCGATAATGACCCGCTCACTCAGAATAAAATTCAGTGGCCTGCAGATATCACTGTGAACGGTTGTAAAGCTTCTGATGCGCATCCTGACTTTTCAGGCCGGCCAGAATTTCCGGTGAAGGCTTGCGGCAATGCTATTGCAGGTTATACCGATGAGAGATTCTATAATATTGGAGGATTCTGCCTGAAAATCATCAGACATTGGCGTGTAATTGATTGGTGTCTTTACGATGTCAACGATCCAAATTCACCAGGAGTCTTTTCAAGAGACCAGATTGTATATGTAAGAAATACCACAGCTCCAACGATTTCTCCGGCAACATGTGCAAATGTTGACGTATGTGCGAATGACTTTACTTGTGATGCTAATCTCGATTTGGTAGGATCTGCTACAGATGATTGTACAGATGACGACAAGCTGATCTGGTCATATCGGATTGATTTGAACAATTCAGGTACTTACGGCAATTCCCAAACAGGAAATAATGCAAGCGGAGTTTATCCGGTAGGAGTGCACAGATTGGAATGGTCTGTAGCCGACTCATGCGGCAATGTCAGCAAATGCGTTAAAATCCTTAGAATTAATGATTGCAAAGCACCAACGCCATTCTGTAAACCCGGAATCATTACGGTTGTGATGCCCAATAACGGAAGGATCGAAGTACCGGCAAGATATTTTGACGACAAAAGCGAAGATAATTGTACGGCTAAAAAAGATCTCAAATTCTCTTATAGCATTAACATTTCCGACTCCGTTCGCACATTTACCTGTGCTGACATCGAAAATGGAATCGCCGATACACTGGATATTACTGTTTACATCACCGACCTGTGGAATAATCAATCTTTCTGCAATACGAAATTGATCCTGCAGGACAATGGCAATGCCTGTCCAAACAGATTTACAAATGGTGGAATGATCAGTGGTTTGGTTTCAACCAGCAATCAGGCAGTTCTTCAGAATGCCCATTTGGATCTGCTGAAAGACGGCCTTACGGTTGGAACTATAAATTCAGAGAGATCAGGAAACTACATGTTCCTCGATTTACCGGAAGGCGAGAATTATACAGTAAGACCCCGTAAGGATGACGACATCAATAACGGAATTTCTACCGCGGATATCGTGTTGATCCAAAAGCATATTTTAGGAGTACAAAAATTTACAACACCTTATCAATACATCGCAGCAGACGTCAATAATTCACAAAGCGTAACGGCTGCAGATATTTCTGAAATTAGAAAGTTGATTCTGGGTATCACCGATAAGTTTAAGGAAGGAGTTCCTTCATGGAATTTTATCACGCACGATATGGTGTTTGATCAAATTGAAAATCCCTGGTTGAATGCACCCTGGAAAACTCAATACGAATTTTCAAATTTAATAGGTGAATTTAAAGGTGCCAATTTCATGGCCATCAAATCCGGAGACGTGAATTTAAGTGCAAAAACCACTGAATTTGGAAATGGATTTGAGCAAAGAAGTTCCAATAACTTTTATCTCGAATTGGAAGCATCAGCTACTTTGGAAGGCGGCGTGGTTAAAGTACCATTCTATGGATCATGGAACAATCTGTTGACAGGATTTCAGTTTAGTCTGATGTTTGATGATGCTAAAATGGAATTTATGGGTGTTCAGCCAGCTGAATTGGATATCAGAGATCAGAATATTGCAGTATCAAAACAATACCCGGGGGTTGTCAATGTTAGCTGGAATGCAAACCAGGGCATTGAAAACAGAGGGCAGGTTCTGTTTTATTTGGTATACAAAGTGGCCGGCAAAGTGAAACTCGGAGAATCCATTAGTTTGAGAGACGATTTATTAGCAGCTGAAGCATATACCGACCAACTTGAAATTATGGATGTTCGGATCCGCGAATACAATAGCAAGAAATCATTCGATCGTACGCAATTGTATCAAAATGAGCCTAACCCATTTACTGAAGGAACCAACATCAATTATTCAGTTTCTGAAGCTCAAAAAGTTAACTTCAGCTTCTATACTGTGGGTGGTGTATTGGTAAAGCAAATGGCAGTGGATGCTCAAAAAGGAAGAAATGTTATCAAAATTACAAAGCAAGACCTGACAGGTGCTGGTCTCTATTATTATAAAATGGAAACCGGAAATTATTCAGGTGTGAAAAAGTTGATACTCAACAATTAGAAATTTTTATATCGGTTTATGAAGGGAAAGTGTCCTTATTCGTAAGGGCACTTTTTTTTATTTTTAGGCGATGAAAGCAGTTCAAATAAAAGACAAAGGATATTTTCCGGAATATTTGGAAGTGCCAATTCCCGATGACAAAGCAGGTTACCACAAATTGCAGGTCTCTCATGCTTCTCTCAACCACCGCGATGTTTGGATCATGCAGGGGCAATATGCGGGACTGAAGTACCCGATCATACCGGGATCGGATGCCTGTGGTTATTTCAATGGGCAACGATGGATCGTCAATCCGGGTTTATTTTGGGGAACTAACGAAAAATTTCAATCGAAATCCTTTCAAATTTTGGGATTGCCTGATAACGGCAGTATGGCCGAATGGGTCAATGTACCTGTTGAAAATTTAGCAGGCGCTCCGGAGCATTTAGACGATGTCCAGGCATCTGCTTTGGGGTTGGCTGGTGTTACTGCTTACAGGGCTCTTGTTAGCCGATGTACACCGCAGCCAGGCGAACGATTGTTAGTCACTGGTATTGGCGGCGGCGTAGCCTTGTTTGTTTTGCAAATAGCTCATTTGTTGGGACTTGAAGTGTATGTAACCAGTTCCAGCCAAGCGAAACTGGAGAGTGCCAGGCAACTTGGCGCGGCCGGAGGAGTGCTCTATACAGATTCAGATTGGACAGGTAAATTGATAGAAATGAATCCCTCGGGATTTGATATCATTATAGACAGTTATGCCGGCGATCAGGTAGAAAAGATGATGAAACTCATCAATCCCGGTGGGCGATTCTGTTTTTATGGTGGGACTGGAGGTAAAATTCAAAATCTGAGTCCTCAAATATTATTTTGGAAGCAAATTTCTATATTTGGAAGTACGATGGGATCCTTACATGATTTTCTGGAATTTTTAAAGTTGGTTAACCAATTCAGGCTCGTTCCTGTTATTGATTCTGTTTTTGATCTGACAGATGTGCAGCGTGGATTTCAAAGAATGCAGCAAAGTCAGCAATTTGGCAAAATTGTATTTCGGATCCAGGCAAAATGAAGATTGGAATTTTATCTGACACGCATGGATATCTGGATCAAAAAGTATTTTCATACTTTGAAAACTGCGATGAAATCTGGCACGCCGGAGATATTGGAGATGAGACGGTGATCGACGATTTGAAAGCATTTAAACCATGCAGAATTGTTTTTGGAAATATCGACGGGCATCAGATAAGAAAACGGGTTTCTGAATTCCTAAGTTTTGAAATTTTGGATAAGAAAATACTGATGATCCATATTGCAGGAAAATACGGCTCGTATACACCTCAGGTCAGGGATTTGATTGCTTTACATCAACCGGATATTTTAGTCTGTGGGCATTCACATATATTAAAAATCGCTTTTGATTCGAAATACAACCTGCTGTATTTGAATCCAGGTGCAGTTGGAATTTCAGGTTTTCATCAGGTTCGTACGATCCTGCGCTTTGAAATTTCAAGCGGATTTATGGGTAACGCAGAAGTTATTGAATTTGCAAACAGGCATGTCAAATAAATTTTAATGCCTGATCGATGTCGTCTAATATATCTTGCGGGTGTTCAAGCCCAACGGAAAGCCGGATTAAATTGTCGGTGATTCCATAATATTTTCTGGTTTCAGAATCCACTTTTAAGTGCGACATCGTTGCAGGATGTAAGATCATGCTGTCTGTTTCCCCTAATGATGGGGCGATACTGCAGTATTTGAGATGATTGCAAAAGGACTTCGCATCCGATAGGGTCTTTCCAACGGAAAAACTTACCATTGCTCCAAATGAACGCATTTGTTTGCTTGCGATCTTATTACTTGGATGGGATTTTAAGCCGGGATAGTTGACTGAAGATATTTGAGGATGATCAGACAATTGTTCAGCAAGGAAAAGTGCATTATTGCTTTGTTGATTAATTCTGAGAGCCAAAGTTTTCATTCCGGTATTGATGAGCCAGGCATCGTACGGATTGCAATTGCAACCCACCAGTTTCATGATTTCCCAGGCTTTCTTAAACAGATTTTCGTCCCGAAAGACCAGGGCCCCACCGGTCGATAATCCATGCCCATGGATGTACTTCGTTGTGGAGTGTACTACGATATCCGCACCAAAAGCCAGTGGTTGCTGCAAGATGGGAGTTGCAAACGTATTGTCCACAACAACCATGGCTCCATATTGCCTTGCAAGTGCACACAAAGCTTCCAGGTCGAGGCATTGCAATGTAGGATTTGACGGCGTTTCTATAAGAAGAATAGCATTTGAGTAAGATTTAGTTTTGAAAAGATTCTCCGTTTCAGCTAAATCTGATAGGTCTGTAAGGCAAATACTAACCCCTTTACCTGCGATGATCTTTTGAAGTAATTCTGTGGTTCCACCATAAAGATTGCCCTGCGACACAAGTAATGTGTTTTCTTTGCAGTTGGCTGAAATGGCAGTAAATAATGCCGCCATTCCGCTGCTGGTCAATAGGCCAAACGATGAAAATCCAAGCCCAAAGGACTCGAGATCTGCAATTTTTTGTGCTACCGATTCTATTCCGGGATTGCCATAACGCGTATAAACATGATGACCTGGTTGCGATTTAAAAATCTCAACTCCTTCATCAATCGTATTAAATTTGAATGTAGAGCTCGCAACTATTGGATTTTTATGTGCTTGTGTGGAATTGGTTAACTTTGGCTCTGAAGCGCAGAGCGATTCTATATGATTGAATTTGGATTCCATAATTAATAATTAGCAAACAATTTGAGCAAAAGTAGCGAAGAAATGACGGACTTTCAGGAGTCTGGTGAGGACCTGATGGAAATAATGGATATCTCTGTTGATCCCGGTCAATCCAGTCAACGGGTAGATGTATATCTTGCTTCCCGAATACCAAAAGTTTCGCGAAGCAGAATTCAGGCAGCAATTCTTGCAGGTTTAATACAAGTCAACAACAAAGGAGTTAAAGTAAGTTATAAAATTAGTGGGGGAGACCAAATTGAGCTTAAAATTCCCGTGGTTCACGAACCAACCGATATTATACCTGAAGCCATCCCTCTGAATATTGTTTACGAGGATGAAACCTTGCTGGTCGTGAATAAAATTTCGGGTATGGTTGTTCACCCGGCGGCGGGGATCAGATCCGGCACTCTGGTCAATGCTTTAGCCCATCATTTCTATGGACCTGGACAGGAGCTGATGGCCAAAAACCGCTATGGTCTTGTTCATAGAATTGATAAGGAAACATCCGGTTTACTCGTAGTCGCGAAAACGGAATATGCCCATGCTCATTTGGCAAAACAATTTTTCGATCATAGTATTGAAAGAGAATACCTGGCTCTCGTATGGGGCGAACCGAACCCGCCATCCGGGACCATTGAAGCCAACATAGGTCGGGATCCCAGGCAAAGGAAAAGGCAATGCATTTTTCCTGAAGGACTCGAAGGCAAACATGCAGTAACCCATTATGAATTGGTAGAAACCTATTATTACACCAGCCTCGTAAAATGCAAACTTGAAACAGGAAGAACACACCAGATCCGGGTTCATATGAAATATATCGGAAATCCTCTTTTTAATGACGACAAGTACGGAGGAGACCGGATACTCAAAGGAACCATATTTAACAAATACCGGCAATTTGTTGAGAATTGTTTTGAAATCCTGCCAAGATTGGCGTTGCATGCCAGATCTCTTGGATTTATACATCCAGAAACAAAAAAATCGATGTACTTCGAATGTGAACTTCCTGAGGATTTCAAAGCTCTGTTGCATAAATGGAAAAATTATACACTTACCCGTAAAGTTGATCCAAACGAACAGGAGTAATGAAATTGAGAATTTCAAAACTGGTAAAATTATTTTCGGAATGGAGAAAAGCACTCGAATCTCTTGATGAAAGGCATGATCGCATATTTGAAGAAGCACGTGCAGATAATCCATGGTTTACAGAAAATGAGATCAGGAGAAGTATTCTGGCGATTTGCAGAAATTATCTCGACGAATCCGCAATGCTTTCATGGATGGAGAAGTACGCTGATTTTGAAGTTCCAAACGGTAAAAGTGTAGGCATCGTTGCAGCAGGCAATATTCCTTTCGTTTCTTTTCACGATCTGTTCTGTGCGTTGGTATGTAATTACAAGATTTATTTAAAGCTCTCAGATAAAGACAAGGCCCTGCCAGTATTAGCATTGAAATTACTTCAGGATATCGATGATGGTATGCTTCCGGAAATTCAGTATACATCAAAATTGCAAAGTGTCGATAAATTTATCATAACGGGGTCTTCGCTTGCTTTATCTCATTTCCAGCCATACCTCAAAGGCAAACCTTCATTGACCAGAGGACATCGGAACAGTGTTGCCGTTCTGAGCGGAAACGAAAATGCAAATGAGGTGGAAGCATTGGGACAAGATGTATTTCATTACTTTGGTTTGGGATGTCGAAACGTAACTAAACTTTATATTCCGAAATCTTACGATTTTACAGGATTGTTGCGCAACTGGGACGATAAATTTTTGTATTTGAAAGATGTAGTTCCTTATGTTCGTAATCTTGAATACCAAAAAGCTGTTAAATTAATCAATAGAGTTCCTTTTCTTGAATCGGAAATTGTTTTACTGGAAGCTGAAAAAAGAATAAGTCCGCCGATTTCTACTTTGTACTTTGAAGAGTATGAAAGTTTATCTGAAGTTGTTGAATCAATCCAATTGAATTTGAATAAAATTCAATGCGTTTGTTGTGCAAATAGTTTGCCAGAATTGGAAACCATAAAATTTGGAGTTGCCCAGAATCCGGGACTTTCTGACTACCAGGATCATGTAGATACCATGTTGTTTTTATTGAATCATGACGAAAAAACAAAAAGCTGAATACATTACAGAAACCTTAAACCGATTGTATCCTGAGGTGGACATTCCATTGCAACACGAAGATGCATATACTTTGCTGGTTGCTGTTTTGCTTTCTGCGCAATGTACCGATGCACGTGTCAATCAAATTACTCCAAAGTTGTTTGCTTTGGCCAAAACTCCCGCTGCCATGGTAAATTTAGGAAAGGAAAAAATCCAAGAGGTGATAAAACCCTGTGGATTGTCGGAGAAAAAATCAGCAGCCATTTATGCACTTTCACAAATATTACAAGAACAATATAACGGTAAGGTTCCGGATACGCTGAATGAACTCGAGGCTTTACCCGGTGTTGGACATAAAACAGCTTCTGTGGTTGTAAGTCAGGCTTTCGGACAACCGGCGTTTCCGGTGGATACACATATTCACCGGCTTGCAGCGAGATGGAAATTGTCAGATGGTACGAATGTTGTAAAAACCGAAAAAGATTTGAAAAAACTTTTTCCGGAAAACCTTTGGAATTCACTGCATCTGAAAATCATATATTACGGGAGGCAATATTGTCCTGCAAGAGCTCACGATATTAAGAAGTGTATCATCTGCAATCATCTGGTCAGCCATAAAAATGGCTAGAAGGGATAATCCAAAGCAAGGTGAATCGTTGAGTTCTCGAAAAGATTTCCTAAACTGACAGTTTTGTCTGCATTGTAAATCCAGTATCTTCCATTTTGATCTGGATAAGCATTTTTAAGCTTAAAACCCACATCGACCCGAAACAAAAAATAAGTAAGGTCGAGCCGCAGGCCAATACCTGTTCCCAGTGCAATTTCTTTTGCGAAGTCTGAAGTGAGAAATCCGCTTTTCTGATCATCGCTTCCTGATTTTGGTAAATACCAAATATTGCCTGCATCCAAAAATAAGGCACCTTTAAATCTCCAAAACATATCGAAGCGGTATTCGATATTTCCTTCAAGCTTAAAATCTCCGGCAGAGAAGTATGTTGGATTTTCGCTTTGGACGGAATCAGCGAGGTTTAAAGAACCGGGCCCGATCTCGCGCAGATTCCAGGCCCGCAAACTTTGTGGACCTCCTACGAAGAATTGTTTGATGTATGGAACGCTGGTGCTGTTTCCAAATGGAAAAATAACACCCGTGGCAAACCTTAAGGCCAGCTTGCTTTTATCTGAAAAATTGATATAATAGCGATAATCAATATCTGTTTTGATAAATTTTGAAAATTCAAATTCTCCCAATGCAAAGTTGGTTTTTTTGTTGGTGATCCCGTTGTACAAACTGTTTATTGCACTTACCTCCAGACCTGACACATTGAGTGAAGCAATCACAGAATGTTGTTTGTTGGATATAATTTGGCTTTGGTAATAAAATGTAATATTGTCAAGGAAAAACGAACTGAATAAACGGCTGTTGGTGAAACTCTCTTTTAAAAATTTGTTGTTCGCCAAGAGCTCATCGAAAGATGCCGTAGTGGTAGGCAGGTAAAGTGAAAACCCTAAAGTTTTCAATGTAAATCTTTTCCTCCTTTTGAGTTGCCAATCGTAATCGATACCGGTGTTGAAGGCCGTATATTTATACAGAGAAACCAAATTTTCATAGTCGATTCCTATCTTGATGTTGGTCCTCGAGTCGGGCGTTCCTGTGATGTTTGAAAAAGGTTTTGAAACAAATTTAAACAATGACCAACTTCGCGTGACGTCGTAAAACGAGGCAAGAGACAGTTCGTTGCTGTACCTTACATTCAATGAATTAAAATCGCTGAGTTGCAGTAAGTCCAGTTCAGTGCCAATCTCGAGTTTAGTTGACAAGCTGGCGGCTCTTTTAAATAAATTTCTATTTTTCAGGTGAACGAATCCGGAGACTCCAAACAAAGTTTTTCTCGCCTGCCGTATGGAGGTGTAATTAAGATCTATACCTGAATCAAAAATCCATTCTTGATTCGGACTCAATAAAATGTTGTAATGAATTCCGTCATTTAGCAGACTGTCAATTTTACCTTCAATGTTGATGAATCTATAAGTTCCTAATTTGTATAGATTGGAATAACTTTCATCGACAAGATTTTTATAGGCAATTTGACCTGGCCTGATTTCTATTTTATCAGCAAGTAAAGATGGTAAAATATATGGATTTTGTTCAACAGCCAAAAATTGAAGTGAGTCAAACTCATAACTTGAGAATTGTGCATTCCGGTCAGATGGCTTATAATTAGAATTTACTTTAACCGAAAGTATATGGAACTTCGTATGCCGTTCCTGTTCGCCTGGGTTTCTGACATGCAGATTTAAGTTGGCTTTAAGATGTATAGTGTCAGCCAGCAACGGATCGATATAAATCGGACTGAATTCAATGTAGCCATTATTGTATAACAATTCACTCAACCGGGCTTTCTCCTGTTGGAATAGATTGTAGTCGAGCGGGGTGCCGGGTGAAAGTATGGATGATTCAGAATTATTATTTAACAGCTGTGCGATAATGCTGTCTTCAGCTGTATAAACAATCTCATTGATGTAATACCTGGGTCCCGTTTTTAAGGTGTATGTAACCTTTGCTTTTTTATGTTTGATTTTTATGCTGTAATCAGCCTCGGCATTGAAGTATCCGAGATTGTATAAATAATTCGTGAAATTTTTTCGGGTCGCTTCACAGGCCGTAGTATCCAATAAACTTGGAGGTTCTCCATTTTTTTCAAGAGTCTTGGTGATCCATGAATCTTTGTTTGTTCTGGATTTAGCTTTGAAATAAAACCATTCTCTGGGGAAAACCAGTAAAAAATTTTTATTTGGTTTTTGTTTTTGAAGAGGAAGAAGCTGGTCTTTTAATCTGAAATTCGCTTCCTCTGAGCTTGTGCTGATGATTTTAATTTTATTTTGTTTGAGAAGGGCCTGGTCAGGGCTGAGATAGCGAGTGGTATTGCAGGAAAACAAACCCGCGCACAGCAACAGGAAAATACTAATTTTGCGGAGAGCCATAGGATCGACAAAGATGCTAACAAAATCAGAAAAATTGTGGATAAAATCACTGCAGCATAAAGCGGAAAGAATGGATTCCGGAGTGTTTGTTGCCGAAGGCAGAAAACTTGTTTCTGAATTGTTGAATGAACCTGGTAGCTTTTGTTCCTTGTTGGTTCTGGGAAATTCCATAGCCAATGAATTTTCGTTTGACAAATCCCTTGCAGGACGATGTGAAATAATCGATGATTCAGAGTTCAAATCCATGACTTCACTTAAAACTGCGAATTCTGTTTTGGGAGTATTTAAAATGCCTGTGTTTTATAATAATAACGGCGATGATTTTAAATTATATTTAGAAAACATATCCGATCCGGGAAATATGGGAACTATTATCCGTACAGCGGATTGGTTTGGACTTAAAAAAATTTATTGCAGCCCGGAATGTGTAGATGCGTTCAATAGCAAAGTTGTGCAAGCCAGCATGGCCAGTATAATGCGCGTTGAGCTTGAGGTCATTCCGTGGCGTGAATTTTCTTTGTTGCATCCGAAGAATTCTTTTTATGCAGCTACCATGGCGGGTCTTCCTTATTCCCATTGCAATCGGGAAGAGGTTCGGATATTGTGTATTGGAAGTGAAGCACACGGACTGAGCGATGATATACTTGCTTACTGCAGTCACAAAATTGGCATTCCCAAAGCAGCTCAATCCACTGCAGAATCATTAAACGCTGCAGTCGCTACTTCCATTTTGCTTTCCTGGCGTTTGGGAAGCTGAGAAATGCGATGCTTCTGATCAGAGCGCTTTGATGATTTCTTCTTCCAGATTATCTCTTGGATTGACTGCGGTAATTTTACCGTCTTTTCCTATTAAAAATGTCTTTGGAATAGCCTGAACCCCATAAACTTTGGCGGGTCCGCTGTCCCATTTTTTGAGGTCGCTCACATGGGTATTCCAGCTTAATTTATCTTTTTCTATAGCCGCAAGCCAGGCTTCTTTGGAACGGGTTATAAAGTCCTGAATCTGTGTTTCATTGCCGAGCTGAGCTTTGGTGCGACTGTCGACCCCGTCCAGGGATACACTATAGACTGTAAAACCCTTGTTTTTGTATTTGTGGTACATTTCGACGACATGCGGATTAGCCCGTCTGCAGGGTCCACACCAGCTTGCCCAGAAATCCAGCAATACAACTTTGCCTTTTAATGAAGAGAGCGCCAAGGTTTTTCCGTCAGGAGTTGGTAAAGAAATATCTGGTGCATCCATGCCAACTTTTATGGATTCTGCAGCTTCCTGTGCTGCAGCCATTTCTTCCAGCTGGACCATAAATGTTTCATAGGTTTTAGTAAACTCCGTCGCCGGAAATTTATCTTTCATTCTTTTGAGTACATCCTGGTGAATAGACATAAATTCAGGACGAAATCCTAAGAATTGAACAGCGATCAGACCAGCTGCAAGGGGGCTGTTCATGGAACTGGTGGCTTCTTTGATCAAATCTGCGCTGGGTTGCTGTTCTGACAATTTTTTAATATGGGTAAACACTTCCTCAGAGGCCGCTCCACCTTTCACATTTACTTTACCTGTTGCAAGTTCTTTGAAATCGCCTGAAAATTCAACGGACTTTTCATTTCCTTCAAGAACGAAGATGAGGTTTTGTTGTCCCATTTTGATGCGGTATAATCCGGGACTTAATGCTTCATCCATAGTAAAATTGAACTGGCCTCCTTTCATTTCAGACTTGTCGATAGCAATAGCGGAGTTATCCAGACCAATGCGTTCCAAATGGACAGCGATGTCTGGTCCGTTTTCAAAATTTCCACTGATCTTGTTTCCGGAATTGCACGAGTTGAGTACAATTAGGGCCAATAAAGCAAAAAGGAAATTCATTTTCATATTTTATAATTTGTGTCTAGTTTAAATAATTTTCAATAGCTGTCGAGTAAATTTCAAAAAACTCACCAACGGTACCAAAGTGTTCTCCATCGATCTCGAAAACACCGGGTTCAACTGTTCCTAACAAAAGAAACTGCTGAGAGTTTTGTAAAAGATAGGTCTCAAACTCATTTTTTTTATCGGGAGCAACACTCACCAGGATCCGTCCCTGATCTTCACTAAACAATGCGATGTCAGATCGGATGCCTTGGGGCAAGTGTATCGAAAAGCCTAATTGTGCCGGACTGAAACACGATTCTGCCAAAGCAACAAACAACCCGCCTTCGGACAAGTCATGAGCACTTCTTACAAGTTGATTGCGGATCAGACCCTGAATGTTTTTATGCAATTGAAATTCTTTTTCCAGGTCAAAATGAGGAACAGGAGCAAACTGGATGCCGTGGATCTTGCTTAAATAAGTTGAATAGCTTATATCGTTTTGAATATCTCCCAGGAGGTAAATCAGATCGCCCTGATTTTTAAATGCGATTCCGGTTTTTAGATTTTGGTTTTCGAGAATGCCCAACATACCAATTACCGGAGTTGGATATACCGGGATCGTCCCATCTTTGGAAACTGATTGGTTATAGAAGCTCACATTGCCACCGGTAACGGGGGTGTCAAATTTTTGGCAGGCTTTCCCCATCCCTTGCAACGCATGTACAAACTGCCAGTACACTTCGGGATTGTATGGATTTCCAAAATTGAGGCAATTGGTGATGGCAACGGGAATCCCTCCTGAACAACTGATGTTGCGGGCACATTCTGCTACGGCTATCATGCCCCCGGTTTCAGGATTGAGGTAGACGTAATTGGAATTGCAATCCACGGTTAAAGCCAATGCTTTTTCAGAGTTCTTAATTCTCACAATTGCGGCATCTGAGGCTTCCACTGAGGTCATGGTGCCGGTTCTAACCATTTTATCGTATTGCTCGTAAATCCATTTTTTATTGGCAATATCCGGATGTTTCATGAGCTCTTTGGCTACCTGTTTGAGGTCTGCAGGGAGTTTAACCGCCGAAGCATCAAATGTGCGGACTTTTTCCAGGTAGGCTGGTTCTTTAAAGCTTCTTTGATAAACCGGTGCACCACCTCCCAGTACCAGGGATTCGGCTGGCACATCTGCAACCAATTCATCATGGTGAAAATATTTCAGACGACCGGTATCATTTACTTCGCCAATTTGAATGCATTCCAAATCCCATTTTTCGAAAACGCGCAACAATTGTTCTTCTCCGCCCTTTTTGCAAACCACCAACATTCTTTCCTGAGATTCTGAAAGCAAAATTTCGAACGGCTGCATGTTTTTTTGCCGTGTCGGAACTTTGTCCAACCAGATATCCATACCGGTACCCGATTTTGCAGACATTTCTGAAGTGGAACAGGTAATTCCTGCTGCCCCCATATCCTGCATGCCTACAATTTGTCCGGTTGAAATAGCTTCCAGGCTGGCTTCCAATAACAATTTTTCCTGAAAAGGATCACCTACCTGCACAGCGGGCAGGTCCTCTGCTGAATCCTCAGTAAGGTCCGCACTGGCGAATGTAGCTCCGTGAATGCCGTCTTTCCCGGTTGCCGACCCGACAATAAAAACAGGGTTTCCCGGGCCATCGGCAACTGCAGAAACAGTTTTGCCAATTTCAACCAGGCCTACGCTCATGGCATTCACAAGGATATTCTGGTTGTAGCATGAATTGAAATAGACTTCTCCTCCAACGGTGGGCACTCCAAAAGCATTTCCATAATTCCCAATTCCTTTTACCACCCCTTTCATAAGTCTCTGCGTATGGTTGAGTTGAATTTCGCCAAACCTTAGGGAATTCAAAGCTGCTATGGGTCTGGCACCCATGGTGAAAATATCGCGATGGATCCCACCGACCCCAGTTGCTGCTCCCTGGTAGGGTTCAATGGCAGAAGGGTGATTGTGTGATTCTATCTTAAACGCACAGGCAATTCCATCGCCGATATCGACCAGACCAGCATTCTCTTCACCGGCCTCGACAAGTAAACGCGAACCTTTTCTGGGCAGTTTTTTGAGATAAGTTATTGAGTTTTTATAAGAACAATGTTCAGACCACATGACTGAATAAATACTCAGTTCTGTAAAGTTCGGAGCTCTCCCTAAAATATCGTTGATTTTATAAAACTCTTCTTCCGTTAAACCAAGTTTTTGAGCGGTCTCTACATTTGCTACTGACACCTTAAATAAATTTGTAAGGCAAAGATATTTAATGATTTACATATTTTAAACAGTCATTGCCTTTTAGATTTGCATTAACACGGGGGTACAAATGGGATATGCATCCCGATATAAAAATCAGCTCTTTTTCTTGATGGAGCAACCAATGGCTTTGGTAAGTTGCGGATCCGGAGTTTTGCCTGATTCCACAGCTGAAACTGCATTTTCCAGGTACCTGCTCTGAACCATGGTTGCATCTTTCGGAGAATCATCAATGGCTCCGCTGTATCTTAATTTCTTCATGGCATCCAAAACATAAACCTGTGGAGTTCGGGTGGCTCCGAATTTGGGATACACAGTTTGTTTTTCATCAAACAGATAGGGGAAGGTATAACTTTTGCTTTTGGCTTGAGTAACCATCAATTCGTAACTGTCTTCAGGAACGACATCGGGATCGTTTGGGTTGATAGCTATGACAGGGATTCCCTTAGCCTTGTATGCAGAAGCCAGCTTAATGATCCTGTCTTCATACATTTTTGCATAAGGACAATGGTTGCAGGTAAAAACGATGATATAAGCTTTAGAATCTTTGTAATCGGATAGAGAAACCCATTTTCCATCGACATTCATAAGTTTAAAGTCATCTACCTGATCGCCAAACTGATAAGCCTGTGAGTTTAATCCTGCAAAAGCCACCAGGCTAAAAAGTAGTACGTGTAAATATTTCATATTAATTTGATTTGCTACAGCTATTTATAAATTTCCGGATTTCCTGAGTATTGTCAAAAGAAGATTCAAGGAAACATTTTCGTCCCTGTTGAACAACCAGGCTTGCAGGAATGGTGCCTGACCATTCTCTTGATATTTCATCTATCCACTTATTCGGGTCCCCGCCATCGAAGAGTAAAACCTGAGATTTGATTTGGTTTTTCTCTAAAAATTTATGCAACTTTCTGTTCTGGCCTTCATTGAAGTCGAGACTGATCAGATAAACCATCGCTTTGGATTTTTTCCATTCGCTATTCAATTCTTCGAAATAGGGAAGTTCTTTGACACAGGGCCTGCACCAGGTTGCCCAAAAGTTAAATAATCTGATCGTGTCATCTTTCTTTTCTAACAATAGCTGTAAGTCCTTCATTCCAATCACTGGAACTGTGGTTGCCAAGCCCTGACTCCATATGGAGTTTGCAGACAAAATCAGGATTACAGGGATAAAAAATTTGTGGAAATTCATAAAATCAACAACGAAATTTAATGGTATTAGTTGGGTAAATCAGGAATGAAGCTTAAATTTTATGCCTTTTTTAACCACCCTGGGCTGTCCGTTTACGTAATATTTCCAGGGATGTAAGAATCGTTTTTTAGTTTTGTTCGTTGCACTATAAAGGAACAAAGGTCATGAGAACAAGCTTGATATGGTTATTTATTGTACAGGTTGTATATGCCCAGGTGCTTGAAATGAAGGAAATTCCAATCCTGGGCCCTGATCAGCGTCAACTGATTAATGCTGCCATTGGGGGGCTGGATAATCCACAAATTGGTGAAATGTTGATTGATGACGACACCCACATGGATCTTCTGGTTTTTGATCGTGCCGGAGATGTGATCCTGCCCTTTGTATTTGATCCTGTTTCACAGAATTACCTCTTTAGCTACAAACATCGGCAATTGTTTCCCAAACTAAAGGATTGGGTACTCTTAAGGGATTTTAATAACGACGGATTGGCCGATATTTTCGCCAGTTCATTCAATACTGCAGGCATTCCGGGAATTGAATTGCATGTCGCCCAAAAAGGCGTCAACGGTCTGGAGTTTCGGAAATTTGATATGGGGAAATCCTTTGATGTCATTTACTTTTCGACCGGCATAGGAGATACTCAAATACCAACTGATTTTACCGACATCCCTGCCATCGAAGATGCCGACGGAGATGGTGATTTGGACATCATCCTGTTCGAACCGGGCAACAATCGCGTTTCGTTATTCATCAATGTAGTGAAGGAAAGAGGCTACTCAAAAGATACGCTTGCGTTTGTTTTATCTGACCGTTGTTACGGGCGATTTGTTGAAAGTGGATTTACATCGGAAATTACGCTCAGCGGCAGTTCAGATACCTGTGCAAACTTCCGGAATCCTGCCAACACCACGAGGCATTCCGGTTCCACTTTGCTAAGTATGGACCTGAATGGCGATGGATTTCTCGACTTACTGGTGGGAGATCTCACCAATAATGGATTGATTGCTCTATTCAATTCCAAACCAGGTCCCCAAGCCTATTTTACCAGCCAACAACCCAATTGGCCATATCCTTCGGATTCGGTGAACATAGCAACCTTCAATGCGGCTTTTCGGGCAGATGTGGACCAGGATGGGCTCATGGACGTATTGGTTGCGCCTAACCAAAGATCTATTTCAGAAAATGCCAATAACTTTTGGTACTATCGCAATACAGGTACACTGGCGGCACCTGATTTTAAAGTCGTGTCCAAATCATTCCTGACGGAGGAAACCATCGACCTGGGTTCGTCAAGCGATCCGTGTTTTGTCGACTACAACCAGGATGGAAAAATGGATTTACTTATAGGTTCTGAAGGATATTTTATAAGAGGAACCAATCTGAGGGATGCAAGATTGATGTTGTTTGAAAATGTAGGAAGCGAGAAAAATCCAGCGTTCCAATTGGTCGATAGCAATTATTTAAACTTCAGTGAATTTGCCCTGAGCCCTGATGCGCATCTGTCTTTTACTCCTGCTTTTGGAGATCTGGACAACGACGAAGATTTGGATTTGATCGTAGGCGAAAATCAAGGTCAGTTTTTTTATTGTGAGAACATCGCCGGAAAAGGGAAACCATTTCAGTTTAAAAAACCGGTCTATCCTTACAAAGATTTAAGTGTAAGAACATACAGCTCTCCTTATCTCGTAGATATTAACAAAGACGGATTGCTGGATATCGTCAGTGGTTCGAGATTGAATACAAATGATCTTAGCGGATTGGCTTGCGGGAGTTTTTACTATTTTCAAAATATGGGAACGACTACTCAAGCTGAGTTTGATCCGGATTATTATAAAAGCCCAAATACCAATTGTCTTGGCAAAATTATAGTCAATGCTATTTCTTCTAAATCTTTTACTTGTCCTGAATTCTATACGGATGAAAATGGCGAGTTGAAAATGTTGAGTGGCAATATTTACGGAGAGGTTAAACTCATCGGAAATGTGTCCACTGATCCGCAATTGCCCTATGTTTATTTAAATCAGCACTACGGACAACTTAAAGAAGGGGAGAGGTTGACTTTAAGTCTGGCCGATCTGGATGGGGATGGTTTACTGGAAATGGCCACTGGAAATGCAAGAGGAGGTATAGCTTTCTACCAGACGGACCTGAAAATAAAATTGGGAACAACAACTCAGGAAACAAGTTTTGCTACAATGGAACTTAGTCCGAATCCCGGACATACAATACTTAATGTTTTGACGCATCATACGGGTCATGCGGAGCTTAGTATCCTCCGGATGGATGGTAAACAAATGTATCGCAAACACATTCAGGAGAAGCAAAGTCTAAGCATACCTGTTGATAAGTTTTCCACAGGTGCTTATATGATTGTATTAAAACATAAATCAGGTTCAGAAATTTGTAAATGGATAAAAATTTAACTATGATTAGATTTTACATTTTCTTCTTGTTGCTCATATTGGCATGGAATGAATTTTATGCGCAATCATATGTAAATATGTATGCAGAAGATTCAGATTATAAAATTACCAAAGCCGTATCCATGTATTCCGTTGGAAATTTATCTGCAACTCCGGCAAATAAATATCTGGGCATGAATGCTGTCGATGAAAAAAATGGAAAAGCAGGAATTTTGGTAAGTCAGTTTTTAAATCCGTTGGAAATTAAAAGCAGCATCTTTTTTACGATCCCCGAGGGAAAACTGGAGTTGGTCAAACTTTTTGGAGATGGTGATTATGAAATGTACTTGTTTGGCATGTTTGAAAATGCCAGTGGGGAGACTTATCCATTTGTTGCAAAATACAATTACAGACTTCAGCAATTAAGTTCATTTAAAGTGATCGATCTTCCAAATGATCCGGATTTAAGATTGAATTTGAAAGATGTGATTTCTGAAGCAGATCAGTTTTACTTGCTTGCATCGACAGAAATTGATTATTTGTCAGCCAGGCACCAAAAAGTGGTCTTATTTAATTACAATGGGAATGGAATTCCCTGGGCAAAAACGTACAATGTCGTGGCACCAATTCATTCTGAAGCGCCGACACACTTGACTTTTGACCCCAATGGAAATATTGCAATTGCAGGAACAATCAAATCTTCGGGAGATAATTTTGACAGGATGATGCTGATGCAGGTGAATACAAATGGAGATCCCGGTTTGTTAAAAAAAGTGGAGCTGTTGGCTCCGAATTTAACCTTTAGCAATAGATATGGTTGGACTTATGTCAAAACCAGAGGCACCAATGTGCATTTATTTTCTCAGGCTGTGATCGGCGGCTCAGAACCAGGACAATTGCTCGTGACCATGTTTGATGTGAATTATGCTTTGCGAACCTGGCGGAATTATACGGTACCCATCAAAGCAGAATTTTCGATGATCGATGGTAATTTCTTTTATTTTGGCGGGCAATCGCCTTTGGGATCTGTGTACAACGGATATACCATGGTACGCGTCAATTCTTCTAACGCAATTGTCGAAGCTGTAAAATATTTTGAAAAAGGTATTCACAATGAAAATACAGAAACCAGTTCTACCGCATGCTACGACCGCGCAAATGATAAAATATGGTCTGCAGTAAAATCAAATAATAAATCAGATCATGGAGTTCTCGTTATCGAAAATCCCAGTTCTTTAACGCATCTCTGTGGTTCAAATCTGACTTCTACCGTTGCGAAAGACACCATGCGAATAACTGATCTGACGCTCTCTGCTAAAAATCTCGAACTGCGTCTATCTGATTTCTCCGCGTTGGCTCAGGATATAAAAATGCTCAGCAAGGAGATCTGCGAAACTACCAATCAGGATGATTATGCAGTCAATCGAATCGAAACGTTTTACAGACCTGATGTGCAAACATTAACGATTCATAAGGATCAACCCTTGAAAGATCTCCAATTGATAGATTATTCGGGAAAAAGCATTTTCAATATGACAGATCATTCTGATGGTCCTGTTGAAGTTAAAGTTCCGCTTCCAGCAGGGATCTACTTTTTGAGGGCGCATACAGAAAATGGACTTCGGCATATCTCAAAATTTGCAGTTTCCTATTGAGAGAATAAAAGAGATCCGACTCTGATCATATTGGATCCTGAATCCAATGCGATTTGATAATCACCTGACATGCCCATGGAGAGTGTTTGCATTTTCGAGCAACAATCGAATAGCATTTTTATTTCATCGAAACAGTTTTTTAAATCTGCAAATTCGCTTTGAATTTGCAGTTTGTTGTCTGTAAAGCTGGCCATACCCATGCAACCGGCCAGATGTAGGTTAGGAAAAGGATGGGCTGGAAAAGATTTTAAGTCCTCCATTAAGGCAAGTCGGTTAAAACCATATTTGGTGTATTCCTTTGCGATTTTTATTTCCAGAAAAACGGGCAAGATTCTGTTGGCTTCCCGGGCATGTTGATTGAGTGCTTCTGCAAGCGACCAGGAATCTATCGATTGAATACAGCTGATCCAGTCGATAATATACCTGATCTTATTTTTTTGCAAATGACCGATCATGTGCCATGTGATATCTTCCGGCAACGATTGGCGTCGGTCTAATAACATTTGGACTTTATTTTCGCCAAAAAGCCGATGGCCCAATTCGTATAGTTTAAGAATGTCTGAAGTGCTTTGGTTTTTGGTGACTACCAACAAATCAGCTTTGTACTTTATGCTTAAGTTCAGGACCTCTATGTATTTTTTCTCATTTACCATTTTGAATCATATTTGGATGCAGGATCTTTTCGATTCCGTACACAGGCCCTTCTTCTAATCCGTTTAATGCATTGATGCATTTGAACCGGACAAATTTATGTAAATCATTCAGGCAAAGATCTTCCTCTGTGATTTTATTTTGATTCAGCAGATGGGTACGCATGATTCCTTTGAGTAGAGGTTGTTTTGGAGTAAACCAACTTCGACCATCCGAAAAAACCAGATTGGAGTAACTCGTATCGGTTAATCTATTTGATCTGATGATGATGATTTCGTCCTGATCTGCAATGTCTTTTTTTAGTTGTAGAATTTTGATCCGGTTGGTGAGTTTATGGGGATAATTTATTTTGGAGGGTATCAGCTTAAAATGAGCGTGCGCTTTTGTCTCATAGAGTTCGAATGAAAGAGAGAACTTGTTCTGAGAGTAACTAAATTTGAATTTATATTTTACTTCTGCAGAAAATTGTTCACCGGATTGTTGAATAAGACTTGAAAGCTCAACTGGAAACCTGACTTTATAGAATTGTCTGTAGGTTTTTTCAACCCTTTCCTGGTGTAATGGCAAATTTCTGGCCACACCACCAACGATTGCTATGGATTCAAAAAACCGGTACATAAATTTTATCCAGGAGTTCTTGATATTCCAATTGCGGATCTGAAAGTGCAGTGATCCCGCCTCCGCTTTTATAGATAAATTGGTCTCCGCTTTTTTCAATGAATCTGATCATGACGGCACTTTTTAGGGTCGAACCATCGAATAAGCCAAAGACACCAGTATAATAGCCTCTTTTGTATTTTTCAACTTCTTCGATGATCTGAAGTGTTTTCGCCTTAGGCGCTCCACTAATTGAACCTGCGGGAAGCAGATCATCAAAAATCTTTCCGGGATGCCTGACATGACTTTCTCTAAGTATGCCGGTAATTTCACTGCTCATTTGCCAGAGTTCGCCTTTGTGGGTTTTTATTTTCTCGATGTATTTCAACTTTTTCACTTGAACCCGGTTTGCAACGATGCTCAGATCATTCCTCAGCAGATCGACGATGGTATTGTGTTCGGCATTTTCTTTGAGATCTGTTTGTAAAAATTCGTAACTGCCCTCTTTTTCAGCATCTGCAGTTCCTTTCATCGGATACGTTGAGATCTTTCCATCTTCGATGTTGACAAAAGTTTCAGGAGAAAAAATAACGAAGCGGTCTTTCAGATATAATTTGTAAGATGCGTGGCTGTGCTCGTAAATTTCTTGTAAGCCCCAATTGATTTTTATTTTGCTGGGTTGCGTTAGATTGCAGAGATAGGTATTTCCCAGCTTGAGTTGTTCTTTTACACAATTGAACTTGTCCCGATAGGATTCATATGATTCCGGATGGACTTCGATCGCGAGCTTGGTACTTGATTTTGATGACTGTTTTGATTGGCCAAAGGAGTATTGAATTTCTTCGGGATTGATTTCCGATAAAGGCAGACATAGTCCCTGGGTTTTTTGATAATCGATGACGAACAGGAAAGGTATTCTCCTTTGATAATAATCATCCATCTTCTCCCTGACCTCTGTGAATTCAATAAATTCAGACACCGCCTTTCTCTATTTTTCTAATTTCGCAGAAAGTTAGCAGCTTTTAGGCACATGGCATCTCCAAAAGTACTATTAGTCGACAACAAAGATTCATTCACTTTTAACCTGGTCCAATTGCTTGAAGACCTTCATGTCAATCCAATTGTGGTTGGTGGAAAACAGAACCGGAATGTGAATATATCTGAGGTTCAGGGAGTAGTGTTGTCGCCAGGGCCGGGAGTTCCAACCGATTTTCCTTTGATGATGCAAATAATAGAATCTTCTCAAGATGTTCCAATGCTTGGAATTTGTCTGGGAATGCAGGCCATTGCTCAAGCTTACGGAGGTCGCCTGTACCGGCAGGCGGAAGTGCAGCACGGGAAGATCCATAAAGTGATTCAAATACCCAATGCTTCCGATTTATTCCATGAAGTACCCGAATGTTTTGATGTGGGATTGTACCACAGTTGGGCTGTCGAAAGAGGAACATTACCAAAAGAACTAATGGCCACATGCGTATCAGAACAGGGCATTCTAATGGGGGTTCGCCATGTGCAATTTCCCATTGAAGGTTTTCAGTTTCACCCGGAATCTTTTCTAACCGGGTTCGGCCCCGTAATGATTAAAAATTGGCTTAAGAAACTGTAAACCTTGTTCGTTTAAAGGCCTAAAATTTCGGCCAGTTTAAACAATTCGCGATCGGGTTCATTTGCTTTCTGAATAGAAATATCGAAGGGTGTAAAAGTGATTTTGTCGTTGAGCAATCCTGCCATGCAACCGTGTTTTCCTTTCAAAAGGGCTTCTACTGCGGCATGTCCAAGTCTGCTGGCGAGAATTCTGTCGTTTGCACTGGGCGAGCCTCCCCGCTGGATATGTCCGATGATGGTGATTTTAATTTCGTAATCCTTGATGCGTTGGGCCAGTTGTTCCGCAATGGAATGGGTCGAACCAATATTGTTGCCTTCGGCTACGATGACCAGACCAAACAATTTCTTTCTCCGCAAGGAATTTTCGAGATCGGCCACCAATTGATCCAGCGTTGGATGGGTTTCGGGAATAACCATTGCGGAAGCGCCGGAGGCCAGAGCGGTGTAAAGCCCGATGTAACCCGAATGTCTGCCCATGACTTCGATGAGAAACAACCGGTTGTGGGCATCGGCGGTATCCCTGATTTTGTCCACCGCAGAAATTGCCGTATTGATGGCGGTGTCAAAACCTATGGTATAATCTGTTCCGTAAAGATCGTTATCGATCGTGCCGGGTAATCCGATGACAGGAATACCGTGTTCCTTGTAAAAAATGTCGGCACCCGCGAAGGTCCCGTTTCCTCCTATCGCTATAAGTGCATCGATATCATTTGCGACCAGATTTTTATACGCGGATTCTCTGCCCGAAGGCTCCAGGAATCTTTTACTCCGGGCTGTTTTGAGAATGGTGCCACCCCGTTGAATGATATTCGCAACATCTGAAGGTTCGAGTCTTTTAAAGTCTCCATCGATCATTCCTTCATAGCCTCTCATAATGCCATAGACATGCAAATCAAAAAAACTTGCACTTCGGGTAATGGCCCTTATTGCGGCATTCATGCCGGGGGCGTCCCCGCCGGAGGTAAATACGCCAATTCGTTTAATTGAGTTCATATGTATGATGATAACGGACTAAGCCTTCAATAGGTTTGCGAATACAATTTCCGGGAGTGAAGCCTCTTAGCTCTAAACACGATTTTAACACATCGAATAAATAAAAGGCGATGCTCCCGGTAAAGTGAACCGGAAATGATTTGTCGGAAGAAAGAGGCAACAGCTGTAGATCAATGAACTCGAAAAAAGCTGTTTGAATCAATTTTTGAATAGCCGGTTCATTTTTATTTTTTACGACGACAGAAGCCACTTGAGATAATTTGCTGACCTGGTCGGGTTCCGTATAGAATTTATAAATGAATGCATCGTCGAGTAACGGCACTTGCCGTTGAATACTCTTCGCGACCTCGTTTGGAAGTGAATTTGTGTAATAAGCCTGCAGTAGCTTTTTAGCAAGATGACTTGCGCTGCCATAATCGCCTAAAATATAACCCAGGGAAGGAAAATTCCGGAGCAGTTGATGACCATCGGATGCGGCTGCGTTGGATCCGGTGCCCAAAATACAAACCAACCCGGGTTTTCCTTCACACAGGGAACGGGCTGCTCCTAAAAGATCAGTTTCTACACGGACATCGCAGTCGCGAAAGGATTCTTTATAGAGATGGATTAGGTTTGCACGGGCCTTTAAATCCCTGCAGCCAGCACCGTAATGAATTAGTTTTGCTGGAGCTGTGTCACAGTTGTCCTTTACCAGAGAAATGATCTCCTGCAGCTTTATCGGACTTTGAGTGACCGGATTCATTCCGGGAGTAGAAAAATATTGTGTGGTTGCATCAGAAAGGCAAGCCCAATCTGTTTTAGTAGAACCCGAATCCGATATCAGTACCATGTTTGGATGGCAATATATGGAAATTTTTTAGGAGAATATTCTTGCACGGATTTACACATCTGAGTTTACCTTTGCGCGCTTAATCAATATTTTTATGAATAACATTACAGTCATTGGTGCAGGAACTATGGGAAATGGTATTGCTCATGTTTTTGCACAATATGGATATACCGTGGTCCTCGCCGATATTTCTGAAACCGCTCTGCAAAAAGCTCTTGCAACGATATCTAAAAATCTGGACAGAATGATCCAGAAAGGAATTCTTCCCGAGGAGAAAAAGGAGTCGATCTTAAACAGGTTAACTACACAGACAGACATCAGCAATGCGGTGTCAAAAGCTAATCTGGTGGTGGAAGCAGCAACAGAAAACATCGATCTCAAGTTGAAAATATTTGCAGATATTTCTAAGGCCGCTCCTGCAGAAGCCATACTGGCTTCAAATACTTCTTCCATCTCCATAACAAAAATTGCATCGGTTGTTGCTGATCCTTCCCGTGTAATTGGAATGCACTTTATGAATCCCGTTCCGGTTATGAAGCTGGTCGAGATCATCAAAGGCTACAACACTTCCCACGAAACCCTTGCCAAAATTGTCGACATTACGAAATCTCTTCAAAAGATTCCCGTCGAGGTCAACGATTATCCCGGTTTTGTATCCAACCGCATTTTGATGACGATGCTGAACGAAGCTTTTTATACGCTATACGAAGATGTTGCGGGAGTGGAAGAGATCGATGCGGTCATGAAGCTCGGAATGGCACATCCCATGGGCCCGCTGCAACTTGCGGATTTCATAGGATTGGATGTGTGTCTCGCAATATTGAGAGTATTACACGATGGATTCGGCAATCCAAAATATGCACCATGTCCGCTGCTGGTCAATATGGTCACCGCAGGAAAACTGGGAGTTAAATCAGGCGAAGGATTTTACAATTATCAGGGGGAAACGAAGGGAGCGATGAAGGTGGCGCAGCAGTTTTCGTAAGGGTTTGGCCTCATCCCCAGCCCTTCTCCACGCCAGTGGAGAAGGGAGCGATTTCGGTTTAAAAAAATTTTATTTCTTATTCCCCTCTCCACGTAGTGGAGAGGGGTTAGGGGTGAGGCCAATCACATCACAATATTGACCATCCTCCCCGGCACCACAATGATATTTTTAATTGGACCCGATTCAATCCATTTTTTGATTTCCGGAAGTTCAACAACCATGGCTTTGATTTCATCCACAGTATGCGTTTTGGAAATTTCCCATTCCATTCTTTTTTTACCATTGATGCTGACCGGATAATTTACGGTATCTTTTTGGAGATAATCTTCGTTGTGCTTTGGGTACGGACTCTCGTGGATCGAACCGGAGCCGTTGAATTGAGACCAAATCTCTTCGGTGATGAAAGGTGCGAAGGGAGCCATGAGTTGTGTCAACTGCAAAAGCAAATCTTTATTCGTACAATTGATTCTGCGAAGTTCGTTGACGCAAATCATAAAGGCACTGATGCAGGTATTCAGACTGAGCTGTTCGATATCGGTATTTACTTTTTTAATGCAGCTGTGTAAAATGGACAGTGCTTCTTTTGATGGAGGAGCTGCATCCAGTACTACGGCACCTTCCGGGTTGTAAAACATCGAATGATATTTTCGTAAAAATTTCGAAACGCCATCAATCCCTTTGGTATCCCAGGGTTTGGATTGTTCGATAGGGCCGAGAAACATTTCGTACATTCTGAAACAGTCGGCGCCGTATTCGCGGATCACATCATCGGGGTTCACGACATTGTGATAGCGCTTTGACATTTTACCCGTTTCGGATACCGTTTTTAATTTAAAATTTTCGCTGAGTGATTGGGCCGTACCGCTTTCCGTTTCATTTTTAAATACAGCGGATTGGAACTCCGGTCGCCATTTTACAAATTGCAGGATACCGTTTTTATCGAGATGCGAATTGGCAGTATTGTATTGGCTGATGAAATCGATGTGTACGGGAATTTTTGCCAATTCCTCAATGGGAAAACCATCTGCCAGATTTGCGGAAATAAATTTTGCCGGCTGATCCTGATTTTTGGATTTAAGCAAATAAACCGATTCGATGACACCCTGGATCATCCCCTGGTTTACCAGTTTTTTGAACGGTTCTGTGGTGGGCACATAGTTCAGGTCGTATAAAAACTTATGCCAGAAACGGGAGTACATCAAATGCCCAACCGCATGTTCTGTGCCGCCAATGTAGAGATCCACATCTTTCCAATAGTCGAGCGCTTCTTTGGATGCAAAAGCCGAGTCGTTGTTTGGATCCATGTACCTGAGAAAATACCAGGAAGAACCCGCATATCCCGGCATGGTATCGGTTTCCCTTTCAAATTCGCCGTTTTTGATCCAGTCGTGCGCGCGCGATAGAGGGGACTTTCCTCCGATGCCTGGTTCGATGGATTCCATCGAAGGCAACATCAAAGGCAGGTCTTCGGATTTAGCAGCGAAGCTGCAACCATCCTGGTCGTAGGAAACCGGAATGGGTTCGCCCCAATAACGCTGACGGCTGAAGTTGGCATCGCGCATTTTATACAAAACTTTACCGCTGCCCGCGTGAAGGGATTCGAGTTTTGAAATAGCCGATTCGATGGCTTGAGGGACATCGAGTCCATTTAAGAAATCGGAATTCACAAGAGTTCCTGATTTGTCTTCGATATCGGCATCAGCCCGGTCGCCGAAATCGACAACCTGAACGATGGGCAATTCAAATTTCTGCGCAAACAACTGGTCCCGTTTGTCGTGAGCCGGCACACCCATGATGGCA
Source organism: Saprospiraceae bacterium (assembly GCA_016716185.1). Taxonomy (NCBI): domain Bacteria; kingdom Pseudomonadati; phylum Bacteroidota; class Saprospiria; order Saprospirales; family Saprospiraceae; species Saprospiraceae bacterium. The sequence continues at coordinate 1,970,426 of JADJWV010000002.1, read as the reverse complement.
CCGGTTCCGTAATCGACCAGGACGTAATCTGTGATATAGACTGGCAATGGCTTTTGGTTAAAAGGGTGAATAGCAAAACTCCCTGTAAATACCCCGCTGACTGTTTTCGTTTCTGACGAACGCTCGCGATCGGATTTGGCCGCGCTGGCTTTGATATAACTCAATACTTCTTGTTGCTTTTCCGGCGAGCTGAGTGCCTGAGCCATTGGATGTTCAGGAGCCAGAGCAATGAAGCTTGCACCGAAGATCGTATCCGGCCGGGTGGAGAAAACCTCAATGCGTGCGTGGTTGTTTTCCAGTTGAAAAAATATGGAACAACCCTTCGATTTGCCGATCCAGTTTTTTTGCATGGTTTTCAGGGCATCCGACCATTCCAATGTATCGAGATCCTGCAGCAAGCGCTCGGCATAAGCGCTGATGCGAAGAGCCCATTGCATCATGGGTTTCTTTTCTACGGGATGACCGCCACGCTCTGAGACTCCATCTTTAATTTCGTCATTGGCGAGGACTGTGCCCAGGGCCTCGCACCAGTTTACGTAGGCAATTTTGCGATAAGCCAATCGATAGTTCATCAGAATGGCATCCTTTCTGGCTGCAGACATCTTTTTCCATTCTTCGGCGCTGAAGTCCGGATTTTCGGAGCAAGCCGCCTGGATAGTTGTGCTTCCCTCGCTTTCAAATCGGGCCATCAAATCGCTGATGGGTTTGGCCTTTTGAAGCCTGTTGTCGTAGTAATGATTGAATAGTTGGAGAAAGATCCACTGCGTCCATTTGTAATACTTCGGATCGCAGGTGATGACCTCCCTCGACCAGTCGAAGGACAGTCCGATATTAAACAGCTGTTGGCGATAACGTTCTATATTCTGGTAGGTTGAAACGGCAGGATGCACTCCGGTTTGTATGGCATATTGTTCGGCAGGCAGTCCGAATGCATCAAAGCCCATGGGATGCAAAACCTGGTATCCGTCCATGCGTTTTTTCCGGGCAAAAATATCGGAAGCAATATATCCAAGCGGGTGACCCACGTGCAGCCCGGCACCGGAAGGGTAGGGAAACATATCGAGCACATAGTACTTGGGTTTTTGTTGGTAGATATTTATCTGGTAAAGTCCATTGGCCTTCCAAATTTCCTTCCACTTATGTTCCACTTCCGACGGACGGTATTCCATTTCTAAAATTTGCGCAAAAATAGGAATTATTTGGGGAGGAATGGGTGGGGCCCTGGTTGATGGACTAACCCGGGGCTGCTTCAGTTTTCCGGTTTTGTTGGTTTTGGAAGGACCCCAATCAATACCTCAGGATGAAAGAGTTTAGCGGTTCAGCCTGACAAACTATCAAAATATATTCAAACCCCATTTTGTTATCCTCGTGAATTGTTTTATTTTTGTTTTAACCAAACTTGCCCTGAGGCCAGGTTGCGGATTAATTTAAAGTCTGCAACCGTGATTATTGGATGGCAGATCACAAACTGCAAAGCAAAATGGGTAAGTTATAGCGATCATCAGATTGACCCGCCACAATTCAAAATGGGACTGGGTACGGCGAAGCCATTTTTAGAGCTTAGGTAGTTGTGGAGATATTTTCCGTTTCATTTGGGGTGGGGAGGAGAGTTAATGAGTAAGGAAGGTCGGGCGGATATTCGCTTTTATTGCGTGGATAGGATGTTTAATGCAATATTGCGGATATTTGGATGTTACCGGAAACCCTATTGGCGACCGTGCAACCTCAAACGGACGACTTTTGAACAACCATTTCAGACAATTTAGGACAACAACTGACACCGTTCTAACGGCAGACGCACAGAAAAAAAACTAAAAAATGCCCATGCACAAAAAATTCTATTGCCAACGCACATTGCTCACATTTGCCTTTGCCTGCCACCGCACAAAGCCAACCCAAAGGCAAAGTCAAAAGAGTGCAATCGCCAACGCTTTGAAAAAGGGAATCGGATTAAAATCGAAATATTCGTTAAAATACCACTTTGATTTTGCAATTTTGTAATACATGGACAAGCCAAAAAACATAAATAACTCTAAGTTTAATAGAACTGACAAAGCAATGAAGCCAAGGCGTAGCATCGCTTTGTCTCAAAACTTTATCAATAATAGAGGTGTGATTTCTACAATAATTAGCCATGTTGACTTTTCACGAACTGATTTACTTATTGAAATAGGGCCGGGCAAAGGAATAATAACTGATGCTATCATTAAACCATACAACAAGGTAATTGCTGTAGAAATTGACAAAGACCTCTATTCTGATTTGCAAAGACATTACAGTGGCATTGAAAATATTTCACTAGTTAACGCAGATTTCTTGAAATACCCATTGCCAAAAGAAGAGTATTCTATAGTTGCGAATATTCCGTTTAACATCACTGCTGATATAATTAGAAAAATTACCGATGAAAACTCATCACTTCAAGCAGCCTACATAATAACAGAAAAAGAAGCTGCATATAAATTTGTTGGTGCACCTTATGCTGAATCTCCACTACTTTCGCATTATTTACAGATTCATTATGAAGTAAGATTTCTATTAGAAATAGACAGAAAACACTTTTCTCCTGAGCCTAGGGTTGATATTGGTTATATTTCAATTTCTAAAAGAAGGAAACCTGTTTTCAACAAGCAAGAAGAAATACAGTTCAAGGATTTCATCACATATATTTTTTCTAGAACTGGTGCAACTCTTAAAGAGGCGTTAAAAAGTGTTTTCAGTAATCTTCAATCAAAAATTATTATTCAGCAACTTGGCGTTTCTGAAAATATCCTTAAAAAGAAAGTAATATTCTTTGATTGGGTCAAAGTGTACAAAACGTTCTCTGAACATAGCCCCGCTAAATCAAAGCTTATTGTTCGTGGGGCATTTGATAAGTTAAATCAAGACAAGGCAAAGCTTCAATCTCAAAAAAAAAGAAAAGTTTGATAAATATGCAGGGCACTTTTCCTTTTGCACTCATGCCATTTAAAAAGGCAGTGGATAAAGCACATCAACTTTGTCAAACTCTTCGTATGGAGAATTTAGAGTATCTTGATAAATCCTATGAATTTGTTACACTAGCAGATTTCGGCACACAAGTAATAATTAATAAAGCTCTTTGTAGCATTTCACCAAAACAAAGAATTATTTCGGAAGAAACTAGTGAGGAATTTTTAAAAGTTACAACTCCTGAACAAAGAGCACAAATAGTTATTAAGGTCAGTCAGGTATTAAATGAGCATCTTACTCAGGAGGAATTTATTAGTTGGTTGGATTATGGTCAAGACAACATCTCTAATAAGGTTTGGGTAATTGACCCTATTGATGGGACTTTAGAATTTGTCAAGTCAAACCAATATGTCATTGGAATTGGAGAACTTGAAAACTCGATTCCTGTTTTTTCTTTTTTAAGTAGTTACTCACCCGCACTTAATAGAGCAATTCACTATTACACACAAAAAGGTAAATCTTATAGCTATGATTCCTTAAAAGACATTGAAACTGAATTGCAAGTATCTAATAGGTGGATTTCAAATGCCCAACCATATTGTAACAATTCGGAGTTATCAAAGATTTATAAAATGGATTTTGTTGAAGATGATGTATTCAGCACTCTTAAAGGCTATATTTCTATAGCCACAGGTGAATCCGATGTACTTATCAGTATGAATTTTGCAAACACTTCATTAAAAGTTTGGGATCATGTTGGTGGTGTTAGACTATTACAAAATGCTGGTGGAATAATTTCAGATGTAGATGGGACTAGTTTAGACTTTTCAAAGGGCAACATATTATGTAATAACAAAGGAGCATTACTTTCCAATGGAAAATTCCATGATAAACTAATTTCTAAATTCTCACCAAAAATATGAATGGAGCTATTATAGGATTTGGAAACATTGCACAAGCACATCTGCTTGCATACAAATCAGTAAGCGAATTGCAAATTAAAGCTATTGTGGATACGTCTGAAACTCGTTTTAAATATGCAAGGCAACTGCACCCTGATATTAAATGTTACTTTTCAATTGAAGAAATGTTTAAAGAGCAAAAAATTGATTTCATTGATATATGCACACCCCCAAGCACACATTTTTTCTATATAAAAGCAGGGCTCTTAGAAAAATGCCATGTGTTATGTGAGAAACCATTTTTGACAGACACAGAAAATTACTCCGAAATTTTATCACTAATTGATTCCTCAAGGAAACATATCTATCCCTTACATAATTACAAATTTGCTCCTGTTGTAAAGTGGATGAAACAACAAGTGAAATCAGAAGAGTTTGGCGAGATTAAGCATGGTTACTTTCGGACGATTAGAAATGGACATGCCCAAGGTGTTACAGAATGGGATAAAGATTGGAGGCGAAACCTTAAAATTGCCGCTGGTGGAATTTTACTTGACCATGGCCCACATAATATTTATCTGTCAAGTATTCTTATAGAACAGAATCCTATTGCGGTCTCTTGTATTGCTGGAAACCTATGCAAAGGAGAAAATTATTTAAGCACAGAAGATACTACTATGCTAACTCTCTATTTTAATAATGATGTAAAATTTTTTATTGAACTATCATGGGCAGGCAGTTTTCGTAACACTCATTATTCCATAATGGGTTCCAAACAAAATCTTTTTGTTGAAAATGATAAAATAAGTATTAGCAAAAATGGAGATTTTGAATCAATAGACATTAATTCCGACTTTGACGACCCCACTCACAAAAATTGGTTTCGTGAAATGTTTGTTGATTTTCTTGACCTTATCGAAAATCCTGAGCGACAAGATTATCTTTTTCAGGAAGCTTTTAATACCACAATGATAATTCAAATGGCTTACGAATCTGCTGCAAAACAAGGAGAGATTATTCCTGTTAAGTCCGATGTTTCCAAGAAAATAAAAACCTAGTCAAATATTTACAAACAAAATTATACAAGTTCGCTATGTCAAAAATACGTGTTGCAATTATAGGGGTAGGAAACTGCTCAAACTCTTTGGTTCAAGGAATTGAATATTATAAAAGTGTTCAAGATAATGAGAAGATAACTGGCTTAATGCATAATAGAATTGGAGATTACCTAGTTAGTGATATTGAATTTTCCGCAGCTTTTGATGTCAATGCTACCAAGATTGGTAAAGACCTTAGTCAAGCAATATGGGAATATCCAAACGACACTATCAAAATTGCAGATGTTCCTAATCTTGGAGTTAAGGTACTTCGAGGTCCAACTTTGGATGGGCTTGGAAGTTCATTAAATAAGGTCATCACAGAAAGCAAAGAGAAGCCAGTTGACGTATCAAAAATATTGATAGAATCAAAAACTGACATTCTGATAAATTATTTACCTGTTGGTTCTGAAAAAGCAACACTATGGTATGCTCAACAAGCAATTGATGCTAATTGTGGTTTTATTAATTGCATTCCTGTTTTCATTGCGTCTGATAAACAGTGGCTACAAAAATTTGAAAAAGCAGGACTTCCAATTATCGGTGATGATATCAAAAGTCAATTAGGCTCAACCATAATACATAGAACCTTGACAAGACTTTTTATGGAAAGGGGTATTCACATAGACCGTACATATCAACTAAACTTTGGCGGTAATATGGATTTCTTCAACATGTTGGATAGAGAAAGATTAATTTCCAAGAAAAAGTCAAAAACCCAATCTGTTACAAGTCAATTAAACTATGAACTTCCAGCACATGAAATTCATGTTGGCCCAAGTGATTATATCCCTTGGCTAACAGACCGTAAATGGTGTAACATTTACATTGAAGGAAAAGCATTTGGAAATGTGCCGATGAAAGTAGAGTTAAAATTGGAGGTTTGGGATAGTCCGAATTCTGCAGGGATTGTAATCGATGCCATTAGATGTATGAAACTGGCAATGAATAAAAAAACTGGAGGCTCTTTAATTGAACCATCGTCTTATTTTATGAAATCACCACCGGAACAATTTACAGATAATGAAGCTCATGATAAAGTAGAAGATTTTATTAAAAGACTTTCTTAATACAAACAACAATTTTTAATTGACATAATTCTTCAAATGATAAAAAACAAAAATCTTATTCAAACTGAAGCTCTATTGCAAAATGCTGAATCCATTGATGCTTGGATTTGGTCAGAATTAAATGATGCAAAAAGAAATAATTACAGTGCAATCAAAGGGTCTTATCCTTTTTATGCTAGTCATGCAAAAGGTGCTTATTTGTGGGATGTTGACGGAAATAGATACATTGACTATATGTTAGGTTATGGCACAATTGTACTTGGGCATGCAGATGAACAAGTAGTAAATGCTGTTTGTAAAGAAATTCAATCCGGACACATGGTTTCTCCATTATGGAAACCACAACAGAAAGAGTTAATCGAGTTGCTAATTTCAGTAATTCCGAATGCTGAAATGGCTTATTTAATGAAAACAGGTTCAGATGCTGCAAGTGGTGCAATAAGATTAGCAAGAATATTCACTGGTAGAGATAAGATTGTAAGATGGGGTTATAACGGTTGGCACGATTGGGCAACGCCAAGACCAACTGGAGTTCCTATTGCTGTAAGAAAAGACATTTTTGAATTTACCTACAATGATTTAGATTCTTTACATTATCTTTTCAAGGTGCACGGAAATGATATTGCATGTGTATTTATGATGCCATTTGAATTAGAAAAACCTAAAGATGGTTTTCTTCAAGAGGTTAAAGAAATGGCTCATAAGCATGGAGCACTTTTTATACTTGATGAAATGCGTTCCGGTTTTAGAATGGCATTAGGTGGTGCACAAGAGTACTTCAATATAACAGCAGACTTAGCAACATATAGCAAGGCTATGTCAAATGGATTTTCAATTTCGACTATTGTAGGTCGTGCCGACATCTTGAAGAATATATCACAGACTAAAATGACAGCAACTTATTTTTGTAGCAGTGCAGAAATGGAAGCGGCAATCACAACAATAAAAACATTGCAAAAAACACCAACCATAAAACACATTTGGTCAGTAGGTCAGTTATTTCTAAACGAACTCGAAAAATCAATAAAAGAACACCACATCAAAGCAAATGTTTTAGGATATGCACCATTTCCATTTATCCAGTTTACAGAAGAAGATTTGCAAAAACGAGAAAGCTCAAAAATAAAATTCTATTCTTTCATGGCTAAAAGTGGCGTTTATTTTCATCCTAACCATCACTGGTATATATGTGGTGCTCATTCGAAGAATGATATTATGAAAACGATTGAACTTTGTAATAACGGATTTATACTACTAAACATATAGAATCACAAAGCATCCTATGAATAGGTATTTTGATAAAATCACGAGCCTTCTCAAAAACGTAAAATCCGCAATAAGGTTTAAGTTAATTAACTTTCTTTCTTTAGAGCACGGGATAATGTTTAAGACTGCCAATCTAATCGCTGCTGAAAAAGTAGAAGGCGACTACCTTGAGTTTGGTGTTTATTCAGGAGGTTCCTTTATTGAAGCTTTTAATACATTAAAACATGCTTTTGGCCCGTTTCAAAAAATTCATGGAGAGAGAACAAAAGAAGATGTAAAGGAACTTAATAGATTGTGGAGTAACATGAGATTTTTTGCTTTTGATTCTTTTGAAGGACTTCCTAACCTTGAAGGAATAGATAAGCATGGAAAAGATTTTACTAAAGGAAAATACTATTGTTCCGAAAAAGATTTTCTAAAAAATTTAGAAAAGGCAGGAGTAGAAATAGAAAAAGTTAATGTAGTAGCGGGTTTGTTTGAAAAAACTTGCGTGAGTGAAACGATAGAACGATATTCTATTAAGAAAGCTGCGGTAGTCCATATTGATTGCGATTTATATCTATCAACTAAGACAGCATTAAATTTCATTACGCCATTACTTACCGATGGCACAATAATCATTTTTGATGATTGGTTCTGTTTTAGAGGTAACCCAAATTTGGGTGAACAAAGAGCCTTTTTTGAATGGCAGAAGGAAACACCTGATTGGTTTTTTATTGAGTATCAAAGAACAGGCCCTTGGACAAATAGTTTCATTGCTACAAAACGAACGTTAAATTAAATTCATAGACAATCATTAATATAAATAAATTTCAAATGGAGCATACAAATAAAAGTAACGGAAATAAAAGCAATTGCATAAGCAAATTGACCGAAGAAGAAGTTCAGAGATATACGGATTTTGGATTTCTAGTTCCTATCAGAATTTTAACTGAAGAAAAAGCAAATGAACTTCGTTTGGCTATTGATGAATATCTCTTTGATCATGATGAGACACCAAAGTATGAACTTACCGACCCAATTCGTATAAAGAGAAATATTGATTCATCTGGTAAGACAACCTTTGAGTATGGAGAGGGAACTGATAGCAAACCAAAAACATTTCCCTTTCTTTTTAACCTATGGAAACGAGACAAACGTTTTGAGACAGTTGCTAAGAATCCGTCTATTGCTTTAATAGCAAGTCAGCTACTTGAGGGTAAGAAAGTACACCTTATGGAAGATAATGTGATAATAAAAAATCCCTTTGCCAAATCAATTCCTTGGCATCAGGACTTTCCGTATTGGCCACTTGCAACTCCAACAGCAACAACAATCTTCATTGCTCTTGATGCTGTAACAACAGAGAATGGAACTATGCAGGTAGTACCGGGTTCACATAAAAGAAATGAAGAAACATTACCAGTTGGATTTGGTGATGATAAATCAATAATGCAAAAAGACAGACCTAACGCAGTTGAAATTTCTCAGAATCCTACTTTAGAAGGACTTGAAGTTGTGGACTATGGAAATCTTGAACCTGGGGAGTGTGGAATACATCATGCAATGTTATGGCATGGTTCATTACCCAATTTAACTTCAAAACCTCGTTGTGTATATGTACTTAGGTATGTAGCCGAGGGAACTATATGGCTTGGCAACGAACGTTTTCCATATGATGAAGTAGGCCTAAAACCGGGGGATAAAATTGAGGGGGTACATTTTCCAATCGTACCAATAGAATAACTACAGAAACTCCATTTTTAACTTTTGAGTCAATTAAGTTTTATGCAAATAAAAAAACGTCTCCTTTCAGCCGAAGCATACATTTTTGACTTTTATGGTACATTGGTTGAAATTGATTATGAGCCCCCACAAATGTGGGAAACACTAAGAAACCTTGGATTTGATTGTTATCTTGCTATGCAGGAAATGTGGGAAGCAGATGGCTTTGACGGATGCCTCACTCCAAGTTATAATTCAACTCCTTCTTACCAAGATTGGAGAAAAAATAATATCATTCAATTAATCAAGCAGAGTGGCGTACCCATCGATAGAATAGATGAAGTATATAACTGTTTGCTTGAGGTAGAAAAAACGGCTACAAAAAAAGCGGTTTTCGGTGCAAATTCTGTAATTCAATTATTACGAAAGCATAATAAAAAAATTGGTCTGTGTTCTAACTGGGATTTTCCAATTCAACCTTATTTAGAACAAACTGGTTTGCCTTTATTCGATGCCATTTCTGTATCAGCAGAAGTAGGTGCAAGAAAACCGAACTCCAAAATATTTAATGATATTTGTTCAAAGCTCAGTGTAAATCCTTCTAAAGCCATTTTCATTGGTGATAATTGGGTTAACGATGTTGTCGGTGCTATGAGGTGTGAATTATTTCCTGTATGGATAAGATTTGACAATCCAACTTGTGGAATGCCAAACCATGTTTTAGAATTTGAATCATTAAGAGATTTTGAAAAGGAATTAGAATTGATATTTAGATAAACAGATAAAATAAAATGCAAGAAATTAATATTCCAGAGGAAGCATATTTACCGAAAATTATTTTAGAAGGAACCCATTTAACGCATAAGACTGATATATCTTTTGCGATTGCAGAAAGTCCACGAATTGTGAAAGGTCGTATTCATAGGTATCACTTACCATTAGTTTCTGCTGAATGGGAAATACTTGACACACATGAATCAAAACCGATTTCACAGAGAAACAGCATAATCACATTTCAGCCACATGAAGAAGAATATGCAATGGAAACATATCGCACTTGGATGAAACTAATTGAGTTGCAGAGGCACTGGATTTGGGTTTTAGACCGTTTCCATATTTCTACTCGTGCGTTTCAATTGACTAATGCTAATAAAGATTATTCGTTTGACTGGTTAGAAGAAAGGCTTGCAGCATTAAATTTTCAAATAATTTTTTGCACTCGACCAGTTGAAACTTTTGAAGAAGCGAGACAAGAAAGACTTACATATTCTGAATCCCCTGCCAATTATGATAATTTACAAAAATTTATAGATGAGCAGGAATTAATGCGAGAACTGATTAAGCAATCCCGATTAAAAACTCTTGAAATAGATATTTCGAAGCATACTGTTGAAAGTGCATCAAACTTTATCCTTGATTGGTTGAATGTTCCAAGTACAAATCCTTTTATGGAAGCTGCTTTAAAAAAGAAAAACTTAAAGTAAAAACAATGGAGTTAACAGTTATTATAATTACTAGGAAAAGAAGCGAGTTGCTTAAAAGAGCAATTGATTCGATTAAATCCCAATGTTTCTCAGGTACAATAAAAACCTTAGTATTTGTTGATGATTGTTCTGAAACTATAATTTTTTTAGAGAATGAATATTCAGGTGACCATACAATTTCTTGGAGAAACATAAAAAGGAAGGCGGAAGACATAAGTGGTCCTTCTCATTCAGCATATTTACGAAATGCAGCGGTTGAATACGCTAACACAGTTTGGATTGCTTTTTTAGATGATGACAACGAATTTGAATCTTTTCACTTTGCAGAATTGGTGCGGTGTGCAGTGTTAAATAGTGTGGAGGCAGTTCATTGTCACAGACAACTCTTTTATTCAGATGGGAAACCTTATTGTTTTATGGAAGAAGAATATCCTTGGGCAAGAAATTCGCAACAGGCTAAAGAGCAATTTTTGCTACTTTCAGAGTGTGGTATCATCGAGAAAGGGAGCAACATTATTCATGACCAAATAAGTCAATCAGGTTCAGGAGTGAATATGGTTGATACAAATGTTTGGCTTATTAAAAGAGAGGTTCTCGTAAAAAATAAAATTTCACAAGATTTTACACATGCTGATTGGTTGAACATTGTTTGCGAGGACGATAAACTGCTAATAAGTTTGATAAGTTCCAAAGTGAAAATTTGCTGCAATAATGTTCCCTCTGTAAAATATTATTTAGGGGGATATTCAAATATTGATTTTCTTAATAACAATAAAAAAGTAAATAGCTATTCTGTGGAATGGAAAGAAGTAACCAATTGAACTATTTAAATTGCTAAGTGGATTTTTTACCATGAATAATTTCATATACGATGTATTTATTAGCCATAGTTCGAAGGATAAGGCTACTGTTCGAAAATTAGCTGAACTATTAAAATCTGATGGTTTGAGAGTATGGTTTGATGAATGGGAAATAAAACCAGGCGATATGATTGGTCTGAAAATCAACAAGGGTTTAGAGCAATCAAGAGTCCTTATTTTGGCTATGTCCGGTAATTCTTCGGATTCAGATTGGGTAACATTTGAAAGCCAAACCATACTTTTTAATGATCCGACAAACCAACAAAGGAGATTCATTCCATTACGATTAGATGACAGTGAAATTAAAACTACAATCAGGCAATTTGCATACATTGATTGGCGTAATGGTACACCTGAGCAGTATTTTAAGTTACTAGCCGCATGTGGAACTTGTGCTTCAAAAAATATCTTAAATGAAGAAATAACTAATCCCCGAGGCAAAACAATAAAAGCTCATGCAAGAACAATACTTGGCATTTCAATGACACCTGATAGTAATAAAGTTGTTTCGGCTTCTCGTGATAAAACAGTTAAAGTTTGGGATATTGAAAATGAGAAATGCCTTGCAATACTACATGGGCATAGTGACGGTGTTTGGTCAGCTGCATTATCAGGAGATGGGAAGATTGTTGTTTCGGGTTCGAGAGACCAATCTGTAAAGGTGTGGGATACTACTACTGAAAAGTGCTTGACTACTTTTAAAGTCAAAGGGCAGAAAGCGGGAATCTGGTGTGTTTCGGTAACCCCTGACGGTAAAAAAATGATTTCGGGTAGTCATGACGGTAAAGTAAGATTTTGGGACATTGATAGAGGAAAAGTTTTGTCAACTTTAATTGGGCATACAGAGTTTGTTGTTAGCGTCTGTTTAACTAAAAATGGGAAAATGGCTATTTCCGGTTCGGGTGATCAAACTATCCGAATTTGGGATTTAGAAACTGAAAAGTGTATAAATGTTCTTAATGGAAATGGAGGTGCCGTATATGGTATTACATTATCAGAGGATGAAAAAAAAATAGTTTCTGCCCATGGCGATAGATTAGTGAAAGTATGGGATGCAGAAACAGGCAACTGCATAACTCAATTTGCCGGTCATACAAATTCAGTATTATGTATTGCTATTTCAGCGAACGGTAAAATAGCAGTTTCGGGTTCTGCCGACCAAACAGTAAAAGTATGGGATTTCGAGAAAGGGCATTGCATAACAACTCTTAAAGGGCACACAGGAGATGTTTATGGTGTTGCTATTTCAGCGGACGGCAAAAGAGTAGTTTCGGGTTCTGATGATACTGAATTGATAGTTTGGGACATTGATGTAATTGGTAAGTGAAAGCATGAAACTTATTCAATTAACGGTTCAGTAAATCAAATTGGACAAAAACAATTTTGAGTGTGAATAGAAATATAAATATTGGTGACGGTTTTGGAAATCACTTTACCTCTGGCCCTTTATTAAAGTCGATAGACGAATTGGAACAAGCTGGTATTATATCCGAAACTGTCTTACGAGTGGAAGGATCAAAAGTTATCTACATAAATTATAAACTATTACAGCACGATTTCCCGCAATTAACTGATAATGCATTAGAAATTGAATATCCATACTTAAATAGTCTAAAAGGGTTGACAAAAAGGAAAGCAATTGAACAAATACAGGATGATTGGTTAATACACAATACTTCTTTCATTTCAACACAACAAGCCTTTCAAACCAATGTCAATACCAAAATTCAAATTGGTGATTCGAAAGTAAATGCCTATCGACCACCAGGGTATGGCAGGGCTTTGGTACTTTCAATAGAAGAAAATGACAGTGTGTTAAAAAAAAACACTTCACAACAAGTGTATGAAAACAGATTGATTGATGTAAAAGGTATAGGTGTTGCACCAAATAAAAAGCCTATTAACGATTCCCACGGTAATGGAATAAACTCTTTGGAGTTCGCAATTTTTGAGTTGATCATGCAAGAGTTGCTTCAAAAAATATTTATCCATAGCAATAGCAGTATCAGCACAATACCTATTTATGGGATACTTGACTTAGGTTTTGATGAAAAAGGGCATAACACTGAAAAGAATGATTTTCGTGACAAACCTGCAAGCCTAATTGCAAGGCGAGCTCACAGAAGGCCAAAAGACTCAGGCGGCCTTTATGCTTATGGGTCAACTGGCCAACATGTACAATTGGAAATAGAATTACTTCTCAGAAAATATGGTGTTACTTCTTCTAATACTAATACTACCATCAAAATTTGGAAAGAAAACGGCAGATTGAAAATTCTTTATGGTTCACAACCTATCGATTTCTTCAATGAAGAACAATTAAAAGAAATAGAAAAAGTCAGTCACTTTATTGATGATATGGCACCCCTCTACTTTGAAGGAATAAACATTCAACAAACTCGTGAAAACAGCCTGAATCCATTATATGCAACTCTAGTGGACTTTCAATCTTATCATGTAATGGAAAACTTTGATAATCCTATTCTCATGTTAGTTTCAGATTGTTTACTACGTTGGGGAGGCTCCATTTGGCCAAATCATGAAGATTTTGTTTTGCCTGATCCAAAACTAAAGATTCCGTTCGACCCTATTTGTGGTACGGGATCAATTTTTGGACATAATCTTGGAGAAGACAGAACTAAAATTGATTCTTTCTGTTACGGTTTGGTAAAGGATTTCAGGGCTCGGAGAATTTCAAAGAAAACAGTTCTTAAACGACTCCAAAAGTATTTAGGGGAGTTAACAGCCCATTTGAAGGTTTAGATAACATCCTGTCTCATTCATTTGCCTTTACTAACTCTATCTTTTGGTTTAGATGGACTTGAAAGTCTTGAGACCACGTCTTCAGCCGAACTAATTACACCGACCAAATGTTCAATTTGGCTTTCAGAATTGCTCATAATAACTTCAGCACTAAAAGTTGTGCTTCAGCACTACTTATAATATTCTCAGCATTGCTAAAAAGTAATTCGTTTTCAATTTGACTAAGAACCGTTGGAATTGGATCTTCTGAATGAGTAAAATCAGCCTTTGCCGTTTTTGCTGTGTTTCTTTTTTGTGCCATGATTGTTAATGTTTAATTTGTTATAAGTATGACAAAGATAAGAATCTTTGTCATACTATAAACTCCCCAAACACAAAAAATACACTCTTACAAGCCGCTACAAGCCAACCCACGAACCAAAGCTTGCAAGAGAGTATTTTTTCCTCCGACCCAAAGAAGAATTTTTCCCAACCCTATTTTTTTTTGCTTTTTTCCGCCACAGCACTAACTTAGTGTTAGCTCGACAATGACAGCTGTTAATGTAAATCGCTTCGTTGACAGGTTTGTGCGTAACTCAACCATACTCAGCTGTCTGACAGACAAAAGGGCATCCGGTAACATCGGTTTTGCAAAAGCGGGGGTGACGTGCTTCGGTTGACAGTTTTTCGTATAATTGAAGTGCGGTTCTTCGAGTGAACGGTAGTGCTGAAAGGCCCCGCCTTCGCAAAGCCGAAAACCGTCAAACTGTCTAAAAACTCAATCGAAATTGTTGAATACTTTTTGAATAGGATAAGGATACAATCGTTTCGAGTAGGTATCTTTAAGGCATGCGATACATACAAGGAACGGACCGGTGTCAAATCTTTTTATTTGCTGAAAACCTGGATCAGATCGTTGATGCTGACAATGAAGTCAGATTGATAGATCTGTTTGTGGAAAGCATTAAAATAGATGATTTTCATTTTGAAACGCATCACAGCACTACTACACAAGGTATAAAACGGGCAAGTTGCTATGTTGGACTGATGTTTACAGCTTTTAACCTGCGAAGATTAGTCAACATCATAGTTAAAAATGAGCTCAAAGCTTACCTCCAATCGATTATTTAAGGATTATGACAATGAAATTTAAGCATGGAAGATGCAGTATTTTTATGGATACGGAATTTTCCTGACCCCAAATATCAAAAATTATCGTTCCGTAAATCGTCTCTGTTGCAATTATTAGATATGATTTCTTAACTTTGGGTTTGGGGTAAGTAGTTTTTAGACGGACTGAAGTTAACGACAACAAAACAAAAAAAAACAAGTCATGAAAACAGCAATTTTTACGACCTTCTTAATTTTTTCAATGGGCCTATTATTTGGTCAACAAACTATCGAAGAACTTAAGAAGGAAAATGAAGCCCTTAAGGATTCAATCGCAAATACAACCAAGCTTGTAGATGCAATAAGCACTTTAAATAAAAGGCTCAATAGGGATTTTGACGGAGATAAAAAGAACGTGTTCAACTTGGGTTAAGTTTTGCTTACGGTGAATTATCGGAAGATGATCGTTTTAGATACAGACTTCCGGCCATCAACCCAGTTGATTCAACATTAGTTTACCAACAATTGGACGGGAGATTTATTTTAGTATCTACTACTATGACAATCACTCCATTTCTCTATGCAGATTGGATAGCAACAGCACGAAGCAATATAAAGCCAACCACAAAATGTCGAAAATGGAAGAAGGCTGGACTTTGGCTCTTAGAAAATTCTGGTTTTTCTGTTAACATTAATTTTCTTGAGATTGCAACTGGCTCAAGTCAGCAATCTTTCAATCAAATTGTTGAAGGTGGAATTGGCTACTCAATTCGACTGAACAAGAACATATATTGGAGTTTCTCGAGAGAATTAAAATTTCTTAATAGTTTAAATGACTCTTTTGTAGAAGGTGAACCCATAATTGTGAACGGCAACAAAATTGGTAGTATTGATGAAATTGATATTGATGACCAAGATTATTATCACAATAAAACTTTGTTACATTGGTCAACAAGGTTAATCGTCAATTTTTAATATGATACTTTCGTTAAATATGTACATGACGATCATGCTCCTAACGTCGCACGACACATGTACTAACCGTTGAACAACCCCTCCAAACATATTCTTACCCTTTTAAACTAACACTTGTTCTTTCGTCTTCGAGCTTGAATAACTTTGATTTTTTATCTCAATAACGGAATTACAGGACGCATTTTGAAAATTGGATAAAGGAGTATCACTCTTTTATGCCTTAAAAAATTTTAGTTAGCACATCCATCATTCCAGTACCTATCTTTACGATGAAGTAAAGCCTTGTACTATGTCATCGTTATATCTTAACATCGAAAGTTTAACAATCGGTCGAAATACACTTTTGCCAATCTGCTTCTTTTACATCATTGCAGCCATAAATAACAATAGCTGTGCACAAGTAGTCAACGCCACCAAAAGTGGATTTACGTGGATCTCAACAGAAAACATCACAGACAAATCCTTTGGTTCGGGATATACCATGTACAGTGCAGCTTATCCGATATTTCAAAAGTATCCGGGGCCCGATCGCTTTCAAACGGGATTGAGCAGCAGCTGGATGAGCACCCAAAGGACAGGCAATGAACCCACACAATTTTACACGACCATTGAAGGAGGATTGGGTTGGTGGCACGATACGCGCTTTGGTACGAAGGTTCCTAAGTTTATCATGGGCGGCGTATCGTATAATTTTTATGCCTGGGCCAACGGACCCGGCGCTGGCAGAAGTGATCAATTGCCCGATGGTCATAGAGACTGGAGTACCCCAGGTGGTAAATACGGCGTTGCCCAATTATCGAACAAACTGCTTTGGGCTCCCGACGGACTGAATATGTCGCAATGCCTGAATGGGGAGAAATTGGGTTATGGATATTTGCCTTTGCCCCTGACAGATCCCATCCCGAATACCGGCGGTACGAACATTAAAACAGGTAACCAATGCTGGACTTTATTTTTAAACACGACCAATTTTAAAGGTCCCGCAACTTTCTTTTTACCTACCTTCTGGACCGAACCCGTTCTGCAAGATCCTTCTTTGGAAGGTCTGTTTCTGGATACCAGGCCTTCGGAACCCAATGTTGGTTTTGGTATTGAACACGCCGGTTCACCTGCTTTGATTTCTCAGGATTCCACCGGTCAACTTTATGCGAAAGTTAATAGCTTGCAATATCCTGAGAGCGATGAAGACAATGCCATCTTACTTCATCAAATAACAGTATACTCTCCCGATGCAATTTGGAATGAGGTAGAAAATTGGTTTAATGGCGGACCTGCCGTAATGCCGGGTTTCAATGTTTCCGGAATGAAAGCTGTGCCCTTTGTAAATAATGGCGGTGCAATGGCTGCTGAAATATCGGGCAATGGAATTAAACACGACATTGATCTGAACTACATCGACAATGTCCAGCAAAATGTCAACACCATGGGTTTTAAATTTGATTTAAACAAGATCAGGAAGTCTGGTTCTAATTTCATCATGCCTGAATATTTTAAACTCGATCAAAACAATCGTTGGTTGGCAATGGAGAAAGGTGATGTACCAAACTCTACCCAATTATTGACTTCACCGGTTCCAGCTTCTGCAAGACCTGAACTTTCCTATCTGACCCCAAAGGAATCGGACTGTCATTGGCAGGATCCGAACGGACCTTGGAATCATCCCGGCCCGGCAGCAGGTCCATTTACAGCCGATCTTGGGGATGGCTCAAGCCTTACTTATTATTGGTATCGGTTTATAGATCAACCTGCCATCGTTCACGCAAAACTTCCACAAGAGATGCTTACAAAGCTTCAGGCAAGAGTGGAATTGCTGCATAAAAACTGGCGCCATACCGATGCGTATTTAGAACCCCCTTCAGTAGGCCGGATTGCAACTTTAGATCCCGGGGTCATCATTGAACCTCCACAAGGAATGGAATTCGGTTATGTTCCCATCGTTACCAGACAAGAAAAATCACGGCCTAAAGTCAGGGTGTTTGTTTTAGCCGGACAATCGAACATGCAGGGCTTTGGCGAAGTCAGTGATCCACAAAATTTACCAGGCACTTTGGTGGACCTCATTCAAAAAGATAGCTTAGGAACGTGGTCCAAAATCGGCACGAAAGACAATTGGACACAATTGGACCAAGCATATTTATACTTCGAACGCAATGGAGACACGATCAAATCGAACATTACTGTCGGACAAGGTGCTTATGATGGTTTGATCGGACCCGAACTCATGTTTGCGCACCAATTGGATGAATTCTACGAAGATCCGGTGCTGATCATAAAAACGGCCTGGGGTGGGAAAAGTCTTGCGAAAGATTTTCGTCCTCCATCTGCCGGAGGCACAACCGGTGAATTTTATAACCACATGATTCAAAAGGTGAAGGATGTTACCCAAAACCTGAGTTCTGAATTTCCTGAAATAAAAATAAAAGATTTTGAAATCGCGGGATTCGCCTGGTTTCAGGGTTGGAACGATGGGGAGTCGGATTCCTTTTTGAAAGAATACGAAAGCAATTTAGATCACCTGGTCAATGATGTAAGAAAAGATCTGAATAAACCCAATTTGCCCATCGTGATTGCAAGTTCCGGACAAGGCGGCTATGAACCCACCAACGATAGCTGGGTGCAAAGTATGCAAAACATCGTGTCTGTAGCGCAGGAAAATGTGGGATGCAACGACTCTCTTTATGGAGGGGGAGTGGGTTTTGTCAATAGCAAACCGTTTTATCTTTCTTCATCCGAATCACCGGAAGACGCCATTTATCATTTCAACAACAATGCTCTTACATTTTTAAATGTAGGTAAATCCATGGGTGATGAAATGATCAAAGCCATTCATGCGATGGCATTTTGTTATCAGGATTGCAGCGACCCTGTTTCGCCGGGAATAGTATCTGTCGGCAATCGCGTGTGGAATGATCTCAACCGAAATGGAATGAACGATCCCGAAGAGCCGGGAATTCCAGGAGTATCCTTAGTGCTTTGGGCAGATTCTGATGGAGACGGCATTCCGGACTGGCAGGGCTTCTCGGGAGTCCAAGTGACAGACAAAGATGGATATTACAGGTTTGGAGGTCTCAAGCCGGGAAATTATATCGTTTTTGTTTGGCAGGTCAATAATTGGGGCGTTGGTGAGCCACTCCATGGATTTGTTTCAACAACCGGTTTTGAACCCAATGCCAACAATGATGTGGATATGGACAACAACGGTTTTGGCAATCCATTTACGGATATTATGTCCGGCATAGTCACGCTTTCTTCGGGAGAAGAACCCCTCCATGACGGAGATCCCTTCAATTGTTATTTTGATTACGATGCCAGTGGCAACAATACGGTTGATTTTGGCTTTTACGATCCATTGGTAAGTCAGGTCGATAATGAAAAATCGAAAAATTGGGTTCACATTTATCCGGTGCCCGTGCAAAACCAGTTTGCGATCAAAGGAAACTTACAATCGTATCAATTAGAAATTTTCAATTCGTTGGGTACATTGCTAAGAACAATTGATTTAGATGATTTGTCAAAACCAATAGACATTTCAACATTTTCACCAGGTTTGTATTTCGTGAAAACCATTAATAAATCCCACCATCACTATCAGATCCATAAAATTCTGAAACAATAACAATTGGTATGCAAACACTGAAATGTGATTACAATTGTTGCTAAACGACGAGTGCATATAACCCTTACACTGTTAGATCGCAATGCAGTTCGTGAGGCTAATTATCTGTAAATATCTCTGCAATAAAAATTAATTTTCCACACAATCTCATTAACTTTGTTTGGGAGAACACGAGAACACTTGGTTGCAAACGGAGTGATGCAATCCATCACCGAATTCGCAACTGAAAACAGATATTAAAAGCGTAAAATCATTTCTTTAAATCTATTCTAAACTCGGATAGAACCATGAAGAAAGGCTATATGTACATATTGCTATGTGCCGACGGAAGCTATTACACCGGAAGCACAACACATCTTTATCTTCGACTTGCCCAGCACCAGCAAGGTATCGGTGCAAAACATACAGCCAGCAGGTTACCTGTGAAATTGGTTTATTATGAGGAGTACAAAAGAGTTCAGGATGCCTTTTATCGCGAAAAACAAATTCAGGGATGGAGCAAAAAAAAGAAAAATGCCTTGATCATGGAGATGCCAGAGCGGCTCCACGAATTGGCGAAGTGTATGAATGAGAGTTCGTATTTAGATTTCGACTCCGCTCGCTTCGGCTACGCTCAGCGAGCGGAGCCGAAATCTCCAAAAGAATAACGAAATGCAGCTCACTTCGGCTCACTGATCTGACTCGAAATGCAGCTCACTTTCGCTCAGCGAGCGGAGCCGAAGTCTCCAAAAGAATAACGAAATGCAGCTCACTTCCGCTCACTGATCTGACTCGAAATGCAGCTCACTTTCGCTCAGCGAGCGGAGCCGAAATCTCCAAAAGAATAACGAAATGCAACTCACTTTCGCTCAGCGAGCGGAGCCGAAATCTCCAAAAGAATAACGCAATGCCGCTCACTTCGGCTCACTGATCTGACTCGAAATGCAGCTCACTTTCGCTCAGCGAGCGGAGCCGAAATCTCCAAAAGAATAACGAAATGTAGCTCACTTCGGCTCACTGAGCGGAGCCGAAGTGAGCCGAAGTGAGCGGATTATAATACCATAACCCTCTCCACCATCGTCTCCTCCCCAATCCCTTCAAGCATTTCTTCCAATTTACCCATGACTTCCTCTGAATGATTACACGGCTTTTTTGTCATCAGATCCACGTGAAGAAAATCCGTCCACAACAGACATTTCAACTGCGTTTGATTTTCGTTCCAGATCTGGTATTCGACCTTTAAGCGCTTTTCATCAAAGGAGATGAGACGCGAGTCCAGAACAATGATTTCATTTCTTTTTGCTTCCCGCAAATAACTGATCTCGTGTTTGGTGATCACCCAGGAACACTTTGTAGTATGTGCATATTCCATCAAATCGAATTGATAATGGCTGAGAAGCAGATCTTCTCTGGCTTCCAGCATGTATTCGATAAATCGGGTATTGTACAAGTGGCCCATGGGATCGCAATCCTTAAACCGGACTCTTGCTTTTTGGATGGGTTTATTTACCATGATTTAACAATTGGCACTGAACTAAACTATTTTTAAGGGTGTTAAGGTACATGTTCCTGGTCATTACAGGGCTATCCAGAATATCCCTGCTAAAATTATAATTGTGGGATTTATCATTGCTTTTCTCGTTTTAATTGGACTTGACCTCTATGCATTCCTGGGACTCAGACATTTATTAGTGAGTCTGCCCAATGGAATCCGAATGGGAATTATGGTTAGTTATTGGCTCATTTCTTTGAGCCTTCCCATCGCATATTTATTGAATCCGATTGATTTCAGACGTCCTGCCATGGGATCAAATTGGTATGTGATTCTTGCCAATATCTGGATGATCATCGCTATATCTAAACTGATCTTCATCCTGAGTTTGATCGGTGAGGATGTGTTTAGGTTCTTTTCGGGGCTCAATCAAAAATTATTTTCTTCTTCAGATACCGGTGACTCGTTTCTTCCCTCGCGAAGAAAATTTGTCGGCCAAACGGCACTTGTCGTTTCAAGCTTACCTTTCCTGTCTTTGACCTATGGCCTGATCAAGGGCCGGTATAATTTTAAAATTCACAGGAAAGAAATCTTTTACAAAGATCTTCCCGAGGCATTTGACGGATTTACCATCACTCAGCTATCCGACATTCACGCAGGAAGCTTAGACGATGCCGGAGAAATTGCCAAAGCCATTGAAATGGTCAATCAGCTCGAAAGCGATGTCGTGGTCTTTACCGGAGATCTGGTCAATACCTTTGCTTCTGAATTTGATCCCTGGGCTGAAGCTTTTTCAAAAATTCGCGCTAAAACAGGAAAGTATTCGGTACTGGGTAATCACGATTACGGGCATTACCATCGTTGGACTCATGTCGCCGATAAAAATGAAAATTTCCAAAAATTAGTAGATCACCATAAGAATATGGGATTTACCCTGCTTCGCGATGAATCCTCTAAAATTGAAAAAGAAGGTCAACACATCCACATGCTGGGCGTCGAAAACTGGGGTGTTGGTTTTGGTAAACTTGGCGATCTGGATAAGGCTCTTGAAAACGTGGCTTCCGGCGACTTTAAAGTATTGCTTTCACACGATCCCACACATTGGGAATTTATCGTCAAAAATCATCCCAATCTGGTCCATCTGACCTTAAGCGGTCATACGCACGGCATGCAGATGGGGATCGAACTACCGGGATTTAAATGGAGTCCGATCCAGTACCGTTATGCTAAATGGTCGGATCTGCACCGCGAAAACGACAGGTATCTATACATCAACCGCGGATTCGGTGTGTTGGGTTACCGGGGAAGGGTAGGGATCTGGCCTGAAATCACTCACATTACTTTGAGAAAAACGCCCACGGACTCACCCGTATAATTTCTTCACTTAATTTTAAATCTTCCTGAACCATGCGATCGGCATAATTCATTATGTTTGGCTTTTAATAAGCCGTTTTGCACGAGTTTTGGTACAATGTTAGAAATGTTATAAAGCTTTCGCTTCCCATGATGATCGGAAGCGCAGCTCAAAATATCATTGCCCTTACCGACAGCCTTTTCCTTTACTATTACGATGTCAATGATTTTGCGGCTGCAGGCTTTATCTCTGTGTTTTATCTCATTGTCGCAGCCATTGCTTTTGGATTCAGCAAAGGAGGGCAGATCCTGATTGCGCGAAAATACGGAGAGCGCAACTACGAATTCGTGACCAAGTACTTTTATGCCATCCTGATTTATGAGTTTATTCTTGGATGCATCGTCTTCCTCATCCTCAAATTCGCGGCCAGGCCTATTCTGTCGGTTTTCGTACAGTCTGACATCATTTTAGAAAAATCCCTTTTATTTCTCGACAACAGGATTATCGGATTGGTTTTTGCCTACGTCGGGCTTGCCCTGGTTTCTTTGTACATCGGAATCAAACGACCAAAATTCATTTTAATCGATACCATCATTCTTTGTGTAGTAAACATCTTTTTAGGGTATGCACTGGTGTTTGGCAAATTCGGTTTACCGGAAATGGGAATCGCAGGAGCAGGGCTCGCCAGCGGGATCTCAGAGATCGTTGCATTTGTTGTTTTTGTGGTTTACATGATCCTCGATAAGGAGCTCAAACCCTTTAAATTATTTAAAATTCCTCATATTGAATTTTCATGGATCAAAACGATCAATGGAATTTCATTTACGATACTTTTTCAGTCTTTGCTGGCCATACTTGCCTGGTTTTTGTTTTTTTCTTTCATCGAAAAAATGGGAGAGCGATCCCTGGCCGTCTCTAATCTATTGCGGATCACCTACCTTGTCCTGGCCATTCCCTGCTGGGGTTATTCTACAGCCATCAATACCCTGGTGAGCAGCACCATAGGAAAGGGAAAAAACAAAAGAGTCCTGAAGCTGGTAGAGCATTCTGCATTGATTGCATTTGTGACTACAGCAGTAATTTCTATTCCGTTTCTACTCTTCCCAACGGTTTTTCTATCTCCGCTGTTGGGACATCACGAAACGGGTCTGATCGAAGAAAGTATTCCCTATTTCAGGATCCTGCTTTGCATTTTGCTGGTGTATTCCGTGACCACCATGTATTTCAATGGAGTAAGCGGTGCAGGAGAGACCTTTAAAGGACTGCAAATCCAGATTATCGGAAGTGTGGTTTATCTGATGGCTGCTTTTTTAGCCATAAAATATTCAGATAACGGACTTGCTCTGGCCTGGGCTTCCGAAATTCTCTACTGGTTGATCCAGGGTGTGCTGTCCTACCGGGTCCTCGTTTCGGGAAACTGGAACTTTCTCAAGCTTTAGAAAAAATCTATTGTCTTTTTTCGCATGGTGTAATAGCTTGATTATGCTATTAAAAGATAGTATAAATATTTATATATGATTGTATATCAAGTAATTATACCTTTCCATTTCGAATATATAGAGATTTTTTATATTAAAGAAAAATCTAATTTTGCGGCATGAGATTAAAGAACCTGACCATAAAAGGCTTTAAGAGTTTTGCCGATGAAACTGTTATTCATTTCAATGAATCGATCACTGGTATTGTGGGGCCTAATGGTTCGGGTAAATCCAACATTGTCGATGCCATTCGTTGGGTACTCGGCGAGCAGAAAGGAAGAGAGCTCCGTTTGGAGCAAATGTCTGATGTTATTTTCAACGGGACCAAGCGCAGAAAAGAAGCGCCCATGGCCCAGGTGGTGCTCAATTTTGAAAACACTAAAAATCTACTGCCTACCGATTACCAAAATATCGAAATCGCAAGGTTGTTGTACAGAAGCGGCGACAGCGAATACCGGCTTAACGGGGTGACTTGCCGGTTGAAAGACATCACGGGCTTGTTTCTGGATACCGGGGTGGGTTCAGATTCGTATGCGATCATTGCCCTCAACATGGTTGAGGATTTGCTTTCAAACAAGGAGAGTGCCCGCAGAAAAATGTTTGAGCAGGCAGCCGGAATCAGTAAGTATAAAGCGCGCAAGCGGGAATCTCTAAACAAGTTAAAAGCGACCAGAGAAGATCTGGCCAGGATTGAAGACCTGTTATTTGAGATCAATAACAATTTGCTGGAACTCGAAAAACAGGCAAAACGAACCAAAAGGTTTAATGAACTGAAAGAGAAATATAAATCGTTTGGATTGTATGTCCAGTATCTCACGGCAAAAAGCCTTAAGCAGAAATTGGAAGAAATTGAATCTTCCATCCAGGGAGAATTGATCAGAATTACAGAAGAGGAATCTGCCATACATTTGACTGAGGCGCAAATTGAGGGGCTGAAAAAATCGCATTTGGATCAGGAAAAACACTTGTCGGATTTTCAGAAAAAAGTAAACGAAGTCCTGGATGCTATCCGTAGTTTGGAAAGTACCATCCAGATCGCCGAACAAAAACAGAATATGCAGCTGCATCAGTTGGAGATGCTCGATCAGAGTATCGGACAAACGTCGATGAAGCTTACAGAATTAACTGCGGATCTGGATAAACTCCAGAGGGAAATTGAAACCAGCAAATCCGATTTTGAATCGGCCGGCCAACAGTTGAAACAAGCTGAAGAAGTTTTTTTGGCCAAGCAGGAAGAATTCAATCATATTAAATCAGGAGTCGATCAGTTTCAGCAGGAAAAACACAGAATGGAGGCCGGAATTTTCGATTTGGAAAAAGCGCAGGCCATATATGAAAATCAAATCGAAAACCTGAATTCAGATACGCTCCGATGCAAGGATGAAATCAAATCCAGAGGTGATGAACTTACCCTGGTAAAGTTGCAGAGTGAAGAATTGTCGGGTAGACTTCAATCTCTCGAAACGGAAATTCAGGGTGTTCAGGAAGAAGAAACAAAACGCATTAACGCCAGTAAGCAAATACAACTGGAGATTGAATCGTATACCGAGAAATCTGTTGCGGTGAACAGGTTGAAAGATGCCCGAAGCAACGAATACGAATTGCTGAAGAGCATGATCGATAAAATGGAAGGATTTCCGGAATCGATAAAATTTCTTCACGAAAACTGGAGAAAAGATATTCCCATCCTTTCTGATTTGATCTATACGGATGAAAAATACCGTGCAGCGATCGAGCTTTATCTGGAAAACTACCTCAACTTTTATGTAGTACACACGGAAGACGACGCAATCAAAGCCATTCGTTTGTTATTCAACCACTCTAAAGGAAAAGCAAATTTTTTCATCCTCGATAAATTCAGAAACAACTCCGCAGAAATAAAAAAGGTCGCAGGATGTACTCCTGCACTTTCTCTGATTGAAGTTTCAGATAAATATACTCCTTTATTTGACGAGTTGTTGCGCAATGTTTATGTTCTGGAAGAAGAACAACATCTCGAAGACATCAATAGATTTCCGGATGAAATTTCAGTCATCAGTCTGACAGGTTCGGTATTGAAGGCAAACAAGATGTTGAGTGGAGGTTCTGTCGGATTGTTTGAAGGAAAAAAACTGGGTCGAAAAAAGAATCTCGAAAAACTTGAGCTTGAAATCAACAAACTCGATGAAGAATCGATTTCCTTAAGCAGGAATCTCGCAGAACTCAAGGACAGTCTCAAAGCATACGAACTGCAGGACCAGTCGGGTCAGTTGCAAATTCTGCGCAGCAGACAAACAGAACTTCTCCAGCAATCTGCGCAATCACAGACCCGGATGCAGCACCTGCTCGACATTGAGAATGAACTTAATGCCAGAATTCAGAGCAACAGCGAAAAGATCGTCGAGTTTACTGATCGCATGAAAGCCGGTTTGCTGGATGTGGAATCGGCAAAAAATCAATTGTTGCAACTTTCCGGAAATCTATCCAGTTCCGATGATGAATTTAACAGAATATCCCTCGAACTTTCGGAGGTATCAAATCAGTTCAATCAGGCGAAGATCGAATTGCTGAAATGGGAAAACCGTTACAACAATGTTTTGAAAGACGGACAAGCTAAAGAGGAGCAACGTCTGGAAGCTGAGCGGTATATCAGCAGCGAACAACAAAAAGTACTTGAACTAAAAAAATCTCTCGAAGAATTAAAAGAACAGCAGCAGACCGAAATGGCAATTTTGGCAGAGAAATTGGAATTTCGGAAAACGATGGACAGCGATCTTTCGGATCTCGAAAGAAATTATTACGAAACGCGGAATCAAATCTCGGAATTGGAAACCAAAGCGAGATTGCATCAAAAAAATCTGCACGAATTGCAATCGCAGGTCAATTCGATCAGGGATCAAAAGGCGGAATGGAGATTCAGACTTCAATCTGCAGTGGAGAAAGCCCGGATTGAATTTCATGCGGAACTGGACAATTACATTCCCGAAGAAAGCGAAGAGCCTGCAGATCTGGAACAACTGCAAGACAAAGCCAATTACTACAAAACAAGGATCGATAATTACGGTGAAGTGAATCCATTGGCCCTCGAAGCCTACGAAGAAATGAAATCCCGTATGGACAAGATCCAGATCCAGAAGGAAGATATTCTTAAAGCGCAGGACAGCCTATTGGAAACGATTCAGGAAATCGAATCTACAGCCACAGCTGGATTTATGCAGGCATTCAACCAGGTCAGGGTTCATTTTCAGGCGGTGTTCAGAAGTTTATTCACAGACGACGATGATTGCGATCTGATACTCGAAGATGAATTGGATCCTCTGGAATGCGACATCGACATTATCGCCAAGCCTAAAGGCAAAAGACCCAAATCCATATCGCAGTTGTCGGGAGGAGAAAAAACACTCACGGCCATAGCACTGTTGTTTTCTCTTTATCTTTTGAAACCGGCTCCATTTTGTATTTTCGATGAGGTAGATGCACCTTTGGATGACATCAATATTGAGAAATTCAACTCCATCATCCGGAAATTTTCAGCCGACTCGCAGTTCATATTGATTACCCATAACAAACTCACCATGGCCGATGTGGATGTCTTGTATGGAGTATATATGGAGGAACCGGGGATATCTTCTGTCACCGCAGTGGACTTCCGGAAATACAAGCACGAAATCGAATTGGAAGAAATGGCCAACTGACCAGAATCGTATATTTCATTCGGTTAATTTACAACTGACGTTGTTTTGCGGCGTAACACATATTTAAAAAAAAAATATTAATTTAATTTTCTTTTCGCGAAGGAATCCCTGAGGATTTTGGATATTGTGGTCGAAATCAAGCTTTACGAAAACCAAACCAATCCATGATTATCCTTTGTGTGGTCACGGTTGTACTGAGTTTTAGTGCAGCCATAATGTTCTGGCAAAATAAAGGTTCCTCTTTCAGAAGAATCTGATTTTTGCCTTTTAACCAAAACTCATCTCAACATTCGCCCAAGAACCGTTGTTTTGGGTTCAGGTTAATAAATAATCATGTTGATGAACTCAACGGTATCTGCATTTTTGCCCACTAATTATGGTGATTTCCAGATTTTTAGCTTTCCTGGAGAGCAGGATCCGGAATTACCCGATATTGCATTGGTGAAAGGGGATTTAGATCCTTCGAATCCCGTTTTACTGAGAATTCATTCAGAATGTCTGACAGGCGACGTCTTTGGTTCACAGCGCTGCGATTGTGGACAGCAACTGCAGGCAGCTCTTCATTTTATTGGAAATAAAGGCGGAATGCTCATTTATCTCAGACAGGAGGGCAGAGGTATCGGTTTGCATGCCAAGATTGAAGCCTATAAAAAACAGGAAGGGGGCATGGATACGGTTCAGGCCAATACTGAATTGGGTTTCAAACCCGACGAGCGCAATTACGAAAGTGCTTTGAAAATGCTTCGGTTTTTCGGAATCGATAAAGTCAATCTTCTTACCAACAACCCGAAAAAAATTGCTGCATTGGAAGAAGGAGGCGTTTGTATTCTCGAAAGAATTCCTTTGGTATTTCCCAGTAATCCATTTAACGACAAGTACCTGAAAACGAAAAGAGAGAAAATGGGTCACCTGATTCCTAAAACTAAAGACTGAATGCAGAAAGAAGCAGTTTCTTTTTTAAGGTTGCTGGAAATTATAAATGATTTGCGGGAGCGATGCCCGTGGGATAAAAAACAAACCATAGAGAGCCTGAGATCTTTAACCCTGGAAGAATCTTACGAGTTGTCCGAAGAGATACTCAAAGGGAATCCGGCCGGTATCCGGGAAGAATTAGGGGATCTGTTGCTTCACATCGTTTTTTATGCAAGAATCATGCAAGAAACGGAAGATTTTGGAATTTACGAGGTGACCGAAAATCTCTGCGAAAAACTGATTTCAAGGCATCCCCATGTATATGGCGAAATCAAACTCAACGATGAAGAAGAAGTCAAACGGAATTGGGAAAAACTCAAATTGAAAGAAGGGAAAAAAGGATTGCTGGAAGGGCTTCCGGCATCGCTTCCATCTCTGGTGAAAGCCTTCAGGATGCAGGACAAAGCCAGGCAGGTCGGATTTGAATGGCCCGATAAAGAACAGGTCTGGCATAAAGTAGAAGAAGAAATGAGAGAATTCAGGATAGCTGCGGATTCGGGCAGCCAGGAAGACAAAGAAGAAGAGTTTGGCGATGTGCTGTTTTCACTGGTTAATTATGCGAGACATCATGGGATAGATCCCGATCTGGCCTTGGAGAAAGTCAATTCTAAATTCAAATCCCGGTTTGAATACATGGAAACTCATGCCGGGCAACATCTGAGTGCGCTCAGCCTCGAACAAATGGACCAGCTCTGGGAACAGGCGAAACAAATGGAAAGAAAAATAAAGTATTGATATTCAATTATATACAAATATAACTATTAATAATTCGTTAAATCCTGAGAATTATATATTTCTCTATTAAAATTCAAAACTTATTTCTAATAATCTGAGTATCTTTGCCGCGCTAATAAAAAATCTTCGCGATTTTATTTGGTAACAATTTCTAATTTATATTATGAGCGTTTTATTGACAAAAGACAAAAAAGAAGAGATTTTCAAAAAGTTTGGTGGCGCTGAATCAAATTCAGGTAACACGGAATCCCAAATAGCCTTGTTTACCACGCGTATTAAATTATTGTCGGACCACCTGCAAACCAACAGAAAAGACCATTCTTGCCGCAGAACCTTGCTTCAATTGGTTGGAAAGCGCAAACAGCTTTTGAATTATTTACACCGCAAAGATCTGACTCGCTATAAGGCAATTTTGGAACAGTTAGGTTTGAGAAAATAAGTTTCCCTGCAAATTTATTCTTTCAGATGGCTGGCTCAGAAATGATGGCACAGTGGATCGGTTTTGATGCAATCACATATTAAGAAAAAATATTATGGGTTTAAAAACTCCATTTTCAGTTTCCTTTAACCTTCCCGATGGTCGCGAAGTTATTCTCGAAACGGGCAAATTAGGTACACAAGCCCATGGTTCTGCCGTAGTAAAACTTGGCAAAACCATGCTCTTTGCAAGTGTTGTTTCCAATAAAGAAGCCCGTGAAGGACAGGAATTTTTTCCATTGTCCGTCGACTACCAGGAACGTTTTGCTTCCACTGGTCGTATTCCCGGCAACTTTTTTAGGAGAGAAGCAAAATTATCGGATTACGAAGTATTGATTTCGCGTTTGGTCGATAGGGCGATCCGCCCTTTATTCGTTGATAATTATTTCTGTGAAACACAAATCATCATCAATCTGATTTCTGGGGATCCGGAAACACTTCCCGATGCATTGGCAGGTCTTGCGGCTTCCACAGCGCTGAGCTGCTCAAACATCAATTGGCAGGGTCCGATTTCTGAAGTGAGAGTTGCTAAAATAAACGGAGAATTTGTGATCAACCCCAACAGGACAGCACTCAAAGAAGCGGAACTCGATATCATTGTTGCGGCTACTGAAAAGAATCTGATGATGGTTGAAGGAGAGGCCAGAGAATGCGATGAGTCGGATCTCGTGCAAGCTATAAAAGTGGGTCATGAAGCCATCAAGGTGCAGTGCCGGGCGCAATTGGAACTGGCAGCCAAACTAGGCGATGCAGTAGCCATCAAACGCGCTTTGCCGGAAGCAGATACTGACGAGGATATACAGGTATTGCTTGAAAAACATACTACAGCCCGTATTCTCGAGATATCCGGATCAGCTTTGCCTAAATCCGAAAGAAAAGATGGTTTTGATCAGGTCTTTGATAATTTCAAAGAAATGGTCTTGGCAGAAAAAGGAGAGGAATATTGCGATGAGAATAAGCAAAAGATCAAAACGTATTTTGACAAGCATAAGAAAAAACTGGTTCGCAAATTTATGCTCGACACCAATAACAGATTGGATGGAAGAGGTAGTAAAGAAGTTCGACCCATTTGGACAGAAATTGAATACTTACCTTCTGCACATGGATCTGCAATATTCAACAGAGGCGAAACCCAATCACTTACTTCTGTTACACTAGGTACCAAAGACGATGAAATGCTCATCGACAATGCGTTCGAACTATACAACGATAAGTTTATCCTGCACTACAATTTTCCCGGGTTTTCTGTTGGGGAAGCAAAACCACAGAGAGGTCCCGGACGTCGGGAAGTAGGGCATGCAAACCTGGCAGCTCGTTCGATTCGCAAAGTTATGCCCCAGGAATTTCCTTATACGACGAGAATTGTTTCCGATATTCTGGAATCCAACGGATCCTCATCGATGGCCACAGTTTGCGCTGCTTCATTGGCTTTGATGGATGCAGGAGTACAAATTAAATCTGCAGTGGCAGGTATCGCCATGGGTTTGATATCTGAAGGCGGTAAAACAGTGATCTTATCCGATATACTCGGCGACGAAGATGCATTGGGAGACATGGATTTTAAAGTAACAGGTACGCGTAGAGGAATTTGCGGTACACAAATGGATATGAAAATCGACGGACTATCTTTCGAGCTACTCGAAGAAGCGTTGATGCAGGCAAAAGAAGGAAGGTTGCACATTCTGGATAAAATGGCAGAAACCATTGAAGTTCCAAATCCGGATCTCAAACCTCACGCTCCAAGAATTGTAGAGATCATCATTGAAAAGAGTTTTATCGGAGCAGTGATTGGACCTGGAGGAAAAATCATACAGGAAATGCAAGCCAAGACCGGAACCAAGATCAATATCGAAGAAGTCGGAGATAAAGGAGTCATCAATATTTTTGGTCCTAATAAAGATGGACTTGATGAAGCCGTAAAAATGATCGAGGCCATTACTTTTGTTCCTCAGGTAGGCGATGTTTACGATGGCAAAGTAGTTTCGATTTTCCCCTTCGGTGTTTTTGTCGATTTTAAAAATAAATCCGGGTTGTTGCACGTCAGTGAAATGTCTCACTCCCGTATTGATAAGGTCGAAGATGTATTTCAAGTTGGCGATCCGGTTAAAATAAAATTGATCGGAGTTGATCCCAAAACAGGAAAATTGAGGCTTTCGAGAAAAGCCATCATGCCCAAAAAGGATGCACCCGCTGAAAGGGGATAAGCTTTCATTATTCGCATTTTTTTTTAATTTTATAGATTTCCATGAAACTTTTTTGCAGGTATTGCCATTAAATATGGCAGTAGCTAGCTGAATGCGTCAACTTAAGATCACTCAAAAAATTACCAACAGGGAAAGTCAGGCACTCGAAAAATACCTCGCTGACATTGCCAAAATCGATACCATAAGTCCTGATAAAGAAGTGGAACTTGCGAAACGAATTAAAGCAGGTGATGACGAGGCTTTGGATGAATTGGTTCGTGCAAACCTTAGATTTGTTGTTTCTGTTGCCAAGCAATACGTCAACAACGGACTCTCCTTAAACGATTTGATCAATGAAGGAAATGTCGGATTGCTTAAGGCAGCAAGGCGTTTTGACGAGACCCGTGGGTTTAAGTTCATCACTTTTGCGGTGTGGTGGATTCGTCAGTCCATACTTTCGGCGATCATCGAAAATTCCAGAATGATCAGGCTGCCCTACAATAAATTTCACTCCCAAAAACAAATTGTTGATCTGTATCAGTCATTTTTACAGCAAAACGAAAGAGAACCCAGCCCTGAAGAAATTTCTGAAATTTTTGGACTCAAACCTGAAGATGTTTACCTGCTGATCCAATCCAATAATAAACATGTTTCGCTGGATGCGCCGGTAGGGGGAGATGATGGTGAACTCAGCATGTTGAGTTTGCTGGGAGATGAGAGCATCCATGCTCCTGATTTGGCCTTGCTCAAAGACTCGATTCAGATAGAGCTGAGAGCAGGGATGAAACATTTGTCCCCCAGAGAACGGGAGGTGCTATCCAGGATCTATGGCCTTGATGGTTCATCCGTTATGTCGTACGAGGAACTGGCTGAAGAAATGGATATTTCGGTTGAGCGCCTCAGGCAGATCAGAGAACTGGCGGTTAGAAGATTGCGGAGGTATTTTCTCAAATTTGGAATTCAGCCTGGAGTGCTGTGAACAATAATTTTGATTGCCTGTTTTTTCCCTTGACCGCGTATTATCCAATAAAGTACTTACCTTAGCATTATGACTGTACGAAATCAGATTCGGTTGATCGTTTATAGAATTCACGAAAAGGGACTGGAGATTTTATTGACCAAGCCTTCCGACCGGGAGGGATTCTGGGCTTTATACAATGCCCAGGCTTCAGATCAGCTGACCACGGATCCGATTGAAAAACATGCATTTATCGAACTGGACTCTGCACACGAATCCGGGACAAGAGCACTGGCCATTGAGGCCGACTGGCACGATTTACCTAAAGTCAGGAACCTGCTGCTCAGTGATCTGAGTTTTGTTACCGTAGCCATTGCTTCTAAAATACCGGACCTTGAAAATTCTGCTTATGTGGTCTTCAAAGAAGCCATAAAAAAAATGATGCCCCAGGAATACGAATGGATCAAAGAATTGAAGGAGGTCATTTTAGATCGGAATTCTGTAGAAAATATTTGAAGCCGGAATTATTAGCTTGCCGACAGGTATGAACATAGATTTACTACCCGAAAACCTGAGCCTGCATTATACAGATTTTCAGTTTAGAAATCAAACCAGAAAATATACCGGTAAAGTTCGGGATGTTTACGATCTGGGCGAACAACTGTTAGTCGTTACAACAGATCGCATTTCAGCTTTTGATCACATATTGCCACGGCCAATTCCATATAAAGGTCAGGTGCTTAACCAGATCGCCGCATATTTTTTGAGGCAGGTAAACGATATTGTTCCCACTTGGCTTATAGAAACACCCGATCCAAATGTTACCGTGGGTTGGAAATGCACGCCTGTAAAAATTGAAATGGTCGTCAGAGGCTACCTCGCAGGCCATGCCTGGAGGCTTTACGAAAAGGGTGAACGATCGATCTGTGGTGTGAATTTGCCAGGTGGCATGGTTCAGAATCAGGCTTTTGAAAACTTTATCATAACACCAACAACTAAAGTTTCAGAAGGACATGATCAGGATATTTCTCTTGCGGATTTGAAAGCTGCCGGACTGATCTCCGGCGATCTGCTCGACAACATGTGCGATGTCGCCCTGAAACTTTTTGAGAGGGGCACACAGATGGCAGCACAGCGAGGTTTAATTCTCGTCGATACCAAATACGAATTTGGATTAAAGGATAACCAACTTTACCTCATGGATGAAATCCATACTCCCGATAGTTCGCGTTATTTTGAAAAAGATGCCTACGATGAACTACTTCAAAAAGGAAAGCCTCAACGACAGTTGTCAAAAGAGTTTGTACGCGAGTGGTTGATTGCTCACGGATTTCAGGGAATGGAAGGGCAACTGATGCCCGAAATGTCAGATGCCTTTGTCTGGAACACCTCCGACAGATACATAGAACTGTACGAG
The DNA here is from genome assembly GCA_016716185.1 of Saprospiraceae bacterium. Lineage (NCBI taxonomy): Bacteria > Pseudomonadati > Bacteroidota > Saprospiria > Saprospirales > Saprospiraceae > Saprospiraceae bacterium. The sequence goes on along the minus strand of JADJWV010000002.1, from coordinate 1,935,950 downwards.
CGGATTACCGGTAGCGATTTTATCAAAATGGACCCTTCTGTGAAAATAGAGGAGCGGCTTCATAATAATCTCAAAAAATATTTATAGTTAACGGAACGATTTTAAGTCTGTGACTGTTATTGCTCAGACCTGAATGCAGGAAGATCTGTCTTGTTACACTTTTGCTACTTTAGATTTTAACCTTTGTTAAAAGGAACTTTTATATGGGGTTGTATGGAATCGACAGGAAATGTAAAAGGCCGGCAAGCATGCCGTAGGATGATAGTACGCTACGTAAAAAACGATTATCGGATTTTAAATGGCAATACTTCTTTTGCTGTTGCAGCCTAATTCAGAGAGTTAGAATGCATCTGTGCCCGTAGTTCTCAGCCTGACAGAATTACATCGGCACATCAAAACTTCAGGCTGGTCATTTCAAATGTCCCGGTTGAAATACGAGATTAAGGGAATAAGGGTTGATTAGCTCGTTTCTTAAGCTCACTCAATTCTGACAACTAAATAAGAAACTAAGCATGTAGAAAACTTGTTTTTTCTTTCTCTGGACGCGGGTTCGACTCCCGCCAACTCCACCATTTACATTTTTCAGCTCAACCCGCCACATTCGTATCGGGAACAAAGAAGGCGATCAGCCTAATAGCTAAAAATTTCAAGTAATTACGAATCAAATATTGCTTATGCTCAAGATCATTCATGTTTGCTCCCAGAGCAATCTTGAATGATCCCAGAGCAATCTTGAATGATCCCAGACCAATCTTAAATGATCCCAGATAGATCTTAAATGATCCCGGAGGGATCACACCCCGTTAACGCGAACAACTACGGAAAAACCGACCTTGGAAAGGTCGGACGAATACGAAACATAAAATAACAATAGTATACTTCAAAAATCCATCAGCCAGAAATACTAGATCTGTATCTGACATTCATCTGATCAAAAAAGTGAAACACATCCTTTAGAAAATCTTCCGACACCAAAGCAGCCACATCCACCATTTACATTTTTCAGCTCAACCCGCCACATTCGTATCGGGAACAAAGAAGGCGATCAGCCTAATAGCTAAAAATTTCAAGTAATTTCGAATCAAATATTGCTTATGCTCAAGATCATTTATGTTTGCTCCCAGACCAATCTTAAATGATCCCAGAGCAATCTTGAATGCGTCCAGAGCAATCTTGAATGATCCCAGATAGATCTTACATGATCCCGGAGGGATCACACCCCGTTAACGCGAACAACTACGGAAAAACCGACCTTGGAAAGGTCGGACGAATACGAAACATAAAATAACAATAGTATACTTCAAAAATCCATCAGCCAGAAATACAAGATCTGTATCTGACATTCATCTGATCAATAAAGTGAAACACATCCTTTAGAAAATCTTCCGAAACCAAAGCCGCCAACTCCACCATTTACATTCTTCAGCTCAACCCGCCACATTCGTATCGGGAACAAAGAAGGCGATCAGCCTAATAGCTAAAAATTTCAAGTAATTTCGAATCAAATATTGCATAGGCTCAAGATCAATCATGTTTGCTCCCAGAGCAATCTTGAATGCTCCCAGAGGGATCTTGAATGATCCCAGACAGATCTTAAATGATCACAGACAGATCTTAAATGATCCCGGAGGGATCACACCCCGTTAACGCGAACAACTACGGAAAAACCGACCTTGGAAAGGTCGGACGAATAAGAAACATAAAATAACAATAGTATACTTCAAAAATCCTTCAGCCAGAAATACAAGATCTGTATCTGACATTCATCTGATCAAAAAAGTGAAACACATCCTTTAGAAAATCTTCCGACACCAAAGCCGCCACATCCTCGAAAGAAGTCAATTCCGGAGATTCCAAAAATTTATAGACCTGCTCAAACGGCCCGACCTCAAATTTTAAAATAAATTTATTATTTGATTTAAATACGCTGATCAGGATCTGCGGGTGTGGGATCTGTCCTAGAATTCGCATGTTTGAAAGTTTGCATGATAAGGAGGGCATATTTTTTATAAATCGAGCGGTACTCGGGATACTCGCTGACCAATAATCGAATGTGTTTTTCAATGGTGCCCGTATCCATTCTCTTTGCTGGTCCGGTTTGAGTCTGCATCGGTCCAAGCTTAAATGCTTTAGTGATCGTTTCAGTCATTAAGGGTAACAAAACCTCGAAAGGCACATCGCATTTTTCGAGAATCTGTTTAGCAATGATCAAATTGAAATTGGTAAAATTATTTGCAAATACAGAAGCCAGATGTAAATGGGTGCGAATGGAATCGTCCATTGAATATATATTGCTGTTTATGCAATGAGCAAGTTCTTTCAATTTTAAACTTGAATATGCTGACCCTTCGACAAAAACCGGGATGGCATCCCAATCTGGTTGGCTGTTGGTGCTGAAGCTTTGCAAAGGATAAAATAATCCTCGATTGACGAAATAATCGTTGATAAGCAAGGGGCTGTTGACTCCGCTGGTATGAGCAATGATGCTTTCTGGAGGCAATACACGAGAACATTGTTCGCTAATCCCTGCAATAGCATCATCTTTGATACAGATCAGATAAAAATCTGCATGCGGGTCCAGTTGTGCAATCTGATCAACAGCTGTCGAGTTTATTTTCGAAGCGAGAGCTTGTGCGTGTGTTAATTCTCTTGAATAGACCTGAACAATGTTGTGTCCTTTAGCTATCAATATCTTTGCCAAATGGCTGGCCACATTTCCAGAACCGATCAACGCGATTTTAAACGACATGTGTCAAAACCTTTCTTCTTTGATAAGCGCCAATCAACATTCCAAGAACCATAAATATACTGCCCAGCCAAACTAAATTGATCCAGGGAAATCTGATCACTTGAATTACAATAAAATCTGTGCGCACGTCATTTTCTGAAATTTCCAAGGGTAATTTTACGGAAACTGGATCCGGGTGTAGTCCGTATTCAAATGACATTTCTTCGGTTTGGGGATTTATTTTCATAAATCTTAAGCTGATCCCCGGAAATAAATTACTAACAGGCAATGAAATGATCTGGTTGCCGCGAATAAAGAAGAAACATTCAATTTGCTGCGTGTCTTTTACAGAATGAAGTTCCAGTAAAGCTGATACTCCAACGTCTGCTCCGGATGCTTTCATTAATTCTTCGGGAACATTTCTGTTCAGTTTCACAAGTTTGATCCTTATGCCGTTTTCAATCGTTATTTCACCTCCCGACTTTAACTGAATGTTGTTTTTTCTTAGATCAGTGTATGCAGGAACAAGTGTAGAATACAAGGTATCTGGTATGTTTGTTCTTACTCCAAACGATTCCAGTTTTGATGGAAATTTGTAAATGAGATTTTCTCTGAATAAAATGGCAGGAGTACTTTGCACAATCTTACCGTCTGATTTCCTTTTGACATCGAGTTCCATTTGGAGTAATTGGTCCATGGGCTTTAATTCAAAATCCACCGGATAGAATTGGGATTTCAGATTTTTCAATGTAAACACATAATCTTCACTTTCCAGGGAATCATTCAATTGAAGAAAATGCAGACTGAAGCGGAGACTGTCTTCTGCTTGTTTGGCAGATTCTACATCCACCTGGGATTGGGGAATTTGTGCAACCAATGAAAAAATATCTTCATGAACATTCCTGAGAATGCTGGGATTCGATGCTGCAACTTTTGTAAGCTTATTGTCGTACTGAATTTCCGGATAAAGCAAAAATGAATCTTTGCGATGGCCCAGACTGTCTTCGTGCCAGAATTTAAGGGTGTACTTTCTGACCTTATGCAGGAATGTATCAGTACTGTATTCTACCCAATAACCGTTCATGAACATCGGTTCATTGCGGATCAGTGTTAAATGTTTAGACAGTTCCTCTGCTTCCGGGCTATCCAGAAGTCCTTCCTGAGCAAATATGTTGGTTGAGAGAATTTGCTTATTTATTCCGGTAAACAGAATTCCCAGAAGTAAGAGACCAAAACCACCGTGAGAAATGACTGAAGCTGCTAAGCTGAAATTTCCTTTTGCTAAAGAAATAAAATACCATGCCGAAGCAATGATCGAAAACCAGGCAGCAAATAGAAACAAGTAATGGCTCCAGTGTAATTTTTGGAAAGAAAACAGCTGAACAGCAAATGCAATGAGCCCGCTCAACAGAAGTGCTTTTGAAATGCGAATAAAAAATAATTTCAAACGGCCGTTTTGATCTTTTGGATTGTATCTCAGAAATAAAGCGATGCCGGAAATTATTGAAATAAATACAGCGCACCACAATTGAAATTGATTGTGATGTGCAACGGGATCCAAAGGGATACTTCTGTGTAAACTGGTAAAATCGGTGCCAAGAATAGAAGCTGCTAAATCCAGCAATTTGTTATACACCGGGATCGATGTTGTAAATGAAATCAAGAGTGCACTAAAGAGCAATACCAGACTTCCAATGAACATCCAAAATTCGCGGGATTGAATCTCCTCTTCCTTGGCAGGAACTTCTATAAATTTATGATTTTTAAAAAACAAGTAGAAAGGAAAAAGTGTGCATGCAACACAAAGTGCTACCAACTGCCATTCAAGGCCCATTTGTGTAAATGCATGTGCAGAGCTGTCGCCCAGAATTCCACTTCGCGTAAGGAATGACGAATAGCATACAAAAATAAAGCTAAGGCTGTATAGAATCAGGGTTGGCTTGATGGAATGTCCTGTTGCTTTAGCAATGAGATTTGTATGAATTGCTGCAACTAAAATCAGCCAGGGAACCAATGACATGTTTTCAACAGGATCCCAGGCCCAGTATCCTCCAAAACTCAGCGCTTCATATGCCCAGGCTCCACCCATGAGAATCCCCGTACCTAACACAAAGCCCGAAATCAGACTCCAGGGCAGCGTTTCGCTTAGCCAGGATCCTGAATTTCTGTGTATCAATGCCGCGCAAGCATAAGCATAAGGAATCACCGTCGAAGCAAATCCTAAAAACAAAGTGGGTGGATGAATAATCATCCAATAATTTTGAAGTAAGGGATTAAGTCCGTTGCCTTTCAACAGACTTACATAATCTGCATTGGCGAATAGCGGAATGTCCATCGTATATCTCAATAAATTAAATGGACTGCTTCCAATTTTTGTTTCGCCGATATGAATGCCAAGTAACATAGAAGTGAGTATGGCATTCACGCCGATTAATATAACCAGCACCGTGATCGGGATGGATTTGACCTGTCTGAAAAAATATATTCCCAGGATGCAATTCCAGAACATCCATAATAAAAAACTTCCCTCCTGTCCTTCCCAAAATGCCGAGAGAATATATTTCATGGGCAATTCATCGGATACATGCGCCCACACATATTCAAATTCATAGTAATGGTTGCGCATCATGTAGAGGATCAGCCCGATGACTGAAAATACCGATGCGATATGAATGAGGAATGCAATTTTTACAGCCCGTATCCACGAAGGAGTGAGATCAAACTTATTAAGCAATCCTATGGCGACTACATAAGCAGCACTAAAAAAGGCGAGCAAAACGAGAAAATGTCCGGTATAGTGAATCCAGAGATGCTCATTTAGATAATTGACCGGACTCATAATTCAGCCGTAGACTTGATAAATATTTCTTCGTCTTTATATTTAGATGGACATTTCAGAAGCATGTTTTTGGCTTCGAAATGATCAGTATCCATCGTTCCGGTTAAAACAATCTGTTCTGATAATTCAAAATCCTGAGGTTTGGGAGCTCTTAAGATGACTTTTTTTGTTAAGCCATTTTTGTCGGTCATGTAAAAGCTGAAAAAATTGGCATCCTTTTCCGGGTCGTAATAAATCTCCTGTTCTTTGGCCAACTGTCCGACAATCTTAACTAATTCGCCGGATCTGGCTGCTTCATCAAATCCCGAATAGGTAGAAAAATCTTTAGATGCGGCTATAAGTATTACGATTGCTATTGCAATGAGAGCAAAAGAAAGAATGTAGACTCTTTTCATTGGGACAAATTTAACGAAAGATTCTTACAGGATTTTCAGTAACCCTTCTATTTAAAATATATTGACAAATCATGAAAACTAAAACCGGCTCATTATATTTTTGAGCAAAATTCTAGGCACTATGGTTTTCCCTGTTGTTGAGGCATCTAATTTCGGTTTGTTATTGAATGATGTGGCTGTTTTGGAAGATGCTGAATTTAAATTGCATGAAGGACAGTGGCACGAAATTACAGGCAAACCCAACGCAGGTAAATCGACCATTTTGAAATCTTTTATGGGCCAGTACTATCAATGTACAGGTCATTTGAAAGTTTTGGGTTATTCCCTGTTTCCTTTAAATCGCGAGGATGCCAGGATTTTACGAAGAAAGATAGGTTTTGTTCACCAATTGCCCATGTTGCTGATGGACAAGACCATTCGCGTTAATCTCAACATGGCTTTACAGGCTGCAGAGCGGGTTAGCAGCGAGCCCGATGATCAGATCATTATTCAAATGTTGAAAGAAGTAGGCCTCGCGGAGAAATTAATAACTCCAATTCAGGATTTATCATTTACTGAAATAACGATCATTAATGTGCTAAGAAGCCTGATGATAAAGCCAAAATTGTTAATTATTGACCAGGTACTGGAGTATTTGGCATCAGATTACAGGTCGAAAATAGTGGCCATGATACATGACGCCATGAATAAAGATAAGATCTGTGTGTTGAGCACTTCCTATAATGCATTACCAGACCTTCCCTTTGATACCATTAAATTTAAATTGGAATCGGGCAAATTGCTTTCCATAAAGTAACAATAGCTTCCGGGTAGGGTGCAGATCCATTTGAGCCAGTTTATATTTGCAGGAAAATTGATCCATGTTTGAAAATCTAAATGAACGCCTGGAGCAGGCCTTTAAGGTGCTGAAGGGAAGTGCGAGGCTGACGGAGCTGAACATCGCTGAATCGGTAAAAGACATCCGCCGCGCATTGGTAGAAGCTGATGTAAACTATAAAATAGCTAAAGAATTCACAGATAAGGTTAAAGACAAAGCTTTAGGGACTGAGAATATTTTGAAATCCGTCAAACCCGGGGAATTGATGGTGAAGATCGTACTCGATGAGCTCGTCGAGTTGATGGGAAGCCAGGCCGAAGGATTGAATTTGACGGGAAAGCCTTGCGTCATCCTTATCGCAGGTTTACAGGGTTCCGGTAAAACGACTTTTTCCGGGAAACTGGCTTTGTTTCTGAAGTCAAAAAAGACTAAAAAAGTATTGCTAACCGCCTGTGATGTTTACAGGCCGGCTGCGATCGATCAATTGACTGTCCTTGGAGAAAGTATAGAGGTTGAGGTATTCAAAAACCCGGAAATTAAAGATCCGATTGCGATTGCAAACCAGGCTGTCCAGTATGCCAAAGAACAGGGAATTGATGTGGTGATCGTCGATACTGCAGGCCGGACCTCGGTTGATGAGGAAATGATGGACGAAATTGAGGGATTGAAACTCGCTTTGCAGCCTGCTGAAACCCTTTTTGTTGTGGATTCCATGACCGGTCAGGATGCCGTCAATACAGCTTTGGCTTTTCATCACAGGATCCAGTTCGATGGAGTTGTGCTAACCAAACTGGATGGCGACACGAGAGGTGGGGCTGCCTTATCGGTTAAATATACCGTTGGTAAGCCGATCAAGTTTGTATCCACTGGCGAGAAACTCGATGCGCTGGATGTATTCTACCCGGATCGTATGGCTCAACGCATACTCGGCATGGGTGATATCGTGAGCCTTGTAGAAAAGGCCCAGGAGCAATTTGATGAGGCGGAGGCCAAGAAAATGGAAAAAAAGATCCGGCAAAATAAATTTGATTTTAACGATTTTCTGGGTCAGGTACAACAAATCAAGAAAATGGGAGACGTCAATCAATTACTCGGCATGATTCCCGGCATGGGCAAAATGACCAAAGATGTGCAGATTGACAACAATGCCTTCTCCAAAGTGGAGGCCATCATACAGTCCATGACGCCACAAGAAAGAGCAAATCCCGAATTGCTCAACATGTCCCGTAAAACGCGAATTTCAAAGGGTTGTGGAAGGAATCTTCACGAAGTGAATGCATTCATCAAACAATTCGAAGAAATGCGAAAAATGATGTTTATGATGTCTAAAGGGCAGGGTATGGGAAATATGATGCAACAAATGAGAAATATGCGCAGGTAAACGCATGGCATTATTTTATTTGGTTAATCTCCAATTTCTTCTCTATTTTTACTGAAAATTCATAGCTATGAAAGGATTTTACCTGTTCCTGATTTTAATGGTTTTTAGTTTAAGATCCAATGGACAACTTGCAGAAGGAGCAACCGCTCCTGATTTTTCTGTGCAGGATATCAATGGAAATAGTTACAGTCTGTACGACATGATGGAACCCAACAAGGCTGCTTGTCTGGACTTTATGGCTACCTGGTGCGGACCTTGCTGGACTTTCAAATCCAGTGGGGTATTGGAACAGGTTTACAATAATTTAGGTTCAGAAACTACGGTGATCATGATTGAAGGGGACTGGAATACGAACACCAATTGTTTGTATGGTCCATCCGGTTGCAACAATTCCACGCAAGGCAATTGGGTAGCAGGTACACCTTATCCCATAACTGATTTATCGTCGACCAACGGTCCTTCGGTGATGAGTGATTACCAGATTGCTTTTTATCCGACGCTTTATATTATATCTCCGGATAAAAGAGCCTGGATGAACAAGAGCAGAACCTATCAGGAATATGTCAATTGGATACAAAAAAGCTTTAAATTAAATGCTACAGCTTCAGTGACACATTCGACTTGTGGCGATAATGGTAAGGTCACGCTTGCAACAACAGGTGGTCACAGTGTGCTGAAATACAAATGGAGCAATGGAGCCACCACCAAAGATTTAAACAACATGCCCGGAGGTACTTATGGAGTAACCGTAACGGATCTGAATGGTTATTTTAAAGAGTTCGGGCCCTGGACCGTGAATGGTCCATCTAAACGGGTTGAATTGACTCAATCCAATTTAACGCATATCAATTGCTTTGGAGATGCAACCGGTAAAATTGAAGTTGAGTCTGATTTTGGTACGCCACCGTATAGGTACAATTGGTCGAATGGAAAAAATACAAAAGATATCGAAGATGTCATCGCCGGTAATTATGCTGTGACGGTTACGGATGATAATAATTGTACAACTACAAAAGCCTTTACCTTAACACAACCATCTTTATTGAAACTCACAACGAGTTCCAAAATGGAAGTATGCAGCGGAATGAATGGCAGTATTCTTGCCAAAGGAACAGGAGGTGTGCCACCCTATAATTATGACATAGGAGAAGGAATACAAGGCAGTCCCTATTTCGAAGGCTTGATTGGCGGTAAAGACTACTATGTAACGATAACCGATACCAAGGGCTGCGACGAAGTGTCGAGTGTCTATGTAGGTGTTACCATTAAACCAGAGGCAAGTGCCGGCAGTGACAAAGATCTGGAATGTAAAAGCGAATTTGTATTGATAGATGGATCTTTATCTGATGATGGTCCTGAAATATTATACGAATGGACTACTACGAATGGTAGAATAATTAAAGGAGCTGATGAAAAAATAGCCGAAGCGGATTTACCTGGAAAATATTACATAAAAGTAAGAAATGTTGTAAACAGTTGCGTTGCATACGATTCTATGGAAATCATCGACGTGCGGGAATATCCGGATATCAGCATGGTTGGGGATTCAGTCATCAATTGTAAAATTTCAGAAGTCAAATTGACGGGCTCCAGTAAAGACCCGCAAGTTGTATTCTTCTGGACAAAAAAGGACGATTCACTGTTTATTGAAAAATCTCAAGAATTAAAATCAACCGAAACAGGAGATTATATTTTACATGTAAAGGATACTGTTAATCTTTGTGTGAGTAAGGATACTGTTCAAGTTTCTAAAGATTTGGAAGTGCCAGTGGCCACCGCACAAACAGAGCGCGATTTAAGTTGCATTTATTCAGAAGTTGGTTTGGATGGAAGTGCTTCATCGTCGGGTCCTGAATTTTCTTATGCATGGAGCACTCTTGATGGAAATATAAAAAGTGGAGCAAATACGCTTTATCCGAATGTCGATAAAAAAGGAACTTATGAGCTTCTTGTAAGCAATTCCAGAAATTTCTGTTTCAGTTCGGCTACAACCGAAGTATTTGAACAAACCCAATTGACATCCGAATTTAATCAAACCATCGACAAACGCCTTGTGTCTTTTCAAGACTTAACAAATGGACTCCCTGTGAAATGGGCTTGGGATTTTGGAGATGGTAAAACCAGTCTGTTGCAAAATCCTGTTCATGACTACAGTGCAGATGGCGAATACGAGGTTTGTTTAACGACTGAAAATGATTGCGGAACTCATCAGCTTTGTAAAAAAATACTGATTGAAATTGCATCGGCCTTGACGCTGGTGAATTACGAACAAGGAAATGTAAGTTGCTTTGATGGAAATGATGGATATATAAATTTAAATGTTCAGGGGGGTGTGCCACCATATACATTTGTTTGGAGTACATCTGAAACCAGTCAAAATGTCAAGAATTTGAAAGCTGGTCAGTATGAAGTTGAAATTGCGGATAATCAGGGTACTAAAATATTGAAAAGCTTTGTGATTAAAGAACCACTTCAGATTAAAACTCAGGATGTTAAAATAACGCATTCCAATGCCGGTGCGAACAATGGGCGTATTGAACTTGAATTATTTGGGGGTATATTGCCTTATCGCTATCAATGGAGCAATGGAAACTTGGATAATCCCGCGATCAATTTATCTGCAGGCACTTATATGTGCACGGTTACCGATGCGAATAACTGCGAAATCGTTTTTGGTCCTTATGAAGTTAAGGAACTTGTTGCCGCTTCTGATGTGGATTGGATAAAGAAATTTTATATTCAACCCAATCCTGGTAACCAATCAAGGCTGTTTATAGAATTAAAAAACAATTTGCCTTATGCGCTGTCGGTTTCAGATATTTATGGCCGAAGTATCCAAGATTATAAATTGTTGAAAAAAGTTTCGGACCGTGAATTTGAGTTGGGTTCGGAGGAGATTGAATCCGGAATTTATTTTATCAGATTGCAACAGGGTTCTAAACAGCAAATGATTCGTTGGATCCGTGTAAAGTAAAGGGTATTGATGAAATTTAATTCAAGCCGGCTTATAAATTCATAAGTTTGGATTTAAATAAGTTGGAAGTTGCAATAACTGAAATTATGTTATTGAGGACAGTTGTTTTTGTATCTCCGCCAGTTTCATCATGCATTCAATTGGTGACAAAGTGTTGAGATCTAGATTGAAAATTTCTTGGATGAGTTTTTGTTTTTCTGCAGATGAATCATCTGTTGGAATGATTTCATGATTTTTTTGAATATTTGAAATATTGGGTCCGGTTGATCTTTTTTCTTCCAGACTTTCCAAAATTTGGTTTGCCCGGTTAACCACAACGCGAGGCATACCGGCCATCTGAGCAACGTGAATTCCAAAAGAGTGTTCGCTCCCTCCTTGAATAAGTTTTCTTAAGAAGATGACTTTATTATTTAACTCTTGGGTCGCTACATGGAAGTTATGAATACGCGGAAGGTATTCCGCCAGTTCGTTGAGCTCGTGATAATGTGTAGCAAACAAAGTCTTGGGTCTTTTATCAGTTAGGTTGTGAAGAAATTCGGCGATGGACCAGGCAATGGAAATGCCATCGTAAGTGCTGGTCCCACGTCCGATTTCATCGAGTAAAATAAGGGATCGATCAGACAAATTGTTGAGTATGGATGATGTTTCATTCATCTCTACCATAAATGTCGACTCGCCCGATGAGATGTTGTCGCTGGCTCCAACTCTTGTAAAAATTCTGTCGATCACACCCAATCTGGCTTCTTTTGCAGGAACATAAGATCCAATTTGTGCAAGCAGACAAATGAGTGCGGTTTGACGCAATAATGCAGATTTTCCGGACATGTTTGGTCCGGTGATCATGAGTATTTGCTGGTCATCCGAATCTAAATAGATATCGTTGGGGATGTAATGTTCTCCATCGGCCAATTGATTTTCAATAACGGGATGCCTTCCTTCGCGGATGTCGATAATTTTACTGTCGTCCATAAAGGGTTTGGTAAAATTCAATTCCTGCGCAGTTTTTGCAAAGGAATGGATAACATCAATGCTTGCAATGTTTTTTGCATTTTGCTGGAGTGGTAAGACATATTCCTGGATCAAATCCAGGAGTTTTTCAAACAACTCTTCCTCGATTTGAATGATGCGCTCTTCTGCACCAAGAATTTTTACTTCCAAAGTTTTGAGTTCTTCAGTCACATATCTTTCACCCGTCGACATGGTTTGTTTGCGAATCCAATGATCCGGAACGAGCCCCTGATTCTTAAATTTATTGGTCACCTCCAGATAGTAACCAAAGACAGAATTGTAACCAACTTTCAAATTATTGATCCCCGTAGATACAGCTTCTTTAACCTGTATTTCTACCAGTAGATCTTTTGAATTGGTGAGTACATATTTTAGTTCATCCAACTCCGGAGAAAAACCAGAAGTAAAAATTCCTCCTTTGTTGCTGGTGTTTGGCGCATTTTCTGATAATTGCTTTTGAATGACTTCACATAACTCATCGCAATTCTGAAAATGAAGTCCAAGCGATCGGAGACCAGGGTTTTCCTGTTTTTCCAATAAGGATTTTAATGGTTTTAAAATAAGCAGGCATTTTTTAATATGGTTGATTTCCCTGGGCGAAATTCTACGCAACGGAATTTTCGAGACCAATCTTTCCAGATCGCCAAATTGATGAAGCAGCGACGATAATTCCTCCATGAGTTTCGCATCAACTAAAACGCTTTCGACCATGTCGAGTCTGGATTGGATCTTTCCGGCATCGATCAGTGGTAATACGATCCATTTTCTCAGCATCCTCGATCCCATGGGGGTTTGTGTGCGATCGATGATAGACAATAAAGTATTGCCTTCCGGGTGAATGGGTTCAACCAATTCCAGGTTGCGGATCGTAAAACGATCCATCCATACGAACTCATCATTCGATAATCTGCTGATGCTTGACAGATGCGATGGATTTTTAGTTTCGGTGGAATCCAGATAATGTAAAATAACACCAGCTGCTATCTGACCACTGTTGTAACCTTCAATACCAAATCCTTTGAGACTACCAACTTTAAAATGGTCCAGTAATTTATTTTTTCCAAAATCACCCTGGAAGATCCAATCCTCTAAACCGTAAGTGTAGAATTGATCTCCAAATATTTTTTCAAATTCGGCAATTCTGTATTTGGAAATAATGATTTCAGACGGATTAAAGCTTTCCAGTAATTTTTTAATGTAGGGAACGTCACCTTCGGATAAAAAGAATTCGCCGGTAGAAACATCGGCAAGTGCGATGCCAATAATTGCTGAGGAAATATTCAGAGATGCAAGAAAATTATTTTTTCGCGTGTCGAGCAATTTGTCGTCTGTCGTAACTCCCGGAGTGATCACATCCGTTATCCCTCGTTTGACCACCTTTTTACCTTTAGAAGGTTTCTCCAATTGCTCGCAAAGAGCTACCCGGAACCCGGCACGAACAAGTTTCGGCAGGTAAACATCCAGAGAGTGATGCGGGAAGCCGGCAAGCTCAATATCAGAACCCCCGTTATTTCTTTTGGTCAGCACAATACCCAATACTTTTGAGCTCGTAATGGCATCTTCTCCAAAGGTCTCGTAAAAATCACCAACGCGATAGAGCAATAGCGCATCGGGGTGCTTGGCCTTCATGGCATAATATTGCTCCATCAAGGGAGTCATGGTATTTACTTCAAAGAGCAGCTGCTGGCCTTTCATAGCGACAAATATAAAGAAGCAAGATGCGAATTATAAGCAGAAACTATTGATATATTTGTTTGGTATTTAAAACATAGTAAATTTGATTGTTTTTCATTCCAAAAGAACTGGTTTATGAACATGCAGTTTAAAGACATTTCAAGAGAAGATTACCAGCTGCTCGTAGATGCTGTGCCGCTGATAGCAATTTTAATTGCCGGTGCTGATGATGAAATCGACCTAAAAGAAAAGACCTGGGCCGAAAAGATTGTCAAAATCCGGAGCTACCACAACCACTATGATCTCAAACCTTATTACAAGGATGTCGATGCGCACTTTAGTGCACAGTTTGAAAATTGGTTGGCCGTATTGCCAGCTGAGGTTGATGCACGTTGTTCAGAAATCAGTAAGAGATTGTCGGCAATCAATCCGATTTTGCGCAAACTGCCTATGCGGACTGCCAGTCAATTGTATTCTTCTTTTTTAGCATATGCCGAACAAATTGCAAGGTCTAGTGGCGGTGTACTCAGAATGATGTCAGTTAGCAAAGAAGAAACTGTATGGATAGGCTTGCCAATGATCGACCCGATCTTTTACGATGAATTCGAAGATGAAGAAGAATAAAAAGGATATTAACTAAACTATTAGCAACTGCTTAAGGGCAATTATAAAAATCCCTGATACTTCGTTGTGCAAATTTTTAAACTCCTTATTTACAGCAGTAAACCCAGAGTTAAAAAATTCACACGCCTCGTCTGAGAGGTTTTTTAGAGGTCCCCCTAATTAATTTGGCTAAAAGCAGATATCAAAACAGATGAATTGCCATCAAAGCACAATGATCTTCTGATAGTAATATCTCTCTTTTTCTGACCAGAAAATAAAATAAATTCCAGACTCTAAATCCTGGTCTAACTCGATTAAATTTGATTTTAACGAACTTGTATTTTTAAGGAGCTGCATCTGACTGTTGTAGACTTTAACAGACTCAGCATGTGAATCGGAGTATAAAATATTTCCCGTCAGCGGGTTTGGATACCATGAATTTTTAAATTGGCTAAAATTTTTAGCAGCAGATGCACAATCATTTTCGGCTTGCAATTGAAGAATGTATTCACCCGGAAATGCAGGACCCGGATATTCGGTGGTGTAGTCAAATGGTACCCCGACGTTGACTGTGAGTTTTAACTTGATTATGGGTTTGTAATCTCCCGGTGTATTAACATCCGTGGGCGTTCCATTGAGGATTAAACATCCCAGTTCATTCTTTTTGAAAATGCAATTGGGAGGATTGCAACTGTAGGAAATTCCAACCGGTAAATTGGAAATGGCATTTGCTGTATCTATCGCCACTTTTTCCAGGGGGAGAGGAGCGGGTAAAATAGGTATTTGAACGGTATCCGGAACGACTACGGTTAGTGTGAATTCGTAGGGTTTATTGATACAAGCTTTTTTCGTGATTCCGCCATTGGGATTTTCTGGGGTGATCGGCCTGGGAAAAACACCAGCAGAAGAATCTTTTAAAGTGCTGTCTGGCAGGCATGCCTGAGCATCTATGGAAATAGTAAATAAGCTTAATAGGATAGAAATTGTATATTGTTTCATCATAGCGAATTATTTTGCGACTCTAAAGTACTGATTTAGATGAATCAAAGACTCAATCTTGTATTTTTTTTATTGCAGTTTTCGATTTTAGCTGCACAGGTGCAGCCAGGGGTGCTTCAGGGAGTCGTTCTGGATTCGCGGAGTAAGAAGCCAGTTTCCGATGTGCTCGTCAGTTGCGGAGCATTCCTAACCCATACCAATCAGGAAGGCATGTTTCATTTGATTGAAAGATTACAAGACTCCATCATCAGGTTTAATTTAGTGGGCTATGAAGAATATGCTATAAATCTTTCTGAAATTTCGAAAGGCCCGGTGCTGCTCACTGAAAAGTTTTTATTGTTATCAACCACTGTGGTGAGTGCCTCTAAATACGAAAGACCTATAGCTGAATCCACGGTTTCCATGAGTGTTGTAGGAAAAGAACTGCCCAACCGGTTAAATTCGCTGAGTGGTGAAAAAGCATTGGACAGGATCAGTGGGGTACAGATTATCGACGGACAAGCCAACATCAGAGGGGGGTCTGGATACAGTTATGGTGCAGGAAGCAGAGTGATGTTGCTCATGGATGACCTGCCGATGATGCAACAGGATGCAGCAAATCCCTATTGGAATGACCTGCCATTTGAATCTATCGGTCAAATTGAAGTCATTAAGGGAGCAGCTTCTGCATTGTATGGAAGCTCTGCAATGAATGGGGTGGTGCATTTCCGTTCTGTTACTCCCGGACTCGAACCCTATACTTCGATTACAGCGACATCAGGTATTTATCTGAAGCCTGGCAATGGAAAAGAATGGTGGGGAAAAAATGGAGAGCTGTCACTTCCTTTTGAAAACTACTATGCCATTGTTCATAGGAGAAAAAAAGCCCGTTGGGACTATTCCCTTAATTCGAGTTTTGATCACAAGAAAGGATTTAACAAGGACAACAACTCGGAAAATTTCAGACTGAATGGCATTTTTAGGTACCGTTTAACGGATAGTTTGTTGTTGTCTCTCGGGCTCAATGCCAATGGAGGCTCCAGCAGTGATTTTTTTTACTGGCTTGATAATGGATTGTATCAGGGTGCAGAATCTGCTGCTACCCGAAGCGATAAACTGCGCTTCACGATTGACCCAAAGCTTAGTTATCACGATCGAAAAGGATTTCATCATAAGTTGCTTGGAAGGTATTACAACATATTTAATGGAGCTGACAACAACCAGGAAAATAAAAGTCATCATGCTTATTTGGAATACCAATTGAGAAAAAACCTGAAAGTTTTAAAAATAGATTTACAAGCCGGTGCTGTATGGAATGCTACGTGGACAAAGGCTCAATTATACAGCGATACCAGTTTTAGCCTGGGAAACCAATCTTTGTTTTTACAATTGGAAAGACGATTTGGCAAGCGATTTATTTTAAATGCCGGCATTCGTTATGAAAGATATGAATCGAATGGTCCTGGCTTGTTGGGTGGCGAGGAAGTTGCCCGAAAAACGGATGATGATCGATTTATATACAGGGCAGGACTGAACTATAATATCTGGAATGCAGGATATCTCCGAATGTCAGTAGGAGAGGGATTCCGGTTTCCTTCACTTGCGGAAAAATATATCGAAACCACCGCCGGAGGATTGCGCATCGTCCCCAATACTAAATTGGAATCAGAACACGGCTGGAATTACGAACTGGGTCTCCGTCAGGGATGGCTTATAGGAAATATCAAAGGCATGATCGATCTGGCTTATTTCGATTCGCGTTATTACGATATGATGGAATTTGTTTTAAATAATCAACTACAATTTCAATCCAGGAATATTGGCAACACCCAAATTAGCGGATTCGAAGTGGAATTTTACATAAATCAGTCTCTTTTAAATTTCAATTGGACACTCAGTGGTGGTTACACCCGGATTGATCCGAAATATCGCGAATTTGACCTTTCCGGAAAGCAATTGGCCATTAATGAAAGAGAATTTGGCACCATTGGACAGCAAAATGCCGCCAATTCAAGTTCATTTGAAAATATCCTGAAATACCGTTCGAAAGATTTACTCCGAATGGATTTTCAACTGGATTTTTCGGGATTTTATATGGGCTATGCATTTCAATATGTGTCGCATGTAGAGGCGATCGATTGGCTTTTTCAGGTCACACTTTTCATAAAGGGAATAAATGATTTCCGGCAAATTCACGATCACGGTTACCGAATTCACGACTTTAGAGTGGGAACAAATTGGGGGCCATGGAATTTGCAGCTGAATGTCAACAATCTGACAAATGAAATTTATACAACCAGACCAGGCTTGATGGAAGCACCCAGAAATATGAGCCTTAAAATAGTTTATACTTTATAATATATGTAATTTGTTTATAAACATATAGTTATACCGTTTACATTAGATTAACAGCCTAGTTATTATTTTACATTATCCTCTAATTCTCCATTTGTAGCACTATATTTGCGGAGTTTTTCAGAAAAGTAAAGTAAATAACGATATGTTCGAAAAAGGTATAGTTAAATGGCTGCTCATTGCAATCGTTCTCGTTTGTTTATTGCAGTTCGTCTATTATTTGCCAACCAATAAAGTGGAGCGCAAGGCAAATGAGTATGCATTGAATGCTGTTCAAGGGATTGAAGATGAAACAAGTCGTCAGGCGGCTCAGAAGGTTGCCAGAGTGAAATACCTGGATTCCATTTCCAGTGAAAAAATCTTCAGTATTCCTCTTATTAAGGAATTCACATACCACGATCTTAAGAAACAACAGTTGGCTTTGGGTCTGGATCTAAAAGGAGGAATGAGCACCATTCTCCAGATTGATCTGACTGATTTGATCATATCATTGGCAGGGAATTCGCAGGATCCGGCTTTCCGAAAAGCAATCTCGAATGCAAATGAACGGATGCGAAGCAGTCAGCAGGACTTTATCACTTTGTTCGTAGAAGAATTTAAGAAAGAATCTAACGGGAGAAGTTTGGCCTCTGTTTTTTCAAGAGGTGCTTCCCTGAAAGATCGCATCAATTTTGAAACATCCGATCTCGATGTCGCAAGAATATTAAGAGAAGTAGCCAATGAAACGGTAGACCTCACTTTTAAACGTTTGAAAGACAGGATCGATAAACTGGGTGTAACTCAGCCCAACGTATCCCTCGATAAAACCAGGGACATGATCGTTGTCGAACTCCCGGGTATTGATAATCCCGAAAGAGCCAGAAAATACTTGCAGGCCAGTGCTAAACTCGAGTTTTGGGATGTTTACCGAAATACAGATCCAGGTGTATTTGACGGCATAGTCAATGCAGATAAGAAATTATCAGCTCTTGATAAAGGAGATACGTCTTCCGTTGAGGATGATTTCAAGTTAGTCGATCGTTATGATTATACCAGAGATTCTCTTGGGAATGTAATTGATTCTGTAAAGGTTGGAACGGACACCATAAAAAATGATTTGCTTGCAGATAAAGGTCCTCTGCTTTCTGTGCTTTCTCCAACCAGTCCGGCAGCGGGTTATACAGCCATCATTGGTTCGGTAGAAAAATCCAACAGGAAGCGATTTTTAGAATTGGTAAGTATGCCCGAAATACAGGCTATTTTTCCTTCGGATCTCGAATTCAGAATTGAAGCCAAACCCTATAAAGTTCAGGGAGAAACACAACCGTCTAATAAATACAATGTATACGCCATTAAAAAGAAACCAGGATTGTCTGCGGCACCATTGGATGGCGAAAGGATAGCAAGAGCTTCTGCAAATCCGGATAATCTTACAGGGGAGGTCGTAGTTTCCCTAACCATGGACAATAAAGGCGCAAAGACCTGGGGAGAAATGACTACTCGTGCGGCCAATGACAACAAACGCGAAATCGCGATTGTGCTGGACGATGAAGTGGTATCATGTCCAAGCGTTCGCGAGCCAATTTTAGGTGGTAACTCTCAAATTTCCGGAAATTTCACCATCGACGAGGCGAAAGATTTGGCCAATATTCTGCAGGTTGGTAAACTTCCTGCCAAAGCTTTGATTGTTCAGGAGTCTTTGGTTGGGCCTTCTCTTGGTAAAGAAAATATCAGCAAATCCCTTTGGTCAATTATCGGAGGCTTTTTGCTGGTCATGCTGTTTATGGTTGTCTATTATACAACGAGTGGTTTTGTTGCAATTCTTTGTTTGTTGCTTAACGTCCTTTTTATATTGGGAACCCTGGCTTCGTTTGGTACCGTTCTGACCCTTCCAGGTATTGCCGGTTTGGTATTAACTATGGGTATGGCTGTCGATGCGAATGTGGTTATCTTCGAAAGGATCAAGGAAGAACTTGCTTCGGGAAGGACCATGTTGGATGCGATTAAAGAAGGATTTGCACATTCTTATTCGGCTATTATTGACTCCAACGTAACGACAATACTAACATCCATTGTTTTATTTGTTTATGGTCTTGGACCGATTAAAGGGTTTGGAATTGTACTGATCATTGGTATTATTTTCTCCCTGTTCACAGCTGTGTTGGTTTCCCGTTTGGTACTGGATTGGTGGGTAGGCGTAAAAGGAAATTCTATTTCTTTCGCAAGTAATTTAACAGCTAGAGCATTTAAGAATGTGAATTTTGACTGGGTGGGTTCCAGAAAATATGCATATATGTTTTCCGGCCTGCTGATCATCGTGAGTTTTGTTTCGTTCTTCACCAGAGGATTTGAGCTGGGTGTGGAGTTTAAAGGAGGATATTCCTATAATGTTACTTTTTCATCTGATGTTGAGGCAGAAACCATACGCCAGGCATTGACAAAATCATTTGGTACTAATCCTGTAGTAAAAAGTGTGGATACCAAAAATACATTTAACATTACAACTTCGTATTTAATAAACGAAAATGCTCCGGATGTTGCAGAACGCGTTAACCAGAAATTATTTGAAGGCATCAATGAAATGAGTGGCGGTAATATGAAATACGAAGATTTTATCAATAATGAATCTTCAGGTACTCATATTGTTTCATTCAGTCAGGTGGGTCCCATCATTGCTGACGATATTAAAAGTTCTGCTATAAAAGCCATCATAATTGCTCTTATCGTCATATTTATTTATATCCTTTTCAGGTTCTACAAATGGCAGTATAGTGCAGGAGCCATCATTGCGCTTGCACACGATACGATCATAACTTTGGGTGCATTTTCTTTGCTGCATGGGATTTTAAATTTCTCTATGGAAGTAGATCAGGCTTTGATAGCTGCAATTTTGACTGTTATAGGGTATTCTATAAATGATACCGTTATCGTGTTCGACCGGATCAAAGAACATCTTGGATTTGAATCGCAAAAAACGGATAGGGAATTGATTAATGAGGCGGTATCTTTAACCTTGTCAAGAACAATTAATACATCTTTAGCCACATTATTGACCATTATTATATTGTTCTTATTCGGAGGAGCAAGTACCAAAGGCTTTTGTTTTGCATTGGTTGTTGGTATCATCGTTGGAACTTATTCTTCCATCTTTGTAGCAACGCCAATTATCGTTGACTTGAAAACGAATCTGAAATACACGGCCAAAAAAATTAAGGCAAAAACAACCCGGCAGTTGTCAAAAGTATAAAAACGCAATACACGAAAGCCTCTTGAATTTCAAGGGGCTTATTTGTTAAATTGTTTTACCGGACTCAGTATTTTATATACAATCATAAAATCTTCGAACGAATTTTCGTTATCCTTGTTTGAATAATGTCGAATGGATCTGATGAATTCAAGGATATTCATAGTGTTTTTTATAGTTTGTTTGTACTCTTGTAGTTATCAATACAAGATCCGAACTGGTGATCAGGCATTTAGTGTAAAACAGTATGCCAAAGCAGCATCGTTTTATAAATCAGAGTATACACAGTCCCCTAGCGAAGCTGAAAAAGCTGAGAAAGCATATAAATTGGGTTTATGTGCCAAATTCGCTTCCGATTATACCCAGGCTTTGTATTGGTTCAGGACGGCGTATGATCTGAATTTCGGACCGGATGCCTTGAGGGAATATGCCGTTGCGCTCAAATTTAATGGAGAGTATGAAGCTGCGGCTAATGCTTTTGGACTGTACGGCGATGAAATTAAGAGACCCTCTGAAGTTAGAAAAGACATTCAGATTTGCAAGCTCATGCAGCAATGGTCTCAAACTCCCACCAATTACAGCTACCAGGTTTCTGAAGTTCGTGGTTTAAATTTTGATGGAAGCGCTTACGGTTATCAAAAATTTTCAGGTGATGAATGGTTGTTTGTTGCTGAAAAATGGAAAGAAACTTTAAAGCAAAAAAATAAATTCGAATGGACCGGAAGACCATTTTCAGATTTATTTGTCAAAGCTGGGGAGACAGTGAAATCTTTTGATTTTTTTAATTCACCTGCTAACGAAGGTGCCTTTTGTTATAGTGATAAGTCCATGCGATTTTTTATGACGCGCTGCGATAAAATTATTAATGGAAAGGAGTTATGCAAAATTTATGAAAGCACTCGAAATAGACAGTCCTGGTCTGAACCTGAAGAAATGATTTTTTTTGAAGAACCTTCCAGTCAGATGCATCCTGCCATGCATGCTTCCGATTCCATATTTGTGTTTAGTTCTGATCACATAAAAGGCGAAGGTAAATTTGATTTGTTTTATATGATTAAAAGCGGAGAGGATTGGTCTGATCCTGTCAATTTTGGTGAAAGTATCAATACTGATGGCGATGAAGTTTTTCCGGTGTGGTATGGCGATACGCTATTTTTTAGCAGTTCCGGGATCACCGGCATGGGAGGTTTAGATATATTTAAAACGCACTTAACTTCAACAGGACAGTGGGCACCGCCAGTCAATTTAAGGAATCCAATCAATTCAGAAGCCGATGATTTTCATTTTTTTGTAGATACCGCATCACCGCGAAAGGAAAGGGAAGTGATGCGTGCATATTTTTCTTCCAACAGAGGCGATTCCGGCTTGGATCGTATTTACATGGTATCTGTTAGCGAAAAGGTTGAAGAAACCAGTCCGTGGCCTGAAAAGCCGAATTACAAATTCGAGATCCTGGCAAAAATTAAATTTGTTGAACCTGGTTCATATGCTGGTTCTGAGCAGAAAATATTGGATAGTATAAACTTTATCGACAAGTCCAGTAAAATGAACTTTAATACAGGTTCTGGTAAAATATTAACCCTGAAATTACAACAGGATACGAAATTCGAATTTGTTATAACCAGGCCTGGATATCTTAACCGGGATATCATGTTTGCAACACCTGATGCTCCTGTGTTGGATCGGGATAGTACTTTCACGATGGAATTGGTTTATGAATTAATTCCTTTAGTATACAACAAAGAATTTTTACTGAAAGAATTATACTACGATTTTGATAAGTGGGATATCAGGGAAGATGCCGTTGCCTCCCTTTTGGAATTGAGGGATATCATGCTTAAGAATCCTAAAGTGAATGTTTTAATAGGTTCACACACAGATTGTCGGGGGCTCCCGGATTACAATAAGGAGCTGTCTGAAAAAAGAGCTCGTTCAGCAGTTCAATGGTTGCAGCAAAATGGCGTTGCTGAAACCAGAATGACCTATAAAGGCTTTGGTTCAGAATTTCCAGCGGCTTCGTGCGAATGTCAGCTTTGTACAGAAACCCAACACCAGTTCAACAGACGGTCGACCTTTCAGTTGATACCCGATAAGTAAAATAGATTCGGTATATTGCCATGTGAATTATTTGAAATGATTTTTGTAAAGTTTATTTTAAAATTATGCCTGCTTCTGGCTTTAATCGGTATCAAAGAAGGCCTGGGTAGTGAAATTCTTGAGGCAAGGATCGAAGAATCTCATTTGCTGAGATCCTTGTTTACGTTTGGTGTTTTCTGGCTTTCTTTGAATATAGTTATCCGCTTGACCCAATACATATACAGGAAGCGAAAAAAACTGGGACATAAGTTTTCAGATAACGTCATTATCGGTTTACGGAACATCTATTATCTGGTCACTGTTTTTGCATTTGTTTTATTAATGCTTGGAATCTTTGGCTTGAAACTCAAAGAACTTCTGACTGCCTTGAGTATCGTTGCTGCAGCGCTTGCCATCATTTCGAAGGAATTGGTAATGGATGTCATATGTGGCATTAATTTAAGTTTTTCGAGAGATATAGCCATTGGAGATTATGTGAAAATAAAAGACAAAGAGGGGAGAGTACACGATCTTAATATTCATAAAATCGTTTTATCAAATAACAATCAATTGATCAACATCCCAAACTCTTCGGCATATTTTAGCGACATCATTAATTTTAGCCAAAAGGAAAGTTACTGTTTGCATCTCGACATGGAACTGCCAATTACCATAGCAGGAAAGCGTAGGGAAATCGAGGAAATCATTGAAAAAGCAACACGTGAATTGGTTTCAGAAGCTCTAATACAAAGTATTAAAGTTTATTTTAGCAACATGACCAGGGATTGCATTTCTCTGAGTATTGATTATATTTTCAGACATGCTGATAAGTCTATTTCCCACCATAATTTAAAGGACAAAATAATTTCGAAAATCATTTTGTTGCTCGAGAATAAAGCCTGAAGTCTTTTTTGAAGGGAATGCATTTATTCAGATGCCAATTCACAGACCAATCCGTTGATATTTTCTGATACCGGAATCTGACATGAAAGCCTGGAATTTTCCTGGCTGTTTGGAAGGCTGTCCAACAATTGTTTTTCATCGTCGTTCATCGGCGGAAGCAGAGTTGCTGAATGTACGAAGATATGGCAGGAAGCACAAAGCGCCATGCCGCCACAAGTGCCTAAAACCGGGAGTTCGCAGGCACGGAACAATTCCATCAGCGAATACGCGGGATCGTTGGGAAGTTCGAGTTCCTGAACTTGTTTATTCTTGTCAATGACTTTAATGAGTAAGGTATCCATCCGTGTGATCCAATATTAACGGAATGTTTTAGATTTTGTTGATGCCTGTTACAGTGGTGTATTTAAAACTTGGCTTTTGACCTTTGTGGATAATTTTATAAGCCGATTGAACGGCAAGTGTAGCTTCGTGAAATCCACATAAGATCAGTTTTAGTTTCCCTTCATACGTATTGATGTCTCCTACAGCGAATATACCTTCAACATTGGTGCTGTAGTCTGTAGGATTCACGGTAATGGCGTTTTTATCAACAGCTAGCCCCCAATCAGATATAGGCCCAAGTTTCGGACTGAGCCCAAACAAAGGCAGGAAATGATCACATTCCAGCTCCAGAATTCCGGTTTCAGACTTTATTGCAACCGATTGCAAATGTTGGTCGCCTTTCAATTCAGTAACCTCAGCATTCAGGATGATCTGTAACTTTTTTTCAGCTTCCAGTTCCGCAAGTTTGGAAATCGATTCGGGAGCAGCTCTGAATTCCGTTCTCCGGTGAACCAGGGTTATCTGTTCTGCCAGATCTGATAAATGAATACACCAATCCAAAGCGCTGTCTCCACCACCGGCAATCACCAGTTTTTTATTCCTGAATAATTCAGGTTCCTTGACGATATAGTCTACTCCCTTTGTTTCGTATTCAGACAGATTGGAAATTTCGGGTTTCCTGGGTTCAAAGCAACCCAGTCCGGCTGCAATGATGACTACAGGAGCCTGCAATGTGGTACCGGTATGTGTTTTCAGCAAGAACATCCCTGCTTCACTTTTTTCAAGACTTTCGACCCGCTCTCCCAGTGTAAATTGAGGATTAAAAGGTTCAATTTGTTCAAGCAGATTGGAAACCAAATCTTTAGCCAGGATCATGGGATGTCCCGGAATATCGTAAATGGGTTTCTTCGGATAGATCTCAGACAACTGGCCACCCGGGGCAGGTAAATAATCGACGAGATGACATTTTAACTTTAAGAGGCCAGCTTCAAATACGGTAAACAAACCACACGGCCCGGCTCCAATGATAATAATATCGGTTTTATCCATAGTTAAGAAGCCGCAAAGCTACACAAATGTAACCGCGCAAAACCTGACCGGGGAATCATAATTTTTTAACTTTTCACAAGAAATTTTAACCATATCTTTAGATTTTATTAAACTTTTCCGTTTAATAAGAGTCAACATTGAGTAATTAAAAAATTTTTTACACCTTAAGATTTTAAATAATGGACAGAAGAGCCACATTGAAAAAGTTTTTTGGAGTCGAATCAGCAGCCACTTCCGGCTGGAAACTCCAGGAAGATGCACTACCGGTTGCCGGAGGATTGAGTCCCTATTCAGGACCCTGGAATTATCAATCTGCCGCGCACCTCTTAAGACGGGCTATGTTTGGACCCAGTCATGCCCAAATCCAACAGGCCGTGTCTGATGGACTTGAATTAACTCTGGACAAGTTGTTTGTAAAACAACCGGACCCGGCACCTCCCGTTTTGTATTCGAATACACCCGATGATCCGGATCTCAATCTGGATGATGTTTGGGTAGATAAAAATCTGCATCCAGAAGTGCAGGGACTTGTGAATTTAAAGGAAAATTCTCTTTTTTCCTGGTTGATGCAATTGATCTTTAACGAAGGGGTATCGATTACTGAAAAGATGACACTATTCTGGCATAATCACTTCGTGGTTTCGGAGATTTATGATCCCCGATACAGTTATGATTATATAAAACTTTTGAGATCGAATGCCCTTGGTAACTTTAAAGAACTCACCAAACAAATTACCATCGATAAAGCCATGTTGATCTATTTGAATGGTGCGCAAAATCTCAAAAGGGCACCCAATGAAAACTATGCAAGAGAGCTCATGGAGCTTTTTACTCTTGGAAAAGGTGAACTGGCAGGGCCTGGTGATTATACTACATTTACAGAACAAGATGTTTTGGCGCTTGCCAAGGCTTTAACTGGTTGGGGCATAGACAGGAGAGATGCAAATATTTATCCCAAAGTGCAGTTTAATGCAGGGCAACATGATACCTCAGTCAAGCAGCTTTCTCATCGCTTTGGCAATAAAACAATTAATAATAACGGGGCAGAAGAGTATAAAGATGTGGTAAACTTATTGTTCGAAAAGAGGGAAGCAGCCACGTTTATTTGTACCAAACTTTATCGATATTTTGTCTATTACAAAGTGAGCGAGGATATTAAAAATCAAATTATTGAAGGCCTTGCCGATGTACTAATTGCCAATGGATTTGATATTGCTCCTGTAGTCAGGACCTTATTGGCCAGCGAACATTTTTATACAGATGAAGCATTGGGTAGCCTTATTAGAATGCCATACGAATTTGTGTTCAATACCGCAAAAACGATGGGTCTGAATGCACCTACGACAACTACAGATAAATATAATTTATTCCTCGATCTTTATCGCAGTACAACAGGAATGGAGCAGTTGTATTTTAACCTTCCCAGCGTGGCAGGTTGGACTCCATACTATCAGGAACCCAATTATCACGAAATCTGGGTGAATTCAGTCACCTTACCCATCCGGAATGCATTCACTACTTCAATGGCAAACAAAACCAGAAGGGTAAGAAATATTCAAGGCCAGTTATTTGGCCTGGATCTCATTGGATATGTGGAAAAGTTCAGTGCACCACAGAATGCAACGATGTTGATCGATGATGTTGTCGGGCATTTGTTACCAAAGCCCATCGAGAACGAACAAATAGCTTTCCTGAAAGCAAGGCTTTTAGGACCAATGAATGAAAATCAATGGGCCAGTACCTGGAATAATTATAAAGCAAATCCAGGAAATGCCCAGGCACGAACAGCCGTAGAAACCAGGCTTAAACCGTTGTTCGTATCTTTATTAGCAATGCCTGAATATTACTTAAGTTAAAACTGAATGATACTATGAAAAGAAGATCTTTTATACAGCTCAGTACTGCAGCTTCGGTTCCGATGCTGATCAACGGAATTCCTGTGGGTGCAGTTGCTCGCAATTCATTTTTGGATTTTGTAAATCCCGACAACGATCGCATTTTGGTTTTGATCCAAATGACCGGAGGTAATGATGGTTTAAACATGGTTTTGCCATTGGACCAGTACACCAACCTCGATATCGCGAGAAATAAAATTCTCATAAAAGAAACTTTAGGGATAAAACTAAGGGATGATCTGGCGTTGCATCCATCAATGGGCGCACTCAAATCCGTATACGATGCAGGCAAACTTCGACTGATTCAATCGGTGGGATATCCAAATCAAAACAGGTCGCATTTCAGATCGACCGATATCTGGACTTCTGGTTCCAGTGCTGAGAAGATGGAACCCAGAGGTTGGTTGGGAAGGTATTTTTACAACGATCATGCAAGCTATCCTGGTGGTTACCCGAATGCGGATTTTCCTGATCCTCATGCGATCACTATTGGATCATTGGTTTCTCAAACCTGCCAGGGTCCTGTTGCAAACTTCAGTCTGGCCATCAACGATCCGGCCACCATGGCTTTGATTGAAGAACCGCAGTTTGCAAACAATCCCCCGACGACCAACTACGGCATCGAGTTAAAGTACTTGATCAACACTTTTAAACAAACCAATGACTACACGGATGTAATCAAGGATGCTTATTCCAATGCAGGTGGAACCATTGCAACCACTGGAAACAGGTTGTTGGACCAATTAAATATCGTAGCTCAGTTGATCAAAGGTGGAATGCGTACAAAAGTATATGTAGTGAGCCTTGGGGGCTTTGATACGCACTCCGCACAATGCGATCCGGATGATCATGAAATCGGGACACACGCCAACTTGTTACAAAGTGTATCTGAAGCAATAGCGGGATTCCAATCAGAGATCGAAAAATCAGGCAACGAGAAACGTGTTATCGGAATGACTTTTTCTGAATTTGGAAGAAGAATTAAGGCCAACGATTCAACCGGAACCGATCATGGCTCGGCTGCTCCTCTATTCCTTTTTGGGAATTGCATCAATCCCGGAATTCTTGGTTCCAATCCAATTATAAACAGCGTTGTTGGAAATGATGAAGGCGTCGCCATGCAGTATGACTTCAGATCTGTATATGCTTCCATTTTGATGGACTGGTTTGAGCTTCCTGCTTCTGTGGTCAGCGAACTGCTGTTTGCTGAGTTCCAAAAGCTTCCAATCATCGAAGGCTGTTCTCCGGTAGCCAATGACGATCAGGGCAGAGATTTTAAATTTGTATTCAATGCTTATCCAAACCCTGCAGAACGCAAAATCAATTTATCTTTTGAATCGGCAAATGAATTTATCAGGATCAGTGTATTTGATCCGTTGGGTTCAGAAATTAAATTGTTGTATTCAGGCAGAATGCAAAGTGGTCAACACCAAATGGAGTTGAATATCGAAGATTTGAAACCGGGCAATTACTTTATTCGATTGGCCTCTGATCATACCCAGAATACAAAATTGCTTGTCAAGATGTAACTTGGAAATGAGCAATTAACGCATAAGAATTTTTGTTTTCAATAGCCGGAGTGAGTTATTTCTTACTCCGGTTTTTTTTATGCAATTATACCGTTTGGATTTTGACTAATATTGCACTGAATTCACTACTATAGCTATGGCACAGCCGTCATTATTGATTTTAGCAGCAGGCATGGGAAGCCGGTATGGTGGCCTCAAACAAATGGACAGTTTTGGTCCGGGTGGACAAACCATAATTGATTTTTCAATTTACGATGCCGTACTTGCAGGATTTGAAGAGATTGTTTTTGTCATTCGGAGGTCTTTTGCAGATGCTTTTATAGCGCAGATGGATCAAAAATGGAGCGCGAAAGTCCGCTTAAAATATGTCTTTCAGGAAACGGATGAGCTTCCCGATTTGGACTTTACAATACCCGAACGATCCAAGCCGTGGGGCACAGCTCATGCTGTTTGGGTAGCTCGAAATGAAATTGCTGGTCCGTTTGGCGTAATCAATGCAGATGATTTTTATGGTAGGGAAGCCCTGATGGTTCTCTACCAGATATTGAAAAATAGCAATCACTATGCTTTGATTGCTTACCCTATTGTGGACACCCTTTCTGAAAATGGAAGTGTGAACAGAGGGGTTTGTAAAGTTGATTCAAACAAGCGATTAATTGAAATAAAAGAATGCAGAAACATTCAAAGCAGTCCTGTGATTTCTTTTACAGAACATGGGAAGGAGACTATATTGGATGAAGGAACACTCGTATCCATGAACATGTGGGCTTTGCAATCTGACTTTTTCTGCTGGTCAGAACTCTATTTTATAGATTTTCTAAAATCAAATGGACAGGATGCCGCATCCGAGTTCTATATTCCTGATGTGATCCAGCGACTCATGCATGAGCAAAATAAACTTATCGATGTTGTTCCTTCCGGATCCAAATGGTATGGTGTCACGTATCAGGAAGATAAACCTGCTGTAGAAACTGCCTTTTTGAAAATGATTGAACAGGGGCTTTATCCAGCCAAATTTTAAGGCTTTGTGGAACTTCCGTTAAATAGTCCGGCCGGAATTCAATTATATTTTATAACTTAACATTGATTTTCAGATTTTAGGTCTGATCAATTTAAAAGCTTCACACCAAATTTGAAAGCATGAAACACTTCATCAGATTTGTTTGGGTCATTGCTGTTTGCATCATTTGTTCTAATACCAGCCTTTCTCAGTGGCTTAAATGGCAGGACCAATTCACTCCGGCAAATTTTTATGCGGAATGTCTTTATGCTACTTATGCTGAAAAATTAGACTCATTTTATAGTATCAAAAGCGAGCAAAATTTATTCAGAATGGATTTTCGGTCAGCTTCTGAGAATATGGATGTCAGGATCTATGTGGATACCAGTTACGAAAGAAGGAGGACAGGAGCTTATAATCAAAATGATAGTGTCATCTTTGTTTTAAATCAACTGATCGCCAATATTCAAAATGATTTTAACGCAGCTGCGGATGATTGGGATATCATCATAGAACCTGAATATGTTTTTTTTGATGGGCAGACACCATTTTCTTATGGTAGTAGTATCGCAGAAACACTGATCAATTTTTACGATTGGGTCGATGCCCAGGGATATCCGGGTTCCAGAGATACCTATATTTTTTACACGGGCCATTATACCAACCAGGGAATCTCTTTTGTAGATGCTCTGTGTTTGCCTGGAGGTGCGTTGGTTGGATTTGTTCAGGATGAAGATTCTAATGAAGATTTGTCTTCGCATGAATGGATTGGTCACGCTGCAGGATCGCTTCATTACAATAACGAAGTAAACATCATGAACTCTATTGCGCACAGACCCTGGAATCAGCCAAGTCTGGAGGTTATTCAGGATTTTCTTGACAACCAGTCCTGTGTTGAAAATGTGCAATCTATGTTAGATGCTAACGAAATTCATTTTGAGCTTCAATTGGAAAAGGATTTAGTAACTATTCGCTGGAATTTGGGCTTTAGTTGTAAAGAACTAATCATAGAAAGAAAATTGGGGAATCAGGAATGGCTCGCCCTGCATCAATTGCCTTTCCAAAAATCAGGAGAGCAATACAATATCCAGGATCGGCTAAAAATCCCGGGAAATTATTACTACCGGTTGAAATGGATCGGCGATCTTGAGTTTTTTGGATACAGCCAAATCAAACACGTCGAATATACGGCTCACAAAAATCTAAGGATAAATACAAAACAAATCATCAATGAAGGCCCACATGAATTACTAATCAGGGATTTATCTGGTAAATTGATATGGCGTTCAAACGAAAAGCTGGTTTCTATTGAATCTCTTCAATTGAAAGGAATGTTTTTGGTCATGGCTGGAAGCGAAAACTTAAAACTAGCCGTGTTTTAGATATGCACGAAGCTTTCAACTTAAGTATTGGTTATTAGAATACGATGAAAGCATTGGAGTTATGAATACAAAGGAGCGGTTACATGAATTTGCAGGAAATCCGGTCATTCAATAGAGCTTAAGCGTCCAAAGGGTAACATTCTTTCTCGGACGGTACAAATAATTACAAATTACCAATGGGGTTCTTGATGCTCTTCCGAAGGATTGTTGTTCTTACTGTTTTGCCATTCTTCTTCCCTCTTGGCAAATTCATCGTAATCAAAGTCAGGCATGTACTTGGTTTTGACCTGGTCTACGACTTCCTGTAAGTTTTGAATGAAGCGATTAAAATCCTCTTTATAAACGAAAATTTTATGGCGCTCATAACTATCGCTGTTGAACTTTTTAGTGCTCTCGGTGATGGAGATAAAATAATCATTGGATTTGGTTCTGCGAATATCGAAGAAATAGGTTCTGCGTTTTCCCGCCTTTAATTTTTTGGAGAAAATATTGTCAATATGTTTGTCCCCTTCCACAGCTTTGATTTTTATTCTATGGTAAAAATAGCCATTTTTCAATTATCCAGTATAATTATTCTGATTTTCAATGGTATACAGCGTTTTAAAAAGGCCTTCTTCCAAAAGTAGCTTATCAAATTGGCCTTCCTGGACGATTCTGCCTTGGTCCAATACATAGATATAATCCAAAAAAGCGGTCTGTCGTATTCTTTGCGTAATAAAAAGCAGGGATCTGTTTTCGAGACTTTTTTCGAGTTGGTCCAGAAAATTCAGCTCGGTTTCAGAATCGACTGCTGAAAGACAATCGTCCATGATGACCAATTTAGAGCTCTTTAACAAGGCTCTGGCCAGGCCAAGGCGTTGTTTCTGGCCTCCGGAAACATTAACACCTCGCTCTCCAAGCAAAGCCTGATAAGCCCCTTGGAATCCAAGAATATCTTCGTGAATCTGTGCAAACCTGGCCGCTTTTTCAATTTCGGCAAGATTCAAATCCGGATTGCCAAACCTGATATTTTCTTCGATGCTGTCAGAAAATAAAAACAAATCCTGTGGTATGTACGAAATAACAGATCTGACTGAATGTGGTCTAATATTTTGAATCGTTCGGCCATCAACGCTAAGAATTCCAGATTCAACGTCGTAAATTCTGAGCAACAATTCAGCGATCGTCGATTTGCCCGATGCAGTTCTGCCTACCAGTCCGATTTTTTGGCCGGGTTTGATCACAAGATTTATATGTTGCAGTGCTTTTATTCCTGAATCCGGATACGTGAAACTAACATTTGTAAACCTGAATTCCGGAACAAACTCAGGTTGATATAATTCACCCGTCTGATCGATCTGAGGTTCGGTAGAGAGAAAATCATTGATCCGCTTTTGTGAGGCTTCTGCCTGTTGGATGATGGAGGCACACCAGCCAATGGCAGAAACCGGCCAGGTAAGCATGGTCACATAAATCACAAATTCTGCAATATTACCTGCGGTCACGCTTCCATTGTAGACATTGAGGCCACCAACATAAATGGCAATAAGGGTAGATAAACCAATAAGCAACAACATCGATGGAAAAAACAAACTGTCGATCCTGGCAAGCGATAAGAAATCATTCTTGTATTTCATCGAACTTGATTCGAAATCTTTGCTCCATGAATTTTCCGTTGCGTAAGATTTGACAATTCTAATGCCGCTGAACGATTCCTGACTTTTTGTAGTTAAAGCCGCTAATTGGGCCTGTATCGTTTCGCTCTTTTTATGAATTTTATCGCTGACGATGTAGATGATATAGGATAAAATGGGCAATGGCAAAAGGGTGTATACCGATAACTTCGGATTGACATTGAACATCGTGATGATTACGATCAGTACCAGACTGATCAGGTTGATTCCGTATAACATCGCCGGACCGAGATACATTCTTACTTTATTTACATCTTCTACAATGCGCGACATCAAGTCGCCGGTTTTATTTTTCTTATAAAAACTGGCATCCAGTTGAAGATAGTGTTTGAACAGCGCACTGCGCATATCGTATTCGATCAGTCTGGACATGACAATAATGGTTTGTCTCATCATAAACATGAATAGGCCCATTAAAACAGCAAACAAAAAAATATAGAATCCAAACTTCATCAAAGATTGGGTGAGTTGCTCAGGATTCCTCGCTTCCGGTGAAGATTCCATAAATGCCAGAATTTCATTCAGTGCTTCGCGAATAACCTGAGGCTGTAATACCCTGAATACATTGGACAAGACCACAAACAAAATTCCCAGCAATAATTTGTTTTTATACTTGCTGAAATACTTGTTCAGGCTAAAAAGTTGCTTCAAGACTTCGGTTTAAGTTCGTAAAGGTAATCGATTTCATTTCGTCATTAATCTTAACTTTATCACAAATTTCAAACATGAAGAGACGTATTACCCTTGATGAATTTATCATTGAAAATCAAGGTGGTATCGATGATGCCGGGGGCGAATTCAGCGACCTTTTGAGACACATTGGCATCGCCGGTAAGATCATCAACAGGATTGTAAATAAAGCAGGGCTCATGGACATTCTTGGGGTCGATGGTCAGGTCAATGCCACTGGCGATACCGTTCAGAAACTCGATATTTATGCCAACGACCTCATGATCGAGTATCTGCAGAAAAGTGGAGTTTGTGCAGGCGTGGCATCTGAAGAACTCGAGGAATTTGTAGCTTTCGAAAGCAGACAAAACAGATCTCATAAATACGTCGTCATGATGGATCCGCTGGATGGATCTTCCAACATCGATGTCAATATCAGCGTTGGAACCATATTTGGAATTTATAAGCGCGTCACCGGGAAGGGCAATGAGCTGGAAATTCGCGATTTTTTACAAACAGGTCGAAATCTTGTTGCAGCAGGATACATTCTTTATGGAACCTCCACCATGTTTGTATACTCTACTGGTAAGGGTGTGAATGGATTTACTTATGATCGGGGAATTGGGGAATTCTGCCTTAGTCACCCGGATATGAGAATTCCCGATCAAGGCAAAATTTACTCCATCAACCAGGGCTATTACAGACAGTTTAATCCTGGAATGCAGAATTACGTCAATGATTGTGCAGATCAACACATGATGCTCAGATACATCGGTTCGATGGTTGCAGATGTTCATCGCACCCTATGTCTGGGAGGTATATTTATATACCCTTCGACATCAAAAAGTCCGGAGGGGAAATTGCGAATGTTGTATGAATGCAACCCCATGGGATACGTGATCGAACAAGCCGGTGGAATGTGTGTGAATGAGGCCGGACTGCCTGTTTTGGAAATTCCAATACAAAAATTACATCAACGGTCTCCGGTACTCATTGGATCAAAAGCAAATGTTCAAAAAGCGCTATCTTTTCTGTCTTCAATTTAAATCTTTTAAACCATAAAAATACCGGGTGATTTTACGGAACTGTTGGGTATCCGGTATGATGAGTTGCAATTCCTGAATGGAATGAATGGTTCCATGTTGTTCCCTGTATTTACCAATCAATCTGGCAGTTTTGTATTTGATGTAAGGGTGTTTTCCAAGGCTGTCTAAGGGAATTTGATCCATGTTGAATTTTTGATGCATACTTCGTACTGCTAATTTTTTTTGAATGCGTGTAATCGTGCTATCCTCAATTCCATAAATTTCATGAAGTTGGTCCAGACTATAAAATCCACCCAAAGCATTTCTGAAATTCAGGATTCGATAAGCGATTTTGTAATCGATATTTAATTTGTAGAGCAGTTGTCTGATTTCAATGGTATTGATATCGTAAATACTATCCTGGCTTTGTGCTTTCCTGATTGGTAGAAGAGGGTCTTTTTCCTGAGTTATTTTGATATAGGGTTTTAGGATTGAATAAACCGCAGTATCCATGCCATAGATGTTTTTGAATTGCGTTTCTGATTTAA
This sequence comes from Saprospiraceae bacterium, assembly GCA_016716185.1. Lineage (NCBI taxonomy): Bacteria > Pseudomonadati > Bacteroidota > Saprospiria > Saprospirales > Saprospiraceae > Saprospiraceae bacterium. The sequence continues at coordinate 1,900,904 of JADJWV010000002.1, read as the reverse complement.
TCCGGCCACCCTTTGCCTTGTATTTTTGGAGATTTCGGAAGGCTTTGATAGGAATGCCCAATTGAATGGCTTCCTGTTCGCTTAAGTTATTTGGATCAAATTCAAATAAGGAATGTTCTGCCGGAGTCAGTTTCGCATTTATGAAATGATTATAATTATTTTTAGAAATGGTATCCATCAGTACTGATTCGGCTTGTTTTTGGCTTATCTGTGCAGATGAAAACTGATTTCCTAAATGAGCGATCCATCCTGTATATAGCAACGATATAATAACCAAAACCTGTAAGCCATGTAATTCGGTTTTAGTAAGGTAATATTTTTCAAGTGCCGATTTATTCATCAGAATGCCATATTTGAAGGGTTTCGGAGTGAGGAAGCTGAGCACATCCTGTTTTATCTAAGCAATCTGGCTCTTTTATGCTTTCATTTTTAATGGGGAAGAGCTGCAGAATTTCCAAATTACTGACCAGTGTTAAAGTAGAGATATAATTTCTTTTTAAATAAGTTTCCAAAGGGGCGATTTTTAAATCTGTTGTATAACCTTGACCTTTTTGCAAAACCAGGTAAGCAGTAGATTGCCCTTTTGGATAAATGACAAACTTTTTAGTTTTGTAAATTTGGTTTTCCCGGTAGTACTGGTGACTCATGACAACAACCAATATAAGAACCTGAGTGGCCATATAGCTCCGGTTCCTGGTTTGGAGATATATTTTGAAAAGTAAAAACAGCATTCCAAAGGCAATTCCGTCTTCCAATTCAAACCAAAGATTTTCTATCAATGCATGGGGCCATGTATTTATCTGGTTTAACAGAAACATGGACTTGTTTATAAGCCAATCGCAAATTTGCATCATCAGATCTGCGAAGGGTGGAGCTATAAAATCGCCTATCCAGGCCAATATTCCCAATACCATCAGTATAGGGGTTAGCGGAGCCCACATTAAATTGCTTAATAAGAAATATGTGGGTGCAGATGAAAAATGGTAAAGACAAACGGGTAATATGATCAGCTGCACGCTAAATGATACTGAAACCACCTGCCAAAAATATTGTGACCAGCGATTGACAGGAATATACAGCAAGCTGAAATATTTTGATAACCAGAAAATGCCTAACATAGCCAAACAGGACAGTTGATAACCAATGTCTTTAAAATGGGAGGGATCATAAAATGCCAGGAAAAATGCAGTGGCAAATAGCGTATTCAAGGAATGATTTTGTCTGCGGAGAATTTTTCCAAGCAGGTAGATACTGAGCATCAATGCCGCCCGGCAGACGGCAACGCCCATTCCTGTTACCAAAGTAAACATCCAGATGAACGTAAATGTCATCGTTATTTCTAAGCGCCTGGATAAACCTTTGAATAATTTTCGAACTTGCGAGAAAAGGAAACTGAGCAACATATACAAAATACCCAAATGCATGCCCGACACTGCCAGAATATGCGAAATGCCACCCGTTCTAAATGCCTCTTTTGTCTCTTTATCCATGCTTGTTTTATCCCCTAATAATATCCCATTCAACAATTGTTCGGTTAGATCCGATACCTGGTATTTCGTGGCGATATTTCTTAAATAATGGCTTATTTGTTGTGAGACACGCATCACAGAAAAACCTGAATTACTTTTGATCATGTACGTGTTGACTGAACAATGGGCTTTTAAATAAATATTCTTCTCGAATAGATATTGGTCGTAAGGAAATATATACTTGTTGGGGGATTGTTGTGTTTTTGAAAACTTTAATGCTGCCTGTATGGTGTCGCCGGAAAAGGCTTGTTGGCTGGTTTTTGCATTCCATATTGTGATCTGAGTTTTTATTTTTATTTTTTGGTGAGTTAGAGTAGCATTAAATACTTCGCGATTCTTATACTTGAAGTGATTTTCAATCAGCAGTGAATACCAACCATCTTCAGGAGTAACAATAGAAGTATATGTTTCAATGGCCGTATGCTCATCCTGGAGAACTCTCAAGCAACATACCATGGCAGCGCTGAGCATGATAAAACTAACTTTGTGAATATGAGCTGAGGAACAAAAACCAAGTAAAAGGAATAAGACTGCTCCGGAGAGACAATAGAGTTTTATTTGCGGAATATACATCAATGAGCAGCGAATCGCAAAAAAAAACAGCAATACGCCAAACAGGAATACGAATGGCCTTGCTACCAATGCGTACAACATAGGGTGTGTTCAGATAACTGCAAAATTAGCTTCTGAAAGTTTAGGCCTTTACTTATAAGAGGTATATCTATTAAACTGTTTAAACAATTTATTAAAAAAGCAATTCTGCTTATTTAAACGGTTACAAATGAATTATAAAATCCGGAAAAATGATTCAATAGAATGTGGAGTTTTAAATTACAATAAAAGGGATCAACAAGTCATCCGGACTTTACTAATAACTTCCCCAGTACCTCCTAAGAAACCATTCGATGGCAAGTAGCAGAAAGGCAAATACAAACAACCATTTGGAATGGATCAATGGTTTGAATTCCATATTAAAGTAAACCGTGGGCTTATGCAAGTGGCTAGTCTTTAAATCCTGACTCAGTTGTTTCAGTTGGTCTATGGAATAGGATTTTCCAGCGGAATTGAGTGCTATATTTCTGAGCAGCGCATGATCTGCTGTGGTATTTGCAGTTTCCAATTCAAAACCAGAAATTGCAAATCTACCTTCTTGTTGGTATTCTTTTTGATTCCAGCTGATCTTCGCTTGATAACGATACTCTCCCGGGGGGAAACTACCGCAATTTAAAGTGTAGAAATCGAGTTCTTTTGAAAAAACAAAAGGGTATTTGTTTTTATTGAAATCAATCAGTTCGAAATGCAGATCCGCATCATTGATCCTGGTGAAATTATCGTTGTAAAACTCTGCATTGAATCGGAGATGCTCTCCCGATGCAAATATGTTTTTTGCGGGCTTAACTCTTAATCTCCGGTCATCATTTTTAGTAGTAATAAATTGCAAAGTTTGAGAAATAATTTCGTCTGTAGCGGAAGTAAGACCTGTGGAATTGAATTCACTTAGTCTCCATTTCCAGATCCCATCTCCAAAAATAAAAGCACTCCTTATCCCGTTTTGGTCGGATAGGGCCCACAACGGAAATTTGGTTTCGACGCGTCCGATTTTCTGGTACAGCAAAGTACTTACGGAGCTTTGTTGCTCATAAGTGCCAAATGGAGCATTTAAGGGCGGAAATTTTTCTACATGGTCCAGGATGTCCGGCGATAGGGTAAAGCTTTTAAAATCATTGTTGATCACAGGTAAAGCCTCATTGATTCCTTTGGTAGCTGCTTGTATTCTGATTTCGCTTTGCAATTTATTAAATTCACTTATCTGTGTTGATTCGCCAAGCACATAAAGCAAGGGAATGTTTTTATTGGAAAGCAGGTTTTGAATTCTGCCGGAATTAGCAAGAAAGCTCGGAATTTGATGGAGAATAATGGCTTGAACTTTATCTGTATTGAACTTTAAGTCTGATATAAAGCTCAGTTCGACCTGATAATTTTTATTGGCTTGCAATGCAGATCTGATTGCAGATATATCTGGATGTGGGCTGTTTGCCAGGATTAGTATTTTAATTTTGGAATCGAGTACCTGTACGTAAAATTCTCTGGTATTATTCAGGCTGTTTGATTCTCCTGAAACTATGCCAAGCTCTGCTTTGTATCGATATATACCGGCCAAATTTGTGCTTAGCCTGAAATCAAAAGTTTGAAAATAGTTTAAGTCAGAAATATCGATCGGCTGTACTTGTAGTGTTTGCCAGGTATCGTTCTTATATTCTTTGAGCGTAATTTGAGTTTTTGTTGGATTGCAGTTAAATGCCTTGAGATCGATCTGTGCAATAAATTCATCGCCGGCATGTATGATTTCGTTATGAAAAATATTTACTATCGAAAGATCTTTAGATTGAGTGGTATCACCCTGTAAAATGGTATAAACGGGAATTTGCTTTAATATGGAATTGTATAGCGGATTTTTTCCCTGGTTGTAAATTCCATCACTCGCGAGTACAATGGCTTTGACATTACTTACGTCCAGATGATCAGAGCAATATTCAAAAAGAGAATTTAAGTCAGAAGAATGCCCATCGAAACTATCCCGCTTTACCGTATGAATTTTGTCGCTCAAATCCAAGGTCTGAACATCAAAGTTTTCCTTCAGTTCATCGAGCATTTGGTCGCGCGCACTTAAATAAGCGCTCAGGTCGTTTTTCAATTTGTGAGTAACCGAACGACTCCCGTCTTGCGCAAAAACCAAAATAGGCCTGTTGCTGTATTCTGTTAATGATTTCAGGATTGGGTTCAGTAATAATACAAGTAAGAGGAATATGGCAAATGCCCGCAAAGCCGCTAACAGGGTTAGTTGAAGTGGACTTTTATCAGAAAATGCTGCTTTTTTCGAATAGACCAAATACGAGATACCGCTCGCGATTACCAGAAACAGCAGCAGGTACCAGGGTGAATATTGAAAACTAATTTGATCCATTTTGCGTTTAAATCTCGGCAAAGATCAACAAATTGATATTTTGTTGATGATAATAACCAAAATTTAACTTTAAAGATTTATTATTCAACGAGATATGTATCAACTTTATTTAAATTTACGAGAAATTCCCGTTGCCAAACATAGCCTTATGACCGGGTTAAACGGGTATTTATCCTTTTTTAGAAATGTTGTACAAAATATGCTAAGTGTTTGTTCAAAATCAACGGGTCTTTTTCATAAACGAAATCTTTGGATTGTGTTTATGGCGTTCTGCACAAGTTCCCTGAATGCTGCTTTTATACTGATGCCCATGGACCTCAAGCAGTCAAATCACTTGAAGGCTTATGGCATTACATATTGGGTTATAGACCAGGGTGTCGATGCATTTTGGTTATTGAATTACAGAGGGGGCAGTTTTGTGATTCCTCATACCGTTGTATATGAGAAAGAATGTAAAACAAGGGGAGTCAGTTACCAGGTCATTTCTGCAGGAGAATTTATCCAGATCAAATCTCAAATTGCAGATCCTGAAATCAATGAAGAAGTAATCAAGCTCGAAAAAGCTCCGAAAATTGCGGTCTATACACCCGAGTTTAATGAAAAAGGGGAGCGAATTCAACCCTGGGATGATGCGGTAACCCTGGCGCTGACCTATGCTGAAATTCCATTTGAAAAAATTTACGACCGGGAAATATTAGGAGGCATCCTGCCCAAATTTGACTGGTTACATTTACACCATGAAGACTTTACAGGCCAATATGGTAAATTTTATCGCGGCCAGCATACCCAGGCCTGGTACATTGAAAATCAAAAGAGAGCGGAACGATTAAGTAAAGAGCTGGGGTTTGAAAAAGTAAGTCAGTGTAAACTTGCTGTCGTCCAGAAAATTCGCGAGTACGTCATAGGGGGAGGGTTTATGTTTGCGATGTGCTCTGCCACAGACACCTATGATATAACTCTCGCTGCCGCAGGATTGGATATTTGTGCGGTCGTGTTCGATGGCGATCCTGCAGATCAACACGCTTCATCCAAGCTTCATTTCGAACACACTTTTGCTTTTAAGAATTTTACCCTGGTCGACAATCCCATGGAATATGAATTCTCGACCATCGATAATACTTACCAAAGACAAGTGACACCAGAAAATGATTATTTCACTTTGTTTGATTTTTCTGCGAAGTGGGACCCCATTCCCACCATGCTAACACAGAATCACACTCGCACCGTGAAAGGATTTATGGGACAAACAACCGCTTTCAAAAAAGAACTTATCAAATCGGATGTACTAGTTTTGGGAGAAAACAAGGCGGTAGATGAAGTCCGTTATATTCATGGCAATAGTGGCTACGGTACCTGGACATTTTATGCAGGCCATGATCCGGAGGATTATCAGCATTTGGTTGGAGATCCTCCAACAGATTTGAATTTACATCCCAATTCTCCAGGGTATCGCCTGATATTAAATAATATCCTATTCCCGGCAGCGAAGAAAAAAGAGCGAAAAACCTAATGTTACAAGATTCTGAAATTTTCATGGCCTTTGCCTTTCAAATCGTTCAAAGACATTCATGAATAGATGATCGAATTCCGGGGCAAGGTGGACATATAATTTATCTTTACAGCATAATCTGCAATTCATGAAAACTAAAATTGCCGGCATCGGATATTATGTCCCGGAACGAATCGTAGCCAATAAAGAATTGGAGGCTATCATGGATACAACCGATGAATGGATCCGCGAACGGACAGGAATCGAAGAGCGGCGGTATGGAATTCCACATGTTGAAACTACAACAACAATGGGGGCCAGGGCAGCTGAAAAAGCAATGGCTGATGCAGGCATTACAGGTGAAGAAATTGACTTTATCATTTTCGCTACACTGAGTCCGGATTATTACTTCCCGGGATGTTCGGTGCTTTTGCAACGCGAGTTAAAAATAACAAATAAAGAAGCCGGTGCTCTCGATATCAGAAACCAATGCAGCGGATTTATTTATGGATTGTCAATAGCCGACCAGTTTATTAAAACCGGACAATACAAAAACATTTTGCTGGTGGGTGCAGAAATGCATTCGATGGGTCTTGACTTTTCAACGCGTGGAAGAAATGTATCTGTGATTTTTGGGGATGGAGCTGGAGCCGTTATTCTTCAACCCACCGGGGAGGATCAGGTTTCTATAATCAATACAGTCTTGCACGCAGATGGTACCTATGCCGAAGAACTTGCATTTATTAATCCTGGGAGCCACGGAGGACACCACAGCCCTGAAACGGATTTTGGCTACGACGACCGGCCTTATGGCGGGGTGTTTATGACTCAAAAAATGTGGGACGAACAATGGATTTTTCCGAACATGAATGGCCAACTTGTATTTAAGACAGCTGTTCAAAAATTTCCGGAAGTCATTCTGGAAGGATTGCAAAAAGCAGGTAAGCAAAAAGAAGATATAGCCATGTTTATTCCGCATCAGGCCAATCTTCGCATCAGTCAGTTTGTCCAGAAAAAACTGGGACTCCCTGACGATAAAGTGTGGAACAACATACAGCGTTACGGAAATACAACTGCTGCAACCATACCCATAGCTCTGGGAGAAGCATACGAAGCCGGTCGTTTGAAAAAAGGCGATCTAATTTGCCTGGCTGCGTTTGGAAGCGGTTTTACCTGGGCTTCTGCATTATTAAACTGGGCCAAATAAGCAAGATGCATATGATCGGTATGAACACTTGTTATTTGAACCTCCAACCTGTCGATATCCTTGCGATCGGGGTACATCCCGACGACGTTGAACTTTCCTGTTCAGGAACACTTCTGAGTCATATTGAGAAAGGGTATAGTGTCGGACTGCTCGATCTGACTCTTGGTGAATTGGGAACAAGGGGGAATTCAAGCATCAGGACTCAGGAAGCTGTTGCCGCGGCAGTAAAAATGAAAGCAAGTTTCAGAGTACAGCTTCAAATGAGAGATGGATTCTTTAAGGATTCAGAATCGGAATTGTTGGCGATCATCCGGGTAATCAGAAGTAGTAAGCCTCGCCTTATACTTGCCAACGCCAAAACAGACCGGCATCCTGATCATGGACGTGCTGCCAAACTTATTGCAGATTCATCCTTCTATTCCGGGCTGGCCAAAATAAAAACCCTTGACGATTCAGGACAGGTACAATTGAGATGGAGGCCTGATATGCTGGCGCATTACGTTCAGGATTATCAGCTCGAACCTGATTTTGTGGTGGATATTACGCCTTATATGGATGCCAAACTTGAACTGATTTCATGCTTCGAATCCCAATTTTTTAATGAGCAATCCGGAGAACTCAATACACCCATTTCAGGTAAAGACTTTTTTGAATTTATCCGTTCAAAGGCTAAAGTTTATGGAAGGCCTTGTGGCTTTGAATATGCTGAAGCATATCAATTGAATTCCTATCCGGGTGTTAAGGATATGATGCAATCATTCAATTTATAAATGGGGAACCAGAAAGCAGGTATTTTGAAGTCTCAAAATTTAAACTTTTATCTTCTTGCAATATGGTAGAAATAACTAACATTTGTTAGTATTCCTTGTGAAATTGATAATGATGACTTAACGGACCGTATTCCAATAGATTGGATTGCTCAAATGAGCCCAGTCTGAACGCCAACCATCTTTTTTGTTTAGGATTTATTTTTTTTTCCAGTTCGCAAAATACTGACCGTGCAGGTTTGTAATATCCAAACCGGGATGGAGAATAAGTCGGAGGAAAACCGGCACTGGATCGTATCGGGTAAATTCCATGGGTGTCCACAACAGCTGGTTGGTTTTGGCTGCAAGCCAGGTATGAAAAACCCATCGCTATAAGCATCAGTTTCAAATGGAGTTTCTTTTTCATACACTTTTCGATATTAATTGACTAAGAGCTTTCAGTTCATCAGTAATTTTATGAAGCTAAGTTTGAATGACTCCGGGATTGAACTTTTTAATTTTTGAAAAAGCCGATGCTTTGATGCCGGTAATGATCCAATCGCGGGTTTGTCGAGGATCAATGATGGCATCAACCCATAATCGGGCAGCCGCATAATAGGGGCTCGTCTGTTTGGTGTAACGATCATTGATCTCATCGAAGATTTGTTTTTCATCTTGCTCACTTAATGGTTGGCCTTTGGATTTTAAAGCGCTGACTTGTATTTGTGTGAGTACTTTAGCAGCCTGAGAACCGCCCATGACGGCAATTTTAGCGCTTGGCCAGGCAACGATGAATCGTGGATCGTATGCTTTTCCGCACATGGCGTAATTTCCGGCTCCGTAAGAATTTCCGATGATGACAGAAAACTTAGGCACAGTTGAATTTGAAACTGCATTGACCATTTTTGCTCCATCTTTGATAATGCCTCCATGTTCAGAACGCGTTCCGACCATAAATCCGGTGACATCGTGTAGAAACACCAGAGGAATCTTTTTTTGGTTGCAGTTTAGAATAAAACGAGTGGCTTTATCTGCGGAGTCCGAGTAAATCACACCACCCATTTGCATTTCCCCCTTGGCTGATTTAACGATTCTCCGGTCATTTGCAACGATCCCGACAGAATATCCACCAATTTGTGCATACGCACAAAGTATGGTTTTGCCGTATTCCTTTTTGTAATAAGTAATAGAGTCCGCATCGGCAATACAATCGATGATCTCACTCATGTTGTATGGTTTTAAACCATCTGACGGATAGATTCTTAAAAGATCTTCGGAAGATCTGGAAGGAGCTGATATTGTTTTAAGTTCAAAGTTGGCCTGTTCTTTCAGGCTTATCTTATCGACGAGTTTCCTGATGGTTTCGAGGCATTCTTTATCGTCTTTCATTTTGTAATCGGTGACCCCAGAAATTTCACAATGGGTCACTGCGCCTCCAAGGGTTTCCTGATCGACATCCTCGCCAATAGCTGCCTTGACCAGATAGGGCCCGGCAAGAAATATTGAACCGGTTTTTTCGACAATCAAGGCTTCATCTGACATGATCGGCAGGTAAGCGCCACCTGCCACACAACTCCCCATGATGGCTGCTATCTGTGGAATTCCTTTTGATGATAAAATGGCATTATTCCTGAAAATCCTTCCAAAATTTTCTTTGTCGGGAAAAATTTCATCCTGCAATGGCAAAAACACACCTGCACTATCGACAAGATAAATAATAGGAATGTGATTCTCTAATGCGATCTCCTGTGCTCTTAAGTTTTTTTTGCCGGTGATCGGAAACCAGGCACCGGCTTTTACCGTAGCGTCATTCGCAACAATGATGCAAAGTTTCTGATGAATGTAGCCAAGGACTACAATTACTCCGGCAGCCGGACAGCCTCCGTACTCAGCATACATTTCATATCCGGCCAGGGCACCAATTTCATATTGCGGACTGTCGTTGTCGAGCAAATAGCTGACCCTTTCTCTTGCGGTAAGCTTTCCGTCTGCCCTTTGTGCTTCGAGTTTTTTAATTCCGCCTCCTTCTTTTATTTTGTCGAGAATGCGTTCCAGTTTGCCTAATGCAAGTTTAAACTGGTCTTCATTCTGATTGCTTGGTATGTGCTCCATCCGGGTTTGCTTTTTTTAGGCCGCTAAGGTCAGTACTTATTGAATCGGTAAGGGTATTTTCCTTCGTATTTTTCGTAGAATCCGTTGAGCAATACATTTCTGTCTGCATTTCGGAGTTCCTCTAACAACTCATCTGAATTTCGGACAGTATTTCCATTCACAGATGTAATGATGTAATTCGGAGCCATATTTGTTTGGGCAATGATGCTGTTTTCATAAATACTCAGCACTTTAACCCCGGATGATTTTAATGCGGATTTTTCCTCTGCAGTCAGGTCCCTGACTTCCATTCCCAAATCCAGAAAATCTTTGTCGCGACGAGTTGTAATGAGGCTGGTGGTATTGGCTTGATTTTTTAAAACAGCTTCAGTGAGGTAGTTTTTTGCATTGCGCCAGTATTCGATTTTGATTTTGGAACCAGGTCGCAAACGGCCAATGATTTCCTGTAATTCAGGGACTGTTTTTATGGCTCTGTTGTTGATTGAAATGATGATGTCTTCGGGTTTTAAACCGGCTAAATCGGCTGCACCATTTTTAGTGGTGTTGCTGATAAAAACACCTTTTATAGAGCTCAGGCCATATAGTTTTGCACGTTCGCTGTTTACCTCCTCTATGACGACTCCCAACAAACCTCTTTGAACGGTTCCAAAGTCTTTAAGATCGAGCACCACCTTTTGGACCAGATTGGAAGGAATGGAAAAAGAGTAACCTTCGTAACGGCCAGTCTGACTGAGAATGGCGGTGTTGATCCCGATCAGTTTACCGGAGGTATTCACCAAAGCACCACCACTGTTGCCGGGGTTGACCGCAGCATCGGTTTGGATAAACGATTCAATCCGGTATTGCTGATTGTTGAGTATGTTGATGTTTCTGGCTTTTGCCGAGATGATTCCTGCTGTAACGGTGGACTGCAACCTGAGTGGGTTTCCAACGGCAAGTACCCATTCGCCAACAAGACTGGAATCGGAATTTCCAAATTCTAAGTATGGTAAATCGGAATCTTCTACTTTGAGCAAGGCTATATCTGTAGTTGGATCTGTTCCCACTAAACTTGCCTGGTATTCCCTGTTGTCATTAAGCAGCACCCGGATATACTGAGCATTTTCAACGACGTGGTTGTTGGTGACGATGTACCCATCCGGACTGATAATCACCCCGGAGCCCGTTGCCTGAGCCTTTTTTGGCATGAAGAAAAAAGGATCCTCATTTTCCATGGCAGATTCGATGTACACCACCGAAGGCGTAGACAGCGATGCTGCATGTACAAAACTTGGTAAGTTTTGTACCAGATAAGGGTTGGAGGTCGTAAGCCCCGAAGCCAGGGTAGGACTGGCTGCAGGATCGTTTGAAACCATCGTTTCGCCCGTTAAAGTTTTAAACGAATCTTTGAAAGATTGAAAATAAAGATGAACTCCTCCAAAACTCAACAGTATGGAAGCCAAAATCGTTATTATGCTAGTTTTTAATGACATACGTATACTATAATTAATTAATATTTAAAACTAATGCAAAAACTGTGCCTTGAGCGCAGGAATCTGTATTCTTGTTGTATGAAACGCATAATCCCTTTCGAAAAATATGAAGCCAGCGGTAATGATTTTGTGCTTTTTGATTTTTTTGAAAAGGAATGGTTTGATTTAAAAGACCATGCGCTGGTGTACAAACTCTGCCAAAACCATTTTGGAATTGGAGCCGATGGCTTACTGGTTTTGAGACCTCATGAAGCATATGATTTCGAAATGGTTTATTACAATGCAGATGGTAATCTATCCAGCTTCTGTGGCAATGGGAGCCGCGCTTCAATTGCCTACATGGCTAACAAACAAAACAAATCCGAATTAAGTTTTATTGCCATGGATGGTGCACATCAAGGCCTGGTAAATGAGGATACAGTCTCCGTGCGCATGAAGGATATTGATGGATTCGAAAAACACGAGTTTGGGATTTTTATCGACAGCGGTTCTCCTCATTTGATCATCGAGGTTCAAGATCCTTTCCATTGCGATATCGATAATGAGGGCAGGCGTTTGCGAAAATTGTATGATCCGCAGGGAGTTAACGTCAACTTTGTGCAATGGGGTCCGGATAAAATCACAATGGCTACTTATGAGCGCGGTGTCGAAGCTGAAACACTGGCTTGTGGAACCGGGGTTACCGCTGCAGCCTATTATGCAAGTGTGCTCGATAATTCAAATGGCTTTAAATTGAAAAAAATAGAAACCAAAGGAGGAAAATTGGAGCTTAGTCTGGAACTGAATGGACTGCAGGCAAGCAATATTTGGCTGACAGGTCCTGCAACAAAGGTTTTCAGCGGATTCTATTACCTATAATTCGCCCAACTCCAGATTTAACAAAGCGGATTTGAGTTCAGATAGAGCATGTAAATCATTGGCCAGCTGTGCTTTAGAAATCCCCTGGCGATAAATGATCATAGCTTTTTCGTTTTTTTCGAGTGTTTCATACAATTTACCCAGGTGATAGTAAAGCCCCAAATAATCGGGATCGCTTTTCAAAATTGATAAATAGGATTCATGGGCCTTTTCCAGGTCTGCTATATTTTCGTATTCTTTGGCCAGGGCAAATTTTAAAAATGAACTTCCTGGCTCGTCCTTCAATAAATTTAGCAACTGATATAAACGGTTCATACCTTAGTCTTCCAAGCTATTAGCTGTAAATATATATATTTGCGCAAAATAGATAGATTGTGAATTTTTTAGTTTGCATTAGTAAAACTGCAGATACGACTTCGAAAATTGCATTCGATGCCGAAGGCAAACGGTTCAGTGAAGAAGGTGTACAGTTTATATTAAACCCATATGACGAATGGTATGGATTAGTGAGAGCGATTGAACTGAGAGATCAATTGGGCGGAAAAGTAGATGTCATTCATGTTGGGGGCGCAGCATCTGAAATTTTAATCCGGAAGGCGCTTGCCATCGGAGCCGATGCTGCTTATCGCATCGATGACGAAGCAACCAATGCATGGTCTGTTGCAACTCAGATCTCAGAGTTCGCCAAAGGTAAAAATTACGACATCATTTTTACCGGAAAGGAAACCATAGATTACAACAATGCTGAAGTAGGTGCTATGATTTCTGAATTTCTGGACATTCCGTTTATATCGCTGTGCATGAAGTTGGATGTTGCAGATCAGCAGGCAAATTGTTCCTGCGAATCTGAAGGGGGTTATCTCAATCTGGCAGTAGAATTGCCTGTGGTCATATCAGCAGCAAAGGGGCTGGCCGAACAAAAAATTCCCAACATGAAAGGAATTATCGATGCCAAGAAAAAACCACTTGAGCTTATACCGGCTGTTCCAGTTTCGCAAAAAACAGAACTTTTGCAATATGAAGTTCCCGAAGGAAAAAAGGGAGTGCAAATGATAGATCCTGCAAACATCGACGAAATGGTTGCGTTATTTAAAAATGAATTAAAAATAATTTAGTCAGATCATGATATTGGTCATTTGTGAATCAAAGTCCGGGAAATTAAGCAAGAATAGTGCTGAAGCGCTAAGTTTCGGCAGCGATCTTAGTCAAGCCACAGGGAAACCATTGAATGCGCTGATTCCTTCAAATTTGGAAGCGGAAGAATTAAAATATTTTCAACTCCATAAAATTTTCAGATTCCAGGCTTCCGTTGCAATACATGCCGACAATTATGCCAGGTTGATCAGCAGTGTTTGCTCGCAGGTAAATCCCGGCATTTTGTTGTTGAGTAATAATTCTCTGGGAAAAGCCCTGGGTGGAAAATTGGCTGTGAAATTGCAATATGGTCTGCTCAGCAATGTTGTAAATTTTAAGTGGTCGGAAGGTAAATTGCAATTCCGCAAATCGGTCTTTTCAGGAAAAGCTTTTGCCATGTATAGCGGTGAAACTTTACCTGTTATAATTTCGTTATTACCCAATGCCTATGGCGTCAGGAAAAGTGCTGAGGGATTCCAGAATCCGGTTGAGGATCTTTCACATACTTTAACTGAATCCAGAATTAAAATTGTGGAATGGGTGCAGGCAAAAGGTAAAACGCCTTTGACGGAAGCTGATGTAGTCGTATCCGGAGGCCGTGGGTTAAAAGAAGCTGTTCATTTTAAAATGATAGAAGAACTAGCAGATTTGCTGAATGCAGGAACCGCTTGTTCGCGCCCGGTAGCCGATGCCGGCTGGAGACCTCACCACGAACACGTAGGTCAAACGGGTACAGCCATTCGGCCAAAAGTTTATATCGCCATAGGAATTTCCGGAGCCATACAGCATCTTGCAGGTGTTAATAATTCAAAGAAAATTATTGTCATCAATAAAGATGCAGAAGCTCCTTTTTTTAAAGCCGCTGATTATGGAATTTGTGGGGATTTGTTCGATGTGGTTCCGAAATTAATAGAGGCTTTAAAAAATAGCAAATAAAAGTAAGATGCCAAATCAGGACAATAAACTTATAGAACTCGAAATTATCGCACTTTCGCATAGTGTGACCCAATCGCAGAACTATGCGATTGTTCTGGGCGAACTCGAAGGCAACAGGAGATTGCCTATTGTCATTGGCGGTTATGAAGCCCAGGCTATAGCAGTGGTTTTAGAGCGCATGACTCCCAACAGACCACTTACTCACGACTTGTTTAAAAATACACTGTCTTCATTTGGAATTGAAATCAAAGAAATCATCATCAGCAATCTTGTCGATGGAATATTTTACTCTCAGCTGATATGCGAAAAGGATGGAGAAATTTTAAAAATTGATTCTCGTACTTCGGATGCACTTGCTTTGGCAGTAAGGTTTGACAGTCCCATTTTTACATATGAATTTATCATGGATGCTGCAGGGGTAGTGCTCGAAGAATCAGAAGAAGAAGTTGTCAAAAAACCAATTCGGAAAGATGAACCTCTAAAATCATTCAACAGTTACAGTACCCAGGAATTGGAAGCATTGTTGAAAAAAGTATTGGAAGAGGAAAACTACGAAAAGGCTGCTCACATTCGAGATGAACTGAATCGTCGCAAGTAAATATATCTTCCTTATATTTTTAGATGTTCCAGTGCTGGAATCAGTCTGTCCATCATTTCATCCGTGATATCCAAATGCGTTACAAATCTCACTTTGTGTGTTCCGAATCCATGTGCAACAATGTGTTGTGCTTTCAATATTTCCAGAAATTTTTGTGCAGGACAAGCATCAACCAATTCAAATATAAGGATGTTGGTAAAAACCGGTTTGATTGATGATACATATTCGCATTTTTTCAAACAGGCTTCGATTTGTTTTGCTTTTTTGTGATCATCCTTTAATCTGTCGATGTGATAGTCCAATGCATAAATCCCTGCTGCGGCTAATAAGCCCGATTGTCTCATCCCTCCACCCATGACTTTTCTGATTCTTCTGCACAACGCTATAAAAGATTGGCTTCCTAACAATACAGAGCCCACCGGCGCACCTAAGCCTTTTGACAAGCAGACAGAAACTGAATCGCAAAGCGAACCCACATCTTTGGACGTATAACCACCTTCCAGCATGGCATTGTAGATCCTTGCTCCATCCATATGGAGTTTAAGCTTGTTTGTTTTGCAACATTTTGAAAGTTTTTCAATTTCGTCTAATGTGTAGAAATTTCCTCCGCTCCGATTGCCGGTATTTTCAACAACGACGAGTTTGCTTGTTGGAAACCAGTCAAAAACGGGTCTGATGTTCGAAGTGATAAGTTCGGGTGTAAGTTTTCCATCGCTGGATTGAACCGGGTTTACAGCAATTCCACTATGAAAAGCATAGCCTCCCACTTCAAATTGATAAACGTGACTGTTGACTTCACAAATCATTTCGTCCAGTGGAGAGGTATGAGCTTTGATCGCAATTTGATTGGTCATAGTCCCCGAAGGACAAAACAGTCCGGACTCCATGCCAAAATCTGATGCTAAACGTTCTTCAAGTGCACGCACCGTTGGGTCTTCACCAAATACATCATCACCGGTCTGGGCTTGGATCATGAATTGGAGCATTTCCCTGGTAGGCTGCGTAATGGTATCGCTGATCAGATTGATCGTTTGAGTTGACATATCGTACATTAAGAATGCTAAAATTCCAAAGTTATAGAAATAGCAAGTTCCTTTGAAATTATTTTAATAACGATGGTATAAAACAGAAGCTGTACAGAAGAATTATAAAACTGAAAAAAATAAATTTGCTTAAGAATTAGACTTAGTGTGAACTGAACCGGTATCCATTGCCGGAGATGACATTATACCCGACCAGATTGCTGTATTTGGTTGAAATGTTTTTAAAGAAATTTTCCATTTCCGTGTCGTTCCACTTATGGGTGTAATAAAAATTGCGATATGTTCCGGCAAAGCCTGGATTATAAGTCAGAAACACCTGATTGTTTTCTTTGATGATGAAATAGGAATAATATCCCTTGGGCAACCAGTTTGTATAGCAATCAAACTCGAGATCCTTGATGAAATTTTGCAACATGATCTCGTTGGTTGGATCTGAACCGATAGGATAAACGTATCCCCAGACTAAATTTTGCGGTACTTTAAAAGTCCATGGATATTTAAGCTGCAATCCCTGACCTTCGACGATATCCAACACATACTCTTTTGGAGTTTCATGAAGCAGAGCTTTGATATGGCTTGCATCACCAAGCTCAATGGAAATATTCAAGGTGTCGCTAAAGGAAGGAAGTGCAATCCTGCTTTTTAATTCGAAGACCTTCTGAATGCAGTCATTTGCTTTATAGGAATCGAAAATCTTGATCTGAACAGCATTGTCGCCAGAAGTGATCTCGTAAACCAAAGAATCCGATTGGCAATAAGCAGAGTTAATGGAGGACAGTTCGAGGTAAAGCTCCCGGTTGCCATTTTCCAGAATTTCTTCCTGGAGAGTGGCATAAAACTCCGAAGGAATTTTTACAAAGTTTTCTTCGGGTTTGGTACAACCCATCATCACTAAAAACCCCAATAAAATCAGGCTATTTCTCATAAAATCTTCTCTAAATGTAACGTTTTTTATTCAGGAATGCTGCTTGAGATCATATGGAATTACCAAACAAAGCGTTAATACTTGTTAATCAACGGGTTTTAAAGCTAATTTGATTTCCGGGAAGCTAATTTTTCTTCAAAATACTGGAAATGCCTGCAAATATTCAGGTAATTTCGCGCAGTTTTTCAATTATGGACCATATCAGGAATTTTTGTGTTATTGCTCACATAGACCACGGAAAAAGCACCCTTTCCGACAGGCTATTGGAATTTACGAAAACCATTTCTACGCGGGATATGCAAAATCAGGCACTCGATGATATGGATTTGGAAAGGGAAAGGGGTATTACCATAAAAGCCCACGCGATTCAATTGCAATATGAGCACACCGATGGTAAAACCTACACTTTAAACTTAATAGACACACCGGGACACGTCGATTTTTCGTACGAAGTTTCGCGCTCTATTGCAGCTTGCGAAGGCGCTCTTCTTTTGGTCGATGCTACTCAGGGCATACAAGCACAAACCATCTCCAATCTTTACATGGCCATCGAACATAACCTGGAGATCATCCCCATACTGAATAAGATCGATATGGAGAGTGCCATGGTCGATCAGGTTAGCGAGCAAGTGATCGATCTCATTGGTTGTGATAAATCAGATATTGTTTTGGCAAGCGGAAAAACGGGGCAGGGCGTTGAAGATATTCTCAAAGCAATTGTCGACCGGATTCCACACCCAAAAGGCGATCCGGCCGGTCCTTTGCAGGCTTTGATATTTGATTCGGTTTTTAATTCGTTCAGAGGGATCATCATTTATTACCGGATCCTCAATGGAAGCTTGCAAAAAGGGGAGAAAGTGCGATTTTTTAACGCTGGAAAAGATTACGATGCCGAAGAAATTGGAGTGCTCAAGATGAGCTTATTGCCAAAGCCTAATCTGGGTTGCGGAGATGTTGGATATATTATCACGGGAATCAAAGATGCCAAAGATGTAAAAGTAGGGGATACCATTACGAAAGTAAATAATCCTTGCAAAGAAGCCATTAAAGGATTTGAGGAAGTAAAACCCATGGTATTTGCCGGAATCTATCCGGTCGAAAATGAGTATTTTGAAGATTTGCGGGACAGTTTGGAAAAACTGCAATTGAATGATTCTTCACTTATCTACGAACCGGAAACTTCGCTTGCTCTTGGATTTGGGTTTCGATGCGGATTCCTCGGCATGCTCCACCTCGAGATCATTCAGGAAAGACTTTCCAGAGAATTCAATCAGGAAGTCATCACTACGGTGCCCAACGTTTCCTACCATGCGAAGACCACCCGTGGTGAATTTCTGATCATCAATACACCCAATGACCTGCCCGAACCGAATTTCCTGGAATACGTCGAAGAACCCTATATTTCAGCACAGATCATCACCAAGCCGGAGTATATAGGCGCTATTATAAAACTGTGCATGGATAAACGCGGTATTCTTACAAAACAACACTATCTGACTACAGACCGCGTTGAGCTGATGTTTGAAATGCCGCTGGCTGAAATCGTATTTGATTTTTACGACCGTCTGAAATCTTCCACAAGAGGATATGCCTCTTTTGATTACCATCCTTTGGATTACCGAAAATCCGATCTCGTAAAATTGGACATAAAACTGAACGGAGACAACGTGGATGCCCTTACGGCATTGGTGCATCGAAGTAAGGCTGAATCCGTGGGGAGGAGGATGTGTTCCAAGCTAAAAGAAATATTACCCAAACATCAGTTTGTCATTGCAATCCAGGCAGCGATCGGCGGTAAAATTATTGCACGGGAGACGATCAGCGCCATGAGAAAAGATGTTACTGCCAAATGTTATGGAGGAGATATATCAAGAAAGCGCAAGCTTCTGGAAAAGCAGAAAGAAGGCAAGAAGAAAATGCGCCAGATTGGTACCATAGACGTTCCTCAGAAGGCTTTTCTGGATGTATTGAAACTCGACGAATAAACTAACAAGTGTTAGTATTGGATTTCGAAACTGGAAAACTTAAAGTTTCACAAGTTTAAATTGTTGCATTGCAATTCCTGTTTTGACCATAAGGTAATAAGGTCCAGCAGCGATTTCGCTAAGGTCAATGTAACTATCGGCCTCAATTAATTTCCGGGTCAAAATTTGATTTCCCTGAAAATTAAAGAGCCTGATCTCCATCCAGGGTACCTCCGCAGATCCTTTTACATGGATACCCGTTGTAAATGGATTTGGCTGGATCCGTATGGTCCGCAGGTCTTTTTCTTCAGTTGAGATGATGAGTTTGACGACATAGGGGCCAAAAATGAATTCACAACCATCCTTAAATAGTTTTACGTAATAGAGATCTGCGGGTAAATCCTGGCCATTTGTGCTGATTACCTGTCCCGTTCGGTCCAGGATTTGGATGGAATCGTAAGTCGTTGGATAAATCGTCAAACTTCCATTTTGAAGTTCGATCTGGTCTGTGGTGACTACAGAATCGAGGGTATATATTGAATCCGGATAGCTCACGGATTGTTCTACGTTTACCGCACAACCCGTTGTGTCAAACAAATAAGATTTAATGGAGTCAGGTCTGTTGGTCGAAGAAATCACCAGACTGTCTGTCAGTACAACTATGGTATCAGTTTGGTTGATATAGACCATTCTGGATTTATTTTTGTTTTCAAAGGAAAACACATGCATGGCCTTATCGCCGTAGCACTTTTCAAAATAAAAACTGTCTAAAGCAAGGGTGAGTGGATTGATGACATTTACCTGAAGTTTGGCAGTGGAGCTGTTGTTGTTCTGATCTTCGGCAAAAAATTCCAAGACAGAAATTCCAACCGGAAACAAGTCACCGCTTTTGGGTCCGGCAGTTTGTTCAAATCTTTTAATTCCGCATGCATCCATGGCATCAAATACCGGAACTACTATATTGCAGTGGCTGAAGCTTGTGTCCTGCCAAATTGAAATCATTGGTTTGAATGTGTCCAATATGGTGATCTGAATCGTGTCGAAGGATTTGTTTCCAAATTGGTCCTGTGCACTGAGAAAATAGTCAGTCGTACCGACATTCGAGCAGCTAAAGCTATCTTGATTGATAGCTAATGCAGGAGTTGCATCGCAGTTGTCTGAAAGATTGCTTACGAAATCCCTTGCCTGGATAGAGGCATTTCCATGGATATCGAGATAAACAGTTCCATTTTTACCAATCAATATCGGTGAAATGGTGTCCTGGCTGGTTAGTGTGTAGGATTTCACAATTGCACAATTCTTTGCATCGGTTATTGTGATCGTATAACCGCCGGTAGTTTTGTTTAAAATTGAAGCTGTTGTTTCTCCGGAACTCCATTTGTATTTATATGGTGGGGTGGCGCCGGTTACTAACACTTGTATGGTCCCGCTCGAGTCATCCGGGCACAAAGGATTCATAAATTGCAGTTCTTCTATGGCATAATTTTCGGGTTGTAAAATTTCAAAAGTGCTGTTGTCCTGACAATTTTTAGAATCTGTCACGGTAACTCCATACATACCTGCACTGAGGTTGTTGCCTGAGCCCGATGAATATATAAACGTATAGGGTGGGGTGCCCCCGAATGCATTGACTGTTGCACTTCCATCGCGTCCACCCGGGCAGGTTACATGCCTGGTAATTTGCACTACATGGGTAAGCAATGGAGGTTGTGTAATCGTCGTGCTTGCAGTAGCCGTTGCAGCGGAATTATCTGTAACGGTAACAATATACGCACCAGCTGATAGTCCGGTGACTGGATTATCGGAACTTCCGTTAGACCACTCGTAAGTATATGGAGGATTTCCTCCGGTTGCCGAAGCCGTTGCTGTTCCGTCGGATTCGCCAAAACAACTCACATTGGTTTTAGTTGGGATGGATGCCATAAGTGGATTTCCACCACCAACTATGGTTCCTGAAAAACTTGAGTTAATAACAGCATCCCCACTTGAAGACCCTGTATTATTGACCATGTTTCCGGCAAAATAAAAATTGACAGTGGTACCGTTTGGTCCGTTGGGTGATGTCCATTCAAAATTCCAGGATACAGTCCCACCAGAAACTGCTTTAGGCCCCCGTTGATCCAGGTATTCGCGGCCGGCAAAAAATGAAGTTCCGGTTTCGCCATTTGTGCTTGTCAGATTTCCGTTATTCTGATTTGATTGATTAACAACAACCACTTGAAAACCTGCTGCAGGTGGGGAACCACTGGTAACGTCGATGGTCACCGTTACCGGGTACGTTGTATTGGGGTCTATCATACTCGGGATGCCATCGATGGTGATATTTCCCTGATAACTACCTCCACCGTGACAATTTGAACAAATACCATCAAAAGGGGCGCCTGTATTCCCATCGGGTGCATTGCCAGAAGAAGCCAGCAAAATGATACTGATAAGGATACCACTTGGGTAAATCCATTTTTTCTGAATTGATGTTTTCAAAGTAGCTGATATTTAGAACAATATTAGCTGATTTACGAAACAAGATGAAAACTTTAACTCAGATGA
This sequence comes from Saprospiraceae bacterium, assembly GCA_016716185.1. Classification (NCBI taxonomy): domain Bacteria; kingdom Pseudomonadati; phylum Bacteroidota; class Saprospiria; order Saprospirales; family Saprospiraceae; species Saprospiraceae bacterium. Next base: position 1,879,379 of record JADJWV010000002.1, on the reverse strand, counting down.
GTCAGAATTTTAACTTAACAGTTGAGGAGATTTGGAAAAAAGAGATTCTACAAAGGCCTTTTTATTGAAAACTTGAAGCTGTTCTATTCCCTCGCCAACTCCAATATACCGGATAGGAATATGAAACTGATCGGAAATTCCAAGGGCAACTCCTCCTTTGGCAGTTCCATCGAGTTTAGTTAGAATGAGCCCTGTTAATTCTGCACTTTTACTAAATTGTTTGCATTGTTCAATTGCGTTTTGTCCGGTGGTAGCATCCAGGACAAGTAAAACTTCGTGAGGTGCACCGGGAATCGATTTGGCAATGCTTCGGTTAATTTTTGAAAGTTCTGCCATCAGGTTAATTTTGGTGTGTAACCTGCCGGCGGTATCGATGATAGCGATATCGATTTCGTTTTGAAGTGCATATTGACATGCTTCATAGGCAACTGCAGATGGGTCAGCGCCCATTCCTTTTGAAAAGAAATGACAGGACACTCTTTCACTCCAAATTTTGAGCTGGTCTTCAGCCGCAGCCCTGAACGTATCTCCAGCGGCAATCATCACTTTTTTACCAAGCTTTGTAAATTGGAATGCCAATTTGCCGATTGAAGTCGTCTTTCCAACACCGTTTACACCAACAACAAGAATGATATGAGGCCTGGATTTTCCTGTATTAAAATCTTCCAGATCTACCGTTGAATTTTCAGTAAGGAGTGCGGTGATTTCTTCCTTTAGAATTTCAATGACTTCCCCATAATCAAAGAATTTATCCTTTCCAACCCGGGCTTCCAGTCGATCGATGATCTTAATTGTGGTTTCAAGTCCGACGTCTGAACTAATTAATATCGATTCGAGTTCGTCCAGAAATTCTGCATCAATTTTACTCTTGCCAACCAGGGTCCTGGCTAATTTTCCCAAAAGGCCTTCTTTGGTCTTATGGAGGCCCTTTTGCAAATCCTGCTCTCGTTCTTTGTTGAAAAATTTATCGAAGAATCCCATTCGGTTATACTGCAAATAAAAAAAGAAGCCCTCTTGTATGAAAGCTTCTCTTCAAGATGTAAAATAGATCTTTTTAATTATTTAGATTGTTCGAAGAACTCCTTCACTTTGTCTTTGTGAACGATCATTTCTTTATATGTGTATTTGCCGGTGACCGGGTCTTTAATGGATTTGATCACTTTTACATGATCCCTTCCGGAACCTGCGTTCGCTGCCCTTTGGGCAACACGGGCGTTTTTTGATACTTTAGCCATGATTACTTAATTTCTTTGTGAACCGTATATTTCTTTAAGATCGGATTGTATTTTTTTAACTCAATCCTGTCAGGAGTATTTTTTTTGTTTTTCTCGCTGATGTATCGCGAAGTACCTGGAAGACCACTGTTTTTGTGCTCAGTACATTCGAGAATGATTTGTTGCCTGTTACCTTTTGCCTTCTTTGCCATAATTCTATCCTTAAGCTTTTTTAGCCAATTTTTTGATATATGCGTATAATCCTAATTTATCTACCGTCCGGAGTGCTTTAGCCGTTATTTTGAGTTGGATCCACTCACCGGTTTCCGGTACATAAAATGACTTTTTCTGAAGATTTGGGTTAAATCTTCTCCTTGTTTTGCGGTTGGAATGTGAGACGTTATTTCCATACTGTGGCCTCACACCGGTTAATTCACATACTTTAGACATACGTTTATCTTAAAACTTGTTAATCAATGGTGACTCCGTAAGGATTCAAACCTTAAACCTCCTGATCCGTAGTCAGGTGCTCTATTCAGTTGAGCTACGGAGCCCTATTCAAAATAGAGCGCAAAATTATAAAAATAAATACAAAATATAGAGCTAAATTTTAAGGAAACTCTCTGAGTATTCTGTTCCTTCACCTTCTATTAACAGATAATAAATGCCAGAGGCCCAGTCGCTGAAGTCAAATTCAAAGCTTGACGGCGAGTCCGGGCTGTATTTTAAATTCTTACAATACAGATTTTGACCTAATGCATTGAAAATGTACAATTTATAATTTCCAAAAGCATCTGGGGAGAAATTCAGGACGTACATTCCGCTCCCAAATGTTGATTTGAACCCAATTTTTGGTTTCAATAAGCTGTCCAGTTTACAATAGTTATTCAATTTTTCCAGTGCTTTTAAGGCATTTAGCCTTTTTCCGGTACTGGTAATTCCCTTGAGTCCATCGAGGTCATCGCCGCTGGTCAGGATAATGGATCTTAGCACTTGTGCAGCTAACTCCGGTTGGCTGGCATGCAACTGACTTAATTTCGGGCAAAACTGGTACAACAGAGAAACGGTACCGGCCACATGAGGGCTGGAAAACGAGGTTCCCGACTCTTCAGTGAGTACACCTCCAAGATTGTTCATCAGAATTTCTTCTCCGCATGCTCCAAGGTCTACATGTGTAACATTATACCCCGATTCAAAGACTTTCTGATCAAACCGGTTGGTGTTGGTGACGTTTATTAAATATTCGCTCGGGCATAGGCCGGGAATGTCGCCTACGATGCCAATGTCCTCATTTTCATTGATGGTGGCCACGACATTGAGGATTCCGGTTTTGCCCAGGCTGTCATAAACCTGGCAAATTAAAGGCAGATCCGCTGGAAATTGACCATTGAACCCAGCCGATAAATTGGTCCCAACAATGTAAGCTCCTTTTTGGCCACCTGAGCTGACATATTCCCGCTTCATGCGGATAAAATAATAATAGCATTTTAGCAATTGATCAGATGTTACAGCAGAACAAAGCAGGATCTTAATGTTTTGATTCGTACCGGTGATGCCCTTTTTGTTATTTCCCTTTGCACCAACGACTGAAATCACCTGGGTGCCGTGAGATTCGACAGGGTGATTGTCGCCTTCGGGAAAGGCCCGTGCGCTTAATCCATAATAATCATCCCTGTAGCCATTCTGATCTTCGTCAATCTGGTTTCCAGGGATCTCTTTGTAATTAACAAATATGTTCTCAATAAGGTCAGGCAATTTAAAGTCGAAACCAAAATCAATAACCCCGATCACCAGCGTATCGCCCAAAGGATTGAGTCCCAAATTTTTGAAGCACCAGACTTCATCGAATCGCATCAGGTCCATGCTGTACTGTGCGAAATAGGCACTGTCGTTTGGTGGGCAGCCTCTGGCGCGTAAAGGAACAATGGGCTGGTACGATTGAATAAACGATTGGTTATCTAACCATTGTCTGATATAAGATTCGGTAAACAACTCTGCGAAATACAAATTCAGCAACAAACTATCCGGTCGCAATGCTTCATAATGAGAAACAGGGCCATCATTACTTTCAAGAATAGTTTTAATTGTCGTATGAACACCTGTTTTCAATTGGACCGTGTAGCCAAGCTGACAAAAGGCAAATTGATTAAAGGAAAAACAAACGAGTAAAAAAGCGAGAGTCCTTCGGGTAATATTACTCATAGATTGAACGCATTTTCAATTTCAAGGCCTTAAGGTACGAAAAACTCTTTTCCATATAGCTTCCATACCATGAAAACATCCTTCCATCTACGATCAGACATTTACACGGGGAAAATTCCTGAAAATGCCTCGTTTTAAACGGATAGGGCTCACTGGACAGCAACAGATAATCTGGTTGTGCACTTCTTATATCTTCCATTTCAACAACCGGGTATCTGCTAAGATGTCCGAAAACATTGAACATTCCGGAGAGCTCCAGGATATGATGGATAAAGGTTTGTTTTGCTGCGACCATCCAGGGCTTTCGCCAGATCAGGTAGCTCACCGGTATCTGTCTGTTTATTTGTTCGTCCTTCAGGAATTCGCGTTGTTTCATTTCAATTTGATCAATCCAAAATTGAGCTTCCTGTCTGCGGTTACAAAGCATTCCAATATCCCGCATCATTTGATACATATCATTTAAGGATTCAACGTTTGATAAGTAAACAAAATGATGTTTTGAAAGCGCTAAGATGTCTTTTTCGGTATTTTCTTCCTTATTGGCTAAAATGAGGTCGGGTTTTAGCTCCAGGATTTTTTTGAGTGTGGGAGTTTTTGTTCCACCAACCAGATGTTGGGGAATAGCTTTGTCCGGTTGAGGGATGCAAAATTTTGTGATTCCAATTAAATTTAACCCGGGTTGAAGGTCCTGAACATACCAACTCAGGGAGGGTACCAGGGAAATTATTTTGGGGGCTGGAGGGAGGGCCAGATTTTCAGGAATTTTTCCCTGTTCGAGCAACATAAATTATGGAAGATTTACAAAGGCCATTGAATTTTTATGGATGCTCAATCTTTGTATATTTCGCATTCCATAAGAAGCCAGTTGAAGAATGGGTTTCCATTGATCTTGACCGTTCCATTTTAATATTTCTGATCCTTTTGTACAGTAAATCTGTTCATTTTGATCGAGTGCAAAGTCTTCGGTTTCCGGAGGAAGTTTGAGCAAAGTTTTCATTGTTTGAGTACGCGGATCGTATTCTTTCAATGACCAAATTTCAGGATCAGATTTATCGGTAAAAATAATATTACCATTCCGCAATACCTCAAAGCATCTGCCAATGGACGATGCAAAGACTCTTATTGATTTTGTTTCTGCGTTGCAGATAGCGAGTTTATGACCTGAGCCCACCAGGAAGAGAACGTAAGTTTGACCTTGATATAATCTATAGTAACCCAAATTATTTAATTCCTCGAACAAGATCTTTGTTTTTGCGCGATTTGTTAGCTCTTTAACAACGAGATTTTGCCTGGAACTGTCTGTAGCAGGAACGCGAATGTAACTTAAGGTTTGATCATTGGCAGGATCAATTCGCGGGGAATATTCCCTGTCAGCGGTGTGGGTTAATTTTTCGAAGCTTCGATTCTGAATATTAAAACGATAAATATCAGTTTGGTTTTCTGATTTGGATTCAATCGTTGCTAACAAAACAGAATCAGAAATGAGAAAGGGTTGATTGTTGTAAGCAGATTCATTAAAAGCACTTAAATAAGCCATTTGTTTTATTTGGCAGGCAGAATCCTGAATGGAATGAACCCGGACATAAAACAGTTGAGAAACGGGCAACTGCGCATTCGCTGCATAGCCAAACAGTAAAAAGTATATGCTATGCAGGCTACATTTCATCAATCCATTTTATTTGTAGAAGTAAATAACCGCTTCCATTGGATCCCATTGCTGAAGCTTCCGTTTTTTAAACTGAACCATATAAAAAGTGGTTTTCCGACAACATGATCAAACGGAACAAATCCCCAGGCCCTTGAATCTTCAGAATTGTGGCGGTTGTCTCCCATGGCCCAGTAATAATCCTGTTTAAATGTATAGCTGGTGGCTTCCTGACCATTTATATAAATCCGTCCATCTTTCACTTCCAATGTATTGTTTTCATAAACAGAAATGATCCGTGCGTACAAGGCAATATTCTTTCGCGATAATTCTACAGAAGCACCTTGAGCAGGTATCCATATGGGCCCGTAATTGTCGAATGACCAATTTGAAAAATGATCCGGGTCGTGCGGAAATACTTTAGTATCCTGGTTGTTGAATGCACTCACGTTTACATCGGCTCCCATCGATTTGACTTTCCCAACTTGTTCATCATCGAGAAAATAGTAACCCGATTTCGAATATTCATCGAAAACATTGATTCCCCAGGAATCCAGTTTTTTGCGATTGATTGGGGTTTGTGTCGAAGTCACCTGGTACAGGTATTGAAGATGAGCAGGGTGTGATGCTTCATTTCCGTTTACATAAAGGATGCGGTCTTTGATTTGGATGGTGTCACCCGCGACCCCAACGCATCTCTTGATGTAATGATCTTTTTTATCCAGAGGTCTAACGATGAGATCAAGTCCCTTGCATTCTTTTGCAGCTTCAGCTTGTGTCAGTGTTTGGAAATGAGTCCAGCTGCGCGTTGGTGTTACGTAAACACTATCGCCAACTGGCCAATTGAATACAAACGGATCATTTCTTTTGACTGTAGTAATTGCCGGCAAGCGATAATAGTTGAGACTGGGTTTAGATAAATATGATTCTCTATCAATTTTTGGAATGCGATTATGCAAGAGAGGGAGCATCATAATGGTCATCGGTGTGCGGATACCGTAATGCGCTTTACTTACAAACAGAAAATCACCAACTTTTAAGGTGCCTTCCATGGAGGGCGTTGGAATGACATATGCCTCAATCAGAAACATTCTGATAAAGGATGCAGCAAAAACGGCGAAAATGATGGATTCCGTCCATTCTCTGAGAGTACCTCTTGCGTATTTGTTGGTTGTTCTGAGTTTGTTTTCCAGCACATGGTCCTTCTTTTTTTGAGCCAGGTGCAGCTGTTGCAAAAATTCTCTTTCTTTTAAATATGCAGGTTCGATGAAATTTATCTTATCGTTGTTACCAATGAGCCAAAAGGCCAGGGGAGGGTAGACCACTGCGAGGACCGAATCCCAAAAGCTCATTTTTCCAAAGGACTTGACCAGATCAATACACATGGCTGCCATAATAAAAATGTTTACGATGGGAAAGAGCAGCCACCATGCATGGGAAGGATTTCTCCCAATGATCTTGCACCAAACTCCAAATTGAACACCGGGTATGAGGGCCTTGTTCGGATCTTCACCTGCTTTGCGGAACAGGCTTTTCAAACTGAAAGAGAGGAGGATATAACTAAGAATTAGAAAAATGAGTAGAATCACAAAATTGAATTTAGTAAGTTATTGGCAAAGATAGCCAAACCAAAAGGGTATGCAAGTAAGAAACGACCATCTGAAGCAACACTTCGCTCAGTGGCAGATATTTTCCGCTGAATTAGACTTTTCTTCTAAAATGGAACTCAGTTCGATTCAATATTGAGATCATTGAGCATGCTTGCCAATTGATCTTTAAATATGATTCGGTTGTCCATCCAGTCTTTTTGAATGGTATTGGCAGAGGCGATGTGGTGCAATAAGCATTCTATTCCAAAGAGTCTGTCATCTTTATCAAAACTTTGCACCAGGGATTCAGTCCCTGGTATTTTCTGCAATACATTTTTATATGCTGCTGAAGAAGCATCTGCATCGAGTATGATTTCATTCCCTTTGGCGAACCAATTGTAAGAATCCAGATATTTCGGATTAAGTTTTTTCTTCAACTCCTGAACTTTCGGAAAATACTGCACAATTTGCTTTTGGATCGCATCATTGATCAGCGTCAAAGCAACTTCATATGCACCGAGTTGTTCTCCTTCAAATACGAGTTCCATTTTGCCAGTCAAAGCAGGAACTACCGATAACAGATCAGACAAACGTGCAACAGCCGTTTTTTCTTTATTGATGAGCATGCGACGTTCAACAGCGCTATAGAGTAATTCGCGGGCCGCAATGCTCATTCTCGCGGAAACACCGCTCTTCTCATCGATCAATTCGCTTTCTCTGGCTGAAAATGCAATTTGCTCTACTATTTGCTGAAGCACGCCAGGAATTCTAATATATTTTCTTTGAAAATCGCTGAGTTTGGCTTCGTGTTCAGTGATTTGCAAGGACACTTGAATGCCTTCGGGATAATGCGTCAAAATTTGACTTTCAATTCGGTCTTTAAGAGGGGTAATGATATTTCCCCTTTGAGTATAATCTTCAGGGTTTGCAGTAAAAACAAAAAACAAATCAAGGGGCAATTTGAGTTTAAAACCCCGGATCTGGATATCATTTTCTTCCAGGATATTCAATAATGCAACCTGAATTCGGGCTTGCAAATCCGGAAGTTCGTTAATGGCAAAGATGGATCGGTTGGAACGCGGGATCAACCCATAATGGATGGAATACTCATTGTCGAATCCGGTTTTAAGAGACAGGGCTTTGATCGGGTCGAGATCGCCGAGCAGATCAGCAATGGACACGTCCGGTGTAGCCAGTTTTTCAACATAGCGGTCTGATCTATGAAGCCAGGTTACAGGTGTTTCGTCTCCGAGTTTTTCAATTTTGTCTTTTGCATATCTGCTGATCGGGTGAAAAGGATGATCGTTAATTTCGGAACCTTCAACCACAGGAATATAATCATCCAGCAGGTTTACGATCATTCTTGCAAGCTTGGTTTTTGCCTGCCCCCGGAGTCCGAGAAACAATATATTATGTCCACTCAATAATGCTCTCACGATATCCGGGATCACGGTTGTTTCATAGCCGTAAATTCCGGGAAATAAATCTTCTCCTTGTTCGAGTTTGATTTTCAGGTTTTTTTTAATTTCTTCTTTAACCGGCAGATACGTATAGCCTGATTTTTTAAGTGTTCCAATGGTAGTGTTTTTCATTTTCCTGAATTTTTTTTCCTGTTGTTTTGGTAATGGATCATAATTTGTTGTCCGAGATTATCCAATTGTGTGTAAAGTGCTTTTCCCTGAGCTTCTTTGGAAAACCGGTCCACAAATTCGACCAGATAGGGATCAGAGGTCAACATAAATGTAGTAATGTCAATATGCTGTTTACGGCATTTGCGGGCCATGGATAAGGTACGTCTGATGATGTATGGATCCAGTCCATAAGGATTTTTATAATACTCTTTTCCGCGTTTTATACAACTTGGCTTCCCATCGGTGATCATCATAATATTTTTATTGGGACATCTGGACTTGTTGAGCAGCGTTAAAGAAAGATTTAAGCCATCTACCGTATTGGTATGATAGGGACCAACCTCAATGTATGGTATTTCTGATACCGGAATGGACCAGGCATCATCGCCAAACACAACAATATGCAATTGGTCTTTGGGGTAACAGGATTGGATCATTTGCGTCAGAGCCAGGGCGACTTTCTTTGCAGGAGTAATCCGGTCTTCGCCGTAGAGAACCATGGAATGCGAAATGTCAATCATGAGCACCGTACAGCAGGAAACGGATTGATAGCTATCGTAAACAGTGAGGTCTGATTCATTCAATGGTGTATCCGCCATTCCGTTTCGGATCATCAAATTTTTAAGCGTTTCCGTTGCTTCAATTTGGGAGTAGGAATCACCAAATTGAAATGAGCGCAAATCCTGGTTGATTTCATCTCCTTTTCCAGTGTGCCTGCTCAGGTGTTTACCACCTTTACCGCGACTCAGCTTTCCAAAGAGATTTCTAAATGCCAGTTCCCGTAAATTGATTTCAAATTTTGAACTGGCTGAAAGCATGGACACATCATCAGGATCGTTAACTGTAAAGCCCTTTCTTTTCAAATCTTCAATAAAATCTGGCAGTCTGTAATTCTCAGTAAATATTCCAAAATTCCGGTCGATATCGTTCAGCCACTGAAAGCTGCTTTTCAAATCGCCGGAAGTTGCCAGGAAAATGTCATTAAATAATGAAAATAAGCGCTGAAACCCATTTTCACGGCCATTTGCCAAGGCCTGGTAATAGAATCTGACCCCCTGATAGTTTTGTTTAGTTTGTTTTCTCACCCTGTATCTAACATTCAACCCTTTAATTCGTTTATTATCGGGTATGAATTGTCCAATTCTAGTTGATAAACTGTACTTTTGACCTGCTTATTCCTGAAAAAATGTTAAGATTTATATTGATTTTGTTGAGTATTGGCTTTGCCGCTATTGGTTTCTCTCAAAAAGCATCCCTCCGGGGAAATGTTTATAACAAAACAACGGGGGAGCCCCTGAGCTTTGCAACTATTTATCTGGAGGGGACTAATTATGGGGATGTTTCAGACCAGGTTGGATTTTTCAGCATTGCTGGAATTTCGGCAGGTGAGTATAAACTTATAGTCACTTATCTGGGATTCGATACTTTTCAAACATCGATTACCATCCGGGGCACCCAGATCATCAACAAACAAATTCAACTCAATGAGTCAGCAACCATACTTGGTGAAGTTAGCGTTTCAGGCAAAAAGCAACAAGCCAGAACAGAGGTTAAAATATCGGCTCTGACCGTTACCCCAAAGGAAATAAAAGCATTGCCCTCCACCGGAGGTGAAGCTGATATTGCCCAATATTTGCAGATCATTCCGGGAGTTGTAAGTACTGGCGACCAGGGCGGCCAGATCTACATCAGGGGAGGATCCCCTGTTCAAAACCGGATCCTGCTCGATGGAATGACTATTTTTAATCCTTTTCATAGCATTGGGCTATTTAGTGTTTTCGAAACGGAGGCCATACGCTCTGTGGAGGTTCTCACCGGTGGTTTTCCTGCAGAGTATGGTGGACGGATATCAGCGATCGTAGATATTAAAACCAGGGAAGGCAACAAGACCAGACCGGCGGGAATTATTTCGGGAAGCCCTTTTATGGCGAAAGTATTGTTAGAAGGTCCCATTGCAAAATTCAAAGAAGGTGGAAACGGCAGTACATCCTATTTATTGACGGGAAAAAAATCATTCATACACAAGACCTCTGAAAGTTTATATAAGTATGCGCTAGATGAAGGCGCCAAAAACCTACCCTTTGAATTTGATGATTTTTATGGTAAAATCAGTTCGATTTCAGGAAACGGAAGCAGCTTGAATTTATTTGGATTCAGTTTCAACGATCAAGTAGCCTTCCAGGGATTGGCGGACCTGAATTGGAAAAACATTGGTTTTGGAACTAATTTTAAATTGATACCGAACAATTCGACTCTGATCGTTTCCGGAAATATTGCATATTCCAAATATTTGATAGAGCTTGACGAAATTAACGAAGAGCCCAGGTCCAGTGAATTGAAAGGACTACAAGCCAATTTTGATTTTACTTATTTTGGAAAAAATTCTGAAGTTCGTTATGGAGTAGAATTTAATGCAAACACCACAGATTTTAATTTTACTAATTTTAGGCAGATCCCAATAGATATTAAAGAGAACAACACGGAGTTGGCAGGGTATTTTAAATATCGCAAAGTGTTTGGAGATCTCGTTATCGATCCCAGTTTAAGATTGCAGTATTATGCCTCCCTTAAAAAATCTGCGATAGAACCCCGGTTAGGATTGAAGTACAACATCAGTAATGACTTCAGGTTAAAAGCAGCAGGTGGATTATATACACAGAGCCTGATGAGTTCGGTAAGTGAACGCGATATCGTCAATTTATTTGTGGGTTTTGTGACCAGTCCGGATCTGATCAAAGCAAGTCATGCGGTTGTCGGATTTGAATACGACTTAACTGAACGTATGGACCTGAATGTTGAAACATATTATAAAGATTTCAATACGCTGTATGCACTCAACAGAAGTAAACTCACGATAGCCGAATCCAATTACACCAAAGAAGAAGGAGAAGCTTACGGATTGGATATACTCCTTAAATCGAGCTGGGTAAACTGGAGTCTTTGGTTGGGATATAGTTTGGGCTTTGTAAACCGGTATGATGGAGTTCAGGAATTTCCCGCTTTATTCGACAGAAGGCATAACATGAATGTAGTCATCGATTATAAATTTGGTAGAAATAAATTGTGGCAAGCCGGTTTGCGATGGAATTTGGGAAGTGGATTTGCCTTTACAAAAATTCAGGGTTTCTTTGAAGATAATAAATTACCAAAAGGACTGGAAACGGTCTTTGGCATAGAAAATGCGCCAATTGGAGTGATTTATTCTGATAAAATAAATTCAGGAAGATTGCCCTATTACCACCGCCTGGATTTGTCTGTTAAAAGGCAGATTAATCTGAATAAAAACAGCTACTTTGATATTACCGCGGCAGTTACAAATGCATATGACCGGGAAAATATATTTTACTTTAATGTCATTGAAAATCGTAGAGTGAACCAACTCAGGATTTTGCCGTCCATGGTGGTAGCATTTCATTTTTAACTGAATTATTTGCAAGAATTCAACCGGGTTTCGGTTTGATCCAAAGGAAATTCAGGCAGTTTCCAATGTGATGCATTCATATAATTAAGGATGTTATTAATTTCAATAGCAGACAGCTTTTGGAAAGCAGGCATGGATAGTCCAAGTGTATTATTTTCTGTGGTGTTGTTCTTTCCATGATAAATTAGACAAGCCAGCTCATCCGGTTTATGAATTAATTTTTCATAATTCGAGAGTGCGGGGTAGAGTTGGCCCAATCCTTCCATGGAATTGCCGTGACAAGAGGCACAATGTGTTAAGTAAAGTGCTTTACCTTGCTTGTAAGTTTCCGGAGATAACGAACAGGCACAAAAAAAAAGACAGAAATAATACAACGCTAACTTATTATTCATGCATGAGAATTCCTATATCTTTTATGAATCGATCGACTTCTTTGTCATCCGTTCCGAGACAATAGGATCTGATGTGGAGATCTTTGTCGACCAATAGCAACCATCCACTATGATCAAAACCTCCTGCAGCAGTTGAATCTTCCATTGCTATACTCAAATATTTTTGAGGAACCCGTTTTAATTCATCCTTGTCTGGCATTCGGAGTAAATGAAAATTAGGAAAATCGATACCGAGTTTTTCATAATATTCCTTCAGCCTGGGCACACTGTCTTTCCTGAAATCGATGCTGTAACATATGTATTGTATGGAAGGATCCGGACCAAAATGATTTGCAATACGAACCATACTTCTCATGGTCTTCGGACATATCGTCGGGCAAGAAGTGAAAAAGAAATTTGCAATATGTATTTTCCCTTTTAAGTCGCTTCTGCTTAATTGAGTTCCGTGTTGGTTGTCGTATGTAAAATCAGGGATGACGGCATAAACGGTTTTTCCATCAATTACTTCTCGAAAGCCAATGACCGGTAGTTTTTTTTCAGAGCAAGAGAAAAACCAAGAGGAAATAAATAGAAATAACAGGAAGCGCATGCGTATACAAATTAAGTTTATTCTACAATAAGGCCATCTTTCATGAGAATGCTGCGGTCTGCCTGTGCAGCAACTTCTTTATCATGGGTTACAATGAGAGTAGTCATTCCGTAATCTCTTTTGAAAGTAAGGATCAGGTCTAAAACCTGAATGGCATTTTGCTGGTCCAGGTTTCCGGTGGGTTCATCTGCTAAAAGTATTTTAGGTTTATTGATCACAGCTCTTGCCAAAGCGACCCTTTGCTGCTCTCCACCGGACAGCTCTCCGGGTTTTTGGTGCATCCGTTCCCGGAGACCGAGTTTTTCCAGCAATTGTGCTGCTTCGGCGTTGGCCTCGGTAGTATTCCTGGAGGCTATGTAAGCAGGCATTGCAACGTTCTCCAACGCTGTAAATTCGGGAAGAAGGTGGTGAAACTGAAAAATAAACCCGATGTCTCTGTTCCGTAAGATCGCCAATTGCCTTGCTTTTAATTCGGAGATATCCCGATTAAACAGTTTTACAGTCCCTCCATCGGGTTTATCTAATGTGCCAATGATATTTAACAAAGTGCTTTTACCTGCACCTGAAGCCCCCAGAATACTGATCAGCTCTCCTTCAGAAACCCTTAGGTGGACTCCTTTTAAAACATTTAAATTTTGGTAATTCTTTATTATATTATGACAATCAATAATATACATATGCTTTTTGCTTACACAAAAGTACGGTTCAAGATATTGCAAAGTTAATTATGGATCTATATACTAAAAGGAATAATAGATGAGTTATGAATATGTTATTACTAGATTAATTGCTGCCTTGCATTAATTTTGTGGCGCTATCGAACAAAGGTGAATTTTATTGTATGAAAGTCCTGCAAGTTTGTAAGAAATTTCCATTTCCTTCCAAGGACGGAGAGTCGATAGCCATCTTGCAGATGAGTAAAGCCCTTTCAGATGCCGGTTGTGAAATGAGTTTGTTAGCCATGAACACCACCAAGCATTTTGTTGAAATCAAAAACAATTTTCCCGAAGAATTATCTTATTACAAGGAAATCCAGTGTGTTGAAGTCGACAACAGGATTAAATGGCATGAAGCATTTTTAAATTTATTCAGCAAAGAATCTTATAACATCAGCAGATTTGTTTCTGAAGAATTCAGAACGGTGCTGATCAACATGTTAAAAAACAACAGCTACGATATTATTCAGCTCGAAACACTTTACCTGGCGCCTTTCATACAGGATATGAAGAAGTATTCCAATGCGATTATTGTATTGAGAGCCCACAATATTGAGCATGAGATTTGGTTGCGCATTGCAGATCAGGTAAACTTTCTTCCTAAAAAAATATATCTCAGTTACTTAAGTAAAAAACTGAAGAATTACGAGTTGGAAATCCTCAACGATTACGATTTTCTTGTGGCCATTACCGATAGGGATCTGGTGCAATTCAGATCTTTGGGTTATAAAAATGGGTGTACTGCCAGTCCGGTGGGATTAAATATGAATTTATATCCTGTGGATTACGATGTTTTCAGAAAGCCTCTGGCTTTATCTTTTATAGGATCTTTGGATTGGCTACCCAATGCTGAAGCAGTTCGCTGGTTTCTTAAAAAAGCCTGGCCTGAGTTGCACAAATCCTTTCCTGAACTCAGCTTTCACTTTGCTGGACGGAATGCACCCGACGATTTGAAGGCGTTTACAAATTTGCCCATTAAATATTATGGCGACGTGGCAGATGCTAAAGCTTTTATTAAGAATTATCCAATTATGATTGTCCCCATTTTTGCAGGATCGGGTATCCGCGTAAAAATTCTGGAAGCAATGGCATTAGGCAGGGTCGTTATCACAACTTCCATTGGTTTGGAAGGCATTGCGGCTAAACACATGCAGGAAGTGATTATTGCCAACAGTGTTGAAGATATGATTAAAAGTATCCAATATTGTTATGACAATCCGGATCAATTGCAGAAAATTGGTGAAAAAGCGCATAAATTTGTTCAATCTCACTTTGATAATCAGAAACTTGGTTTGAAGCTTCATCAAGCTTATAAAAAAGTGCTTGCAACGCATATTAAATAGTGGGCATATTCTGTATGACTCCAATACTAGAATGCTTACTTCCTGCTTTATTTCTGTTCATTATCTATCCCTATGTACTTTATCCTTTCATCATTTATTGCTTATATAAATTTCAGGGGAAGGGACGTGCACAGGAATTAAACACAGATCCTGCATTCAGGATCTCCTGCATCATCGCTGTTTATAATGAAGAAGCAGTCATACAAAAAAAGATTGAGTCTGTGCTCAATTCAGATTATCCCAAACACCTGCTAAAAATATATATAGGTTCCGATGGTTCGACTGACCGTTCAAACGAGATTCTCAAAAACATAGCCGAAACGAACGAACAGGTTGTCATTCAGTTATACAGCGACCGATCAGGAAAAACAAATGTTATTAACCGCCTTACCAAGTTTGTTTTGAATGAAAATAAATCGGAATCCACCCATATTTTGGTTTATACGGATGCTAATATTTTTTTAAATGAAAGCACACTGCGGCATATCGTAGTTCCATTTCAGAATCCTAAAGTGGCATTGGTCGATTCCCGAATTATTCAACGAACCGAACAGCTGTATGGGATAGGCGAATCCGAAAAAGTATACATGAATCTGGAGATTTGGTTAAAAAAGATGGAAGGTGATTTATGGGGTCTTTCCATGGGTGCTTTTGGCGGCTGTTATGCTTTGCGCTCGACCTACAGCAGTGAATTGCCCGCTGGATTGCTGGTAGATGATTTTTACATTTCGATGAGAGCTATGCTGGATAAAGGACTGAGTATAACGAATCATCAGGCTGTTTGTTATGAGCACATTCCCGATAATCTAAAAGAAGAATTTAACAGAAAGAGAAGAATCGCTTCGGGTAATTTTCAAAATTTGCAAATTTTTCTTCCCAGGATATTGCAAATGGGTTTTCGTCTTGCATTCGTTTTTATTTCTCATAAAGTAATGAGATGGTTATTCCCGATAAACGTGTTGTTGTTTTTTCTGATCTGTGGCATACTGGCTTTACAAGGATATTCTATTTATTCGTTTGCTTTTATACTCATGACTTTTGTAATTGGCTTTTTGCCTTTTATAGATTATATACTGGCAAAATTTCATATTAAAATTCAATTGCTGCGCGCCTGGCGATATTTTATTTTTATGAATATTGCAGTATTGGTTGGATTCTACAGATATTTGAGGGGTATACAGCAAAGTACCTGGCAACCACCTAAAAGAACAATGTAACATGTCGATGTTTAATACGATTGAAGAAGCTATCGCAGATTTTAAAGAAGGAAAATTGTTGATCGTTGTCGATAATGAAGACAGAGAAAATGAAGGCGATTTTATCTGTGCAGCAGAAACCATAACACCCGAGCTTGTTAATTTTATGGCACTTCAGGGAAGGGGATTGCTTTGCGCGCCGCTTGAGGAAACCAGGGCCGATCTACTGAATCTTCCGCTGATGGTAAGAAATAATACTTCCTTGCATGAAACTGCCTTTACCGTTTCTGTTGATCTCATCGGCAAAGGATGTACCACCGGCATTTCTACACACGATCGATGTTTAACAATTCAAGCATTGGCGAATGATGCATTTTCAAAAGAAGATTTTGCCAGACCCGGCCATATTTTTCCTTTACGGGCTAAACCTGGAGGCGTTCTGCAGCGAGCCGGACATACGGAAGCAGTTGTGGATCTTGCGAAACTTTCGGGAATGGCTCCTGCAGGTGCATTGATTGAAATTCTCAACGACGACGGGTCCATGGCCAGATTGCCACAATTGTTCGAGAAATCAAAGCAGTTCGGGCTAAAAATAATTTCCATTCACGATTTAATTGAATACCGCTTGCGAAGCGAAAGACTTATCAAAGCTGAAAAGTCAATAAATTGTAAAGTGGATGGGGAGACTTACAGGTTGATTCAATACAGACAAATCAATACGAATGACCTACATTTTGCATTTGTAAAAGGGAACATTCAATCAGAGAATACCTGTTATGTCAGAGTTCAGCATTCTGATGCATTAGTCGAATGGTTTGATTTGTTTGTACAGGGTGATCAGAGTTTAATAAAGCGGGCTTTTACGGCGTTGAATGCTTTTCCTGAGGCCATACTGCTCATGATAACCAACCAGAATCGTTCAGATGATCCCTTGAAGCGTTTAACGGGTGAGAGCGAAGTTCCATATGGTGCTTTAGTGGAACAACATCAACGCGAAATCGGCATCGGTGCGCAAATCCTTAAAGATCTAAACGTAGGTAAAATGATCGTTTTATCAAATCATCCTCGGAAGACTATAAGTCTGGAAGCTTTCGGCTTAGAAATTTTGAGCTACTTAAATTATTGAATACCCCCGTTTACATGAGGTCGAAATTTATGTACCGTCAAAACCGGGGTGCAAGATTATACTGATTGTCGTATTCGCCCATTAAACGAAGACTCAATTCAAAGGATTGCGTTGGAGATTTGTAACGGGTAAGGTCTGCAATTCCGAAATCATAATTCAGGCCGATCATAAAATTTCCTAGTTCTAAACCCAGTTGCAGTCCAAGATCCGTCACTGCAAGTGAAGATTCACTTTTTGCTGTACGGGCACTAATCCCGGTATGAAAAGCGCTTTGATTAGATTTCTGAAATGCCTTCCGGTAAGAAATTCCCGTTATTATGATGCCGTGAGGACCTTGCAAATGAACCAATAGTTTTGGATAAATTTCTTCAAAATTATTGTACCGGTATGTGAGGTTTGTGATGAAGAGAATATTTTTAAAAGCTTCATTTTCTTTTGTTCCTATGTAATCTGTATTATCGAAATTATTGTAAAAAGAAAACTCATTCCCCAGAATTTTTTGTGCGGAAAGACCCAACTGCAGATGTGTTTTTTTACTTAAGAAGGTCTGGTATTGCAATCCTAAATTGAAAGTAGGTGAAGCGTGGATATTGGCCGGAAGCAATTCTGATGAAGTTCCGTTATACTTATCGAGTCCGTTAAACTGATCTTCAAAATATAAATTATCGTAATTGACAGAACGTTGTCTTACTCCAAACCCAAGACCTCCGGTTATAAAACTTCGGTTGTTTTTATTCAACAATTTATGGTAGGCCATCTGAATAGCCATTTCGTTTGTATTCCAGTCGAAAACCTGTGAACGGTCTGTATTAAAAAATACCCCGGCTCCAATATAATCCTTGAGGGGACTATCATAGCCAAAACTAAATTTGATATCTCCTGAGATGATGAGTTGTGTGAGCGGTTGATCCTGCAATCCAATCCATTGATTTCTATAAGAAGAACTGACCCTAAAGTTTCCTGGAAATGAACCTGTAAATGCTGGATTGTAATAAAGGTTAACCGAATTAAATTGCGAAAAAATAATATCTTGGCAAAAAATGGATGGTCCTGAGAAATAACTCACGAAAGCCAAGGTTAAAAATAAACGAAACATAAAATAATAAAGTTGGGTAAAGATAAATCAAAGTATACGGAATGAAGGTATCTGACGGGAAATTAACAGTTGCGATCTCAGTCATTGCCGTGCGTAAATGGCCTGACCACAAATCGGAAATGGTGAATCAGTTGCTGTTTGGCGACTTTATTGAGATCATTGATACATCAGGCAGTTGGATATGCGTTCGTTCTTTAGAAGATCAATACCAGGGATGGATAGAAAACCGACCGGAATATTTGTTGGAACGTGCATATACGGAAATGAAACAAATCATTGTTTCTGCTACGGCAGGTGTTGAAATATCCAACAGAAAATTAAATATTCCGATGGGGAGTTATCTGCATTTTTCAGAATGTAAGTTGTACATGGGAAAAGCAAGTTCAGAAGTAAGTCTGATGGAAAGTCTGCAATGGATTAAAGCTGCATTTGAAGGGGTACCGTATTTATGGGGAGGTAAAACCATCTTTGGAATTGATTGCAGCGGATTAGTTCAGCTGTATGCCAGGCTTGCCGGAATTGCTTTGCCGCGGGATGCAAAAGATCAGGCATTGCAAGGTGATGACATGATACTCGATCAACAGCTACCCGGGGATCTCGTTTTTTTTGATGGAAACCATGGCACGAAAGTGAATCACGTAGGCATCATCATTGAACCCGGAAAAATTTTGCATGCTTCCGGACATGTGCGGGTCGATTCGTTTGACTTTCAGGGAATATGGGATCTAAACAAACAAGCCTACACGCATAAATATCTATTTACCAAGCGGATCACAAGGCCCGGATGATATCGTATTTGGTAATCACATTGTACTGTCCGCTATCATCTTGAGTAATGATACCAGGGCATTTCTCTGTAAAATATTTGTTCAATGTGCTGAGGGTGGTTTCTTTTTTTAACAGAGGCATAGGCTCTGTCATGATGGTGGATACTTCTTTATCGGGATGATTTAATGGATTTTCAAGAATAAAATTAAGGACGGTATTTTCTGAAACGGTGCCAACAATATCCTGCCCATCAATTACCGGTAATTGTGAAATATCGTGTCGCTTCATGATGCTGAGTACATTGCGAATCGATTCTTTCGGGGCAATGGAATAAAATGTTTTATCAGTTTTAGACCTCAATAAATCTGCTATGGTTTTGTCTTTGGTCAGGAAGCCACGTTCAATCATCCAGTCATCGTTGTAAATTTTACCTATATACCTGCTGCCATGATCGTGAAAGATCAAAACAACCAGATCAGTAGGTTTAAGTTTCGCTTTTAATTGCAGGAGACCCGCTAAGGCAGAACCTGCCGAATAACCCAAAAGTAAACCTTCTTCTCTGGCCAGTTTCCTTGCTGCTAAAGCGCCATCTTTATCTGTTACTTTTTCAAAGAGATCGATCAAATCAAAGTTTACATTTTTTGGAAGGATGTCTTCTCCGATACCTTCTGTGATGTAAGGATAAATTTCTTTTTCGTCAAAGATGCCTGTCTCTTTATATTTTTTGAAGACCGAACCATAGGTATCAATTCCCCATACCTGAATGTTGGGATTCATTTCTTTCAGGTATTTTGCAACGCCTGAAATGGTTCCTCCGGTTCCGACACCAACGACTAAATGTGTGATCTTGCCGTCGGTTTGCTTCCAGATCTCTGGACCGGTACTTCTATAATGTGCTGCTGCATTGGAAAGGTTGTCGTATTGATTACACCAAAACGAATTTGGGATTTCTTCGCTGAGTTTGCGGGCAACCGAGTAATAAGATCTCGGATCTTCCGGAGTTACGTTTGTTGGACACACAATAACTTCCGAACCCATTGCTTTAAGCATGTCAATTTTTTCTTTAGACTGCTTGTCGGAAGTCGTAAAAATACATTTATAGCCTCTGACGCAAGCTACTAAAGCAAGTCCCATCCCTGTATTGCCGCTGGTACATTCAATGATGGTACCTCCTGGCTTCAACTTTCCCGAGGCTTCAGCATCGTCAACCATCTTAACGGCCATGCGATCTTTGATGGAATGACCCGGATTGAAAGTTTCCACTTTCGCCAGGACAGTAGCAGGGACGCCCATTACAGACTTGTTTAATTGGATTAAGGGAGTATTTCCAATAGCTTCCAGTATATTTTTATAATAATGCATAAGTTATGTGCTTGACAAATGAATTTATCCGGCTGGGATTTTGTGCAAAAATGGAAATAATTTTAATGGACTTGAAGAAAAAACAGCCACTTAACGAATCCTTTGACTGATTGGCTTCAAAAGCAAATGGTTCCTTCTGATAACTGCTCTTATTGTCGTTTGATTTGATTTAGTCCAAAGCCTGGCAGGCTCATGAGATTAAAAATATAAAGTAATCCGATAAAATGCCCGGATATTTAAAATTGGTTTTAGTTGTTTTTTTGATAGATTATTTGGGCATAAAAGCGCTTATCAGGTATTCCCAGCGCATAAGCAACACTTGATGAAACGACAACCATCACTGATTTTTCATAGATGGGAGGTATTCGTCCGATCACTTTGGCAGGAATAGCCTTGTTATTGATGGGATTGGTTACGAGAATTTGGGATTCTATAGGTGCTGTGGCATGTAATGCAAAATAGCGACCTTCGCCAAGGCCTTTCATTTCCACAAAAGCCAGGCCCCTTTTGGAGATTGAATTTACGGAATAATCGGGGTTTTCAAAGTAAGGTTCGGGATCTGGTAAAGGGACTTCTTTTGTAAGAAGTTCTTCAACAGGTTCAGACAATTTTAAGTACCCAAGCTTCAAAAGGGCACCAGCCTGAAGGCCTGAATTGAATTGAGGGTTGAGATTTGTCAACTGGGACTCAGGAATTTTAAGAATCCTGTGAGCCAATGCATAATAATTATCTTTTGGCATGACTCTGTAATAAAGTGGGATAGCTTGTTTGGAAGAATCCAAACTAAGGGTCTCCGTATGAAATGGAATTTTAGCGATCCCGCCTTCATTTAAACCAGGTAAAAGAGGACTCTGATTGAGAGTCAAAAATTCCTCCAGGATAATCCTGTATTTTTTAGCCAGTCCGAAGGCTGTTTCTCCTTTTTTGACCTGATGTTCAAAATAAAGCACTCCATCCGGTTTTGAATTTCTTTGAATCTCAATAACTTGCGCCTGGACCTGAGGAGATAATAAAAGGAGCAACATGCTAAAACACACTCGGTTTTGAAGGCTGAAAAAATGGTTAATTTTCATATTTAGACCTGATATTTAAGTACAAATATATTATATTTTATTATAATATGACGCATCATAAAACAATTGGTTTAATACCTGCACGGTATGCTTCGAGTCGTTTGCCGGGAAAACTGCTGTTGCCCCTGGGCGGGAGCAGCATATTAAAATCAGTTTACGATAAAGCACTTCTTTGCCAGACCTTGGATGGTATAGCCGTGGTAACCGATCACGAAGGCATTTATGAACATGTGAAATCGTGGAATGGAGAAGTGTATATGAGTCGGTCTGACCATCAAAGCGGAACTGACCGGATCGCTGAGATTGCCGGAGCTATGGATCAATACGACTATGTAGTCAATATTCAGGGTGATGAACCATTTATTGTTCCCCGTGCCATTGACTATATTGTTGAGGTTGTACAGTCCGCAAGGGCATCTATCGGAACCTTAATTTCTCTTATCCATGATATTGAAGATTATTCTAACCCTCATGTCGTAAAAGTCGTTAAGGATATTTACAATTATGCCATGTATTTCAGCCGTTCATCAATTCCATACCATCGCAATGACCCTAAGTCGCTTCCATCGACTGATGTTTTCAAGCATATTGGTCTCTATGTATTTGAGCGGGAAGCATTATTGGAAATCACTAAAATTCCCGTTTCCAATCTTGAAGAATCAGAAAAACTCGAACAACTTCGGTGGCTGGAGCATGGAAAAAAAATCATTACGGCTACCGTGGAATACAACTCTTTTGGTATTGATACCAGAGAAGATTATGATCGGGCTTTATTGATTTACAATTCGCTTTAAGTTCGCGATGGATTTAAATGCTCAGGAAGAAATCCAAATGGAAGTAGAATTTCACATTTTGGAAAGACAAGCACATCCTGGTCCGGCTGTCCGATAATCAATTCAATAGAAGATTTATTATTTCTTTCGTATTCGACCAATACCTGTCTGCATAATCCGCAGGGGGCAGGAGGATATTGAAGTGTTGGATTCCTGGATTTTGTGCTGATCGCTAATTTTAATATTTTATGAGATGCATAATTGGAGCCGTAATAGAACAGTAGATTTCTTTCAGCACAAATGCCACAGGGATAGGATGCATTTTCCTGATTGCTCGCTTTTAAAATAGTTCCATCTTCAAGCACCAATGCAGCGCCCACAAAATACTGTGAATACGGCGCATAAGCAGTTTTCGTTGCACCAAAAGCTTCATTTAGTAATTGAATTTGAATACCGTTGAGCTTTGAACAATCCCGATGGTACTGAAACGATATTTCCAATTTTGTATGAAGCATTTGATGTTACTGGCTGATGTTGAAAGGGGCTTTAACACTTTCCGTGCTCGAGATGATTCTGAGATAATACAATCCGGTTTTAAGTCCGAATGTGTACATATTAAAAACATTTTTGCCATTCTTTACATTATAAGAGTAGGATCTGAGTGTTTTGCCATAACTATCTAAAATGCTTACGACAATCCTATCCGTTGCAATGGCTGAGGAATGATATTCAAAAGTAAATCTTCCCTGTGTTACCGGATTGGGATAAAGACTGAGTGATTCTGTTTTTGGCGCAATGACGGTAGCAGCAAATGCTGGAGAATAGAAAACTTTACCTTGTGCAGATACAGCTTTTATGCGAAGGACATCCTTTTCCGATAAGGCACTGGTAAAATTTTTGACATAAGATTGCTGTACCGTGCTATTGCCTTTTGTACTTACAGAAATGAGTGAATCAAAAGTGTTGTTGTTTAATGATCGTTCAAGAACGAATCGGCTGCAATTATTTTCAAATTGCGTTTGAAATTCAATCGTTGAATTTGTGTTTTCAGATTGTGCTTTCATTCCGGTGATGGATACAAATGGATTTTCAGCCGCTTGAAATATTCCAAAGGCCGTATTTTCAAAGTTTCTGGTTGTAATCTCAGCCATATAATTTCCATCCGCTTGTTTCAACAGGGTCATGGTATTTTCTGTGGCCAGGTTTGAAACCGGTATGAAATTAGTTAATTCTTTAGTGGCTTTTTGGTGATTGGTTTCGGGGTCGATCGAACCCGGACTTTTTATCTGAATTCCGATAAGTTTATTGATGTCTATGGATCCTGCTGATCCCGACAAATCTGCTATATCTTTTGATGATAGCAAAAACTGAATTTTGAGCGATTTGGTGATTTTTGATTTCGTTTTAATAGTCCAGAATTTATTAACAGAAAATAAACTCTGATCGGGAGCTACATAAGCAGCTGTGATGCCAGCAGCTGTTTTGCTTCCGTAGTTCTTTGTGGTGGTCAGTTGCAACACCAGGCTGGAATCGCGCAGATTTCCCAGATCGAATGTATCATTTTTTATACTCAATATCAAAATATCATCAGTTGCATCGATGGTGTTGTTATCGAAAAAATAATGTGTATAAATGCCATCGGAACATTCAACATTTGCTGAAATTGATGTATTTGAGGTATCCAGAGGTCTGCCTTCCGGTGAACTCGATTTAAGGCATGATGCAGCTTGTATTGTCGATCTGATCAATGCTCCGGGCTCTGTTCCAAAGCCTTCGAGGAAATCAATTCCAGGCATTCCGGTCTGGTAACAATAACTCATCATGCTTCCTTTTTTGGGTAAGCCTGGAGCGGCACAGCTGCCTTCAAGTTTGGCGCAATTATCGATAGCTTTGTTTTTTTGAGGCCCCCAGACACAAGCATGCGTATGCCTGGATCCAAATGTATGCCCGAGTTCATGTGCCACAACAAAGACATCCCAGCTATAAGCCGGGCTTTGTTCATATGAACCTAAGACATTGCCATAGGCATAGGAGTATGTGGAATTACATACTGTATTGATGTAGGCGATTCCTCCTAAAGTTGCCTTTCCATTTTTTGAATAGCCACTTAATAGAAAGCGAACCGTTTTGTTCGTGTTCGCATATTTTTTTCTGAAAGACTCCAAATCGCTGCTGGCGCTCATGTGTGTAAAATTGTCTTCCATCACATGAATATTCAATTGCGCAAGTGCAATGCTGATGCCTTCATTTCTGAATAGGGTATGTACATTGTTAAATAAGCCGGTAACGTAATTACTGACAGCCTGGGTATTTTTGCCTAATTTCAGATAGAGATCGTAATCGACATCAATGGAAATTTCAATTCTTTTACATTGATCTGAAGATCTTACTGACATTTCAACCTGGCTTCCCATATAATCCCGGTAGTCATCTGTGTGACATCCGTTTGCCATTTCTGCCCAGTTTAATTTGGATTCGTCTGTTATCAAGCATTGGACAGATTTTTCAAGAGTTGCATTTAATGGCGTAACTGTATAAAGTTTGCCATCTTGTTGTGTATAGGAGCCATACACGGCATTGGTAAATACACTTAAACTGGCAAATCCTCTCGAGCCATCTGTTGGAATCCCTTTAAAATGGAGTCCACGATTGACTTCAGTTTTTGCCGAACCCTGGTCGCTGATCAGATTTACATTGAAATCTTCTGTATAAAAGTTGTATTCTGTAAAGAGGAAGTCACTGCCATTTTGCGATAGTTGTGGTAAGGATATTTTAAGTAAAGGGTGGTATTCTTCCATTAAATCCATCTGTACATCAGGATTTAAGTCAGCAATAATCGAAGATCCTTTTATTTCAGATTGCTTTCCTGGATGAATATTGTAAAAGAGTTGCCTTGTTTTTGCTCTTTCAATCTGGCTGAGTTGTTTTATACCAAATGGATCCACTGACTGACAATCACCAGTCACAGCAAGCAGATTCAATATTAAAATGCTTAAAAAAGCGATTACTTTCGGGCTAAGAAAGAGGGGAGTCTGGGTGGATTGAGTTTTGAACATATTAAAATATTTTATAATATGTTATTAAAAAAACAAGAACTGTGCCAATATTTCGAGGAAAGGCTTGATAGTAAATATAACAGTCAGGAAATCAATAATATAGCTAATTATTTTTTAGACTTTATCGCCCTCCAAAATCACGATTTAATGAGCTCATTCGATGAAATCCAAATAAATAATGGGCTTAATAATTGGGTAGAAAGGCTTTTGGTGGGAGAGCCCATACAATATATTGCGGGAAGCGCCCCATTTATCAATTTAAATCTGACGGTAAATCCTTCTGTATTGATTCCCCGTTCAGAGACAGAAGAATTGGCAGCTATGGTTTATAAACGGCTGCAGTTTGCAGAGAATCTTAAAGTTCTCGATATTGGCACCGGTTCCGGATGTATAGCCTTGTATCTGAAAAAGCAGAAGCCTTCCTGGGAAGTTTATGCCCTTGATCATTCTGAAGCCGCGTTGAATTGTGCAAAACATAACGCAAACTCGATGTCCATAAAACTACATTTTTTGGAATTCGACTTTTTGGAAGAAGGCAGCTGGCCGGATTTACCCTGGGATCTTATTGTCAGCAATCCTCCTTATGTGTGTAATTCTGAAACCGAAACTATGCAATCCAGTGTTTTAAATTTCGAGCCTCATATGGCTTTGTTTGCCCCCGGTGATGATCCTCTTATCTTCTATAAAAAGATCGCTAAATTCGGAAAGCTATTTTTAAAAGAAGGGGGTACAATTTATATGGAACTCAATGAATTTAAAGTCCGGGAAATAGAATCCATCTTTCTTGAGTATGCATATAAAGAAGTAAACACGGAAACAGATTATCTGAATAAACCTCGATTTATGATTTGTAAGAAATGAATAAAAAATTTGCATCGCAAATCTATGGATCCATCAAAGTAAAATAAACTTTTTAGTTATTTTTCTAAATGTGGAGTGATTCGCCAAGTATATTCCCGACACTTCAGTTTCGATGTAAATTTTATTACCAATGCGCCGGAAAGGGACTTTTGATCCATTCAAATTAATGATTTCAAAATCACCTGTTTTTGGTAAGTTGATATGAGCAGCTAATTTGTTTCGAAAAAAAACCTCGTAATTATCCGTTATTGGAATTACAATTTTAGTTGGAATGCTTTTTTCCAGCCTTTCACAAGTGAATACTCCAAAACCGTGTGTGAATACCAGAATTTTATTTTTGTTCCCATCGTAAATCAGATCGTAGACGGGCACCACATCATAAGGATGTGCATTATAAGCTTCCCAATGCAGACCGCTGTCAAAACTTACATAAAGTCCGAGGTCTGTACCTGCATACAAAGTTTCTGGTTTCAGAGGATCTGCTAAAACGGAATGACAGGGCACCCGAGGCAAATGGTGATTTCCTGCGGATTCCCAATTCATTCCTGAATCTTTTGAAATTAAAACAGGATCGGATCCAAAAGATGAGGTCGCTGCGTAAAATACATTCGGCAAGACCGGATGTCCTGAAATCTTGCGGATGAGAACCCCTGTAGAGGAAATAGAGGATTCCCTGATTGTAGTTCCTTTATTGGGACTGATGTAGATACGCGACACTTTAGATGACTCGTCGTAACTCGCAAACAGAACTGTACCCGCCTGATGTTTAGAAGCATGAATGCAGATAATTTTTTCAGTGCTTGTTGTGAGATTCTTTTTTATCCAAGATAAACCTCCGTTTTCTGAGGTATAAAACTGATCTCCTCCGGAGTAAATCAAATCATACAAGAGTGGACTTCTTGTGAAAGGCGCCACAAAAGCTGATTTTGAGTTTGGAGGCAAAAGTTCTTTCCAATCGATACCCGAATTTTCGCTTTGATATAAATTCTGAAACTGGCTCGATACCAGCAATATTTGGTCATCAACAGGATGAAAACTGTTGAAAGTGCCATCGCCTAAATGAATGTTTTTCCAAACACCATCTTCATAAAGTGCCGTTTTATTGTCTTGTAGTCCAGCTAAGATTTTAGTACCGGTTTTGTTGATGGAACCGTTATATACCTGTGTACTCAGATAACCACCATTGCATTGTAGCACTGTTTTGCAAAAATCATCACTTCGGTACATGCCTCCATCTGTTGCAAAATAAATTTTGTTAGGATCTCTGGGATTAGAAATTACATCGTGAAAATCAGCGTGTATTTTTATTTTGCGATAAATGAGATTTAAGAGCTTGTTGCCTGTCCCCGTCGAATCATAATACAAATCAACACCTCCTATAAGCAAATGCGAAGGATCATCGTCTTTAATCTGAAGACTTTTTGCATACCAACCCTGATGTGAACTAACGTCTTTGATAGGGACGTAGTACTTTGTCGTTTCAAAACCATCTGTGGTTCTTAAGATGCCTTTGGATTCGAATGCCGAGGCAAAGGCTGCATAAATATGCTGTGGATGGCTTTTGCAGGATGCCAGCATAATACGCCCATCCAGATGATTTCCAGCCGGTGATTCAATGTAGTTCCAATTTTGTCCACCGTCTCTGGATTTATATAAGCCATATATATTCCCCTGGATTCCCCCTACGCCAGCGTAGAGGATACCGGGATTATCCGATTGAACTAATAAATCACTTACCATACTGGTATCAAATACAGAATACCAGTTTTCGCCTGCATCTTCAGATTTAAGAATTCCCATATTGCCGGCAGCAAATACGATCTTGCTTTGACCTTCGGGAATGACAATTTTCCAAACACAAAGATCCGGTTTCGTTAAATAGTTAAGTATGAGTTTCCAGCTTTTGCCCTCATCAGTGGATTTCAATATCCCAATTCCTCTGCTTCCTCTGAATGTCCTGTTGTGGAATCCTTTACCCGGCAATTCCATAGAATAATTCTCACCTGTTGCAATGTAAAGAGTCTCCGGCTCCAAAGGATCTAATGCGATGGCAGAAACAGACTGAACAGGAAATCCGGTTGCAACATAGGACCACGCCCGATCTCCAAGTCCGCCGCTGTTACTCCGCCATAAACCTGAACCAGCCGAGCCCATCCAGATTATTTGAGTGTCTACGGGGTTCATTGCCAGACAAAGACTTCTACCGGCAATGTCGAAAGGACCTATCGAATTCCATGGAGGAAGATCAGATTCCGTTTCTCCTGTTTGAAGTGATGTTTTTGAATGATTGAATGCTTCAATGAAATCTGTTGCATATGAAAAATCAAGCTGGATATTATCCTGCCAGGACTTAAACTGAAATGCATGAAAACTGCTGTTCAGTTTTCCCCCGGAGAAACTCATTTTTGAAAAAGGATCTGTCTTGCTTTCGCATTTATCCGTCTTGCAACTTTGGAGTAGGTGAAGAGATAAAAGAAGGAAAATTAAAACAGCCGTGTTTTTCATCTACCTATCCTCCGCTTCTTTTGGTTTGTGTATATCCGAGTTCTTTGAGAAGTCCTATTATTTTAATAACCTGATCCCCCTGAATGATGATTTCTCCATCTTTAACACTGCCACCCACACCACATTTCTGTTTGATTTGTTTGCAGATTTGTTGCAACACATCTTCTTGTTCTTCAAGGCCATAAATTATACTGGCAGATTTACCTCCCTTGAGACGGGTGTTGAGTTGTACACGAACAGCTTGCAGTTTTTTGTTGGAATTTTCAGTAGATTCCTGATTTTCAGAATCTGGTGTATGCGATTTGTTTGTCGAAAAGACCATGGCAAGATCTGACAGCGAATCCAGTTTGGTCTTTTTCATGGGGCTAAGTTAATTTATCTACGGAATACCCCGATAAGGATTTTTGAATTTGTAAATCCATAATTTTATGAGCAATTTCTGAGGTGTGAGAATTGAATTGTTCTATGGAATCTTGAATGCTTTTAGCAGAAGTAAGGGCTAATGAAGATTCGAGTTGGGCTATTTGGGCAGCAAGCAATTCTATTTCGCCAGCCTCCAGTAGGGAGTTGTTATTTTTTGCAAATCTCCTGGCATTTACAAGAATGTATCCAGCTTCATTGAGGGCATCGGTCAGGGCCTTTTGTTCGATGTCAATTTCCGCCATTTTTACAGATTCCATCAACCTCTTTGCGATTTCTTCCTGATCAAGTTTAAAGGAAGACTTTATTTCTATCGAGTGGTTGACCTTACTTCGCAACTCCGTAGCATTTACAGAAAGGATTCCGTCAACATCGATTGAAAATACGACTTCCAGGCGGGGCAATCCAGCCGGCATAGGTTCAATTCCACTTAAAACAAATTCGCCCAATTTGATATTGTCTTTGACGAATTCTCTTTCGCCCTGATAGACTGAAATTCTGATATTGGATTGCCCATCCTTGTAGGTGGTGTATTGTTTTGCAAGTTTTAAGGGTATTTTAGAATTTCTTGGGATGATGGTATCCATCAATCCACCCATAGTTTCGATTCCAATACTTAAGGGGGTTACATCAAGCAACAAATAATCTTTTCTATTTCCGGTCAGAATATCAGCCTGAATGGCTGCACCCAGGGCAACTACCTGATCGGGATTAAGCGAATCGTTTATCGAAATACCAAATGTTCGGTTTAGGATATTCTTTAGGGCTGTCAATCGGGTAGAGCCACCTACCAGGACGATTTCATCCAATTGTTTTACACTTAGCGTACTGTCCTTTAGTGCTTTTTGGCAGCATTCTATTGTCTTGTCAATAAATGGAGAGCACAATTTTTCCAATTCTGTTTTTGTAAATTGAATTTTGTGACCATAAAAAATAGATTCAAAAATGTCGTTCGAACTCAATGAAATTTTAGCTAACTCTGCTAAATTTCTAAGTTCTTCATTGACTAAATCATTTTGTTTAATAGGGTATTTATGCAGCCAAAATTGGAAAATGGCATTATCGATGTCATCACCTCCTAAAAAATTGTCGCCATTTGTTGACAGTACCTCAAAAATTCCATCTTCGATTCTCAAAATAGACACATCAAATGTTCCGCCACCTAAATCGTAAACCATGATGTGTTTGACCTCATCTCTTTGGAGTCCCATTCCATAAGCCATGGAAGCCGCTGTGGGTTCATTGAGGATGCGCAAGACTTCAAACCCAGCCAATTCTCCTGCCGAGCGCGTGGCCTGTCTTTGTGCATCTGAAAAATACGCAGGAACCGTAATGACTGCTTTGCTTAATTTTTGTTTAAGAATAAATTCAGCCTCTGATTTCATTTCCTTCAGAATATAGGCAGAAATTTCAACTGGTGAAAATACTTTATCCTGGATTAAAATATTAATGGCCCCGGAATCCGGCTGTCCAAATACAGCATATGGGAGCTCAATATTTTTTTCGCGAAGTTCCTCGATGGTTCTCCCTAACAATCTTTTGACTGAATACACTGTGTTTTGAGGATGTGCCATTCTTTTAAGCCGGGCATAATGTCCAACTTCTACATTCCCGTTATCATTCAGAAATATTGCAGATTCTAAAATGCCTTTTCCGTCAAAACCAATGGGGATAATGACAGGGTGGTCGCCTTCCATATAGGCCATCAGGCTGTTGGTGGTGCCCAAATCAATTCCAACCACTATTTCTTTGGTTGTAGTTAGATTTCCCGTCTTTAAGTCAATTCCGAATTTAGCCATCTATCCTAATATGCACAACGTAAACTTATTTAAGCAAGATTTGTTTAGCTGTGATGGTAAAAACGGCCAAAAATAAGTCGAATCAATTGTTTATTGTCTTAGCCGCTGTTTTTATTACCAATGCATTGGTAGCTGAGTTCATAGGAGTAAAAATTTTTAGTCTTGAAAAAACTCTGGGAATTCAAGCCTTCAGTTTTTCATTTTTTGGACAAAGTGATCTCAGTTTTCAATTAACAGCCGGGGTACTGATCTGGCCTGTTGTATTCATACTTACGGATGTCATTAATGAATATTTCGGAAAAAAAGCAGTGATGAAATTATCCTATCTGGCTATTGGGATGATTGCCTATTCATTTCTCATAATATATATGGCCATCCAGCTTGTTCCGGCAGATTTCTGGATTCATTCACATTTAAATTCAATAACTGATGATCAAAATCGGAACCAACTTGCTTCTGAAGTTGGAAATTACAATACAGCCTATAATCTGGTATTTGGACAAGGTTTGAAGATTATTGTGGCTTCCTTGGTTGCGTTTTTTTTCGCTCAATTATTAGACGCTGTTTTGTTCAGACGCATAAAATCTGTGACAGGAGAAAAAAATATATGGCTCCGTGCGACAGGCTCCACATTCATATCGCAGTTCTTTGATAGTTACATTGTGCTTTTTATAGCTTTTTATCTGGGTGCACAATGGCCATTGCAAACGGTTTTAGCGATTGGTACGGTAAATTACATCTATAAATTAAGTGTGGCAGTACTTTTAACTCCTTTTTTATATTTATTACATGCATGCATTAAATGGTTTTTAGGGGAAGAAATCGCGATGCAATTGAGAAAAAATGCGATGGCAGACGCATAAGTGACTTTATAAATAATCAACGTAATGGAAAAGCAACTTACGAACAGAATTCTGATGATCAGACCCGCACATTTCGGATTCAATAACGAAACGGCCGAAACAAATCGGTTTCAAAGCAATGATCATTCGATAGAACGGGTTGATGAAAAGGCAAAAGAAGAGTTTGATGGTATGGTTGAGATTTTGAGAAATAACGGTGTTGAAGTCATTGTTTTTGAAGACTTAAGGAATTTGGTTTTACCGGATGCAGTTTTTCCGAATAACTGGTTTTCCACTCATGATGGAAATATCATTTTCACTTATCCGATGTTTGCACCGGTCAGACGACTCGAAAGGAGAGAAGATATTTTAAATTTTCTCGAAAAACAACAAAATTATGTAAAGCGATATAGTCTGGAAATTCTGGAGGAAGAAGGCAAATATCTGGAAGGTACCGGTTCGATGGTCCTTGACCGGGAACACAAATTAGCTTATGCTTGTTTGAGCCCCAGAACCGATATCAGGGCATTGGATACTTTTTCTATGCTTAGCCATTATAAAATTGTCTATTTCAATGCAAGCGACAAAAATGGTTCGCCAATTTACCATACCAATGTCTTAATGGCAATTGGTCATGACTTTGTAGTTTGCTGCATGGAAGCCATACAAGCCAATCAGCGCGAAATTATTGCAGATCTTTTTGCAACCACAGGAAAAGAACTTGTAGATATTAGTTTTGATCAAATGGGGAAGTTTGCCGGCAACATGCTGGAGCTTACCAATGCCGGAAATGACAAGTTGTTGGTTCTGTCACAAACGGCCTACGAAAGTTTGAATAGCGAACAAAAAGCTACACTCGAACGTCATGCCAAATTGCTTTCCATACCTATTCCAACCATCGAAAAAATAGGAGGAGGCAGCACTCGGTGCATGATTGCTGAACTATTTTGAGCCAGGATAGCTGTATAATTTATTATAAATCAATTATATATAAAATCTAATTTTATTTATAATAAATTAATATATGTATTTTTAAGTTCTCTTAACTTTGTTTGATATTCGTCCCTTCATCTAAAAAACTCAATTATGAAACAAAACTTAACGACTTGCATGGTTACACCTTTGTTGGTGCTTTGTATGGTGTTGATTTCCAACAGTATGTCATTTGCCCAAGGTGTTACCACTTCCCAATTATCCGGTTTGATCAGTGATTCCAAAGGAGAGCCTTTGATTGCCGCATCCGTATTTGCCATTCATACTCCTTCCGGTACTGCATACGCAGTGAATACCCGGGAAGATGGTAGGTATAACATTCCCAATATGCGGGTAGGTGGGCCTTATACCATTAAAGTAACTTATGTAGGTTATTCCACCGAGCAAAGGGAAAACGTTTATTTTGAATTGGGAGAAAACAAGAAGCTCAGTTTTGCTCTCAACGAAACAACTACTGAACTGACCACCGTAGATGTAATTGCGAAAGTTGGAACATTGGGTGAAATGACCGGTACCGGTACTCAAATATCTTCTGAAAAAATTGCCAACATTCCAACGATCAATCGCGACATCGATGATTTTGTTAAATTAACTCCTCAGGCTTCTACTTACTCTGATGGAATTTCCTTTGGAGGAATGAACAACCGATATAATGCTATATACATTGATGGTGCTGTAAATAATGATGTTTATGGACTAGCTTCTTCCGGTACAAATGGGGGCTCAACTGGTATCAGCCCTTTTTCGATTGACATTATCGATCAGCTACAGGTTGTATTATCACCTTATGATGTATCCTACGGTGGCTTTGCCGGAGGCGGTATCAATGCTGTAACCAAGTCAGGTACCAATACTTTATCCGGTACTGCTTATTATTTTGTTCAAAATGAAAGCCTTACCGGCAAATCAAACACCACTTATACAGATAGATACGGTCTGACCAGATCGAAATTAAACCCATACGAAGAGAAGACTTATGGATTTTCTTTAGGAGGGCCCATTCAGAAAGACAAGCTTTTCTTTTTTGCCAATGTGGAGGTTCAAAAGGATGAAACACCTGCACCATTTGATGTTGAGACTTATTTAGGGTTATCTACAAAAGCGGACCTGGAAAGTCTAAGACAAACCTTGATTTCAAAGTATGGTTATGATCCAGGTGGTTTTGGCAATACTTCTGATAAACTCGATGGATTGAAATTGTTTGGTAAAATTGATTACAACCTAAATGAAAATAACAGATTGACGCTTCGCCATAATTATACAAAAGGCGAACAACTCGACAGAACTGCAGGTTCGACCACGCGGATCAATTTTGAAAATACAGGTATTTTATTTCCTTCAATAACAAACAGCACTGCGCTTGAATTAAATACCAGATTTAAAAACAAGTACTCCAATAACCTGATTCTCGGTTATACCACTGTACGGGACGACAGAGATCCTATTGGTAATGATTTTCCATATTTAATAATCAATAACGGAGGAAATACCAGTATTCGCATTGGTTCTGAGGAGTTTTCAACTGCAAATGAGTTAAATCAGGATATTTTCACAATTACTGACAACTTTAAAATTTACAATGGTGCGCACACCATTACGATTGGAACGCACAATGAATTTTACGACATGTATAATATCTTTATAGGCCAAAATTATGGTACCTATACATATGATTCTTTAAGTGGGTTTTTAAATGATTTGCCTGCAAGATCCTATGTAAGAAGTTATTCGCTTGTCGACAGCCTTACCGGTGACGGTTCTAAAGCAGCGGGTATCTTTAAAGCCATGCAATTGGGATTGTATGTCCAGGACGATTGGGAAATTAATGATAAACTAAAGATCACTGCTGGCTTAAGGTTGGATATGCCCGTTATGACTACCGATCCTGCTGTTGATACATTTTTTAATAATACTGCCTTGCCAAAGTTGAAAGCACAAAGCGATTTGGCAAACGAAGTCGAAAGTGGAAAAGTCCCGGACGGACAACTTATGTTTTCTCCAAGAGTAGGTTTCCTTTACGATGTAAACAACAATAAAAAGACCATCATTCGTGGGGGTGTAGGCTTGTTTACGAGCCGTATTCCGTTTGTTTGGCCAGGTTCCATCTATACCAATAACGGGCTTACATTAGGGCGTGTTACACAGTCAGATATTCCTGGCGGAGCAATTTTCAGGTCAGATGTCAATAACCAATATTCCAATCCCAACTTTAAAGTTCCATCAGGACAGTATGATTTGTTTGTAAAAGATTTTAAATATCCTCAGGTGCTCAAAGGAAACCTGGGATTGGATCTTAAACTTCCTCAAGGAATTAACTTTTCACTTGAAGGAGTTTATACCAAAATTACCAACAACGTGGTCTATACGCAAATTAACAACGACGAAAACGGAGCATTCCGGTGGACCAGTTCGGCCGACAACAGATTGTACCATACCAGAAAGTCCATTGAACCCACATACAGTGCAGTTTATGTAGCCAGTAATACAGATGAAGGAGATGCTTATACCATAACTGCATCTTTGGCAAAGAATTTTAGTTTCGGTTTGAATGCATTGCTTGCTTACACCTATGGAGATGCTAATTCTCTAATGGATGCTACTTCTTCTCAAAACTCTTCACAATGGAGAGGTCAAATAAGTGTAGATGGAAGAAATACACCTACTTTTGGACGGGCAGATTATGCAGCCGGACATCGTCTGATTTCGAGTTTATCCTATAAATTCAACTGGTTTGGAAGCAAACATGTTGCAACCACGATCAGCTTGTTTTACGAAGGAAAAACCGGATCACCATATTCCTATGTGATAGGAGGTACCAGTGGCCAAAATGTCAATAATGAAGTGGGAAGTACAAGCAGAAACCGAAGCCTTATTTATATTCCAAAAGACATTTCAGAAATTAATTTAGTGGATTATACTGTTTCAGGTAAAACAGTAACCGCTGCAGAACAATGGGCAAAATTGGATGCGTTTATATCTTCAGACAGTTATTTAAGTGCAAACAGAGGCAAGTATGCTGAAAAGAACAGCAACTGGATGCCTTATACCAGTTATCTCGATCTTGCAATTAAACAAGATTTCTCACTGTTTGTAAACGGTAAAAGACATACCCTCCAGATTTCTGCAGACATTTTCAACCTTGCTAATTTGATCAATTCAGATTGGGGCGTAAGGTATACCGTGCCTGGAAATGATTTCAACAACTACCAATTGATGACTTTTGAAAAACTGGTTGCTGATGCGAATAACAACAACCTGGTTACAAAACCAACTTTTACTTATAGAGGAGGTTCTGAGAGTGGTAAAGCAAGTCTGGATATACTCAACGGATCATCCCGCTGGGAAATGCGTCTGGGTGCACGCTATTTTTTCTAGGAAAAATTCATAAAGATCTCATAAAGGCCTTGCTCTACAGCAAGGCCTTTATTATAATATTCAGGATACAGCATTTTAACAGACTCTTTTTATCTTTGAGAAAAATACATGGTATGAAGAATCTACTTTCCATTCTTTTTGTTATTGGAATGACACAACTCAATTATTCGCAAATAGTCATTTCAGAAATCATGTACAATCCTCCGGAAAGCGGAACCGATTTTCTGGAATATATTGAGTTTTACAATGCTGGTAATAATTCAGTTAATATTAATGATTACAAGATCCCGGATGCTGTAGTTTTTACTTTTCCAGATACGGTTTTACAAGCTGGTTCGTACATCGTAGTCTGTGTAGATAGTGTTCGTCTGGATTCCATCTTTCAGATAAAAGGTCTGGAATGGGTATCAGGTGGATTGAGAAATACAGATGAAGTGATTACACTGTTGGATGCTGCTGGTAATTTTGTCGATAGTGTACATTACTTCAGTTCATGGAGCAGCAGCACCAATGGCAACGGTGCCAGTCTCGAACTTTGCAGGGTCACGGCCGATAACTCCATGCAAGTTTATTGGAGAGCTTCTGTAAGTAATACCCAGCAAGAAGTAAATGCCAAAATTGTCCTGGGTTCTCCGGGTAATGCCAATCAGGTAGCATGTGCCGACCATACCGTGAATTTAATGGCTTCTTCTTTTATTCCAAACGATATCAGCATTTATGTCGGGGAACAGGTAGAATGGATCAATGGAGGTGGACTGCATAATGTTAATGGCGACCAATCGATTTTCCGGGATAATCCAGAATCTTTTTACAGCGGACCACCTGCATCAGGGAACTGGTCATTCATTCATCAATTTAATACCGCAGGTACTTATGAATACCAATGCGACATCCATGGGCCTTCCGGTATGACAGGTGTGGTAAGGGTAAAGAATAAAGATGTCAATTATCCCGATATTCCTATAGCCTTGCTTAGAACTACCAATGCCAATGGCGTCATCGATTCAGTAGATAAAAGATGTACGGTTGAGGGTACGGTCTATGGAGTCAATCTGAGGCCGGCCGGATTGCAATTTACCATTATCGACAATGCCAATGATGGTATTGGTGTTTTCCTTTCAAGCGGAAATTTAAATTACACCGTCAATGAAGGTGATGTGGTTCGCATTAAGGGTTTAGCAACACAATTCAACGGTTTGGCTCAAATTAATCTGGATAGTCTCAAGCTTCTTTCAACGGGTGCTGCACTTGTGTTGCCCACAATTGTCAACTTACTCGACGAAACTACGGAATCTCAACTTATACAGATTAAAAATGTCGAACTGGTAGATCCTATGACATGGACAAACAATCCGCTTGGTTTTACCGCAAAAATTACGGATGGCAACAGAGAATTTGATCTCCGCATCGATAACGATGTGAACATTCATGGTACTATGCCGCCCTCCGGAAAATTCAATGTGACCGGTATTGGGTCTCAGTTTGATGCCTCCAGCCCCTATTTTGATAATTATCAAATTATGCCGAGGTATTTGTCCGATATAGAACTGGTTACCAAAAATGCTGATATTAATCCTAAGGAGATTTATATTTTTCCTACGGTTGCACATGATATGATTTATATCACATCAGATGTACCATTTACCCGGATCAAGATCACGGACGTGAATGGAAAGCAAGTTATGAGTCAAAAATTTACTCATAGTGTGGAGTTGGATATGGATCCCGGAATTTATTGGATCCAATTGATTGGAACTAAATCCTTCCAGGCTAAATTTATTAAAATATAAAAATAAGATGCAAGTTGGACTTGCATTGTCGGGTGGGGGAGCCCGGGGCATTTATCACATTGGTGTCCTCAAGGCGCTGGAGGAAAAAAAGTTAGTACCAGATATCCTTTCGGGCAGCAGCGTAGGTGCGTTGATAGGAATTCTCTATGCATCCGGGTTATCTGCTGAAACTATTTTTAAAATCGCTGCTGAAGCCAGATGGTTCAAGTTTTTTAAACCACAATTACCTTCCGGAGGATTGATTGGAATGGAGTACATTCGGGAAATTCTTCAACAACACCTTCTCAAAGAAAATTTTGAGGACATGAACTTTCCGTGTTACGTGACAGCAACAAATATCTCGAAAGGAAAACTGGAAGTTTTTAGCTCAGGAAATCTGATCGATCCCATCCTGGCTTCTTGTTCCGTGCCCATGCTTTTTAAACCGGTACAAATGGGAGCCGATCTTTATCTCGACGGCGGGATTCTGATGAATTTACCGGCTTCCATTATCAGGCAGCAATGCGACTTATTAATTGGTTCCAGCCTGACGCCAGTGGTATCTGTTCCTTCCGTAGAATTGAACTCAGGATTTAAAATAGTTTCCAGGGTTCTGGAATTGAACATCAACAACAATACACTGGAACATAAACAGCTTTGCAATATTTTAATTGAATCCAATGAAATTTCGGCTATTTCGAAATATGTTTTGGGAGATTACCAAAAGCTTTATGATATGGGATATGATGCTGCTCACGAAGCTTTGAAAAACTACAAGTTCAGTAACTAACTAAGCTCAACCATCCAATCCTCTTCAGCCTGAAGGCTGACTTCAATATGTTCTTTGATCGTTGTTGCCAGTTTTATACCGACAAAACTGATTTCCACCGGAAATCGCTTATGCAAACGTTCAACGAGCACTGCTGTTTCAATGGAATGTGGAGTTGAACCCAACAAACTTCCAAGAGCATAAAACATGGTTTTGCCCGAATTGGCCACGTCATCGACAACAATGAGGGGTTTATTTTTTAGAACCGAAATGTTTACACTTAGCGTTATGGGTTCTGTGGTCGGTTTCAGTTTATTTAGATGTAAAGAAGCTTGTGTACAGATCAAAGGACTTAATTTCTTTAACTCTTTGCAGATCTCGTCTGCAAGTAATGCACCCTTAGCATGAATTCCAATCATAACAATCTCTTTGTCGTTTGAATGGCGTTCATAGATTTCCATGGCCATTCGTTTGATTTTTTGTTGAATTTGCTGTTTCTCGAGAATAATCATATTTTTAAGCCCTGATGAGGGTACAAAAATCTAATATTTATATGAATTTGTATACAGAAATATGATTCAGGCTTTAGCATTTTTAACGGTTTTGGCCGTTGTCGTTTATTTTTCCTTTTCAAAATACCGGCAAATCTGGTTGGCCATCCAACTTGGTCAGAGTGAAAATATATCAGGAGCTGCAGCATCCCGCTGGAAAAATATGCTGCTTTTTGCGTTGGGTCAGCGGAAAATGTTTGCAAAACCGGTCTCCGGCATCTTTCATGCTTTTATTTATCTGGCTTTTATTTTTACCCAAATTGAAACGATTGAAATTCTGGTTGATGGTGTAAGCGGAAATCACCGTTTTTTCGCAAACAAAATTGGTTTTTTATATCCTTTACTTATCAATACAATCGAATGGCTGTCCATACTTGCTTTGATAGCAACTATTATTTTCCTTTGGAGAAGAAATGTATCCAAAGTCAGACGATTTCAATCAGCTGAATTAAAGGGCTGGCCTTTCAAAGATGCGAATATGATCCTGCTGGGAGAAATTGTGCTGATTGTAAGCATCATGATGATGAATGGTGCGTATCAATATCTCCAGATCCAACAGCCCGATATATATCCGGATGGTGGGCGATTTTATTTATCCTCGCAATTTACATTGCCATTATTTGAGAGTTCATTGCAGGACATTGCAGTTTTTTCTGAAAGGTTTTTCTGGTGGTTGCACGTACTTGTCATTTTTGGGTTTATTGTTTATCTTCCTTATTCCAAACATCTTCATATATTTTTAGCATTCCCCAACAGTTATTTCGCCGACACAAATGAACGGGGTCGTATGAAAAACATTCCCGAAATACAAAATGAAGTTAGAGGTATGTTCGGTTTGGAAGCAGTCGCTACAGAAGAAAGTAAAGGATATTTTGGTGCTTCTGATATTCATCAGATGGGTTGGAGAAATATTTTACAGGCTTTTTCTTGCACAGAATGTGGTCGATGTACAGCAGTCTGTCCTGCAAATCTGACCGGTAAAAAATTGAGTCCTCGAAAAATTATGATGGATATTCGCGACCGGAGCGAGGAGCTGGTTAAAAAATCAGCGTTTCAAAAAGCGGAAAACGGTGAAATTGAAATAACGGACGGCAAATCCTTATTCGATCGTATATCAAAAGAAGAAATTTATGCCTGCACCAGTTGCAATGCTTGTGTAGAAGCCTGTCCGGTATTGATCAACCCCCTGCAACCCATACTTGAGTTGCGGAGATATGATATATTGATGAACAGTGGCGGACCTCCGGAATGGTTGCCTGTATTCAATAGCCTTGAAACCAACCAATGTGTTTGGGCAATGACCGATTCACGAACTCAATGGTCACAAAACAGCTGATATGAAAGTTCCAATTCTTAGTGAAGTATTGGCTCGTGGTGAAACACCTGACATCCTCTTTTGGGTGGGTTGTGCAGGAAGTTACGATGCCAGAGCACAAAAAGTAACGCAGGCGTTTTGCGAAATATTAAACCGCATCCATTATTCCTACGCGATATTAGGCGATGAAGAAAAATGTACGGGTGATCCAGCCAGACGTGCTGGCAACGAATTTTTATTTCAGATGCTGGCTTTGCAGAATATTGAAACGCTGAATTCTTACCAGGTAAAAAAAATCGTCTGTACTTGTCCCCATTGTTTCAATACTTTGAAAAATGAGTACCCGGATTTGGGAGGTCAATACGAAGTCTTACACTACAGTCAGTTTTTAGACCAGTTGATCCTGGAAGGCAAAATTATTTCCATTGACCCCATCGGGCAAACGACAGTTAGTTATCACGATTCATGTTATTTAGGGAGGGTAAATGGAATCTACGAGGCTCCCCGTAATGTGATCCGGGAATTAAAAATAGAGATCAAAGAATTGAAAAGGTCAAGAACAAACGGACTCTGTTGTGGTGCCGGAGGTGCACAAATGTTTAAGGAAGACGAACCCGGAGAAAAAAGGATCAACATTGAACGAACAGAAGAATTGTTGGCCAACGGAACTGATAAGATTGTTTCCAATTGTCCGTTTTGCCTTACGATGCTTAGCGATGGTGTAAAAGCTAAAGACCAACAGGAGCGCGTGATGGTTTACGATCTTGCAGAATTGGTACTTCAAAATATGAAAGCATGATGGATCTCCTGAGTTTTCCTGATCATTCGCGGATTTGGATTTATGCCGCAGACAAAGCTGTACCCGAAGATCTGGTTTCGAGCGTCAACGATCAGGTATTTCTTTATGCTAAAAACTGGAGCAGCCATCAAATGGCTGTTAAAGCGACCGGTGGACTGTTGCATGGATACTTTATTGTTTTTATTGTTGATGAGACCGGCAACAAACCTGGTGGCTGCAGCATCGATGGCTCCGTTCAGTTTGTTCGAAATTTAGGACAATCCCTTGGGATTGATTTTCTGAACAGACAATATCTTTATTATTTAGCGGACAATGAATTATCGTCTATCCCCCTCAATGAACTTCAATCTGCTTTTGAAACCGGCAAGATCAACCTCGAAACTTTATTTTTTGACACCTTGGTTGCGGATAAACTTAGTTTTCAAAAATCCTGGCTCAAGCCGCTGAAAGATAGCTGGCAGAGGAGGTTTGTAGATAGCATAAAGCTTAAAGCGGAAAGCTGAAAGCTCTGAAATGTTTTGATAGAAGAGATTCCATTTTGATAATTTAACGGCATCAGGACTTGGTTGAATAAAATTTTAATAAAATCTACAAATGTTATTGAAAATTTATCCAATTTAAGAAAGAACATAATAGAATGGCAAAGCTTAACTCTTTTAGCTTCCTGCTTTTCGCTTTCAGCTTATTGCGCCCCCTGATTCTTCCGCTGTATTTCTTCCAGGATTTCCTCCTCAGACTTACCCAGATTCTGAATTAATATCTGGGCATCATCGACAAACTCACTTTTAGGATATTTCGAGATAAATTCAACATAAAATTTTCTGGCTACGGCTGTATCTTTCAGATCGTTGTCAAAAAGAAAAGCTTTCATAAAACTTGCATTCTCTGCTTTGGGGTGAGTCGGATACTTTTCAATGATCCAGTCGAAAATGCTGATGCACTTGTCATAAGTTTGTAGCAGTTTGGCGGTTTGTGCAGCACTGAATAAAAATTCAGGTGATTTTTCAGAGTGGGGGAGAACCAGTGCATAGGCTTCACAGGCATCGACATAATTAAATGCAACATCCTTGTTATAACTGCCTGTGTCCGGAAACATAGATTTTGCCAATTCTGCAAGAAATTCGGTAGCAGATTGCTGCCGCTGAAGCCCTGCCATGAGCTCTACTTTGGACGGATGATTGGGATATGCTTCTCCAAAACAAATGGCAAGAATGTCTGCAGCATAGGCTTTGTCAATTTTGCGGAGGCATCTGATCATTTCAGCGAGATTGTCAGGGGTATCCTGGCGTTCGTAGTGGTTTTTGATCAGATTATTCAGAAAAATGACCATTTGACGGCAGTTATCCATCTTTTTGCTCGCTTGTGATGCCTTGTACAAGATTTCCTCGACAATCGCTTTATTATCTTTATGCTCCTGCATGATTTCGAGATAGGAAGTGAGCAGTTTATCATAAGTGGAATCCACAGGATTGCTCTCAAAGTTTTTCTCGAGTTCGGCCAAAGCCTTTCGGTCGTAATCTTTGTTTTGTTTGCAGCCAGTCAGCAGCACTGCACTTAGACAAATGAAGATGAAGTATCGCATTTGATTGATTTTCCGGCAAATTTACACTTTAAATCAGCTTTGAGGCTTTTCTGCTTTGAACGAATTTTTCAGAAGCTTGTTCGGATTAGGTGAAATTCAATTTCTTTTGGTTTCGGAGGGATCTCAGGCTTGCTGACAATGCAGGTCTGTATCATGCCTTAAAAAGCGGACTGCCCGTGATTCCGGTATTTATATTTGACCAGAACATCCTGGATCAGCTCTCTGATCGTTCGGATGCACGGGTCACATTTATTTTCAAGGCTCTTGAGAAGTTAAAATCGGAATTGAGGGCTTTACACTCGGAGTTGTTGGTAGAATACGGGAAACCCGAAGATGTTTGGCAAAGATTGATAAGTAAGCATCAGGTTCATGCTGTATATACCAACCGCGACTACGAGTCTTATGCAATCAGAAGAGATCAAAAAGTAAAATCTTTGTTGGCATCAAAAGGAATTGGTTTTTTTGATTTTAAGGATCACGTGCTGTTTGAAAAAGAAGAAGTATTAAAAGACAACGGAGAACCCTATACGGTATTTACTCCGTATAAAAACAAAATGCTTCTGAAGCTGGAGCAAAACAAACAAAATTCAAATCAACCCTTCGGTGAATATCCTGTGAAAGACCAGCTGGACCAATTTTTTAAATCAGAACAAATTCCTTTGATAGCTCTGGAAGAAATGTGTTTTAAAAAAAGCAGTTTAAACCTTCCGGACGAAAGCGTGGATGAAACATTGATTAAGTCTTATGCCCGACAAAGAGATTTTCCGGCGCTCGATGCGACAACCAAACTGGGTATTCATCTGCGATTTGGTACGATCGGGATCCGCAAACTTGCGAATGTGGCTTTTCATCTCGACCCAACTTTTTTCAGCGAATTGCTCTGGCGCGATTTTTACAGCATGATCCTGCAGGCATTTCCGCATGTCGAATTTGGGAGTTTTAAGAAAGCTTATGATCGCATTACATGGGACAATAATGAATCCCATTTCGAAGCCTGGTGTAAGGGTGAAACAGGTTATCCCATGGTCGATGCGGGTATGCGCCAACTCAATGAGACAGGCTTCATGCACAATCGGTTGAGGATGATCGCCGCAAGCTTTCTCGTCAAACATTTGCTCATCGACTGGCGTTGGGGAGAAGCCTATTTTGCAGAAAAGTTATTGGATTTTGATTTAGCCAGCAACAATGGAGGCTGGCAATGGGCAGCAGGATGTGGAACCGATGCAGCGCCCTACTTTAGAATCTTTAATCCCGAAGCACAGCAAAAAAAATTTGACCCGGATGGAAAATTCATTCAGAAATGGATTCCGGAACTGGATACGTATGACTATCCAAAGCCTATTGTGGAGCATACCTTTGCAAGAAAACGCTGTTTGGATGTATTTAAAAAGGCATTGTTGAAATGAATTTCCGATTCGAATAGAAGAAAAAAAATAGAAGCGATAAAAGTATTAGAGGAGTTCATCGACTTTTTCAAGCAGCCATTTTTTGCTCATGGCTTGTGATTGTTCGATTGCCGATTTCAATTTCTTCAAAGTTTTTTGATCGTGTTTAGAGCTCGAAAGTTCTTTTGTATATTTAATAAGTTCCAAATAGCTTTTTTTTCGATCTTCCGCAATTGATTTATTTCTTTTTACAAATACCTTGAAGCTTTCAATATGCGAGAAGAGGGGGTCGAATTCATCCAATTCATAATAACAAGCCAACAAAATGGACTTTGCTCCCAAACCATAATTCAATTCATCAAACTGAACCTTTTGAAGCAAGGGAATTGCTTGATCATAGTTTTTTTGATAGAAATATAAAGACGCAAGATTGTAGTTTACAGCATTATCTCGGAAATCTTTATTGATTTTGGGACTTAATTCAATTATAAAATTCTGAGTCCATTGAAAGTGACCCAGACGAAGTGCTAATGTTACAATGTTTTTAAAAGCCCAGGGAGAAATTTCGTTATTGATAAAAATGAGCCCTGATTTTATCGATTCATCGTAAAGTTCAAAGTTTTCTTTGTAAAAATTCAAATTGCCTGAATTATGTTTTTGAATGGTGTAATTAATTGCAGCATTTATAATATCGCGCGCTTCACTGTGAGGAAACAAATGCAAATAATCCTTCAAATGGTTCTTTAATTTAAAATAATGTTCCAGATTATCGGGCTCGATGTTCGTAAGATAAATTTGATAATAAATTGATAT
This sequence comes from Saprospiraceae bacterium, assembly GCA_016716185.1. Taxonomy (NCBI): domain Bacteria; kingdom Pseudomonadati; phylum Bacteroidota; class Saprospiria; order Saprospirales; family Saprospiraceae; species Saprospiraceae bacterium. Next base: position 1,834,409 of record JADJWV010000002.1, on the reverse strand, counting down.
AGCAGGAATATTTGGATAAAAGTTCGATTGCACGATTTGAATTGCCTCTTTTAAAAGAGGCAATTCCGTATTGATGTCGATCATTTTACTCCAACTTAAAATAAGGCAATAATTGCGAAGTTTTTCAGAAATAAAAAAAATATTTAGATAATCGTCGATAACATTTAAATTTAGTTTTTGAAGATTTGTTTTTTGGATGCGAGAAGATTCGACATTGGTTAAAACGTATTTGTATTTCTCAATTGAATACAAGTCGTAATAAAATTCTCCATTTTTGTTTTGAATTTTTTCTAAGTTGCCTATCCCGGAACTAATTACCGCCGGCATGTAATCATCAAGTTGTTTGATAGATAATATTTTTAGTAAATTAGTTGATTTTGCAGCGGGGTTTTCATCATATGCTTGTTGTGCTAAAAACGAGTAAGCTAGTTCCATTAAATTGTGAAGCAGCTTCCGGAGCTTATCATAATCAAAAGATTCTTCAGAAAATAAATCATTCCATACTGTCTCCTTGGAAAGTTCTAAATGCGCACGAGACAATAGATGGGATTCAAATATTTCATAAAGTCTTAAAATTTTAGGGTGGGAATTAAAATAGGGAGACTCAAGGTATTTCCGGAAGCGCTTTAATTCCTTAAGTTTTAGTTCCTGAAGAAATCGGTAAAATTTCGAGTCCGTCATAGCTGCTGAAAGATAGATAAAATTTGAGAATCTTAAAAAGATATTGGCTTATGGCTTAGATTTACTTTGGAGTTCGAAGAAAGATACCAGCCTGATCAAATCTTGATGAATTAGGCCCTTCATATTAAATATTAATTTAATATATATATAGTTGTAAAGCAAAATCTTAATTAAGACATTATAAATTATGCTTATATAAATATAAAAAATATGAATATAATTCTTGCAAATGTGGATAAATGCTTACTTTTGTATTACTGGTTATGAAAACAAACAGGACTTACACCCTCGTTGTTCTCGGTCTGTTATTGTCGATAGGCTTAAAGGCGCAAGAAATAAATGGGCCTTATTTGGTTTTTAAGCTGCTGAAAGACAATGAAATAAGTTATATTCCTAATACCTACCAGTCCAATCGTGTTATTATTGATTCAACAGCCAATGGAGAATTCATCCTCTCTGGGAGCAAATATGACCCTGAGGTAGAATATATTCCTACGCCTGGTTTTATTGGCAAGGATACTGCAAGTTATGAGTACAAAGACCTGTATGGCAAATTTAAGTACTTGAGTTTCATTTTTGAGGTGCTCAAATCGAATATGGTCATTGGAAAAGATGTTTACCAGGTAGAGATGAACAGTGGAGATATGGATGTGACTCCCTTATCGAACGACAGCTCGACCTTAGGATCATCAGCTTTGTACATTAAGAATATCTCTTCGCAGAATAATGTTAGCGCTACAAAACTCAATAATTCGACAATAAGATTCAGTCCTCATACAGATTTCATAGGTGTAGCATACATCAACTATACCGTTTGCGATACTCTTGGTTTATGTAAAGATGCAAGTATCATCATCAATGTTGTCGATCTGGCCAATTTGAGTAACGATACTCTTTACAGGGGCACCCCCAAAGCAACACCTGTTTCAGTATCTCTGCCTCAATCGGGTTATACTTCATATAAGAATCCTAAAAACGGATACCTGGTATTTGATACGGATTTTTCAGTTCTTTATAAACCCATCACTTCATTTGTAGGGAAAGACACATTTATTGTTCAAAGCAACGGACACTATCGCAGCGTTTTTGTAGAAGTATACTCAATGAAAGCACAAAATAAAATTGTCGTAAACGATTTTATTTTTCTGCCAAAAGATTCGACGGTTGTCTTTAACATTGCCGAAAACGACATCGTAAAGAAATGGCCATTTTTACTAGATCAGTCTCCTTCCCGTGGTTTATTGACACAAATTGATAATGCCGGCAATTTCGAATATCAGCCGGAAGTTGATTACGAAGGGGTCCAGGAATTTACTTACAAAGTTTGTCCTCAAGGAACTTCCTGTGAATATGGAGTCGTAAAATTATTTGTTGGAAATTGGGAACCAGACACCAGGACCATGTACAAATTCGCTACTCCGAAAAACGTACCTCTGGTTATTAGTTACCACATTCCCATCGATGCATATGATTTTAGCTCACCGGATGACAGCGTTAAGTTTTATCCGGGTTACGATACCTTGTATTTAGACTACAAAGGTTGTAAGGATACAGTTTTTGGGTATAATCTTTTGGTTTTTCATACACCTAAGGATTATGCTGGATTGAGAAATTTTACAGTAGAATATTGCATTCCTTCTACCAACGAATGTATTGTGGCTGAATGTCAGGTGGATGTGTATGATGAATCTAAAAACTGTACAAAACATTGTGCTGGAGATTGTGTGTGGCCGGGTGATGTGAATCTTGACGGGGAAGTGACGATGCTCGATTTACTGGAAGTTGCTTATCACCTGGGTGATACCGGTAAAAGTAGAACATATCAATCTACTCCAAACTTCAGAGCTTTGAGATCTAATGATTGGGATGATGTATTGACCAACGGTTTTGCCAATTTAAAACATGCCGATACCGATGGCAACGGCGAGATTAACGTAAGCGATACCGTATACATTTCGAATTTCTACAGGAAGCAACACTCTCTGGTACCAAGACCTGTTTACGATAGAGGAGAATTTCCTTTTAACCTGGTGGTACTCACCCCCAATGTGGATTCAGGTGATTTGGCTATGATCGAGGTGCATCTCGGAGAAGAACAATATCCGGTAATTAATGCATCTGGATATGCTTATGAGCTGGATTACAATACTGATGTAGTTATAGAATCGACACTTGGAGTCGAGTTTTACGATCAGGAATGGGCAGCCCAAAATGCTTCAGTCCTGCATATGTATAAAAAGCCCTGGGATGGTAGATTGGAAAGCGCATTTGGGAGGTCCAATGGTAAGAAAGTGTCTGGGAGAGGCCGAGTTGAGTTGATTTCATTTATTGTTGAAGACGATATCGGTGGCTTCAGAAAAGATGATGACACCTTAAAAATACCATTCTACTTTAATAATATTATTGCATTCGATGGTAATCAATATAGAGAAATACCAAATCAAGTTGCACACATAAACATTGCAAAGCAAAAGCCTAATGTAATTCTTGATCCAACTAATTTACTGCTGTATCCGGTTCCAGCAGGTGATTATATTAAACTGCACCTGAATGGTAAAAATGAAATTCAAGCTCTTCAAATTTGTACAATTGACGGCCGTTTAATACAGAGCATCGATAACCCGAACGCCAAGCAGAACATCATTACATTGGAGGGATTACAAAACGGACTTTACCTGATCAAAGCAGAAACCACGCTGGGTCCCATCACTAAAAAATTTGAAATTCTTAGATAGTCCCTGTTTTTTATATAACCAGTTTAATCTAAATTGTTAGAATAAATAAGCCCCGTTAAGGGGCTTGTTTATTTTTAGGAACTTGCATTCAAATCCGTTTTTTACTGATGATCTTATTGAAATTCTCTGCATAATTATTACCAACCGGAATCTGCCTGGCTTGGCCTTTGACGATGATTTCAATATCGTCGGAATGAATGGAATTGATCTTCTCCAGGTTGACGATATAGGATCTATGAACCCTTACGAACAACTGTTCGGGTAACTTTTCTTCCAGTGACTTCATAGTCTGCAGCGTAACGATACGACTGTGATCGGTATAAATAATCACGTAGTCTTTCAGGCCTTCAATAAACAGGATTTCATCGTAATGAAGCTTTACTAATTTTTTATCGGCTTTGACGAAGATAAAATCCTGCTTGATAAAATCCTTATCGGGCTTCCTCTCTACAGATCCAATCTGAGACATCGCTTTATTGACCGCTTTCAAAAACCGGTCGAAGGCAATGGGTTTTAACAGATAATCTACGGCGCTGAGTTCAAATCCCTGGACAGCAAACTCCGGATAAGCCGTGGTAAAAATGACCAACGGTGGATTGGATAAACTTCTTACCCATTCAATGCCTGTCATTTGCGGCATTTGGATATCGGCAAACACCAGATCGATCGATTCCTGCTGAATCAATCTATTGGCTTCAATGGCATTATAACATTTACCAGCCAGGGTGAGTTCCGGAATTTGGTTTACATAGGTTTCCAAAATTTCAATAGCCAGAGGCTCGTCGTCAATGATGAGAGTTCGTATCATTTGTATAGGTATTTAAATCAATTTGAAGTTCGACTTTAAAAGATTCTGGAGTATCCTGAATACTCAGTTTATAACGCATGGGATAAATAAGCTCCAATCTGCGGCGTGCATTGACCAGTCCCACTCCGCCTATGGGTTTCGGCTTAGCCTGCTCGGGCGTAGTTTGCGGTTTTGAATTGTGCACCGTAAAATGGAGGTCATTACCTTCAAGTTTTGCACGAATTCTTATAAATGCCTGATCCAAACTGGTTTGCATTCCATGCTTAAAACTGTTCTCCACAAAAGGTATGAGTAGTAAAGGTGCTATTTTGTATTTAGCCAATTGTTCATCTACTTCGAGAATGATTTGCGATTCTGCAGAATATCTCAGTTTTTCGAGTTCGATATAATTGCGAATGTACCTGATCTCCTGCTCAATTTGAACCATGCGTTCATTGCATTCGTAAAGCATATAACGCATCATATCCGACAATTTTAAAACCACCTCTGGCGCCTGGTCAGATTTTTTAAGGGCCAGGGCATATAAGTTATTGAGTGTATTAAATAAAAAATGAGGATTGATCTGATTTTTAAGCGACTGAAGCTCCGTTTCAACAGTACGGGTAATGAGTTCCTTCTTCTCCGACTGCATTTTTAACCAATCCATAGGCACTCTGATCAGGGAACTTAAAGCACTCAACACGATCAGATTGATAAAGTGGAATTGTGGCAACGTCAACCAGCGAGCCTCCATATCGGGATAATCAGAAACCATCCACATATTAAACATCCAGGCAAAAGGTGTGAGCAATAAAGAAACTCCCAACAGTAGAGAAAGATAGGGCAGGATTGACTGCCTGAACATGAAACCGGGGATCAGTACGTATAAATTCACGTTGATGGCAATCACATAAAACAATGTATTACCCATCGCCCAGAACAGGGTTTCATAATAGTTCCAGGGAACCGGTTTGATTACGAAGCCCAGCGCAATAAACAATAACCAAATGAGGCTTTGGGCCTTGAATACCGACGACAAATGAGGACCCTGAAGGTCCATTTTTCCAAAATTCATAATGGAATATCAAAAATAATAGCAGTTCTGATTGAATTTTTAATTTTTCGATTTACAGAATCTTAAAAAGGATTAATTTAACCCTAAATCCGACCACCATTCAACTATTGAAGGATTCAAAGCGTTTACACTCAAATTAAATTAGTGCAATCTTTAAAAAATAATGAATTGGAGACCATCTACCTTAAAATGCTGGGAGAAGTAGGTGAAGATCCAGAAAGGGAGGGCTTGGCGAAAACTCCGGAAAGAGCTGCAAAAGCCATGGAGTTCTTTACGCAAGGTTATAGTTTGAAAGGGGAAGATGTCCTGAGATCTGCCATGTTTAAGGAAGAATACAGCGAGATGGTCCTGGTCAAGGATATTGAATTGTACAGCTTATGCGAGCACCACATGTTGCCTTTTTTTGGAAAAGCGCATATTGCTTATATCCCCAATGGTTACATCGTCGGACTCAGCAAATTGGCAAGACTGGTCGATGTTTACAGCCGGAGATTGCAGGTTCAGGAGAGGCTCACTCATGAAATCCTCAACTGTATTCAAAACACACTAAATCCTTTAGGTGCGGCGATCGTAATTGAAGCCAGGCATATGTGCATGATGATGCGTGGCGTACAAAAACAAAATTCAATTACAAAAACATCGGCATTTACCGGAATATTCCGAAAAGTGGAAACGAGAAATGAATTTCTCAATTTAATACAATCTGATTCGATCTGATATGCAGAAAACAGCTTTGCTATTTCCAGGACAAGCCAGCCAATTTAAAGGCATGGGTAAAAATTTATACGAGGAGAATACCGATGCCCGCAAGTTATTTGATGAAGCGGATGCTTTACTGGGTTTTAAAATTACGGAAGTGATGTTTGAAGGTTCAGACGATGAACTGAAGCAGACCAGGATCACGCAGCCTTCCGTCTTCATTCATTCTGTGATCGGTGCAGAAACCAAGGGGAAAATGTTGCAATACGAAGGTGTTGCCGGACACAGCCTGGGCGAGTTTTCAGCCTTGGTAGCGGCTAAAGTATTTAGTTTTCAGGATGGCCTCAAACTGGTCAACATCAGAGCCCATGCCATGCAAGAAGCTTGCGAAATCAATCCTGGAACTATGGCTGCTATCGTCGGACTTGATGATTCGAAAATAGAAGAAATCTGCAATGCATTTACAGAAGATGTGGTCGTGGCAGCCAATTATAATTGTCCGGGACAACTCGTCATTTCAGGAAGCCTCAAGGGGATTTCAACGATCGAGAAACTGATGACTGAAGCCGGAGCCAAGAGATTTATTACCCTGGCTGTTGGAGGTGCTTTTCATTCTCCTCTGATGGAACCTGCACGATTGGAACTTGAGGCGGCCATCGATAAAACAGCATTTCAAACACCTGTTTGTCCGATTTATCAAAATGTAAATGCTTTGCCAGAGACAGATCCTGTAAAAATCAAAGAAAATTTGAAAGCGCAATTGACTTCACCTGTTCGATGGACACAAACCATGCAAAACATGATTCAAGATGGATTTCAAAACTTTTTCGAAGTCGGAGGAAATGGAACCGTATTAAGCGGATTTTTAAAAAGAATAAACCGCGAAATTCCCATCCAAGCAATTTAATTATGTTGAAACCTGAAGGCATACCGATTTTAGAAACTGGCAAAGTCCTGATTTCTGAACCTTTCATGATGGATCCCAATTTTAAGAGAACCGTTGTGCTCATTGCAGATTATACAAAAGATGAAGGTACCGTTGGTTTTATTTTAAACAGACAAATGGACGTCAAACTGGAGGATTTAACAACGGACTTTGGTGAGTTTGAAGCACCGGTGCATTATGGGGGCCCGGTTGACAACAACTCCATGTATTTTATTCATAACGTTGGAGACTTGCTGGAAGATTCCATAAAAATATCAAGGGGGATTTATTGGAGTGGAAATTATGAAAAGCTGCGATTTCTCATTGAGTGCCAACTTATACAATCGCATAATATCCGCTTTTATGTGGGATACAGCGGATGGTCAAAAGACCAGCTTGAAGAAGAGTTACAGACCAAGTCCTGGCTGGTCTCTGATATGGAGCCTAATTTTATTTTCAAAAATAAACCTGAACAGCTTTGGAAAGATATACTCGAGTACAAAGGATATCATTTCAGCGCGTTGTCTTCGCTAGAAGGTGATGAACTCATGAATTAACAAGTGATCCGATTACAAGGCATACATTTATCATTTGGGGGTCGAAAAATATTTGACAACCTCAATATTACGATTTCGGAGGGAGAGAAAGTGGCCTTATGTGGCCGTAATGGCACCGGCAAATCCACTTTGTTCAAACTATTGACTAAAGAGCTCAAAGCAGATCAGGGGAATATTGAGAATCAGGGAAATCAATCCATAGGATTATTGCGCCAGGAGTTACCCGAAGAGCATCATCTGAGTTTAATAGAAGACGTACAAAACTCCTTGCCGGAAATTAGACAGCTCCAAAAGATCGTCGAAGAAAGCGAAAGGATTATCCACGATCCCCATGAAGACCCCAAAATCATTCAGGAAGCTATTGGGCGCTTACAGGATGCACATACAAGACTGGAATATCTCGAAGCCGATAAACTCGAAGGAAAAATTGAAAGGATTTTGCTCGGTTTAGGATTTACGACCGGAGATTTTCAAAAACGGGTTGTTGAATTCAGTGGTGGTTGGAGAATGCGTATCGAACTTTCAAAATTACTATTGTCCAGGCCCGATATCTTACTGCTCGACGAACCGAACAACCATTTGGATATAATAGCGCTGCGCTGGCTTGAAGATTTTCTCAGGAAATACGAAGGCACAGTTATATTGATCTCTCACGATCTTATGTTTCTCGACCGGGTGGGAAAAAGAATTATTGAAATCGATCGTGGAAAAGTGTACGATTTTAAAGGAAATTACACAGCATATAAAGCCTACCGGCAAGAAAGAAAAGACATGGAACTGAGGGAGTATGAATCGCAGCAGAAAGTCATACGTCACAAAGAAATGCTCATCGACAAGTTCCGGTACAAGGCTAGTAAAGCGGCCTTTGCTCAATCCCTGATCACTGAATTGGGGAGAATGGAAGTAAAAGAAGCGCCGGATGACGATGTTTCAGATATCAGACTTAGGTTCAGGCCAACCATTCAAAGTGGAAATAAAGTTGTTGAAATTAAAGAAGTTTCAAAGTCCTACGGCGAAAAACTGGTTTTAAGGGATGTGAATCTTTTTTTAGAAAGAGGAATGAAGTGGAGTTTTATAGGTGCCAACGGCAATGGGAAAAGTACGCTGGTAAAATTGATCTGTACCGAAATTGAACCGGACAGTGGTGTAATTGAATTGGGACATCAGGTTAAAATCGGATATTATGCCCAGGAACATAGCGAATTTTTAAACAGAGATTGGACTCCGCTCGAAACGTTGGAGAATAACTGTAATGCTGAAATGCGACCCATGGTCCGGAAAATTCTTGGGGGTTTAGGATTGAGAGGGGAGGACGTCGAAAAAAAGATATCAGTTCTATCTGGGGGAGAAAAGGCTAGAGTCAGATTGGCACTGCTGTTGGTCCAGGAACATAATTTTCTAATCCTGGATGAACCCACACATCATCTCGACATTCCCTCGAAAAACAGACTCAAAGAAGCACTTATTAACTATTCGGGTACAGTCATCATCGTTTCGCACGACCGCGAGTTTCTCAAAGAACTGGCACAAAAGACCATCCTGTTTGAACAAAAAAATATAAAGGTATTCGAGGGAGATATTGATTATTATCTCGAAAAAACGGAGCAGGCCAGTGTATATGACGGATTGAAGGTTGTTGAAAAAGCGGAAGTAGCTACGTCAGTAACTCCGGATTACCAATCCCGCAAAAAATTGCAGAGACAGATACAAAATCTGGAAAAAGAAATACTCAAATTAGAATCCGAATTGAAACAGATTGAGCAAACTATGCACGATCCATCCTTTTATGAAAAACCCGATCATAAAACGGTTCTTTCCAGATATAACGAGCTTCAAAAGTCATTAAACGAAATTTCGGGTGAATGGGAGAAGCTGGTAGAAGAATTGGATTAAAAAAAAAAGGCCTTAAAATGAGGTTTAAAGCCTTTGGTGTACACATCATGATAAAACTACAACAAAACTATATAGGTTGATAATTTTAAAAGTCGTTTAATCCAGGAAAGGACTATTGCTAAGAATAGTTGACGGATGAAATGGCACGAAGCCGTGTGCAGAATGTTAAAATCAATCTATGTTTCCCTGATAGATAACCAAACCTAAATTGCATCTAACAATAGTCCTTCTCTCATGGATCCCATTTTTACATGGTTTTCAGTATTCAAAATCAAGCTGAGTGATCATTAACGTTTTAATGATAACAACAGTACAAAGTTGTATGGTTTCCATTTACTGCACATCAGTAAAAACCCTGAATTTTAAAAATCAGGGTTTACCCTGATAGCTCTCAGGGTTTACCCTGAGTATTTGGCCAGATATCATAGGTAAATGGTATAATTTTAACAGTTGTGAGAGAGATATGCCCTCAGGAACGTATAGGCAAATGCACCAGAATAGCGGTTCCCTGATTTTCGTTGGAATCCAGAGTGAGTTCTCCTCTTAGATAATTAACCCTGCTTTTGATATTCTCGAGTCCCATACCTTTTTTAACAACAGTTTCGTTAAAACCTGCGCCGTCATCCTCAACACTAATGGTCATTTCATTGCCTTTCCGATGCATTTGAACAAAAATTTCTTTGCAACCTGCATGTTTAATGGAATTGTTGACTAGTTCCTGGATGATGCGGTAAATATTCAAAGCGGCATTTGAATCGATTTGACCGCCACCTTCAAAGCCGTAAAATTGAAAAAAGATCTCAGGCCCATTGTCCACTTTATAGCGGTTCAGCATATCTTTAATAGCCTCGATCAAACCTAGTTTTTCAAGAGAGCCGGGCTTCAGATCATTGGCTATATATCTCACCTCATCACAGGCGGTATCGATAAGACGGGTAAGTTTTTCGACAGAATCCCGGTCATCAAAATGATTTTGGTGTGCTATATTGTCAAATCTAAGCTTGATCGTAGAAAGCACACCACCAAGACTATCGTGGAGATCTTTTGCAATCCGTTCCCGTTCTGATTCCTGTCCGTTGATCATGGACTGCATCGATTGTAATTGCAGATTACTTTCGAGTTCCTTGATTTTTTGATTATTGATTTGTTCGGTCTGATTGTGAATGATCTGGTTGGTTTCCAGTTTTTGCTGGTAAAACAGGATGATAAAAAAGCCGGCCAACAAAATAGCACCAATACTAAACAACAGACTATACAAGGTATAATTGGAACGTCTCGACTTAAGTTCAAATAGACGTTTGCTTTTGGCCAGATCGATAATATCCGACTGCATTTCTTTTTGTTCATACCTGCCAATCAATTTCAGCAATTGTTCAGAATTGTTGATCTTGTTCAGCGTATCGTTGTATTTAATAAATTGAAGAAGATAGTCTGTTGCTTTTTTATAATTACCGGAGTAGTTGCTGCATTCATAAAGTCTGAAGCTAAACTGTTTATTGTAATCGATAAAATTATTGGCTTTAGTCAGTTCGAGTGCTTTACGATACACGTTTTCTGCCTGTTTATATCTTGCATGGTGGTAATAATAATCCCCTAAAGCCTCCAGCGATTTTACCTGCATGTCCAAATAGGGAATTGATTTAGCATAAGTATATATTTTGTTCAAAATATTTTGCGAGCGGATCCTGCTTAGATAGAGTTGTGCTTCCACCAAAGCATGCTCGTTTTGACAAAATTCATTATACTTGTCTGCTTTCGTTTGCTGGCACTGTCCCAGGAAGTAAAGTGCCATATCCATGTTGCCTAATTTTTTATATATATAAGCAAGGCTATGCTGGCTTCTGACCACATCGAGATCGCGATCTTCCTGTTTAAAATAAACGTGACAGTATTCAAGGGTATTAGCGGCTTTTTGGTACATCCCTAAGTACATATAAACACGGGCCAGTATAAACCGGTAATAATATACTTTTTCGTTGTTGTTTTCCTGCCGGAAATATTCAATGGCTGTTAATAATGAACCGACAGCAGAGGGATAGTCGTGCTGACTTATTTTATGTTCAATTTCAAGACTTAATGATTCAGCATCGAGAAGGACAACTTCAAATGAATCTCTGCTGACTTTCAATGAATCATCTGCGGCTACGACAGCATGGAGGCAAGATCCAAATACCAACCAGATGAAAATCAGAATCCGCATGAGTTTTCTTAAGAATCCAGGGTGAATTTTTCAAGCAAATTATATTCAATAGTGGCGCGAACCAGACCGGCAGTGTTTCTTACATTTAACTTAGAGATCAGGTTGCTGCGGTGGGTCTCGACAGTTTTAAGACTGATGAATAATCGCTCAGCGATTTCGGGATTGGTGTACTCCTTGACAATTAAAGCAAGAATTTGCTTTTCTCGTATGGAAAGCTTAGGCTGAAGTATATAGCTCTTTTTGGGTCCGGGCTTTTTGGTAAGAGATCCCATGATTGTTTCGGTAACGTCTTTGCTAAAGTAACTCGTACCTTCTGCCACTGTTTTTATGGCAAGAATGAGTTCTTCTCTGCCAGTATTTTTGAGGATGTAACCCTGAGCACCGTTTTTGAGCATTTCACTTACGATGCTTTCTTCATTGTACATCGATAAGGCTATAATTTTTATTTCGGGATCTTCTGTATGTAATCGCTTTGCAACTTCAATTCCGCTTATATCCGGAAGATTGATATCGAGCAGCAAAACATCAATTTTATGTTTTCTGATCATTTCAAAAACGGATTGCCCATCAAAGCAGCGATCAACTACTTTGATACTCGATTCAGTTCTCAAAATGGATTCAATACCATCTACAAACATTGCATGATCATCAGCAATGGCTACATGAAGCATATCTTTTAAGTTTTAACAGTAAATCAGGAAGCTTGAATACCAGAATGATTACAAATATACTGATTTTCCGGATACACGATCCCTGTTCTTATCAGATGCCCTTCAATGTGAAAATATTATAGCATTCCTTTGTTAAGACTATCCCATTTATCGAGTTGCTTTAAACAGGCTGTAAGATCTTTAGGCAATGGAGCCTGAATTTCTATTTCATAACCGTACAAATTGAATTGAAGCCCTGATGCGTGCAGGGCTGTCCGTTCCAGGAGGGTGGAAGGTATTTCCTCCTCTTTCACCTTAGCCTTTTTCTTGATGTCTTTGATGCTCAGATACTTTCTTATTCCATAGAGCGGGTCACCAACCAAGGGACATCCGAGATAAGCAAAATGGACCCGGATCTGGTGGGTGCGGCCCGTTTCTGGGGCAACCTCAACCCATGTAAAACTTCTGTACCTTTTCAATAATTTGAAATTTGTTATACAGGCTTTTCCCTTGGGATGTACAATCATTCTACCGGGATGGGCAGGGTCATGTGCAATCGGAGCGATGATCTTTCCTGACTCTTCCTGCGGGCATGATTCGATAAGGCATAAATATGTCTTTTTTACTTGGTGCCTTTCAAACTGCTCATTCATCAGTTTATGGGTCTCGGCGTCTTTTGCAAATAGCAAAACCCCTGAAGTATCTTTGTCGAGGCGATGCAGAATAAACAGCTCCCCAAAATTTTCTTTAACCCATTGATATGCGCATGGTAAATTTTTATCGAATCGGTCAGGGATACTCAATAGCCCGGCTGGCTTATTGATCGCAATCAAATGATCGTTTTCAAAAAGGAGTTGTTTTTGAATAGGGATCACTTGAAATATTGCTTGGGAATCTTCGAAAATATTTTGTTGCCCGCGATATAAAATTGCAAGAAAATGGAAGAATTTAAAATGCCTGTTTTCTTAAAAGGGCTCAGATTCAGCTCATCGATTAAATCGTTAGTTTGGCTTTTTTTGTGGATCAGATACAGCGTATTGATAATACTTACTACATAGGCCTGCACTATTTTGTAAAAAACCCAAAGTTTTCCTTTTAATAAATAGCTGATTGCAATAAAACAATCCAATACCAATCTTGAAGGTAAGATCATGAGGAGATTGTACCAACTCTCATTTTTAAATATGGTAAACAGGTTATTTTTGAAATTGAGATACGTTTTTCTGGGATTGTCGTAATCCAATGTGCCGCCACCCAAATGGTAAACATAAGAGACATCGGTACTTATAATTTTCCCACCTAACCTCTTCATTCTCCAGCACAGATCGATTTCTTCCTGATGGGCAAAATAATCGTCATCAAATCCTCCAAGCGCTTTAAATACAACTGTTTTAACCACCATGGCAGCCCCACTGGCCCAAAAGACCTCTGTAGTATCGTTGTATTGCGCTTGGTCTTCTTCGATCAAATCAATTATTCTTCCGCGACAAAAAGGATAACGAAGCAAGTCGAGGTAACCTCCTGCAGCACCGGCGTATTCAAATTTATGTTTTTCGGAAAGCGAAAGGATTTTTGGTTGAACCGCAAATATCATTGGATCGGTTTCCATGAGATGAATCAATGGAGATACCCATTCTGTGTTGACCAAAATATCTGAATTCACCAATACCAGAAAATCAGATTCAATTTGAGCAATGCCTTTGTTATAACCGGTAGAAAAGCCATAGTTTTTTCTTAGTTTGATCAAATGCACCTCTGGATAATGGTGTTCGAGAAATAAAATACTGGAGTCGGTCGAACCATTATCGATAATATAGACTTCAGAGTTCCTGGGTCGGAAATTGAGCAGAGAGGGCAGGAAATTCTTTAATAACTTTTCACCGTTGTAGTTGAGAATTGCAATCGCGATTTTTGGTTGTTTGTTAACAGGGGGAGATTTTAATTTATATTTCAACAAATTCTTTCTTGCCCTTTTTTCGTCTTGTGCTATTTGCCTGGTCAGATCCTCTTTCGATTCAAATTTTTGATCTGTTCTCAAAAAACTGATTAATTCTACTGCAATGGTTTGCCCGTATATATCCTGATTGAAATCGAGAATGTGTACTTCGATGGTTTGAGCGAGATTCTCAGCTATGCTTTCGCTGTGCCCGATATACAACATTCCATCGCAAACTTGCCCCAAAACATTGCAAAGGACCGCATAAATACCATTCGGAGGAATTAATTTATGGTGATGAGACAAATCCAGATTTGCCGTCCTGTAGCCAAGTTCTCTGCCAATTCTGTTGCCCGGAACTACAGTGCCCGAAAGTGTGAAATTATAACCAAGCATTTGATTGGCCAGTTCCACTTTTCGATCTTTGATGTACTGTCTGATCCTGGTAGAACTAATGACATTTCCATTTTCCAGCAGATGGCTTATTTCCTGGAATTCAAAACGGCCCTCACTTGCATATTGTCGAAGCAGACTACCATCGCCACGACCATCTCTTCCAAACCTGTGGTCTACTCCGGCGATTATTTTGCTTGGATTAAATTGAGAAATTAGAAAAGTTTCTACGTATTCCTGTGGATACATCAATGAAAATGAATACGTGAAAGGAACTACAACCAAGTAATTAAGCGGAGTTGCTCTCAATAATTCTATTTTTTCATCTAAAGTCGACAACAAACTGAATTCCTGATCGCTTTCATCCAACACCAGACGTGGATGTGGATCGAATGTGATGACGATTGAATTACCTCCAATTTCATTTGCTGAAGAAAATAAAACATCCAGGATTTGCCGATGTCCCCGATGAAAACCATCGAAGGCACCAATAGCAATTACCGGATTCTTTAGATTGGGTATCTCATCTTTTCCGAAATAAACTACACGCATCTTTTTAAACCAGCGCAAATTTATCACATTTAGGATGAATCACATTAATTTTGCCGTAGATATGAATGAATTTATCGAGCAATTATGTGACTTGTTGTCAAACGTCATTGAGCCCGGAAGTGGCCAAAATATTATTCAATTGCGCATGGTCCGGGACATCAAACTTGATGATCAGCACAATATTCAAATGAAATTGCATTTACCGGGCCAGCAATATGCTCATAAAGACCAGCTTTATTCTGAAATCTATTCAGTCGTAAGCAGTTTTGCTCCTGAGAAGACACTCCATGTCCACTTTGTAAATCAGATGAGTTATGCCGATGCTCCCAATACGGCCGTGCCTCATATAAAGCACATCATAGCAGTGGCTTCCGGTAAAGGGGGTGTTGGAAAATCGACCGTTTCTGTGAGTCTGGCTCTGGCATTGAAGCTGGCAGGATTCAAAGTTGGACTTTTGGATGCTGATCTCTACGGCCCCTCTATTCCGACCATGTTGGGCATTCAGAACGAAAAGCCACAAGTCACCAACGATTCAGATAAACCAAAACTCGTGCCCATCGATGTGAATGGTTTGCACGTAGTTTCGTTGGGGAATATTATTGAAGCTGAACAAGCTGTTGTTTTGCGGGGTCCCAGACTAGCAGCAATCATCAAACAGTTTTTTAACGATACCAAATGGCCGCAGCTCGATTACCTGATTGTTGACCTTCCTCCCGGAACAGGAGATATTCAATTAACACTGGTCCAAACCATTCCCCTTACCGGAGCCATTATGGTTACGACACCTCAGGAAGTGTCTTATATCGATGCATTAAAAGCTGCAAATATGTTCAGGATGGAACAAATCGCAGTTCCGGTTTTGGGTATTATTGAAAACATGTCTTGGTTTGAGCCCGATGATTCTCCGGGCAAAAAATATTACATTTTTGGACAGGGTGCTGGTGAAAAATTAGCCGGTAAAACACAATCGACTTTACTCGGACAGATCCCCATTAAAGAAAAACTCAGGTTGCTACTCGATCGCGGTGAAGCTTTCTCCATAGGACCCGAATATTTTTCGACCATCGAAGATATAGTATCCAAGTTTTTAAAGAAAGTCGAGCTGCGCGAAAATATTATAGGTCCATCGCAAATCATACAGGCATCGATGTAATCAAAGTGCCACGCATGAAAAATTTTAAATTTCTTTCTGAGCAGATACAACTAAAAAAATCCATGCTTTGCGTAGGATTGGATCCCGATGTAAAATGGATTCCAAAGTCCTTTCATGATTCTGGTGAATCATTATACCAGTTTTGTCAAAATATAATTGAATTAACACACAAACACGCAATTGCTTATAAAATTAATGTAGCTTTTTTTGAAGCTCATGGTCCTTCCGGTTGGTCTCAACTGGAACGCGTTGTGAAATCCATTCCGGATGATTGCCTGATTATTGCAGATGCTAAACGAGCGGACATTGGAAATACAAGCAGGTTATATGCGGAGTACTATTTTCGAAGATTAAATGCTGATGCAGTCACCTTGCATCCTTATATGGGCAGGGATTCTTTGCAACCCTTTCTGGATTTTAAAGATAAATGGTCGATAGTGCTCGCATTAACTTCCAATGAGGGAAGCAACGACCTTGAAAAGTTAAAATTACAAAACGGGAACCTGGTATACGAACAAACAATGAAGTTGTTTTCATATGAAAACAGTCACGAACAAATCATGTTTGTCTGTGGTGCTACGCACCCCGAATCTTTTCAGAACATCAGATCGATTTGTCCGGACCATTTTTTACTGGTACCTGGAGTCGGAGCACAGGGTGGGGATCTTGCCGGAATAATTCAACATGGTAAAAACAAAGCGGGAGGCCTACTGATCAATGTCTCACGTGGAATATGTGTTCCTGAAGAAAACCATGCCTTTGAAGATTGGGTGAGCAGAAAGGCCAAGGAATACAGGAGTCAAATGGCTTATTATCTTTAAATTATTGATTCGTTATTCGTTTTCCTGGAATTCCTGCAGGTGATAATTGATGACTTTATATTGCTTGTCTTTTTTTAGGTAAAATTGGATCATTCGGTTGGTTTCAACATTACCATCATAGGGCTTAAGTTCTGATTTTATGGCTTCCGGATCCATAAAGCTCAGCTCTTCACTTACAAAACCAATGTAACGACAAAAGCCAAACTCTACACAGATCACAGATTTTTCATGCGCTTCGATACCATCGCCGATGATCATAAAATTTTCCTTAAAAATATTATTCACCTGGGTACACGCTTCTTCGAACCTCAAATTGTACGATTCAGCACTTTCTTGTCCGCAACAGGCTCCAAAGCATTGGTTCAATTGATAAGCATGACAAGGACCTGCATTGGATTTTTCACTGTTGATATGGCTGCATAAATTATATTGAATCAGAAGATATTCGATATGTTGCTTTGCAGAAAGACTGGTTGCGTAATGATTTAAAATTTCCTCATTAGGCTCCAGCCATATCGCTTCCGTTATCCGGAATCTGTTGTAATGCAAAGCATGCTTTAATTTTGTGAGTAAAAACGCGTGCGTTTTCTTGCGCAATGCTCTGTTGATTTCCGGTTGATGTTGTTTGATCAATTGGGCTTCGATCAAAGAAGCCATGAGTTCATTTCCGGTAAGCTGGTGGTCGATAAAATGAACTGTTTGTAACATTTTTTGAGATTTCGATCCCAAATCGCTAAAATGTTGAAGAATCCTGTCCCTGATACTTTTGCTTTTTCCTATGTAAACAGGAATCAGGTCTTTGCTTAGCATTGTATATACACCGGGCCTTTCAGGCAGTTTAGAGAGGGTGTCTTCAGGAAGATTAGCGGGAAGTTTTTGGTCTTTGATCAACTTGGGGATCAATTTTGAAAAATCAGATACATTCTGTTGCTGTGCTTTGATGATTTCCTTAAATAGCTGCAGGGTCGCCTTACAATCATCCATAGCCCGATGTCTGGCTTCTACCGGAATGGAGAAGTGCTGAATGAGAGAACCAAGACTGTAGGAATTTAAGTTTTTAAATAGTTTACGACTCAATTGAAGGGTACATAACTTCTTCAATTGGAAAGTAAATCCAAGCTGGTGAAATTCTTCCTTGATAAAACTGTAATCAAAATGAACATTGTGCGCTACAAAAACACAATCCTGTGTAAGCAGTATAATTTCTTTAGCGAGTTCGTAAAATTTAGGGGCCTGTTCTACCATCTCATTGGTAATACCGGTAATACGGGTAATTTCGGGTGGTATGCTCCGTTCCGGATTAATGAGTGAAGAAAATTGATCAAGGACTTCGCCGTTTTGAAAAATGATGATCCCTATTTCCGTAATTTTGTCCCTTCGGGCAAGTCCGCCTGTAGTTTCAATGTCTATGATCGCAAATTTCGGATGGTTCACGAGTCTTGTTTTCCTGTTTAGCTTTTGTCAACTTTCAACAACAAAGTTAATGCCTTTGGAGCAGATGAATTCGAGCTCTGAAGCTAAACCTGGTATTTACAGATTCGATGAAATCCTCAGGTATGCAAAGGGGAAAAGAGTGGGAGTCGTAGTAAATCATACTTCTCTGATTGAAAAAACACATTTGGTGGATACCGCACTTAGCTCCGGTATATTTGTTCAAACCATTTTTGCTCCGGAACACGGGTTTCGTGGCAGTGAAGATGCAGGGAAGCACATTGCGTCAGCGATTGATTCTTTAACCGGTATTCAGCTTATATCTCTGTATGGAAAAAGTCATAAGCCAACGAAGCAGGATCTTACCGGAATAGAATTAATCATTTTCGATCTGCAGGATGTCGGTACCCGTTTTTATACATACATCAGCACGCTACACTACGTGATGGAAGCCTGCGCTGAAAACAATATCAAGCTTTTGATTTTAGACCGGCTCAACCCCAATGGCCATTTTATCGATGGACCCGTTTTAGATTCGACATTCAGATCATTTGTAGGATTACATCCCATACCGGTTGTATATGGTATGACCCTTGCCGAATTGGCTAACATGATCAAAGGGGAGTGCTGGATAAATGCTTGCAAACAACTTGACATGAGTTATATTCTTTGTAAAAATTACGATCGCAATAAAATTGTAAACATTGAAATTCCTCCTTCTCCAAACTTAAGAACATTGCGATCTATTTTACTTTATCCCGGCTTGTGTTTTTTTGAAGGTACGAGAGTCAGCGTGGGACGAGGAACCGATTTTCCATTTTTAGTTTATGGACATCCCGAGTTAAAATCGGATTTTTCATTTACTCCGGTTCCTAAAAAAGGAGCCATGCATCCACCTTTGGAAAATGTATTATGTTATGGACATGATCTTAGGGGAATTAGTATCAACAAATTACACGGCATGAAAAAAATTGATTTAAGCCATTTACTTTCAGCGTTTAAAGATTTCAAAGGAAAAGATACATTTTTTCTAAAAACCAATTTCATCGATAAACTTGCGGGGACAGATCAATTGAGAAGACTGATACTAGCCGGTAAAAGCGAAAATGAGATAAGGAAATCCTGGATTGCAGGACTTGAGTCATTTAAACGTAAGCGAACCCAGTATTTACTTTATCCTGATTTTAATTAAGTCGCTGGATTACGCCGGAAGCTGTAAACGAAAAGGTTCCACATTCTTTTCTGGCCGCTTTGGGATCGGGCTGAAATTTGTATTGCTGCATTTTTAATGTAGCTTCTCTGATAAAATTAACTTCCTTGGTTTTAGACAATTTTGGATTGTAACGTATGTAAGTAACAGATCCTTCGCGGTTGACGCACATGTTAAAAACAACGGTTTGCGGTTTTTCTCTGGCTAAACCAGTAAGATCGGGTCTATAAATTACTTTTCTGCGCAAAACACCTATTTCGTCAAAATCAACTCCGGCACCATCTCCGGAGCCTCCGCCCGTTCCGCTCCCTGTGCCACCTCCGCCTCCGGTTCCACTGCCGGTGTTTGCACCTCCGGACCCTGTTCCGCCACCTGAGCCTGTACCCGAGCCGCCACTCCCGGGAGCGGTGTCGTCGCCGGAATTTGCATTTCCGGAACTTCCACTGGCTCCACCTGTTTGGGTGTTGGGTTTGGTAACCACGGGTGGATTGTTATTTGGAATCGGACCAGGTCTGGTCGGACCCGGAACTTCTATTTTCTTGGGAGGATCAACTTTTACAACTTCAGGGGTAGGGGTAGTGATTACTGGTTTTGGAGATGGTGTCGTAGGTAACGGATTAGGCTTTACGGGTTCTATTTTTTCTTCAATCTTATCTTCTACTTTCACGGCATCCTCCGGTACTTTGCTTTCCGGAGCTTCACTTCCAGGCGAACCTCCTTCTTTCGGTTCTGTATCCTCAGGACCTGCGGAATTCCCGCCACCAGGGTCCTGATCCTGAATGGGTTCAACATATTGTGGTTTAGGGCCTAGCAATTCAATCGCATATTCCTGAGGAGCTTCAACGGGCAATTCCAAAAATCTCCATAAAATCAACAAAAGAAGTAAAGCATGAATAATGCCGGAGATTAAATAACCTACTCGTTTGTTGCCGCTCTCGACTTTTTGTGCATCGTAATGATAATATTGTGCCATGCCTTTAACTATTGATAAGAACGTAAAATTAGATAATTATTTATTAATGTAGCGTTAAAACATTAGAGTATTTTGTTATTTGATGTACTGAAAAAAGCCATAATTAATCCTGTGATCACCAATACCAATTTTATCAGAGAGGCATAAAAAAATCCCAAAGATTCTATGGGCTGCAGGATTTGCAGTTGAATTCCTACCAGACTGAGGATCAGCGAAAGCAGACCAATTACAAAAAGCAGAAACCCGCCGACCAGCATCCATGATTGTCTATTGGTATTCATTATTTAATTTGAAATCGTTTGTATTATTAACGCAATTTCGATGGAATTTCGTTCATTGCACTATGATTCGGGACATAAAATTGGTCGAATGCCCCAGAGATGCCATGCAAGGCTTGAAAACATTCGTACCTACCGAACTTAAAATTAAGTATTTACAAAAACTGCTTGAGGTACAATTTGATACACTTGATTTCGGAAGTTTTGTTTCGCCGAAAGCCATTCCCCAGATGCAAGACACTCCGGAAATTGTCAACCAACTGGATTTAACATCAAGTTCTACTAAACTTCTTGCGATTGTCGCCAATTTGAGAGGAGCTGTGGCTGCCTGTAGTTTTGAACAAATTCGATTGGTCGGCTATCCATTCTCGATTTCTCCGACCTTTCAAATGAGAAATACCAATGCGAATCTATCCGAGTCGTCTGAGCAATTAAAAGTCATCCTGGATCAATGTTTGTCAAATGACAAGGAACTGCTGGTTTATCTGTCCATGGCATTCGGAAATCCATATGGGGATTCCTGGAATGCTGACATCGCTTTGGAGTGGACGGAGTATCTGAAATCTTTAGGAGTAAACAAAATAGCCTTATCGGATACCATTGGAGTTGCCAATCCGGAAAGTATCCGGTATTTATTCTCCAATTTAATTCCCAAATATCCTGAAATCGAATTCGGGGCTCATTTCCATACGCGTCCCGACTCATACGAGGAAAAACTTGAAGCAGCCTATGCTTCCGGTTGCCGAAAGTTTGATGGAGCCATAAAAGGATTTGGTGGTTGCCCCATGGCCAAGGATGATTTAACGGGTAATATGCCAACTGAAAAAATGATTTCATTTTTTCAATCGAGAAATATTAATTGCGGAATTGATTTGAATAAATTTCATGAAGCTTTGACTTACTCAAGTTACATATTTGAAACGGAACCTAAATAGTTATGCATACCATTCATGAAATTACATATTTAAGTCCCGAATACGACGAAGAAATAAAATTAAGGGACAGGGTACTCAGGGAACCTCTAAATATGCAGTTTAGTGAAGCTCAACTGGAAGCCGAATTTGACCAGATCCACCTGGGTGCTTTTGATTCATGCAACAGACTCCGCGGATGCCTCGTTCTCAAAAAATCGGATGACTCGATACTTCAAATGAGGCAGGTTGCAGTTGATCCTGATTTTCAAAATCAAGGAATCGGAGCGATGCTGGTTCACGCTGCTGAAGCGTGGGCTGTACAAAATGGTTATCGCAGAATAATGTTACATGCCCGCGATGTAGCCAAAAGATTTTATGAAAAGTTAGAATACCATGTGGAGGGCGATTCTTTTATTGAGATAAACATCGAGCATTTCCAGATGTACAAGGATTTCGATAGGGAATAGCGATTTTAAATACTTAAGTAACTCATCAAGACCTTATACCATGAAAAAAATTGATTCCCTGCTGCATACTTACGGAGAAAGTCACCAAAATCACATAAACAAAACAATCCATTGGATCTGTATTCCAGCGATCATGTTTAGTTTGGTGGGATTGATAATACAAATACCTTTTCCATTTCAATTGTCACCATGGATCAACTGGGCAAGTTTACTTTTGATTTTTGCGCTGATTTATTATTTCAGATTATCATTTACTTTGTTTATTGGGTTTGCAATAATTAGTTTTTTATTGCTCTTGGGAAATTTAAAATTAGCAGAATACAGTCAAACCATTGGTATTCACCCTGCATTATTGTCATTGGGTATTTTTGTGATTGCCTGGATTGGTCAATTTATAGGCCATCATATAGAAGGAAAAAAACCTTCATTTTTACAGGATATTCAGTTTCTGCTTATCGGTCCAGCCTGGCTGCTTCACTTTATTTACATAAAAATAAAGTTACCCTACTGAAGCCCTATAAATGGATTACTTCCCCATATGCTGCAGCTGTGGCTTCCATAACGGCTTCAGACATGGTAGGATGTGGATGAATGCTTTTTAGAATTTCATGCCCGGTTGTTTCCAGTTTTCTGGCGAGGACAATTTCAGCGATCATTTCAGTTACATTCATTCCTATGAAATGAGCGCCAAGCAACTCTCCGTACTTTTTGTCGAATATCACTTTTACAAATCCTTCTTTAGCACCCGCTGCACTGGCTTTTCCTGAAGCGGAAAAAGGAAATTTACCGATCAGCAATTCGTAGCCTGCAGCTTTAGCCGCGGCTTCTGTATAACCTACTGAAGCAATTTCAGGGCTGCAATAGGTACACCCCGGTATGTTGTTGTAGTCGATGGGTTCGGAATGTAAACCACAAATTCTTTCCACACAATGGATTCCTTCAGCACTGGCCACGTGTGCTAAAGCCGGACCCGGAATGATATCGCCAATTGCGTAAATTCCGGGAACGTTTGTCTTGCAATCTTTATCGACCAAGATAAATCCTCTATCTGTTTTAATACCCAATCCCTCCAGTCCTAAATTTTCGGTATTCGGGGTGATTCCGGTTGCAGACAGAACGACATCACATTCTATTTGCGTCAGCTTACCATCGGCTCTGCTTTTTAATTGAACTTGCAAACCGGTTTTGCCTTTTTGAACGGATTCGACGCTTGTATTGGCATAAGTGTTGATGCCTTTTTTCTTAAATATTTTTGTGAGTTCCTTTGAAATATCTGCATCTTCTCGAGGCACCAATCCCTGCTCTAAAAATTCAACAATGTGGACTTCCGTTCCCAGAGCATTGTAAAAATATGCAAACTCAACGCCAATGGCTCCTGCTCCAACTATGAGCATCTTTGCAGGTAAAATTTCGAGCGTCATGGCTTTTCTATAATCGATAATTTGTTTGCCGTCTATGGGAATATTATCGAGTTGTTTTGCCCTTCCGCCTGTGGCGAGAATGATGTGGTCTGCTTTGAATTCTTCTTTTTTACCGTCTGCGGTAGTCACCACTACGGATTTGTTTTTAGCCAGTTGCGCCGTACCATTGATAACCTGAATTTTATTTTTTTTCATCAGGAACTGTACACCTTTGCTCATGCCATCTGCAACTGACCTGCTGCGGCTAATGATCGATGTGAAATTTGCTTTCGTATTTTTAGTTTCTATTCCATAATCACCAGCATGTAGAAGGTATTCAAATACCTGAGCACTTTTCAACAAGGCTTTGGTTGGAATGCAGCCCCAGTTCAGGCATATCCCTCCGAGTGATTCGCGTTCAATAATGGCTACTTTTTTTCCGAGTTGAGCGGCTCTGATTGCTGCTACATAGCCTCCCGGTCCAGCTCCAATAACAATAATATCGTATTGCATGTATTTTCTTTAAGCTCAAAATTAAGCCGATATAGATAATTGGCATATAATTGAGACAGATAATTGTGAAGTATCTTTGCCACAAGATCATGAAAAGAATAGCAGTTTTTCCCGGCTCATTTGATCCCATTACCCGAGGGCATACTGATGTGGTCATGAGAGCAGTTCATCTGTTTGACCATATTTATATTGCTGTTGGGATCAATTCGCAAAAGAAAGTTTTATTTTCTGCTGAAAAAAGAATTTTATGGCTGGAAGAAATTTTTAAAGATTATCCCACGGTCAGTGTGCGACAGTTCGAGGGTCTCACCGCCAATTTCTGCAATGAAATCGGTGCTGGCTACATTTTGCGAGGTATCCGAAATGCTACTGATTTTGATTATGAAAAAACCATCAGCCAGATCAACCATACACTGCAAAATAAGCTCGAAACAGTTTTTCTGATTTCAAGACCAGAACTCAGTCATATCAGTAGTACCATTGTTCGGGAACTTATCACCGCTAAAGCAGATGTCAGTGCATTGGTTCCTTTAGAAATTATAAATCAGCTCTACGAATAGTACCATTATGAATAATCAACTTGTAAAAATCCCAATCGCCAAAAACGAACCTGTTTTGAATTATGCCCCCGGTTCGACTGAAAAACAATCTCTAAAATCAGCCTTGAAGGAATTGAAGCAGGAGGTTAAAGAGATTTGTATGGTCATCGGTGGCAAGCAGATTAAAAGCGATCTTACGAAAGATATTTTTGCGCCGCATGAAAAAAATCATCGACTGGCCTTTTACCATCGGGGAAACGAGTCACATGTTCAAGATGCCATCAGTGCAGCATTAAAGGCAAAGCCGGAATGGGAAAATATGGCGTGGGAAACGAGAGCTGCAATTTTTTTAAAGGCGGCTGATCTGATTGCCGGTAAATACCGGGCATTGACCAATGCGATGACGATGCTGGGCCAGTCCAAAAATATTTACCAGTCCGAAATTGATGCCGTATGCGAATTCTGTGATTTTTTAAGATATAACGTAAAGTTTCTCACTGAAATTTATAGCCAGCAACCGGATTCTTCCCCCCTTGTTTGGAACCAAATGGAGTATCGCCCGCTCGAAGGATTCATATTTGCTTTAACGCCATTTAATTTTACTTCGATTGCCGGAAATCTTCCTTGTGCTCCTGCATTGATGGGCAATGTTGTGGTATGGAAACCTGCAGAAACACAAATTTATTCTGCATCTCTGATTATGAAAATCCTGGAAGAAGCTGGATTGCCAAAGGGCGTAATCAATCTTGTTTTTGTCGACGGTCCTACTGCAGGGAAAGTTATCCTCGGACACGAACTTTTCGCCGGACTACATTTTACGGGTTCAACAGGAGTGTTTAAATCGATTTGGCAGAAAGTGGCTTCGAATTTAGACCTATACAGGTCTTTTCCCCGATTGGTTGGTGAAACCGGTGGGAAAGACTTTGTGATGGTTCATGCCTCTGCTTTACCAAAAGTAGTTGCTGTGGCGTTATCAAGGGGAGCTTTTGAATTTCAGGGCCAAAAATGCAGCGCCGCAAGCAGGGCCTACATTCCTGAAAGTTTATGGCCTGAGGTTAAAAATTATTTACTCCAAGACCTGGGGAAAATGAAAATGGGAAGTCCGGAAGATTTTACCAATTTTATCAACGCAGTTATCGATGAAAAATCATTTACAAAAATTAAAAACTACATAGATCAGGCTAAATCCGATCCTCAAGTAGAAATTATAAGCGGAGGAACCTGCAATAGCGAAGTAGGGTATTTTATCGAACCTACGGTTATACTCACAAAAAATCCACATAGCCTTACGATGTGCGAAGAAATATTCGGCCCTGTTTTAAGTATTTATGTTTATCCGGTTAGTGAATTTGAACAAACCCTGGAATTGGTCGATCAAACTTCCCCGTATGCCTTGACTGGTGCCATTCTTGCTCAAGATCGAAACGCCATTGAGCTTGCCGCACATAAATTGAAAAACGCTGCAGGAAATTTTTACATCAACGACAAGCCTACGGGTGCTGTAGTCGGACAACAACCTTTTGGTGGAGCCAGGGCTTCCGGCACCAATGATAAAGCAGGATCAGCGCTTAATCTTTTGCGTTGGGTATCACCGCGCGCTGTAAAGGAAAATTTTGCACCTCCAACCGATTTTCAATATCCATTTATGGATGAAGCCTAATGATTAAAATATAAATTTTAATGTAATCCCGGCAAGCAATCCAGCGAGTGCACCGTAATAATGAGCATCGTGGTCGATCATGTCGTCATAGCGGCCCGAAGCCCATTTAGAAAAATACAGGTACAATATTCCGAAGAGAAATGCAGGAATCGGCACCAGACCCAGAATAAAAAGGAGGTTGGTCGGAAAATAAAGAATATAGATAAATAAAATTCCTGAAATCACACCAGAAGCCCCAACGCTTGCATACCTTCTGTTGTTTTGATGTTTAATATAAGTCGGGATACCCGACAATATTAAAATCATAAAATAGGTTAAAAGGAAAAATACGCCTCCCGTTAGAAATCCAAACCTTCCCTTAAATATGGCCTCTACTGTTCCTCCAAACTGATACAATACAAACAAATTCAGAAACAGGTGCATCAGATTGGCATGCATAAATCCAGACAATAGCCAGCGATAGTAGCTTTTATCCTGCTTTTCCAGATACGGATAATGTTTGCATGCATCCATGATTTTTGGATTGGCACTGGTTATAAAATACAAGGCGACATTCGCAAGTATGAGCGATAAAGTCATTAAGGTATTCCCGTCAATCATTGTGATAAGATTGGTTTGCTAAAATGGTATAGGCCCGATACAATTGTTCAAGAAGGATAATTCTGACCAGTTGGTGCGAAAATGTCAACGGTGATAAGGAGATCAGTTCATCCGCATCTTTTTTAAAATTTTCTGAAAATCCGAAAGCGCCACCAATGATAAAAGATAAGTCCAGTCTGACATGAGACCGCTTGTGATCAAGCCAAGTTGCAAATTGCCGACTCGAAAAATTCTTTCCATTTTCATCCAAAAGAATGCGATATGTCTTTTTAGAATCGAGTTGTTTTCTCAGAATTTTCTCTTCCTCCGCAATTAGCCTGCCGCCTTCCTCGATACCTTTTACAGTTTTGAGTTGAACTAAGCTCAGGTCTGTAAATTTCTGAATGCGCAATGCATATTGATCGACAAGCATTTTTACAGCTTCAGGTTTAGATGGGCCAATCCAGATGATTTCCATGATCAGGGAACATTGCTAAACATGACAGCCTGATAGGGGCCTAATTTATATTCTGTATCTGCCATATAGTTGACCGGTATTTTATTAAACAAGTCGTATGATCCCGAATAGCTCTTTTGAAGTTTAAATGATGAAATGGTATCTGTAAAATTAAAGACACCTACACAGTAATAATTTTTAGAAATTCGTTCTAAAGCAATAATGTCTGAAGGGTAGGAGACTATGGATATTTGATAATCCGATGCCTGAGTGCGCATTGCAGGATTGTTGACTTTCTGATAATTCAAACTGCGGAAAAGATCTTCATGAAACCTGTATTTTCTTTGCAAAGATTGATTATCGAAAGCATTGATTGCAGATATTAATCCAAATTCCTGTCCGTTCAAAAACCAGGGTATGCCGGGTATCATATAAGTGAACATGATGTAATATTTATAAGCATTTGGAAAAAGCGTATAATCGGTTCCGATATTCAGGTTGGTTTCATAATCGATAAATGCATTAAAGTGCATTGCTGCCTCAGTTGAATCCAATAATCCTGTCAATAATCCGGGAACAAATTCTTTTTCGTATGTACCCCTAAAAAAGTCCAATAACATTTTGTTTTTAATTGCTGCGTTCCTTCTGATTTGCTTTGTTTGTGTATAAAACAGGAATTGATCTGAGTTCAGGCTTTTGGACAAGTCAAGATAAAAATTTGGCGATTGCGCTAATTGTCCATAAAGGACAAATCCATCGAAAGGATACTTGTGTGCGAATGTTTTTAATGTTTTTCTATGAAAGGTTTCTATCTCTTCAACACCAGATTTTAGTTTAACAAAGTCTTTGTTAAATTTGTTATCCACCAATCTCTCAAAACTCTGGTAAAAGTTCGGATGTGTTGCTTTTAAAATATGATGAGGTCCGGTTTCTTCAATATTCCATTGCATTAAAATACGCAAGCCCAATTCGTGTGCTTTGTTTATCAAATTTAGGAGGTCTTCTTCAGATCCCAGAGAAGGTTCTAGCTTTAAATAATCCTGAATAGCAAACTGACTGGATGGATTGAAAGGATTATTAGCCTGGTCGCGAACCTGAACGGGATGTAATACGAGTGTATTAAAAAACAAATTCCGTACACGCTCCAGATCATCTGTTATGCCTCGAAATCCCCCCGTGTTTAAATATTGATAAGGTGTAACTTCATAAACAACCATACGGTCTGTCCATGAAGGCCATTTTTCATTTTGGTTTTGATCACTGCAATTGAAAAACAGAATGCAACAAAAAACCAGGATGGTTAAGAATATTAATGAAGATTTGAAATTCATTCAACAGGGTATTCGTGTAAATTTTTGAAAAGCTTGTGTTCTTTTGAGTAATGCGCCATCAGGTGCGAAGTAATTTGTTTGATTCTCCTGGTAGCTTTAGGTCCAATATTATTGAGTTTAAAGTTAGTCAGGTAAATGCCATAAGATTTAATAAGCCTGGTCTTGGCCTGAGCGGGAAGATTGGCATCGTATTTCATAATGAGATCAATGGATTCCTGCGCCATAAGCTTGTCAGTCAGGGATTGATACTGTTGGCTATAAAACAATAACTCCAATTCGATTTCCAGAGATTCTTCAATAGGTAATTGTGCTTTTTCAAGCATCTGTTGTGCGATGTCATAAAGCTTGTCAACGCTGCCTTCAGAAGAAAAATACTGAGTAAGCAGATTCTGGTTTTTTGATACCAGGTATAATTGAATAAACAATTGCTTGTCCTCAAGAGAAGACATTTGAATATGCATGGCATTCAGATATGTTGCTGCCAGTATTTGGAGATCCCGGTTCAGATTGGGAAGAATATAACGCAAAAGTTCTAAATAAAAACTTTGTTCCAATTGCTTGTTTCGGGTTCCCAGAAAATTTAAAATATTCGGAAATGCATTTTTTCTTGCAAAGACGGGACTTTTCAAGAATTTCAGAAAACCTAAAGCATCCGTTTGATAATATACATCCCAGGTATAGAAAGCAAAAGGATGGTGAATGGATTCCAAGCATTTATTCTGTAAACTTGCCACTAATTCTTTCTCGATACTTTTATTTTTAATTCGATTTCGAATGGAATTAAATAAGTTGCATTCTTTATGGGCAGGATAATAAGCATCGGATTTGGAAAACTCGATTAAATGCCGCAAAAACGAATTCAATGCCTGAGGAGCAATAATTGCGGTTAAGATCTGGTTTAAGGCATCTGTATATTTTATAATAGCCTGATGAAATTTTTGGGTATTAATGACTTTTCTGGTTTGAATTTGGGTATAAAGAAGTTGGATGGCTGCTATCATGATTGAGCAGGCTCTGTTTACTTCAGATAAGGAGTAGAAGCGGAGACTGGTGTTATACAGATCGTTTGATAATTGAAGTAAATTTTTCTCTCTGCTGACCTGATTTTTATGAAGGTCATTGAGAAAAACTGAAAAATTCTGGCAAGCCTGAAACATGGAGTGTATGTCCATTTCTCTGCATGTTCCCATCGCATGCAGCAATTCAACCCATTTTTGTGCTTTGGGATTATTCCGCATTAAGGCTTTGAGATAGAAGCGAAGTTCCTCTGCTGACAGTTTTTGCAGATCGTTTTCTTTAAATTCGGAGAATTCATTTGCCGGCCCTGCAGAACGCCTGTAAATTTTTAACAAATGCCAATAAACGATGATCTGGCTATGCTTGCAAAGGCGTTTGCTGCCACGAAAACCGCAAGCACAAACTACCTGCTTGAGACTTTTCTGATTGTATTTTATTTCACAGTCGGTAAGCATTCCATCGTAACGCAAACAATAATTCCAACTGTTCTTTGAAGTTTGATTTGCTTTGATCAGTGCACCGCTGTCTATTAACTGTTGCATATGAAACAGCTCTGATTCAGTGAACAAATGTTCAAATTCATCGAAATTTATGCTCCGCATTGAAGAATGCATAATTCTTTAATCTTAAACCTGCAAAAGTATTACTTTTACAGAGAATAAAATGGTTTCTGTTGAAAAATGTCTTATTCATACGCCATGCAAAATCTTCCTGGGATGATCCGTCGCTTACAGATTTAGAAAGGCCTTTAAACACCAGGGGATTGCACGATGCGCCCAAAATGGCAAAATATGTGAAAGAAAATTTTGAATTATCACCCGTTGCCATCGTTTCAAGTATTGCCAAACGAGCCCGGCAGACCGCTAAATATTTTGCCAGAGAGTTTCAAATTGAAAAGGAGCAAATATGCCTTGACGAACAACTGTACTTTGGTAATGCAAACGATTATCTCCATGTACTTCGTAACATTCCCGAATCAATTACTTCTTGTTTGATTTTCGGCCATAATCCCATTATTGAACATCTGGCTTCTATGTTAGCCAATCCCTATAACGGTCCGGCACCTACTTGTTCTGTTTTTGTCTGTGAAGCCCCAAAAAAGGAATGGAAAGATTTACAAGCCAGGGACATACAAATTATAAAGCATCTCTACCCAAAAATGATTAATGAATGAGAGTCGCGTTGTCTGTAACACTTAGTTTACTCATGGCAAATTGTTCGCCGTCATCTGAACCATCGGTTGAAATGCAGACTTATCCCAAAGAGCTTGAATCCTATTTAATGGAGACCTTTTTCTTTTATGAATTGCTGCGCAACCAACCTTCTTATATGAAGGACAGTCTTTATGCTCTGGCTGCACAGGAATTGCAGCAGAAATACAAGTTTAAATCGGAGGATTTAAATTTAATTATAGGAGAGCTGTCGCCTTCCTCAGTCCTTTATGCTCAAATGTTAGATTCCATCAAGATGAATTTAAAAACCGAATAATCCGAATGAATTAATAATTTCGTAATACGAACTATAAAACCAGCTGCTATAGATGTTGTTGTGTTCAATAAAAAAAGATGCATTACAAATTACTTATTGTTGATGACGAACCGGATATCCTTGAAATTCTCTCTTTTAACCTAAAAAAGGAAGGATTTGAAGTCGTGACTGCTTCCAATGGCAAAATTGCCTTGGAGCGGTTGGATTCATACAGTCCAGACCTCATTCTACTCGATATCATGATGCCTGTAATGGATGGACTGCAAACTTGTGGAGAAATCAGAAAACAATCTCGCTTCGATAACATCAGCATCTTGTTTCTGACTGCAAAAGGAGATGAAGAAACACATATCAAAGCCCTGGACCTTGGAGGAGACGATTTTGTCAGCAAACCTGTGGCCATTAAAATTCTCATAAGCAGGATCAGAGCTCTGATCCGGAGAAAAATAAAACCTCTGACCAATGAAGGCCAAAATGAAATAATCGAATTTGAAGAACTCAGCATCAATCCTTTAAAAATGGAAGTGCGGTTTCACGACCGGAAACCAGAATTTGCCAGAAAAGAATTTTTGTTGCTTTACCTCCTGGCATCCAGCCCTGGTAAAGTGTTCAAACGCGATGAAATTCTCGATAAAATCTGGGGTAAAGATATTATCGTTGGCGACAGAACGATCGACGTCCATATTCGTAAATTGAGGGAAAAACTCGACGATTCATTCATTAAGACCATAAAAGGAGTTGGCTATAAATTTGAGATCTGATTTCCTTAAAAATATTTCGGCAAGCAAACTTTCGTTGCTGATCCTTTCCTGTCTGGCGGGCATAGTTATTGTTGTGTTTGGAATCGGTGCGATTCTCTGGCCTGGCAAAATTCATTTTCCGGTGATTGTATTGGTTATCGGTTCATTGACATGTATCGGGTTTTTTATTTTGAGATTTTTCATTAATAAGTTTTTATACCGCAGGATCAAACTCATTTACAAAATTATCAGCGGTACAAAATTATCTGATGAAATTTTGAAGGAAGGCAAGCTAAATGATCTATCAGATCTCGAACAAGCAGAGCTTGCTGCACAAAGATGGATCAATAAGAAAAATACGGAAATTGATCACATTAAACAGATGGAGCT
This sequence comes from Saprospiraceae bacterium, assembly GCA_016716185.1. Classification (NCBI taxonomy): domain Bacteria; kingdom Pseudomonadati; phylum Bacteroidota; class Saprospiria; order Saprospirales; family Saprospiraceae; species Saprospiraceae bacterium. Next base: position 1,801,965 of record JADJWV010000002.1, on the reverse strand, counting down.
ATTCAGGAAAGAATATATAGGAAATGTTTCTCATGAGCTTAAAACTCCGGTGTTCAACATTCAAGCATATTTGCAGACGATAATGGATCAGGACTTGTTCATTGACGAGCAAGCCAAGACTTTTCTTGAAAAAGCTCTTAAAAATACTTTCCGGTTGAAGGAGGTTATAGAGGATTTGTCAATAGTAGACAGACTTGAAGCCGGTACGCATATACTCGATGTTCAAAAATTTAATGTAAAATCGTTGGCAGAGGAAGTTTTTGAAGAACAAACTGGGCTTGCCGACCAAAAACAAATAAAACTAATTTTCAAGGAGGGTGCCGATAATAACAACTTTGTGCTTGCTGATCGCGAATACATCCGTATTGTATTGAGCAACCTGGTCAATAATGCAATTAAATATGGGAAATTTAACGGGTATGTAAAAATTTCATTCTATCGCCTGGATGAAAATATCCTGGTTGAAGTCAGCGACAATGGAATTGGCATTCCGGAAGATCAACTTAGTCATGTATTTGACCGGTTTTACAGAGTAGACAAAAGCAGGTCAAGAGACCAGGGTGGTTCTGGTCTGGGTTTATCTATTGTGAAACACATCATTGAAGCTCACCATCAAAAACTCCATATACGAAGCAAAGACGGAGTTGGAACAACCATCGGATTTAATTTAGAACATACGGTTTGATCAGGATCGTCTGTCTTTGTTCAGGGCTGTTTGATTATCGATTTGATCTAAAATCGTAAGCAGGCCTTCCTTGTGTTTCATAAATTCAGGCAGGACGCTGGCAGGTAATGGCTCAGGAGATGGGAAGCTTAAGCGTCTATGATCCACTTGTCGGCCATTTTTCCAAAAACGGAAGCAAACGTGAGGGCCTGTAGCAAGACCTGTAGAACCCACATAACCAATGACCTGTCCCTGTGAAACATGTGTGCCTCTGCGAATGCCGGAAGCAAACCTGGACATATGAAGGTATTGGGTTTGATAACTATTATCGTGTTTGATTTTGACGTAATTTCCATTTCCACCCGTATAAGATGCTGCTTCAACCACGCCAGAGCCGACAGCCATGATTGGTGTTCCATGAGGTGCAGCATAGTCGGTTCCCAGGTGTGGTCGACTATATTTTAAAACCGGGTGAAGCCTTCTTGGATTGAAGCCGGATGTGACTCTGGAAAAGCGCAAGGGAGCTTTTAAAAAACGGCTTTTCATAGGTCTGCCCTGTAAATCGTAGTATCCTGTATTTTTATCCAGTTTGTATTTAAATGAATAATTGTCTTTTCCGGAGGCATTGAAATAAGCTGCAAGCAATTCGCCATCATCTGTCGGTTTGCCTTCGATATACAATCTGTTAAAAACCAATTTGAAAATGTCGCCTTTTTGAACATGATGAAAATCAACAGCGGATGCCAATGCGTCTTCCATTTGATCAATCAGGTTCAAAGAGATGTTTTCCTCTCCAAGGGCATGCCAGAGGGTGCGGTCGATAAAACCATAGGCAACTTCCTGTTGAAACGATTTTTCCTTTTCGACCAACTCTACGCAGTAGTCTCCGAATAACTGACAAACTAAGTATTTTGTATTGTTAATCTCATAACAAAAATAGTCCGGCCTCTTGCACAGATCAGAATGAATAAATGCTATTTTGTTGCCGGCAATAAATTTAGTAGTCGAGAAATTTTCCTGGATACTTTGAATAGCCTTCTTTATAGTAGCATCCTGTAGATTATTGGACTGGAATAGAGAACCCAAAGACTGTCCCGATAATATTTTACTTTGTTCAACGTGAAACATTCCTTCCCGGAAACCAAAATGGCTTATTTCAGATAAACTTTGACAATTTTCGTGTTGCTTAGTTTCATCATCCGAATAGTTTATTACTAAACTACTGATAATGAACGAATTGATAAAAAACAGCCCCCCCATCGCAAGCAGGAACAAAAGGACTCTCATATAACTTGTGTAAGTCATAGTCTCAGCTTGTTTGAATTTGAAAACGCTGCAAAGATACAAATTTCCCTTAAAGCGTTTGGTAATTTATATCGCTGAAAATGAGCTATTTATATGCAGTTTTTTCCAAAGAAACGATCGATTTTAAAGGAAAGTCCATTAACTTTGCACAAATTAAATGATTGAAGCAGGCTAAGATCCAGTCAATTTTCGATCCTGAACCTCGTGACCCACTAATCATGGGGATTGTAAATTTAGATCCCAAAAGCTTCTACAAATCGAGCATTTCAACAAGTCTGGACCAATGTTTATCGGACCTCGAAACTCAGATTAAACATGGTCTAGGTATTGTGGATATCGGAGCTTTTACCAGCCGGCCTGGGTCGCAGATTCCAGATCAACATGAAGAACTTAAGATGTTAATGCCTTATGTGGGAGAGATTTGCAAAGCTTTCCCCGATCTATTGGTTTCAATCGATACGGTACATGCAAAAACGGCAGAACGTTGTATAGCCTTAGGTGCAGAGATTATTAATGACATTAGTGGGGGTCAGCACGATCCGGCCATCATTGATTTGGTTGCCAAAAACCAAAAAATATTCATTGCCATGCATATGAAAGGAACCCCTGAGAACATGCAGTCTAAAGAAAATACCCAATACAGCAACATCATGTTGGAATTGCTTGAATATTTTGCGATCAGGATCTCCAAATTTCAGAATCAGGGACTTACGAGAATCATTATTGATCCGGGAATCGGATTTAGTAAAACATTAACGGACAATTATAAAATTTTAAGCAGCTTGTCTTTGTTTCAAATATTAGACGTACCGCTACTTATTGGTTTATCAAGAAAATCGATGTTCTGGAAACCCGAAGAAACAACGCCCGAAAATGTATTGCCGGCAACTATTGCAGCGAATACCCTAGCCCTTATGCAAGGATGTAGGATCATCCGGGTGCACGATGTGTGGGAACATGCACAGTGTGTTCGCGTTATAAGTAGTTATAGAGAAGCTCTGACTCAATCCTGATTACCCGCAATATTAAATGGCAAAACCTTATCAAAATAGAAATACGAGCTCAGACAAAAGCACTTCGCTTGGAGATTTCGCACTTTCGGCAATTATTTTATTACTTTTTATATGGGTTCTTATTTGTCTTGCATTCAGACTTCCTTTCGTACAGAATGCACTTAAAAACCAATTGATATCATGGGTTAATAAAAATTTCGATCAGGATATTCAGGTCGATCAGATGTCTTTTGACCTCGCTGCAGGGATCGAATTTAAATTACTCATCAGAGATCACCATCAGGATACATTAATTTTCGCTGACCGCTTTGGAGTTAGATCCGACCGTTTATTGGGTTTGGTTTTTCAACCCGAACTTTTGCTTCAAAAAATTACTGGCGACCGGGTTTATTTAAATATAAAAACCTATACAGAAGAGGAGGAAAGTAATCTTCAGGTTTTTGTCAAAAAGTTTAAAAAAGGGCCTGCTTCTGAACAAAGTTTCAAGCTGATGCTGCAGACCATGACGTTGACAAATCTTCGAGCTTCTGTTTCGGATGTTCATATGGATCTTAACCTGAATTTGGATAAACTCTATATGCGAATGGATTCTATCGATCTCGGTTCCGAGTATTTTCACTTCCGTTCGTTAGTACTTGACCGGCCAATCGCCAATATTTTCATTAAACAAACTCACAAAGGGGATAAACCTTATTCTTCAGACACCGCCGACGCATTTGATGAGTTGAACTGTAAACTGGGACCTGCCTTGTTTTTTAGTTTTGTAAACTGCAATCATGGAAGTATTTCTTACTCCGATACATCGAGAAATCGTCTGAATCATTTTTCAGAAATTAATTTTTCGGCAACCTATACTTATTTTTCTCAGGACCTTTTGAGAACTGAATTTTTAACATTAAATGCAAATGGCGATAGGGGCTTTAAAATTAAAGATTTACATGTTGCTGGATTTAATTATAATCCATATGAAGTTTCAGTAGAAAAATTTCAATTAAAAACCGATCATTCCAAGGTTTCCATTCAGGGTAAACTTCAGGCAGGATCCACGACGCTCAAAGAAACAGACCTGTCTGATTGGATCACAACCTTCAGGATTGAAAACACTTCTGTGAGTCCATTGGATTTGGCATATTTTCCTTCCACTGAAAAATTACTTACAAAATTCAATTTTCAGGAAGATGTTCCTTTGAACTTGACTGCCCAGATTGTTGGCACTCCGAAAAGTTTGTCGTTTAAAGAAGTGCATTTAAATTATGGAAAAGTGTTTTCAGTCCTTGGGATGGGCCAGGTCCGAAATATACTTTCCGGAACAGATGCCCTCATCAATTTTAAATTTAAATCATCACAACTGAATTCAGACTTTCTTTACAGAGTTTTAAATAATCCAAGTATCCCGGCAAGTTATAAAAAACTCGGCAACATTCGTTTTGCGGGAAACTTCGATGGTTTTATTTCAGATTTTGTAGCTTTCGGAAAGTTTGATACCGACCTGGGATCCATTCGTTCTGATATCAAAGTTGCCTTAAAAAAAGATATTTCAAAAGCCCTGTACAGTGGCTCTGTTACCACGACCCAATTTAATCTGGGACAACTTCTCGACATTCCCCAATTAGGCAACATCCATGTGGAAGCGGGAATAACTGAGGGCAAAGGCTTGACGAAAGAATCTATCGATGCCACTTTCACAGCTCATGTGAAGTCTGTAGAATTTAATAAACGACAAGTGAAAGAATTGAAGTTTAATGGAACTTTGAAGAATGATCATCTCAAAGGCCAACTTCAGGTCGACGACGATAGATTGATGGGCTCGCTAAATGGAGAATTGAAATTTAATGAAAACGAGTGGACGGCACAAATAAAATCGAATATAAAGAATATTCAATTGGGTTTATTTAATGAAAAATTCAGCAAGATTCAATTAAGTGGAAATTTTATTGCAGATTTAAAGCAACAGCGGCATAAAGAAACTGTTGGCACAATTAAAGGTGATCAAATTGTATATTCGGACAGTTCCGATATCGTTAGAATTGGCAATTTAAGCATTGAACAACACTTTCAGCAAAGCTTACGCACCCTGCGACTGGAATCCAATCTTTTATCTGCTCAGGTCATTGGTTTTTTTGACATTGCAACCATTGGCAATGATATTCTGGGTTTCCTTGATAAAAAGCACAAACATTTTATCAGTAATTTTTATAAATCTGCAACTTCAGCCTCCAGGGATATTGTATGTAATGCCAATCTGTATATCAAAGAAGGCCATGAATTAAATAAAATATTAAAACTGCCATTTATAGCTCATCTGCTTGACTTTGATCTGGTCATTGACAGTAAGAAGGATTTATTTGAAATTAAGTCAAACCGATTTGATTTGATTTATAAAAACTACATGCTTGATAAAATGAGCTTTTCCATCCGAAGTACAGAGATGCTTAAATTTTTGTGGACGTTTGATTATTTAAAAGAAAAAAATAAAAACAGGACAGGAAATGGCAAAGTTTTGGTTCAATTAGGTAACGGGGATGGAAATTTACATCTTCAACTTTTCGACCAGTCTAATAAATATATTCTGACAAACCTGTTATCCAATATTCAATTTTCAAATGAACATTTCAGTCTTAATCTGCAAAACCAAAATCTCTATTTCAATGATCGAAAATGGAGCGTTCATGTAAAAAATTTGTTGCAATTCAAAAAAGAACATTTAAGTATTCAAAATCTGGAGTTAACAGATTCAGTTCGGTTTATAGGAATACGAGATTTTGACAACAAAGGTCTCGTTCTGAATACAGACGGATTTTCACTTGATTTTGTCAATCAGCTTTTAAAAAGCCAAACCGTCCACTTTGAAGGAATCTTTTCCAGTACGATCAATATTCCTGATTTAAAAAATCTGAAATTTGCAAATGGTGAAATCAACATTGTCGATTTTAAATTAAATAAAAGTCATTTCGGTCCATTGAAAATTCAATTTGACGTTCCCGATGAAGCGGAACCCTGGAATATTAATTTGACGAGCAAATTTCGTGATCAACATCTCTTAGGAAGGGGTAATCTTAACATTCCGCTTTCAAAAAATTATACTCATGAGCCCTTTGATTTTGATGTTTTATTTGATCTAAAACAATTTCCTATGAGTTTCCTCGAGAACTTTATTGAATCGATTTCAAATTCGACAGGAGGAGGAGACGGGATCATTCGTTTTTATTCTGAGAAAAACAAACTGAATCTCGAAGGAAAAATAAACATCACCCAGGCCAGTTCAATGATAACTTACCTGGGAGTTCCTGTACAAATTTTCAATCAAACCATTACACTTCATAAAAAATCCATTGAATTCAACCAAACGCAGATGAAAGATAAGCTGGGTAATCCGCTTACCGTCAATGGTTTTGTTTACCATACGAATCTAAAAGATTGGGGCATGGATATCAGGGTGCGATCTGATAAAGCCTTGGTTCTGGAAACCGATAAATCTAATAAAGAAGATTATTACGGATACGGCATCGGAAATGTGGATGCACAGTTTACAGGGCCTGTTTCACAACTTCAAATGGATGTAAATTTGATTTCAACAAAAGGAACTAAATTGTTCCTCCCAATGACCATCAGCAACGAAACCGAACGAGCAGAGTTTGTAAAATTTGTAGACCGCACAAAACAGAATGTATCCGTTCCAAAAAATAGCGTGAGCATTCCGAGTCTTACCGGCCTGAATGTAAATATGCAACTTACTTTGACTGATGACGCTGAAGTATCTGTTATTTTCGACGAACAAACCGGTGACATATTAAAAGGGAAAGGTCGCGGGAACTTGCAAATCAAATCACTCCGGAATGGATTATTCACGGTTAATGGCGATTTTGAGGTGGAGCAGGGGCAGTATCTTTTTACTTTATACAATTTTGTAAATAAACCCTTTACACTGACTCGCGGAGGAACGGCCGTTTGGACAGGTGATCCCCTCAATGCAAATATCAATATAGAAGCGGTTTACGAAGGATTACAAGCCGCTCCTTATTTGTTGCTGCAAGAGTACCTTGGGGAAAATCAGGATCTTATCGAGGAAGCCAAGAGAAGAACTGCAGTTAAATTAAAAATGCTGCTCACAGGCAGCCTGCTCAAGCCAACAATTACATTTGACCTGGAGTTGCCCGACTTGACAGGCAGCCTGAAAAATTACGCTGAAAATAAAATTGGGTATTTAAAATTGAATCAAGACCAATTTAATCAACAAATTTTCGGCCTTTTAGTGCTGGGATCTTTTCTCAACAATACGAATCCGTGGGAAGGCGGATTGGTCGGAAATCTGGGAACAACTACAATCAATACGATGAGTGAAATGCTGAGTAACCAGTTTTCATTGTTTGTTACGAATTTACTGAATAATGCTTTTGATGATGTAAATTTCATCAGTGGTATTGACTTTAACATTGGTTATGATATCGACAATACAAATGTAGGTGGCACCAATCTCAATGAGACAGAAGTAGTCTTCAGTCTGAAACACAGGTTGTGGAACGACCAGTGGATCATTACACTTGGTGGAAATTACAAATCCAACTCACAGTTGTTAGGAAATTCATATTTTAATCCCGAGAGTGTAATCGAATGGAATACTCCCGTACAAGGATTAAAAATGCGTGTTTACTACAGAGGCGACGAATCTATCGAGGGTATTAAACATAAAATTGGAGCTGGTGTAAGCATCCGGAAAGAATTTGATAGAATTTTTTCCGGAAATTCTAAGACCACAAAGTAAATATTAATCCTTCAACAGACTCCAATGGCGACACAAACTTACCTGCAGGCACTTGAATACGATAAGATCATCGGGCTTGTCGCTAATTATCTCCAATTCGAAGAAAGTGCAGCTCATTTATTCAGGCAAAAACCAAACAACGATTACGAAGTCATCCTGAATCAACTAAAGCTGTGCGATCAAATCATTGAAAGCTCGCTGTACCAGTTCTTGAATTTAAAAGGCATCTTTGAAATCCGGGATCTGGTTCCGGTAATCTTGCTGGAAAGCAGCCAACTCGATATAAATGATTTGATAAACATTAAAAATATCATTGAAAACTCCGCAGAAATTCATGGGTTCTATCGCGATAAGAAATCTGGATTAAAGTCTGAACTGGGGAATTACTTATCTGCGTTTCATGGTTTTGAGGATCTCTGCAAAAGCTTTCTTCGCGTATTTGATTCCGATAATCAGGTTCGCGATCAGGCTTCCGAAGAACTGTCGAGGATCAGAATGGCCATCAAACAATTGGAACAGGTTGTTTACCGGCAATTTAAAAAAGAACTGGAAACCTATAAAAAGATGGGCGTCCTTGCAGAAGGTGAAGAATCCGTTTACCATGGAAGATATGTACTGCGTATTTCCGCTGAACAGAAAAGAAAAGTAAAGGGATTGATAACGGGGGAATCGGATAGTGGGAAAACCATCTTTATTGAACCACAGGCCTGTGTAGAGCTCCACAATGAAATGATTGAACTCGAATTAGCGCATACCCGCGAGTTGCAAAAGATTTTAAAGGAGCTTACCCGCATGTGCAGAAGCCAGGTGGATGAATTGGTCACCGCCTATGACCAGTTGTTATCATTAGATATTTTGTTAGCAAAATCCAGACTGTCAAAATCGCTTAACGGCGTACTTCCAGTATTAGCAAAAAATCCGGTTTTAAAAATTATTGCAGGCAAACATCCCTTATTGCTGCTCCGATTTAAAGAAACAGGATCGACATTGGTGCCACTCAATTTGTCTCTGGACGAAAATCAACATATACTCGTAATCTCTGGACCCAATGCAGGAGGAAAAACCATTGTGCTCAAAACAGTGGGTTTATTTCAGTTGATGTTGCGTTCCGGAATTTTGATCCCTGTGCACCCATCTAGTGAGTTTGGTATTTTTCATCACATCCTCGTCGATATTGGCGACAATCAATCTTTAGAGAATGATTTGAGTACCTATTCTGCGAAATTGTCTTTCATGCGCAAATTGTTGCTCAAAGCGAATCCGGAAACTCTGGTACTCATCGATGAATTCGGAAGCGGAACGGAACCTGTTATTGGTGGCGCATTGGCTGAAGTTATTCTCGAAGAAACCCTGAAGAGAAAAAGCTTTGGGATCATTACCACACATTACAGCAACATCAAAGGAATGGCCCATGACAAAAAAGGACTGGTTAACGGATCTATGTTATTTGACCTGGATGAAAAGAAACCAAAATTTGAATTGATTCAAGGCATACCCGGGAGCTCGTTTGCACTTGAAATGGCGGAAAATATGAAATTGCCTGGAGCCATCATTAAAAGAGCTAAAGCAAAAGCACAAAAAGGAGTTGTCAATTTGGAATCGCTGATTTCCAACTTAAAAATGGAAAAGCAAGCCCTGACCATGAAGAACGAAGTGTTGGAATCCAGAATTCAGTCCTTAAATAAGCTGATCAAAGCTTATGAACAAATGCAAAAACAAAATGACCTGAAGCGCCTAAAATTAAAACTCGATAGCAAACAACTGGAATTGGATGTTTTAGCCGACAGGAATGAGAAAGCCAACACACTTTTAAAAGAAATTCAGGAGAAGCTCGATATTATAGAGGCTAAAAAACTGGCAGAACAAACACAGTTAAAATTACAAAAAGCCAATGATGAATGGAAAGAAATCAACCAAGATCATAAGCAGTTAATTCGCGAAAAATATGAATCGGCATCTATTCGAATTGGCGATCAGGTCATGTTGTTAAGCAATAATCTCGTTGGCACTGTGGCCCAAATTAAGCAGAATAACGCAGAGATCATTACAGATAAATTCACTATTCATGTCGATATGGCAGATATCGTTCCGGTAAAAAAATCGAATGGACTGACCATTAAATCAAAACCTGATCTCGATATTCTTCAAAAGGCGAGCACTGTAAAGGGATTACTCGATATTCGGGGATCAACTCCTGACGATGCGGTGAGAGCTCTGGAAGAATATCTGGATGTTGCGATTGTTTCAAATTTGAAAGAAGCAAGAATACTACATGGTAAAGGATCAGGAATGCTGCGCAGAACCATCATCCAGGCTGTTCGGAAAAATAAATTCATAAAAAATTATCGCCATCCCGAAGAACAGGATGGAGGGCTCGGTGTAACGATCATAGAATTTACACAATAGGATAGCGTGCCAGAGCATTTATGCCCAGATCAGAGAAGGCTCCTCGTTTATATTTCGAATAGCCCAAATGTGCAATCATTCCGGCATTGTCTGTGCAATAAGCTATTGAAGGAAGGTATAATTTCCATTCATGTTTCGTGCATAAGTCTTGCAATTCAGACCGAAGTCCGGAATTGGCACTTACTCCTCCAGCGATTCCTATACTTTTTACCTTTAAATCAATTGCAGCTTTCTTTAGTTTATTCAGAAGCATCCCTATAATGACCTTCTGGACAGAAGCACATAAGTCTTCTAAATTGGAATTGATAAATTCCGGATCCTGTTTCAATTGGTTTTGCAAAAAATACAAAACGGCAGTCTTTAATCCACTAAAACTATATTGGTAGTCCGGCATTTGAGCCGGGGGAAATGAAAAAACAGCTTGACCCTTTTTTGCAAGTTTGTCCATTTCAGGGCCAGCAGGATAGGGGAGTCCCAGGAGCTTTCCAGTTTTATCAAAGGCTTCTCCTGCAGCATCATCAACCGTTTGTCCGATAAGTCTGATTTCATGATCCTCGCTGATGTGCAGCAATTGCGTATGCCCTCCACTAACAGTCAGGCATAATAAAGGGAATACCGGCTGCTGCTCAATAAATAAAGAATAGGCATGAGCCTGAAGGTGGTTCACTTCAATAAGCGGGATGTCTAAACTCAAACAAATTGATTTCGCGAAGGTTAAACCCACCATCAAGGAGCCGAGTAAGCCGGGTCCTCTGGTCACTGCAACGGCACTGAGCTCACCGGGTTCTATCCCGGCTTTTTCGAGGGCCATTTCATAGAGATCAACAATGGATTCCAGGTGAAATCGCGATGCATACTCGGGTACCACACCGCCGTATTTCTGATGGATCCATTGGCTTGAAATTAAATTCACGAGCACGCTGCCATCCTGAACTATGGCAACCGAAGTGTCGTCGCAGGAAGTTTCAATCCCAAGAATCGTGATTTTGGATACAGCGTTCATTCATGTGCTATTGCCGCAAAATTACTAATTTTACGGCGGATGACTAGAATGGCAGGAATTACAGAGTGGGCAAATCTTCGCGATAAACAGGGGAATAAGATTGTCATCAATTCTGATTTTTATTTCCGGTTGAATGGCGATACCTCTAATCAGGAGAAGATTTTAAATACTGGTGCAAATGGAATTGCTGTAGTTAGGACCCTGCAAAAAATTCCCTATCAGCTGGTTTTTATTTTGCGACCCCAGGACCTTTCAGACGGATTTCAGGAATCTCAAATCAAACACCTTGCAGAATACCTTCCGGAAATTATAGAGCGTCTTCCAGATACAGTTGCTCCGCAGTTGTGCCTTTTTGTTTTATCCAACAAGCTCATGGTCTATCTGACCCGATTCAATGAGTTGCAGTGGGTTCGTTTGCATAGTTTTGAAACCACCGATGATATCCTGTACCATGCACTTTCTGCGCTTAAACATGCAGAGCAGGATAAAAACCTGGTGCAATTGATGCTCACCGGAGAAATCACCTCGGATTCAGCCGTCTATCTGCATCTATGCCGGTACTTTTCGCAGATTAAATGCTGTCCAATATCTCTTTCCGATTTGTAAGATGAGAATTACAGGTGGCTTATTTAAAGGAAGGGTTTTTTCACCGCCTGCTTCAAAATGGCCAACCCGGCCCACAACAGACATAGCAAGGGAAGCCTTATTTAATATTTTAGCCAATGTATTGGACTTTGAAGAAATCAAAGCCTTGGATTTATTTGGTGGGAGCGGAGCTCATACCTATGAACTGCTTTCCAGGGGTTGTACCGATGTTGTCTATGTCGATCATTTTAAGCCATGTCATGTATTCACCCGAAAAATGCTCTTGAGCTTCCAGTCGCAAGAGTATGTAAGACTGTTTGTAATGGATTATCTTGATTTTATCAATCAAACAAAGGACCATTTTGATTATATTTTTGCAGGTCCTCCATATCCCTTAAAAGCCATTCCAGAGATCCCTGATCATATTTTTAGTAAAAATTTATTGAATCCAAATGGCATACTGGTTTTGGAGCACAATCCCGACCATTGTTTTGAGGCGCACTCAATGTATTGGAAATCAAAAAATTATGGTCAAACCTTTTTCAGTTTTTTTAAGGGATAGTTTTGTATTTTTGCAGCTTGAATGAATCCACTCACATATTCTTTTCAACAAGCCTTTCAGGAATTATTTGATATTACAGTTGATGCAAGTGAACTGCACATTCAGGCGTGCAGCTCTGAACATGACAAAGATTACACACTGATTTTATTTCCCTGGGTTAAAAAACTCAATAAAACACCCGAAGAAATTGCCAGTTTACTGGGTGCTAAATTACTTGCTCAGAACAGTATTTCAGGATATCAATTGGTCAAAGCATTCTTCAATTTTGACGTACCCAATGATTATTGGTTTAATCTTTTAAAAAGTACAGCCGGAGCGCAAGGTCATTTACCAGAAGATCCGGAACACCCATCGAAGAAGGAGAAAATTCTTATAGAATACTGCAGTCCGAATACTAACAAACCACTGCATCTTGGTCATATCCGGAATATCCTGCTGGGTTGGTCGGTCAATAAAATCCTTAAAGCCATAGGAAATGAGGTGGAGACTACTCAAGTTATCAACGACAGAGGGGTAGCCATTTGTAAGAGTATGCTTGCCTGGAAACTATGGAGTGGTGGTGAGACCCCAGAATCCAGTGGAATAAAGTCGGATCACTTTGTTGGAAGGTATTATGTCCTGTTTGAAACTAAATTTCAGGAAGAATACAACAACTGGCTTCAGTCGCAGTCAGCCCATGACATTTACGAGATAAAATTTCCGGGTACAGACGCAAAAGAATTTAAATCCAAATTTAAAAACGAATATTTTAACACCATCAGTCCCCTTGGCGAAGAGATACGTAAAATGCTGCTGGCCTGGGAGTCCAACGATCCCGAAACTCTTTCCCTCTGGAAACAAATGAATCAATGGGTTTATACGGGATTTGATCATACATATAAACGATTGCAAGTTTCGTTTGATTATACCTACTACGAATCGCAAACATATATTCTGGGAAAAGACATCATTCAGCATGGTCTGGAAAAAGGAACATTTTATAAGGAGTCAGATGGATCAACCTGGGTTGATCTGGAGTCTCGCGGGTTGGATAAAAAGATCCTGATGCGCATGGATGGTACCAGTGTTTACATTACTCAGGATCTGGGCACTGCCTCCCAACGACATGAAAGACATCAGGCCAACAAGTATATCTATGTGGTAGGCGACGAACAGGATTACCATTTCAAAGTACTGTTTGAAACCCTCAGGTTACTGGGTTTGGATTTTGCAGAGCATTTGTATCATTTGTCCTACGGCATGGTCGATCTTCCTGAAGGCAAAATGAAATCAAGAGAAGGAAATGTAGTGGATGCTGACGATCTGATCGAAAAAGTTATTGAAGAAGCGCGCTCCGGTGCCGAAGAAAGAGGTGAAATTGCCGTGTTGTCTGCAACAGAACAAGAATCAATTTTTAACAAGATTGGTTTGGCTGCCTTGAAATATTTCATATTGAAGGTACACCCCAGGAAAAGAATGTTATTTGATCCAAAGGAGGCCGTCGACATGCAGGGACATACAGGCCCTTACATAGTCAATGCATACGTCAGAATTCAGTCAATTCTCAGAAAGCAAACGGAATTGAAATCATTTGAGGAAAATGCAATTGAGTTAAATAGAAATGAAAGAACACTCATTCGGATGGTGGCTGAATACGGAAATGTGATGCGGACATCCGCAAAAGATCTGGATCCTTCACATCTGGCAAACTATCTTTATCAACTTGCAAAAGAATTTCACAGGTATTACCACGATTATAGTATTCTCAATGCCGATACGGAGGATCTAAAATTCTTCAGAATGTTTTTGAGTAAACATGTTTCGGAAATCTTAAAACAGGGTATGGACTGTCTTGGAATTGAAATGCCAGACAGAATGTAAAATAAAATCAATGGAAGAAAGTAAAAAGGCTTTGAATTTTATTGAAGAGATCATTGAAGAAGACATTCGCAATGGAAAACATGGTGGCAGAGTGCACACCCGGTTTCCGCCCGAGCCCAATGGCTATTTACACATTGGACACGCAAAAGCGATTTGTCTGAATTTTGGTCTGGCATTGAAATACAAAGGAAAAACCAATCTTCGTTTTGACGATACCAATCCTGTAACTGAAGAAACAGAATACGTGGAGTCCATAAAGAACGATATCCGCTGGCTGGGATTTGATTGGGAAGATCGCGAATATTATGCTTCCGATTATTTTGACCAACTCTTTCAATTTGCTGTGGTCCTTATCGAAAAAGGATTGGCTTACGTGGATGATAGCAGCTCAGATGAAATCGCTGGAATGAAGAAATCGCCAACTGAAGCCGGAATTGCCAGTCCATACAGGGAAAGAAGCATCTCCGAAAATCTTGATTTATTTTCGAGAATGAAAGCAGGGGAGTTTGCGGAAGGGAGCAAAGTGCTGCGTGCTAAAATCGATATGGCCTCTCCTAACATGCATTTAAGGGATCCCATACTTTACAGAATACTTTATAAAGCCCATCACCGCACTGGAAACAGCTGGTGTATCTATCCGATGTACGATTTTGCGCATGGACAATCTGATTCAATAGAAGGTATTACGCACTCGATCTGTACACTAGAATTCGAAAATCACAAACCTCTTTACAACTGGTTTATAAAAGAATTGGGAATATTTCCTTCGCAGCAGTACGAATTTGCAAGATTAAACCTGAGTTTCACAGTAATGTCTAAAAGAAAATTGCTGCGCCTGGTTAATGAAGGCTTTGTGAGTGGTTGGGATGATCCGAGAATGCCTACCATAAGTGGCTTCAGACGAAAAGGCTATACTCCTGAATCCTTGCGAAAATTTGCAACGATGGTAGGCGTCGCAAAACGCGATAATATCATTGATCTTTCTTTGCTTGAGTTTGCTCTGAGAGAAGACCTCAACAAAAAAGCAACCCGGGTTATGGCCATCACACGCCCATTACTCATCAATTTGACCAATTATCCGGATCAAAACGAAGAATTGGATATTGAAAACAACCCGGAAATGCCTGAAACTGGTAAAAGGAAGGTAGTTTTTGGCAAAAAACTTTACATAGAGCAGGATGATTTTATGGAAAATGCACCCTCCAATTATTTTAGATTGACTCGGGGTGGATTGGTTCGATTAAAAGGTGCATACATCATTCGTTGTGACGAAGTCGTTAAAAATTCTTCGGAAGAAATCATATCTTTAAATTGTAGTTATATTCCTGAAAGCAAGAGTGGAAATGACCAATCTGGCTTAAAAGTAAAATCCACTATACATTGGGTAGAAGCACAAACGGCTGTTGATGCCGAACTTCGATTTTACGACAAACTATTTACGCTGGAAGATCCCAATGAAGCTGAGGATTTTACACAGGTACTCAATAAGGATTCATTAACCATCATGCAGCAGTGTAAGCTTGAAGCAGCTTTGATCCATGCCAGCCCGCAAGCTCACTATCAGTTTGTCAGAGTTGGTTATTTTGTATTGGATAAGGAGAGTTCTTTGGAACATTTGGTATTCAACAGAAGCGTTGGGTTAAAAGACTCCTGGGCTAAAATTAAAGACAAATAAGCATACAGCTATGCCTTCAAAATATAAAATATTATTGTCTGAACTTCAGCTGAATTTGGTCATCGAACGATTATGTCATCAATTGATTGAACACCATGCCCCATTTGAAAATTGCTGTATTATTGGAATTCAACATAAAGGGGCCCTTCTTGCCGAGCGAATTTGCAGCAAACTGGAACAACTCCAGGCTGAATACAAACTGCCCTTAGGAAAAATGGATATTACGTTTTCCCGCGATGATTTTAAAACTTCCAAAAAATTACCCTCAGCGCATCCGACTCAAATCAATTTTTTAATCGAAAATAAAAAAGTCATTCTGGTCGATGATGTTTTGTACACAGGAAGAACCATTCAAGCTGCCTTAATGGAATTGCAAAATTACGGGAGACCGGAAAAAGTTGAATTGCTTGTGCTCATAGATCGGAGATTTAACAGGCAATTGCCCATACAGGCCGATTATTACGGTTCGCGAATTGATGCAGTTAATCAATCCTATGTAAAAGTGGATCTTAAAGAGGAAGGGGGTGACGATCAGGTATTATTTTTTGATGTAGCTAAAACTAAAGAGCCCAATGTCAGAGCCTAAACTAAGTGTACAACATCTGGTCGGGATTAAAGAATTGCGCACTGAAGATCTACGCATCATACTGGATGTAGCCAAACAATTTAAGGAAGTTTTGCAAAGGCCCATTAAAAAAGTTCCTTCTTTAAGGGATATTACCATTGCCAATCTTTTTTTCGAAAATTCAACAAGGACCCGCATGTCCTTTGAGTTGGCCGAAAAACGATTGTCTGCAGATGTAATCAATTTTTCTGCCAGTGGTTCTTCCGTCTCAAAAGGTGAAACCTTATTGGATACGGTTCAGAACATACTTGCCATGAAAGTGGATATGGTCGTAGTGCGGCATCCCAAAGTTGGGGCGGCCAGGTTTTTGTCGGAAAGAGTTGGTGCGACGGTAATTAATGCCGGGGATGGAACTCACGAACATCCAACCCAAGCCTTACTCGACGCTTTTTCAATAGAAGAAACCATGGGTCGCATCAAAGGAGTTAAAGTGGCGTTGGTTGGCGACATTCTGCACAGCAGAGTTGCTTTAAGCAATATCTTATGCCTGAAAAAAATGGGTGCACATATCAAAGTATGCGGACCACCTACGATCATACCCAAATATATATCCAGCCTGGGCGTCGAAGTCGAATACACCTTAGAAAATATTTTAAAATGGGCCGATGTTATAAATGTACTGCGAATTCAAACCGAGCGCATGGAGCTGCAATACTTCCCGAGTGTGAGAGAATATTCTCAATTTTTTGGAATCAATAAAGATAAACTGGATCGCAATGGACGTAATCTTATCATTATGCATCCGGGTCCTATTAACAGGGGAGTGGAGTTAAATTCTGATGCTGCTGATTCCAAATATTCCATAATCCTGGATCAGGTTGAAAATGGCGTAGCCGTGAGAATGGCAGTATTGTATTTGCTAGCAAATTCAAAAAACAAGAGCGATGCCTGATGGGAGCAAACTACATCCTGCATTTACCTAAATGGTTTCCCAACAAAACGGATAATCTCGAAGGAATTTTTACCGAAAGACATATTCGCTGTACTCAAAATTATCAAAAAAACCTGGTCCTTTATTTAAAATCCACCGAATTGCGGCAGTCAAATCAATGGCATGAAACGGAGTGGACGGTAGAGGATGGTTTGGAAATTTTACGTGTATATTATCGAAAGCGATGTTCATCAATCGGATGGATGGATAAGGTTTATAAATTCTTATTATTTTTTTATCTTACGCGGGTATGCCTCAATCACATTTTTAAAAAATATGGCAAACCGGATTTGATTGTAGTGCATGTTTTACTCCGTCATGCAATTGTAGCTTACTTCCTTAAATTATTCCACAAAATTCCATATATCGTCATTGAACACAGTACTTTTTACTTGCAATCTGAATTTTCAGCATTGGAAAAACTCAAAAACCGGATTCGCTCCATTGTCGTTCAAAAGGCTGATGTCCTGATTGGAGTTTCCAAACAATTGTTAGCTGCCATGAAAAAATTGGGCATAGGCAATGCTGATTCTATACAAGTGTACAACTCAGTGAATACCAAAATTTTTAATCCGGCTTCCCAAAAGGATCATGCCGATTTTGTTTTCCTGCATGTTTCTGAATTTAACAATGACCATAAAAACATCACAGGAATTCTGGAGGCCATGGCTATGGCTGTAAATACCAGACCGGAATTGCAATTGCATCTGGTTGGTTATGGCAAAGACCAGGAACTTATTCTAGGAAAGATAAATGAATTGGGTCTTACTCAAAACGTCCGGTATCTTGGAAAACTGGAGACTCGTGAACTTGCCGGAGTTTTTCAACAGGCCGATGCTTTTGTACTTTTCAGTAATAAGGAAAATATGCCGTGTGTCCTGGCTGAAAGTTTATGTTGCGGAACACCGGTAATAGCAAGCAGGGTAGGAGGCATTTCTGAAATAATCAGCCGGTCCAATGGATGTCTTGTTGAAAAAGGCGATATACCAGCCCTGACCGCGGCAATGCTAAAGCTTGCCACCGGATCATGCAATTTTAACCGGGCTCAAATCTCCAGCGAAGCTATGCAATTATTTAGCGAACAAAGCGTTGGAGAAAAACTGAATTCAATTTACAACCGGCTTTATCGACATTTGGTTAAATAATTGTTATTGAGCGTGTTGAACTTTTATATAATATAATACGGCTGATAATTTTGATTTTTGTTACCTAAATAAAAATGAAATACATAAATTATTTTCTGGTCTTTAGTCTCTTGATTGCTTATAGTACTTCGAATTTTGGACAAGGATATAAAATCAAAGTCCATTTTAAAAATTACGAAAACGATACCCTCTTGTTAGGTTATTATTTCGGAGATAAGCAATACATTAAAGACACTGCTTTTAAATCGAAAGAAGGTTTGTTTACTTTTGAAGGAGACACCTTGTTAGAGTCGGGAATGTATCTCGTAGTCACGAAACCAAACCATAATTACATTCAGCTCTTGATTGGTGATGAGAAACAAAAGTTTTCAATCGAGTCCGATGCAGAACAATTAAACGAAAGATTAAAATTTCATGGTTCAAAACTCAATGCTGATTTTAATGCATACATCGATTTTCTCTCAACCAAAAGAATGTTGGCCGATTCAATTTCGACACAACTTAAAAATACTAAAGATTCGGCACAACAGAACTTGTTTAGAGTAAAACTCGATGAAGTCGATAAGGCAGTTAAGGCTAAGCAAGATGAAATTCTTCGCGATCAGCCAAAGTCTTTGTTGAGCCTCGTATTGCGCTGGAGTCTCGATGTTCAGGTACCTGATTTTAGCCATATAAATCCGGAAGAACGGGATCTGTATGCTTTTCAATATTACAAATCCCATTATTTTGATTATGCGGATTTTTTAGATGAAAGGAATGTGCGACTTCCTTTATTCTTTCAAAAAATAGAGCGATACCTCGACAGGCTTACCACGCAGCATCCCGATTCCATCAATGTTGCGCTGGATTACATTCTTTCTAAAGTCAGACCGAATACCGATAATCACAAATTCCTGCTCAGTCACTTTTTGAATACTTACGCGAATTCCAAATATGTGGGAATGGATGGTGTTTATGTGCATCTTGTTGAAAATTATTATGCAAAAGGAAAAGCACCCTGGATCGATGCCGAAAATCTTGCCAAGATGAGCAAGGATGCAAAGGCACTTAAACCACTGTTGATTGACAAAATCGCACCGGATATTCTGTTATTCAGGGAAGACTCCACTCCATTCAGGTTGCACGACATTAAAAGTCCATATACCGTACTGATATTCTGGGCTCCTGATTGCGGCCATTGCAAAAAGTCATTGCCGCACATCAGCCAATTTTACCAAAAATTCAAAGATAAAGGGGTAGAAGTTGTTGCAGTTTGCACGCAGATCGGCACAGAAGCCAAAAAGGCTTGTTTTGATGCGGTGAAGGAACACCATATGGAATCGTACATAAACGCATACGATCCTATGCATGTTTCAAAATTTAAATTGATCTACGACTTGAAAACTACACCACAAATTTATATCTTAGATGCTTCAAAGAAAATATTAACAAAAAAAATAGCGGCAGAGCAATTGAACGAAATTATGGATAAGTTGTTATCGTTCAAGTAGAAATACATAGAAAAATCTGGATTTAAAAAGTTACAAGGGGAAAATTTAGATTTTTAAGTACATATTATAAAAAGTTATAATATATTTGCTGTTGGCAGTCAACTGCCAGTTTTGTAACTTTTAAACCACCGCTTATGACCTATTCTAGAACCACCCGTGGGGCTATAGCTCTGCTTTCTGTGTTTTTGACCTTTCTAAGTTGCTCAAAAACAGATGTTTTTATTCCCGAATCCTCGTCCTACCTCAATGAAAAAGATGCCGGCTTTCTCACCGATTGGGTCAGCCTGTCTCTTGAATTGAGCAACCAGTGCAATGGTTATTCCGAACCCATTACAAGCAGGGCATTGTTATATACTGCTCTCAGCATGTACGAGAGTTTGCAACCTGGCCTCAAGGGTTATGGAACCCTTCAGCTTAAACTTGCTAACTTTCAGACTACCTTGCCACAACCGGATCCAGGCCAGAAATACAATTTCCTGATTACAGCAAATCAAGCTTTATACCGGATGACCCGTGAACTGTTTAAAGCATCGGGTAGTGATAATTTGCAGAAAATTACCGCTTTAAGAGATCAGTACCTGAATTCGGAATCTATTGAACTCGATCCGGATATCATCAAAAGATCGACCGACCTTGGAAATGAAATTGGATGGAAACTCATTGCTTTTTCTGAAATTGATGGAAAAGCAGATGCTTATCTTGTCGTATACCCGGATTTTAGCATTTCTGCAGATCCGGCCGCGTGGAGGCCAACGCCCCCAGATTACTTTTCAAAGCCCATTTTACCGGATTGGGGAAGTGCTCAACTTTGTCTGGCGGACAATCTTCAAATTGCTTCGGAACTTAAAACCAAAGTTTTAAACTATTCCACCAGCGCCCAGTCAATAATTTATGCAGAGGCTTATGAAGTTTATAATTTATCGAATAATCTGGATACACATCAAAGGGATTATCTCGAGTTCTGGAATACCAAAATGGATTTTCATGCATCGCCTTTGTTGCATAATTATCTTTTGATGATGCAATTGATTGAGGAAAAAGAGATGAACCTCGAATCAGCTATGAAACTCTTTCTTCGTCTTGCCATTGCACAATACGATGCATATATCGTTTCCTGGAAAGTGAAGTACGAAACAAATTTATTGAGGCCTTCAACCTATATTAAACAGCAAATCGACCGATACTACATTCCGGAATATTCAAGCCCGGCGAGTCCTGAATTTGTTGCCGATAAAGCCATGATTTACAGTGCATGTGCAAGAATCTTCAGCGAAACCTTTGGTTACAGAACTCCATTCATGGATTATACGCAAAGCATGAGGCAGGATCTCAGAGAAAACAGAAAGTTTTTTGAATCTTTCGAGCAAATGGCCAAAGAAGCTGCTTTTTCAGATCTCTACAGTGCCTCCCAATATCGCTCAAGCATCACTACCGGATTGGATGCAGGGAATGCACTCGCTGAAAAAGTTATGAAGCTTAAACTGAACTAAAAATAAAAACCTCATATGTCCCTTAATAGCCCTTCTAAGAAGGGCTATTTTTTTTTATTTCTGGAATTAATCTCCTTTAATTTTCACAAGTTTCGCGGCACATTTCAATTGAAAATTCGTTTATATAATAGAGCTGTTAATTTGTAACTAAGAACCAAGTTGTATAATTGAATAGGAGCTAGAGAATTTAAATAATAAATTTTCCTGCAATACAGTAGATTTTTTTTGCATCATTCTGCCGTTTTCGACTATATCTTTCTAATCATTAAGTAGATATTTAAGGAATGTTTAATTCTAAAATTATACAAGATGAAAAAGTATTTATTCCTAATCATTTTTACTCTCTTCAAAATTACAGCAATCGGCCAAACTTTTACAAACTCAACTACCTTGCGCATGGAAGGAGTTGGACAAGAAAGGGTGGTTCCAGATGTTTGTATGCTATCGATTCAGATAGAGAAATTTAATTCTGAATTCAATAGGGCCGTAATCGAACTTGATAAAGCCTCAAAGGAAATTATCAGCAGTCTCATTCAGATAGGCTTTAAAAAAAACCAAATAAAATCCACTGAGTATAAAGTACTTTCTGAAAATGTGATCCGAAAAGAAAGAAAAGAAAATACAGATTATAAAGCATCTCATGGAATTCAAGTGCATTTTAAATATAATTCATCAACAGTAGAGAAATTGATTAATATGTTTAAGGATATAGAGAATGCGTACAATTTTTCATTAAATTACTATCTATCAGATTCCTTATCAGAGCTAGTCAACGACCGCTTAATTGGGATGGCCATCGCAGATTCACACAAGAAAGCTGGATTAACAGCTATCGCAACACAAAATAAGATATCAAGAGTTCGAAGTATTCATTACTCAGAAGTTTATTCACTTTATTCTTATGGATTCAGTTCTGTTTGCGGCATGCAAGTTTGGAATGATAGTCATTTACTACAAAATGGATTTGTTCCTTCTGAAATAGTCCTAACTAAAAAAGTTGAATTGATTTATGACTTGGTTGGCATATAGGATTCTTTCATAGCGGTTTTAATATGAAAAAAATAAAATTGGATTATGAAAACGATTTATTCGCTCAAATTACTAATTTTAATTCCACTAATTGGGTATTGTCAATATAATTCAGATTTATCCATCCTCAGAGTAATTTCGGAAAGCTCCTTACGCATTGATCCTGACATTGCAATCATGCAAATCAGACTAAAACATAAGAATGAAAACTATCAAGTTTTAAACAACCTATTGGAACAAAATATGGCATTATTAACAACATTCTTGCGGGACTTAAATTTCCAACCTCTGGAAACCAAGTTATTGTTGGAAGAGGAATTGTATTTTGATCTTTACCACACGGAAAGAATTTCGGATACCGTATACTTTGGCCAAAAGCAATTGGATGTTAAAATGGTTAATAATAAAAGGAACATTGATAATTTAATCAGAAAAATACGAACACTGGGAATGGATCTTAGTTTCTCATTTTCTTTCCAGCTGTCAGAAAAACTTGATAAGAAAGTAAAAGAAAAGCTAGTTTTGCTGGCTACCAAAAATGCCAAGAGACATTCAAAAATTATTGCAAAGGAATTAGGTTGCAAGGCATTGACCTTGCTGAAAGTGCATTCAAGTGATGACATACCATTGTTATCGATGAATATTGATCATCTGTGGCTCGATTACAACACTTTTGAAACACAGGGGGAAATAATTGTTTACAGTCCAGGAAGGAGATACTTAAAGACACATGTAATTATGGAATGGCAAATTCAACAACAGGATTCTTATATCAGGTGACTTTCTTAACGTACAGTCCTTTAAACTACTTTATCTAATCGGTCCGGAGGTTTCAATAATAATACTAAATATTAATGCTGCTTAAAGTCAGTTGATTTACAAATTCATGACTTGCTTAAGGGCTATTTTTTTTGCTTCTTAAACGGATTCCATTCTTTTAATTTATTTTTAAGGCTGTCAACATGCTGACCAGACCCGGGGATGATCTTGCCGCTTATTGAATCCAATGATCCTTTCAGGAGGTCTCCTGCTTTTCCTGCAAGCGCAGAATCCACTTTCTGCAACACTTCCTTTTGTGCTGCATCTTTAAGCTTATCGATTTGCGCTTCCGCTTGTTTGGTCAGTGAATCGGTTGCTTTATTAATTTCTTCCTGTGCTTTGGTCTTCAGGTTCTCGGTTAGCTCCGCAGCTTTTCCGCTTACCGTATCTTTCAGTTGTTCAATGCCACCTTTTAATCCGCCATCGGCTGAGCCACTACCATCTTTAGGTTTCAATCCAAGTTTCAAGGTCGGTTTTGTAAATCTCCCACCCAGTTGAACATCAATGAGCATATCGGTACTCAACTTTTGATTCAAGCCGATTTTACCCATCAGTTCATTATAATATTTTATTCCATCATCCACTTTGATGGTTTTTAAAATAGATTGTGTTTTATTTGAAGGGATATCAATTAAAATACGGTATGCCATATCTCCTTCCAAAGGGTGATTTCCACCGGCAGTAAATTTAACATCACCAATATTTTTTGTAAAATCAGAAACGTTTACCACCCCATTTTCCACACTAATCCAATTCTTTGTATTTTTCAGATTCAAGCTGCTGAATTCTTTGATCTGCACTCTTGAAGCCAGCTCCTGGAGCGGTTTAAAACCTTTTATCGCTCCTTCTAATGTTTCGATAATGCCATTGATGTTCACCGTTTTTAAATCGGGGTAGTTGTCTTTCGTGAGCGCCCCTTGAAAAATAAAAGTACTGTTGAAGAATCCTTCTATGAAATTAAAAATCGGTGCAAGTTTTGAAATGGTATGAAAAGAAGTAAATGCGTTTTTAAATTCAAGTCTTTTCAGTTCGTATTTGAAATCGAAAATGGGTTGTTTATCCGATTTCGCTTCCAATACACCGGTCAAAGCCATTTTGCCACCTGCAGCATCAGCAGTGGCTTCGTGAATTTCTAAACTTTGATCAATTAAATGCAATTTTCCACTCAACTTATTCAACTTTAAGGGGTCAAATTTCAATTGAGTTGCCGCAAATTGTATGTCGATATCCATATCCTCCGGCAAACTAAAATAAACCTCCGGTGTTTGTTTTTGGGCTACCGCATTTTCCGGCACAGCCATTAATTTGTCGAGGTCTAAATACTCGGAATACAAATCAAGATTGCCTTGAAGGACTTGCTCATTGAAAACAAAATCAATGATATTTTCAAATGCAGCTTTTCCTTTAATTTGACTTCCATTCACATCCACTTCTGCTTTAGACAAACTCAACTTATTACCTTGTAATTGTCCTTCTGCCTGGGCTCCTGTAATTTTGTAAACATCGTACTGAAGCCTTTCGATAGACGATTGAAAGGATAGTTGAAGCTCATCAAAAGAAATTTTTGTTTTATGAGTTTGTGCTTCGGACTGTTGCTGATTGGATTTCATCAATTCATCTATATCTATCAGAGCTGAATGATGCCTTAGTTTGATTTCGGCATCAGCACCTGGTGCAAACATTGCAAGCGGGTGATGAATTTCTCCCTGAAAATTAAAATCGCTTTTGCCATAAACAAGCTGGGCATTTTCCAGATTCCATAATTTTGGAGAAAAGTTCAATTGTGCAAGTGGAATGCTAACATCCTCCATTCCATCGGCCTTATAAATAAAATCCCGAAGCTCACATGCACCGTTAAAATCAATCTTATCAAATTGTTGTTGTTCAATAGCATTGCGATCAAACTTAAAGTCTGAGTTCAATGATAAATTTCCATTTAATTGATTACCCCCATCCAATGGAAAAAACTCCCTCAATTTGCTTAAAGAAAGCTTAGCTTTTATGCTGCCTTCTGTTTGAAAAGCATTACTCAGGTCCTGAATACGTATCTTGCCTTCAAAAGGTTCATTGCCTATACTGAATCCAAATTTTGAAATTTCAAAAAAACTATTGACCATGTCAGCGGATTGATTCTCAGACCTGACTTTAAGATTAAATTCATTGAGTGATACATTTTTACCAGGATATTGAATTAATCCGTCCGAAACTATCAGTTCAACATTCCAGTTGGGATACACCCGACTCGAATCTGAATAGCTCCCATTCAGTTTCCCATTTAGACTAAAATTGCCCGATG
This sequence comes from Saprospiraceae bacterium, assembly GCA_016716185.1. Classification (NCBI taxonomy): domain Bacteria; kingdom Pseudomonadati; phylum Bacteroidota; class Saprospiria; order Saprospirales; family Saprospiraceae; species Saprospiraceae bacterium. Next base: position 1,776,305 of record JADJWV010000002.1, on the reverse strand, counting down.
AAACCACCTTGTTGAAATCGCTGGTATATGCATTCGGAAGGATGCTAAAAATTTCTTTAAAGGCCGTGGAAGGAGAATGAACTTCAAAATTCTCAAATTCAATTAAATCGTTGCTAAAATGGATAGCTCCGCTATACTCCAGTAATAAATCGTTTAGACGCAGTTGCGAAACACCCATCCTGTAACTGTTGCCGTTCTCGCTGATTTCTAAATCATTTTCCGCATGAATTTTCAATTCTTTGAGCACAGGTATATTTTTATTCAGGATACTCAAACTTTGTATATCGGTTGTATTATTTAATTTCTGTCTGTCTTCCAGTTGCTCAAATGAGCCACTATGATTCAATCCTGAGATCAACAGATCCTGTCCTTTAAGATGATCAATTATTCGGATATCGCTGTTTTCAATGCTGTAGTCTTCAATTTTAAACTGAATAGCAGATGATTGACTTTTATCTGTCGTATCAAGAGGTGTCAGTTGATAATTGGCTAATACAGAATCATATTGGATGAGAAGCATCGTGGCCCCATCAATGCCAAATTTTTTAATACTTAATGGTTGTTTCCCGGTTAATATTTCGAAAAGTCCAACACTCAGTGAAATTTCCTTTGCTTTAAAAAGTTCGCTGGTGTCCTGCGCTACAAATGAGGTGCAAACAGGCTCAGTCATAGCCAGAGAGACATGAGGAAAGTCTCTGATCAAGGAAACATTCAGGTCCTTAAAATCAAATTTACCGGTAATGGAAGCACTGATTTCCTTTCTTAACAAGTCATTCAAACGGCCTTTAAAGAGGTAGGGTAGGCTCCATAAAAGAATAAAAATAAAGACAAGAGCAATGGCAGCGATTTTAAAGAATTTTCTCATAAGTCTTACATGTGATCAATTGTCAACAAAAGTAGCCAACATTAAGTTTTTCATATTTAAAGCTTAACTTTTAATTACTTTGCGGCATGAACCTCTTGGAAATTACCGGATTGCGCATAGGTTTTACAGAATCCGGCGACCAGGACGTACTCAAAGGCATTGATTTAAAGATCCCCAATGCAAAAATTTGCGGACTGGTAGGTGAAAGTGGTTCCGGAAAGACAATAACGGCTTATAGCATTCTCAGGTTGCTCGACGCGCATGCACGAATCAAATCAGGATCTATCGTGTATCGGGAAGAAAATACAGAGGTCGATCTTTTGAAACTGGAGAATGAACCCCTAAGACAAATTCGCGGGAACAAAATATCAATGGTATTTCAGGAAGCTATGGCCGCCATGAATCCTGTTCTCAAATGTGGGTTTCAGGTAACTGAAGTCATCAAAGCTCATCACAATAATCTTAGCAAGTCGGAAATAAAGGACCGTATTTACGACGGTTTTGAAAAAGTTGGATTAACAGATCCTGCACGGGTATATAATTCATATCCGTTTGAGCTGTCCGGCGGACAAATACAGCGCGTTTTAATTGCTTTAGCCATGATCAACAAACCCAGATTGATCATTGCCGATGAACCCACTACGGCGCTTGATGTGAACATGCAAAAGAAAGTTTTGGAGTTGTTCAAAAGTATTCACTCGGAATTGGGCAGTTCAATTCTTTTTATCAGCCACGATCTTGGTCTCGTTAGGGAATTGTGTCAGCACATTTACGTTATGAGAAATGGTGAAATTGTGGAATCAGGCGACACAGAGACTCTGTTTGCTCATGCGAATCATCCTTATACCAAGGGACTCATCCATTGCAGACCCCCTTTATATAAAAAATTAAAAAAGTTAAATACTTTATTTGATTTTGAAGAAAATGCTGACGAAAGCCATGACCAAAGCAGCCAATATTCTCCGTTGGAAATAGAGGAAAAAGCCCAAAGTTTAGCATCAACACCCAATTTGTTGGCTATTCAAAATTTATCGATTTACTACCATTCGGATACGGGTTTCTTTTTTAGAAAAAAACAAGGCCACCGGGCAGTCAACGATGTAAGTTTTCAAATCAAACAAGGCGAAAGTCTGGGACTTGTGGGAGAATCCGGTAGTGGTAAAACTTCCATTGGACGTTCAATCGTCAGATTACTCCATCCTGAATCTGGAGAAATCCTCTATAACTCCACTGATCTTTTAAAACTCGAAGGTAAGCGTCTACATGCATTGAGAAAGGACATTCAAATGATTTTTCAGGATCCATATTCTGCATTAAATCCCAGACAAAAAATTGGCGACGCCATTTTGGAACCTTTGGAAATCCATGGCCTATATAACAGTGCGCAGCAGCGAAAAAACAGAGTCCTCGAGTTACTTCAAACAGTTGGTTTGTCTGAAGAGCATTACCACAGATACCCACATCAATTTTCTGGCGGACAAAGACAAAGGATATGCATAGCCCGTGCACTTGGTGTCGAGCCAAAGCTTCTTGTATGCGATGAACCGGTTTCGGCTTTGGACGTTTCTGTTCAGGCTCAAATACTAAACCTGTTTAAAGAGTTGCAGGAAAATTTTGGCTTGAGTTATTTGTTCATAAGCCACGATCTTGCTGTTGTGCATTTTTTAGCAGACCGCATCATAGTTTTGGAAAATGGTAAAATTGTCGAAGAAGGTCCAAGCAGCGAACTCATTGAAAATCCAAAACATCCATATACAAAAAGTCTGATTCAGGCTACTCCCCGCGAATTCAGCGATGGAGTCCGGAGCCATTGATAAATTCCAGGGCCGTCATTTCTTTTTTGCCTTCCGGTTTTAATTTTAAAAGTTCTATACACCCATCACTACAGGCAAGCCATAATTTTTTTTGATCTAAAAAAAGCACTTCACCAGATGAATTTAATGAGCCAAAATTGTAGTTTGCTTCTACGATTTTAATGGCTAAGCCATTCCACTCAAACCAGGCTAAAGGGTAGGGTATTAAAGCTCTGATCTTATTGTAATTGATCGTGCAGCTGTGGGTCAGATCGAGTTTGCAATCTTCCCGGAAAATCTTTGGGGCATGAGTTGCGTCCGAGTCAGTTTGGTTTGTGTAAACAACTGTTCCTTTTTCAATGCTTTCAAGAGCATCAATTAAAAGGCCGGCACCCAAAATTTTCATTTGATTGTAAACTTCTCCGCCAGTCACATGAGGTTCTAATGGAATCTCGATTTGCCTGATGATTTTTCCGGTGTCAATCTCCTTACTAAGTTGAAATACGGTGAGTCCTGTTTTCGTTTCACCCGCCATAATTGCGCGTTGAATCGGTGCTGCACCCCGGTATTTAGGTAGCAAACTCCCATGCAGGTTGATGGCTCCGTGTTTCGTTTGCTCCATTAATATGACCGGGATCATCCGAAAGGCTACAACAACAAGGATATCGGCCTGCAAAGCAGCAATTTCATGAAGAAAAGATTTTGCCCTGAGATTAGGAGGTTGAAGGAGTTTAATTCCGCGATGTACAGCCCAGGTTTTTACCTCCGTCGCATGCAACTGGTGGCCTCGCCCTGCAGGTTTATCTGGAGCAGTGACGACAGCCAGCAACTGATGTTTTTGAAAAATTACTTCGAGTGAGGGAATCGCAAAGTCTGGGGATCCCATAAATATGACCTTCATGATATTTGAATAAATTAAGCTAAATAAGGTTTAATTTTGCACACTAAGTCACTAAATAACACCGGTTTAATACAACTAAAATGGTCAATTTCAACATCATCCAATTTTTATTACTTCCTTTTTATTTAATGAATCCAGTGGGGTCGTTTACCGGTTCAAATGTAGATGATCACAGAGAATTTCAATTTAATTGGGCGCATTTATTTCAAGATGTTTCTGACAATGCGTTTCAACCCGGCAACAAAACGTACTATGTGGTTTCCGGAAGTTTTATTGTCCAACAAAATGCGGTCCGGAGATCGAAACAACTTGTTAATAAAGGATATTCAAGCACTTCCATTAAAATTTTCCCGGAATCTGAATACTATTCTGTTGTTGTTGATAGTTTCAAGGAAGAATTGAAAGCGCAACAACTACGCGACAAACTAATTTCAGGAAAATATGAATGTTTTATCAAAGAACTTGTTCATTAATAGCCTGCAATTCTGAATAAAGCTGACCAATGTTGAGGATTAAACGTCTGGATGCGATGCTGATCAAGGGCTTTATTCCGCCCTTCATCGTTTCGTTCTTCATGGCCTTATTCGTTTTGGTCATGCAGGTATTTTGGTTGTATGTGGATGACATCCTTGGAAAAGGAGCCGGAATGATCGTGATTCTCGAATTTCTTTTTTATTTGTGTTTTTCGCTGGTACCACTTGCACTCCCGATCGGAGTTTTGTTGGCTGGAGTATTCCTATTCGGAAACCTGGGCGAACGTTATGAATTGGCCAGCATGAAATCTGCAGGGATATCTTTGTTTCGGATCATGTTGCCCTTGACCTTGTTTGCAATGGGTGTGGCTATGTTCTCCTATGTATGTTCGGAGTACATCATTCCCAAATCCAACCTCAAATACATCAGCCGGTTGCACGATTTAAAAAGGCAAAAGCCTACTTTGGGCTTGGACGAATCGATTTTTAACAATGACTTTTATGGATATTCGATCCGAATTGGACAAAAAGAAGACAACGGCAAAGACATTAAAGACATTCTGATCTATGACCACAGCAAGTCTGATGCATCACGTGAAGTATCCATCATATCTGCATCTCAGGGGAGGATGTATGTGACTCCGGAGCAGCGATACATGGTCATGGAGCTGGAAGAAGGCTACGTCTATCAAAATCCGGAAAATGCCTCGGGCAGGGATGCCTTTAAACCGTTTGTAGTAATCGCTTTTGACAAATTGACCAAAGTTTTTGATCTGGGTGAATTTGAGCTCGACAGAACCAACGAGGAACTGTTTAAGAGCGACCGTAAAATGAAAAACAGCAAACAATTGCGAACGGAAATCGACAGTTTCTCGAAACTGGTCAAAGGCGATAGCGAAGGATATATCTTGTCGCACATGAAGCCTACTGAGAATAAAACAGCTAAAGCAGAACGACATCAGGGAAACAGGGATGATCTCTATTTTCAGAAAAAACAGGAGGAACTGGACAGTTTATATTGCGCTTGGTTGAATCGCAATGATTCATTTTACATCCGATTAAAATCTTCCGTCCTACAGACCATTGAAATTGAACAAAACAGGTTGAATTCTGCAAAAACGGAAAAAAAACACTACCTCAAACAAAAAGCAAGAATCGAATATGAACTGCTTCTGAAACAGGCTATGGCTTTTGTTTGCTTCATGTTCATCTTTATAGGTGCTCCTTTGGGAGCCATCGTCAGGAAAGGAGGTTATGGTTATCCATTGATTCTTTGCATTCTGGTTTTTGTAGCCTATTTATTAATGAATACTTTTTGCAAGAGACTTACAGAAGGACTACGCATCGATACTTTTTCAGGTGCATGGTTACCTATTTTTATTCTTGGACTACCCAGTATATTGCTCACCTGGACGGCAATGCGCGACAGGAATGTGCTGCAGGACCTTAAGCTACTATTTCAAAAATTCTGGAGAAAGTAGAAAAGCATAAGCACGATGCTGCTTAAATTGAGATCCTCGCTTTAAATTTTTATAGAGAATTGTTTGAAAATAGTGATGAACCCAATCTCTGAATTAGAATTGAAAATATATTATATATTTTTGATTTTCAATATATAATTTCCAATATATTGCAATAGAAAGGTTATTTACAAAAACCCTAAACAAAGCTTATTTCTTATTGCTTTAAGCTAAGAAACTGGCTTCTGTTGCATGAATTGAGATGAAATACAATGCAACAGTTAATACCAACGATTTAAAATCAATCTGCATTAAAATTGTTTAAAACCAGTTTTTACGAATATTTTATTCTTTGTTCTTGTAAAAACTAATTACAATTCCTATCATACTTATAAGCAATAAGGCGTTGTCCATGTGGGCTAGCCAGTCAATTCTAGGAATCCTGGACAATGGGAATCCAATACCGGCTATGATGAGAGCCAAAGCATTCCACTTTGGAATTTTTTTCTTGATAAAAAACAAACCTCCTAATACCGTCCAACTAAGAGGCGCAAGTGCCCCCGGTAAGAAAAATGCAATGAGCGCACCGGTACCGGTTTTTCCATTAAATTTTTCCGTTGCATCGGGGAAAAGCTCCTTAAATGCATCAATAAAAATGCCATCCACTCCAAAATTATTTCCAGCCAGGCAGCCATAGACCGCTAAAAAAAATCCCCAAACGGCATACCTGGGGTAATCATCCTGAATTTGATGAAACATACCCTGGAATGCAAAAATCCAGAAGAGAAAGGATAAAACCTGAAGCGCTCCGGCGGTAGAGGTCAGCACTCCATTTACCCAATAAAACTGGCTAATCGCTAATAATACCGGTGCCAATATCGTGGCAACCATCCATAGCTTCCTTTGTAATTGGTTCTGCATTCTATAAAAATTTAAATCATCAACTGATCTCTTGAATCACCGATCCTCCATTCAAAAATAGAAAACTTTTTACAAAATAGGTCTTGCATTTTCGTGTAAAGTAAAAATATGATGTTGTGAATTAAAACAGAAACGGGGTAGTATGACGAATCAAAACCAAAACTCTCAGGGCACTCATTCTTCTTCAGATGAACCCTGAACAAATTCCAACTCGCTTTCAATATTCCGAAGAAGACTGTTGCAATATTCAAGAAGTTCCCTGGCCTTTTTAATTTCATCAGGCAATTCTTCGATAGGGATCTGTTCGCGTTTGATTTTATCTGCGATCTTTTCCAGAGCAGACATCGCCTCGGCGTAGGTTAATTTTCTTTTCGCCATACATCTGTTATTTTACTTTTGAGAATTCCTGAATTGTACCTGGTAGTCAACTCCTGGCCCGATTCAATTTTAGATAAATGATGCAATGATTTGCCTTGTATCGTCGAAATACTATAGCCTTTATTGAGAATTTCAACCGGATCGTTGGCTACTAAAAAAGCGAGCAGTGCTGCGTGTTTTTCTTTTGTTTTTACATATAGATCTTTTGTGATCTCCCGCAGTTTATGTTCGAAGCGCATAGCATTTAACAATTCGGCTGAAACATGCTGTTTCGCGGAATACTGTAAATCCGATTGGAAATATTGCAAATTGGTTCTCAGCCTCTGCAATCGTTCAAATGAATTTTGGAAAATGAACTGAGCGATTAGTTCTGTTTGTTCTTCCAAATTCAAGGTATGATGAACAATAAATTCTGCAACAGCCGTAGGAGTTTTTAAAGATTTAAATGCCGAAAGATCAGTTACCGATTCATCCGTTTGGTGACCAATACCGGTGAGCACAGGGATCTGACACTGCGATACTGCTTTTGATATTTCAAATTGATCAAAATCAGACAAATCATGTCTTGAACCACCTCCGCGGATTAATACAATCAGGTCGTAAAACTTTTTGCCGGACTGCAGTTTATGAAAAGCTTCGCAAATACTCGATACTGCAAATTGTCCTTGCACTGCTACATCAAAACATTTGATTCCGTACTTGTAACCATAAACATTGTTATTCAATTGATGTGTAAAATCAGCAAAAGCAGCAGAACTTTTACTGGCTATGATGGCAATATTTTTCAAATGCAATGGCAGCTCACAAGTTTTGTTTTTTTGCCATAGACCTTCCTGCTGCAATCGTTGTATGACTTTTTGCTTATTGATAGCCATCAGGCCCAGGGTAAACTCTTTGTTGAGTTCAAGCAGCTGTAATTTTAAACCGTAACGAACATGAAAATCCACTTGGGCTTTAAACATGATCTCGTTTCCTGTTTTCAAGATTCCTGACACAGTCGTTCCAAGATTTTTTGAAACATCAGCAGCCTGATTTTTCCACAAGACCGCAGAACTTTGAGCAAGAATTTCATCGCTTGGTGATTTCTCTGCAAGTTCCAGGTAGTAGTGGCCCGATTTTGAAACGACATTAAGTATTTCAGCCCGTACCCAAACCGGCTCGGGAAAATTGAGGCTTATAACCCTGCGGATATAAGTGTGAAGCCTGCTAAGTGAAAAACAATCCAATCAATTCGACAATACGTTTTTAACGATATTAGCAGCATCCTGCAGTTCAATGGCGCTATGCACTTTTAAACCGGAAGCATCGATCATTTCTTTCGCAATTTCGGCATTGGTTCCCTGCAACCTTATAATAATGGGAACCTGGATATTTCCCATGTTTTTGTATGCATCCACGATGCCCTGGGCTACGCGGTCGCAGCGCACAATGCCACCAAATATATTAACCAATATGGCTTTTACTTCGGGATCTTTGAGAATGATGCGGAACGCCTGTTCGACACGTTGTGCATCTGCCGTGCCCCCAACATCGAGAAAATTAGCGGGATTTCCTCCCGACAGTTTAATAATATCCATAGTAGCCATTGCCAATCCGGCACCGTTGACCATGCATCCTACGTTGCCGTCGAGTTTTACATAATTGAGGTGATAATTCTTTGCTTCAACTTCTGTCGGATCTTCTTCTGTTTCGTCTCTCATCGCTTCGAGCTCCGGATGCCTGTAAAGTGCATTATCGTCGATACTTATTTTACAGTCGACTGCAACTACTTGTTCGTGACAATCGATCAGCGTGGGGTTGATTTCTATTAAGGTGAGATCTTTATCTACAAAGGTCTGATAAAGGGATTTAACAAATAGCGACATTTCTTTAAATACTTTTCCGCTTAAACCAAGCTGAAAAGCAATTTTCCTGGCCTGAAAATCCTGAAAACCAATCGCAGGATCGACAAATTCCTTAAAAACTAGATCAGGAGTTTCTTCAGCCACTTTCTCAATGTCCATACCACCCTGAGTGGAGTAGATGATCACATTTTTTTGAGTGGATCGGTCGGTCAATATCGAAAAATAAAATTCTTTGCATTTGGAAAAATCAGGTGCATAAGAATCTTCTGCTAAAAATACTTTGTTTACTTTCTTTCCGGGTCCATCCAAGCCACCAGGGGTCTGTGGAGTTTTAAGCTGCATGCCAAGAATTTGGTTTGCAAACTCAAGTACTTCATTTTTATTTTTGGCTAGTTTAACTCCGCCGCCTTTACCGCGACCGCCGGCGTGAATTTGCGCCTTTACGACCACAAATCCGGTTTGGGTATGATCGATCAGTTTTTGGAAAGCGGATTCAAATTCTGAAGAATTTTCCACCAGAACTCCTCTTTGTACCCTCACACCATGTTGTTCCAGTAGTTGTTTGCCTTGATATTCGTGTAAATTCATAATTCGTTTTGAATGGAAATTTTAGAAAAGTAATTTCCTGAATCGGTGTTCAAAGTTAAAAAATATAAACCCGCTGGTACTGCTTCCAAATTTACCAGAATACCATTTTCGGTATTTTGAAAACCCGGATGAACGGCAAGTCCGCCGTTAATGGAAGTGAGCTTCAGCTGGCGTATTACTTTTACAGGATCTTTTAAGTCGATATGCAATTTAGCTGTTGATTTTACCGGATTCGGATAGACCTGTATTCCTTCATTGGAAAACTCTTCCGTACCAACGATTTCCGATTCTGTTCTGAAGTAACCGGTTGCAGATTCAATTCCGCAAAACTCAAAATTAGTATAAGCTCTTACCCGCCACCAATAATTTTTGCCTTGCGTAAGAGAATCGATATTGATTTTATTAGTAGTCAGTAAAAGATTTTTAATGATAACGCTGAAATTTTGAGTCCTGCTGATCTGAAGTACATAATAGCTTGCATTTGGAACTGCTTCCCAACTTACTTCGAGATTTCTGGATGGAACAACGATACTGTCTACAGGGAATTCCAAACTTAAACTCGACTGGTTGAAGAAAACGGGAACTACATCCGAGCGTTTTAATTCTTCACGGGGACCGTTGTAACTTTTGTACATGGCGTCCATTTGCTCTGTACTGAATCTGTTCATACACTGATCATCTGAATAAGACATAAACAAGGTTCCGTCTGCTCTGAAAGTAGAATCATTGACATCCCTCATGATCAGGTTACTCTCGCCGTTTTGGTTACAATTCCATCTGTAGGAAATATAATCGGGATAAGTGTCGCAGAAATAATCTGCCTGTCGTTTGCATTGGGCACGTACGACATTTTCGATTTGACGGAAGACATCCGACTGATAGTCGGATGTCTTTTTACTGTTGGTATACCGAATGCCTTCCCAACCATAAAAAGTATGAGGAAGAGAAAAGAAATGCCCGAGTTCGTGTGCCCAGGTATGGCTGAATTTACCCAGACAGGTTTTATTTAATGCTACGCCATCACCTCTGTAAGTGAAATAACCGCAATTACCAGCAGGATCAGATACAAGATAGCAATTAACCATAGCCGGTTCATTGCTTTCAATCATCATTTCCTCGCCTTTGTTAAATTCTTCGTGATTGTTCCACTCGCTGTTTCTTATGTAATTAAAATCTTTTTCGAGGTAAAACTGGAAACCTGTAGGAAGAAAATCGGAGTTCAGCGTACACATCGTTTCGAACAAAGGCCATGCGGCAAAAAAACTGGACGAATTGTCGTTAGTTACATTATGAACCATGATGGGAATGTAGGTAATGGTCTGGTCTTGCCTAAAGAAATGTTCAACCCCTTCTATAGAATTTAAAGCCTGTTGTTGGTCTTCGACCCGGGTTCCACAAAATTCAGCCTGGGCAAATAATGAATTTGCAGCCATAAAGGCTAGCGCGCTAAAGATCAGCTTCATAAAAGCGTTATTTAATAAATGAAAAATTTTCCGGTATTTGTCTGTTGGCTGGAATTGGTTATCTGATAAAAATACATACCAGGTGCTAATGAATTCAATTCAATGGCGGTCTGTCCATTTTGCATAACAAAAGATCCCCTGGCAACAGAAGCTCCCCTCGAATCCATCAACTGATATGAATACTCTCCGTTATTGCGGTTCGAGACCATCCATTTAGCAGCACGTGTTGCATTTTGCACCACATAATTTTGGGTCTGTTGATCTTGGATATCTTCAGATGCCACAGTCCAGTTAGGATTTTTAAAAGTCGCAAGATTGGAAACGATACAAAAACTATTACCGTTGTATGGAGTTACACGCCAGATATAGGTCTTATTTTTTACAAGATTTTTCAAAACAGTATCAGACTTCGTCAATAAGAAGAATCTTGGATTCAGTGTAAACCCTGTATTTTCTGCAAGTTCAAAAATATAGTGCGTTGCTTCGGGTACATCATCCCAATCGAAAACAACTTCGTCATAACCCAATGGAGGATTACCGTTGGTTGGTTTGATGTAATTTACCTTTTCTGTAATTTCAGGTTTTGGCGAATACGCCGGTGTCCTTCGCAAATAATTTCTTGCCGCAGTTAAATAATCGATATGGATAGCATCTTGTTGTTGTGTTGTGAAAGTTTCAATACAATCCAGGAAATAACTCATATAGTTCGATTCCATCGGATCGAGCTTAACTCCATCCGGATCGACTGCACAGCTATCGTAATTGCAGCCACGTCCATTATACCCAAATCCCAAATTGTAATCGGCAGGAGTGTCACAAAAACCATCGGCAGCCTGTTCGCAATTTTTCTTTCCGGAGGTTCCTGCTTTATTGCGGTCAACATATTCAACCAAAGCCCCATTGGGCAGTGTTTTTGGAGTTGGTTTGGTACACGTACTTGTCAATACATAGTAATCCGTATCCTCCCAACCCAAAAATGTATGCGGCAACGAAAAATAGTGTCCAATTTCATGTGCCAAGGTAGAACAATCGCTATTCAAATAGGCTTTATTGGTTACGATGTAATCCCCATTTCGGTTATAAAATGCCAAAACTCCGGGTTCTGATGCTCTGGCCGTGTTTGCAGCGAAAATATTGATGGCATTCTTATTCGAGAGCATATAGGAGCGAATGTAGGCTTCACCCAGGGTACTGCTTGGATCATCAAATACGGCAGTCCTGTTTTCAAAAACGATTTTATTGATATAAAACTGGAATTCCATGTCTTTATAAACTGTTTTATTCAAGCAGCACATGAATTCAGTAACTTTTGAAGGAGCCAGCCTTCCGGATCCATCGTCCTTTGCCATCAACCAAAAATTGATGGGGATGTAATTAATAGCTCCTGATCTGGGCCTGATCTTATCTTTCCACTGCTCCCGGTTTTCAAGCATCCTTTCCTTGATGAGCAGGTTATCTTCAAGTCCCGTTCCGCAGGTACCCCGAAGTTGTTGAGCCATACTCATAAAAGGAATCATGAGGCACAAGCCCATTAGCATTAAAAATTTATTCATATAAAATTTATTAAATATGTTCCAAATAGCCTACAAAATTAAGACATCGTGTCATAGTTTTGCAACTTTAACTATATAACGTTTAAAAAATGGCAAAAGTTACCGTAGTAGGGGCAGGAAATGTGGGTGCAACCGTCGCCAATGTACTTGCTCACAAAGACTTTGTAAAAGAAATCGCACTTATCGACATCAAAGCCGAAATGGCTGTCGGGAAAGCGCTCGATAGCTTTCAACAGGCGCCAATCGATTATTATTCTACCCGGTTAGTGGGCACCGGTGATTACGCACTAACGGCAAACTCAGACATCGTCGTGATCACTGCAGGTCTTCCCCGGAAACCAGGTATGTCGAGGGATGATCTGATCAGTACCAATGCCGAGATTGTCAATTCTGTGACTAAAAACATCCTTCAATATTCAAGCGACCCCATCATTATTGTGGTTTCCAATCCACTCGATGTAATGACCTATGCCGCATATAAGGTATCGGGCCTTTCCGATAAAAAAGTAATCGGCATGGCCGGTATACTGGATACAGCGCGCTACCGGGCTTTTCTGGCAGAAGCCCTGGATGTTTCTCCAAAAGATATCCAGGCCCTTCTCATGGGTGGCCATGGAGATTCCATGGTTCCGCTCCCGAGATTTACGACGGTTTGCGGTATTCCTGTCACCGATCTTATTGGAGAAGAACAACTTAACGCCATTGTGGAGCGAACAAAATTTGGAGGTGGGGAATTGGTGAAACTCATGGGCACCTCAGCCTGGTATGCTCCGGGAGCAGCTGCAGCACAGATGGTTGAAGCGATTTTGAAAGACGAAAAGCGGATTTTTCCCTGTTGCGTGCGCTTGTCCGGGCAATATAATCTTCAAAATGTGTTTGTTGGAGTTCCGGTCAAACTAGGCAAACAAGGTGTTGAATCTGTCCTCGAACTAAAGTTAAGTCCGGCTGAATTGGAAATGCTCAACAAATCGGCTGCTGAAGTCAGATCGATGATGGAGGTTTACGATAATTTACATCCCTGATCTTTGAACCTTCATTCCGCTGTCTTGTTTGTGGTCTATGCTCAATTTGCGGGATACCATGGACCAAATGATCACCCAGACGGGTGAATCTGTATTGGAACTTTCAAACAAAAATGAAATATTACTGGTTTTCCTCCGACACTTTGGATGTACATTTTGCAGAGAAGCCTTGGAAGAACTATCGATGATCAAAAAAGAAATATCAGAGAGCAAAGTTCAACTCGTGATGGTGCATATGTCCACTGAAGAATTGGCATTTAAATATTTCCAAAAATATGGATTACTCGAAATCCAAAGGGTAGGTGATCCTGAATGTAAATTCTATAAAGAATTTGGACTCATCAAGGGCACTTTCAATCAACTTTTTGGATTCAGGTCCTGGTTTAGAGGAATCGAAGCCGGACTTATCAAAGGCTACGGTTTTGGAATGCAACTTGGCGATGGTTTCCAAATGCCGGGCGTATTTCTCATCTCAAAAGGGAAGATCCTGTCTGAATTCAGACACAAGTTTCCTTCTGATAAGCCCGATTACCTTAAAATGGTCAATTGCCAGTCAGCACATACTAAGCCCTAGTATGGCTTTCGTTTTCACTTCATGAAATATGCAATTCTTTTACTCTTAACGCTCTTCCAACTTGCACAGGTAAAGGCGCAATTAAGTGCCGCATCCGACAGTCTTAAGTTCTGGGGCGATGCCATGATCAGCATGCGAACAGCTGAATTCAGAGAATCTGCAAGAAACAAATTTCAAGAGCTTGCTCCGGCCTTGATTGGTCATGCTTCAGACAGCAACCTGCTTGACTTTCATCCTTCTATAGTAAAATCGTCTTCCGGAGACGGAAAGCTCAGGATCTACAGCTGGGCCTCCGAGGTCGATCAAAAACAAATGAAGTATTTCATGTTTATATTTTTCGATAAGCAGAAACCCGTTCTTCTCACAAGTCATGAAAGAAATTACAAAAGGATCAACTTCGAATCTTTTGATCAGCAAAATTGGTACGGCGCTTTGTATTACCATATACTCGAAGATACTTTTGCAAACAATTATATCCTCCTGGGGTTTGCCAGTTCTCCCGACGGAACCAAACACAGAATCATCGAAGCGTTTTCTATACAGGGAACATCACTGAAATTTGGAGAACGCTTTTTCGTGAGAAAGGACGAAAAAGAACAAGATGAATTTTTTCATAGAATAGTACTCCATTATTCACCCAGCGCTCAAATATTTATAAAATATGAACGCGATCTTAAACAACTCACTTTTGATCATATAGCAAGTTACACAGACCCGAAGTCAGGTGAAACATTGCTTGTACCGGACGGAAGCTTTGAAGCATTTCACTGGCAGGGAAATCTATGGATTCACAAACCTTATTTAAAAACAGAGACCATGGATTCCGCTCCAATCGAGAAACCGGTTTTTGATAAGGAAAGTAAATCAAGGGATATACTCGGAAGGAAGAAATCAAAGCAGTGAACCGGGAAGTTCATTCTTTGCAGCACACATACATTTCTATTTCTAAAAAACTTGATATGAATATTATTGGTTATTTTCAGTAATTATAGCTTTTGGGCTGTCGATTCAGACGGAATATCATGGCAATGGCATGTAAAATTATTCGACTCCATTGCAATCAAAACCATTGTCTTTTCCTGACCACTTTATGTTCAATACTTGTTCCGTTTGATCGCTCACCCTGAACAAATCAGACCGCATCAGCCCGGGAATCCAAATGATTTCATTGCCTGCACAAACAACTGGTGTTTTCGATTTTTCAACAATATTTAGTTTGTGATCTGTAAATACGTCCTGAACCTTTTTATGCTTTCCTTGCAATCCAAAAGGTCTGATGCGATCTCCTGCCTGCCAGTTTCTAATAACTAAAGGGAATGAAAGATTATCAAGATCAAATACTTCATCACAATGATCATGGTGATCCGATAAGTTCAACTCTTTTGTCATTGTGCTTTCGCTTATTGCAAAATTTCCAAAAATGCAATGGACTTGTTTTTCTGATCTGTTCATGTGGATCGCAGGGACAGAGTTGGGTTGTGCATTGCAGAATATGAATTGAGCACGGTCTGTGATCAGCTGTCCGCCGGTATCGTTATGAAATATTTTACCAGGCTGATGTTCCCCAGATAAAATCTTTTGGATAGTTTCCGGGTGGAATCCCAGATCTGCCAATATCTGTGAAACGAACACATGATCATCATAACCATCGTTGGAGATAATGAGTTGATCCAATTTCTCTGCCATCTTCATTTTTTTCCAATCGGTCAATGCTTTATCGTAATACCGATGAAGCATTTTTAAGTGGCCGATGCTTCGCATTACCATGGTCCGGAAAGAAGGAAACCGCTGTTCGATTTCCGGAAGAATTTTGTTCCTTATGAAATTTCGGTCGTATTTCTCTTCCAGATTGCTTAGATCGATACGATGGGGCACATCGTATTGTTTTGCGTATTCCTGAATTTCAGCTTTATTAAAATTCAGCAATGGACGGATGATGGATCCATTCACCTCCGGGATGGATTTTAATCCGTTGATCCCGGCACCGCGCGAAAGGTTGTATATAAAACTTTCTATTACATCGTCTGCATGATGCGCAGTGAGCACGAAGTCGTATTTATGTTCAATTCTGACCTGCTCAAAGAATGAATACCTCATCGATCTGGCTTGTTCCTGCAAATTAGTTTTAGACAGAAATCCGGGGTTGGTGTGAACATGCAGGTCCAGAGCATGTTTTGCGGCATAATCCCTGATCAGCTTTTCATCCAGATCTGAATCCCCTTTTCTCAATTTATAGTTTACATGAACCAATCCTATCTGATAACCCGAAGAATGGAGCGCATGCACAAGTACCATGGAGTCTACACCTCCACTAACTGCCACCAATAATCTGGAAGTACGTGAAAATAATTTGGAATTTTCAATAAATTTGCGAATATTATTCATCCTGCAAAATCATCACATGAATTTAAAGAATTTATTGTATCTGTTCGTTTGTACCAGCATTTTGAGTTGTAAAGATAGCAAGACGCCAGGCAACGAAGCTTCCGTAGAAAACACCGAATCTGCAGTTGAAGAAGTTAAATTACCACCTGCGGCTATGAATAAACCCGATGAGAAATTTATAAATGCTTCAAAAACGCAGAAGATCAACGATCAAATTACCGGAAGCATCTGGCACTATGTGTTTGGACTTTCGATAAAGGACCCGACCCCAAAAGATAACGTATTTGAAGGGCAATGGATTTACTTGTTAAAGGATGGAACGTTCAAACAAGGAATGTACCAGGATACCACCGATAGCGGTTATTTCCTATTCACCGATACAGAGCAGGACGATTTGCTCGAACTGCGCTCCGATAAAGCTGCATCTGAATGGAAAGTTAAAATGGATGCCATACATTTATTGCTTGTTGGAACCTCCAAATATGGCAACAACCCCTGGCAAATCAAACTTAGAAAATCGGATGGTTTGCCTGAAAAGAAAGAATAGGTTTTCAGAAGGGTATTTTATTCCAAATCATAATTAAGGGCACAACGAAGCATCAGGGATTTTTAGAAGTGCCCTTAAAAGGAAATATCCAGTGAAACTCCCCAATCTGGACATTCCGCTTTGTCTGCTGAATGAGAGAAGTCGCCTAATGCACCCTTTCTCAACCCAAACTTATTTAAAAAAAATCTTACCCCCAGGCAGGCATTGCGTGCACAGAAGAAATAAATGCTAACGTATTTTTTGCTTGTCCAGCCACCTTCGATAAGCAACTGCATTTTGACTATGTCCTCGAAGCGTTTCGGCAAAAGCATGCCGTCCTTCATAACCCGGTTTCGCACAAAAAAATAAATAATCGTTTGGTGGGCTATCCAATACGGAGTCTATCGTTGAAATGGATGGCATGAAGATGGGGCCGGGTGGTAATCCTTCGTTAAGATAAGTATTATAGGGGGATTCCACCTTAAGATGCTCCAGTAAAACTCTATAAATATCTTCTCTCCCAAGGGCATACACAACTGTCGGGTCGGCCTGTAATTTCATCCCCTGTTTCAGGCGGTTGAGATAAACCGAAGCGATCAATCCCTTTTCATCTTCGACGTTGGTTTCTTTTTCAACGATAGATGCTAATATGTAGATTTCATCCGGACTCAAGCCTTTAATTTTCGCCTTTTGAATTCTGTCCTTTTTTTCCCAAAAACTATTGTGCTCTTCGATAATGCGCGTTAATATTTTATCGGGACTCCAATTCCAATACACCTGATAAGTATTGGGGACAAAGCGACAAAGTAATTTTTCATATTGAAGATTGAGACCCGCGAGGTAAATACTATCGGACCAGGCCTTAACAAAATCAGCCGAATCCAGCATTAGTTGTTGTCCAAGCACTGCCGATAATTCATAGAGATCTTTTACATTGTTAAAAGTCAAATGGACAGGATCCTGAATTCCATTTCTAAGTTTTTTTAGTATGGTGAGATTATCCTGGCCAAACTTTAAAATATATTTCCCGGTCTTCCATTTTTCAATCCTCAAAACTTTGGATAACCGAATGAACGAACAGGGATCTTCGAGAATCGTATCTAATTTATGAAAAACCATGTCCCTGCTGTCATCGGGATATACGTAAAGCGTAAATCCCTGAGGTCTTTCTTTGACATTGGATTTAAAAGCAGCATAATAAGCCAAATAGGCCATTGACATACCTGCAAACACTGCTACTCCAAGCAGGGAATAAATCGCTTTTTTAAGTAGCATTAATACTGCTCGTTTGAATTTGGGAAATCTCCACTTTGAACATCAGAGATGTATTGCCTGACTGCCTGTTCAATTACTTCGTGAAGTGAGGCATAACGTCGCAAAAATCTGGGATTAAATTCGTGATTGATACCCAGCATATCGTGGCTGACCAGTACCTGTCCGTCTGAACCGGCACCAGCGCCAATACCGATTGTTGGAATTTCCAGTTTACTGCTTACATCAACTGCCAGTTTTGCCGGGATTTTTTCCAGAACCAGGGCAAAACATCCGGATTCCTGAAGTAAAATTGCATCGTGTTTTAGTTTCTCTGCTTCTGCATCCTCTTTGGCACGAACTACATAAGTCCCGAATTTATAAATGGATTGCGGGGTCAAGCCCAAATGACCCATTACCGGAATACCTGCTGTCAGTATTCTTTTTACGGACTCTACAACTTCTTCACCACCTTCCAGTTTGACCGCATGGGCACCACTTTCCTTCATAATCCTTATGGCAGACTCCAAGGCAAGTCGGCTGTTCCCCTGGTAAGAACCAAAAGGCATATCTACTACAACCAAAGCCCGCTGAACAGCCCGAACGACAGATTGGGCATGGTAGATCATTTGGTCCAGCGTAATCGGGAGCGTAGTTTCATGACCTGCCATGACATTGGAAGCCGAATCTCCCACAAGAAGTACATCGATGCCGGCTCGGTCCAGGAGTTTCGCCATTGAGAAGTCATATGCGGTCAGCATAGAAATCTTCATCCCACCGGCTTTCATCTCCTGCAGGGTATGGGTTGTAACTCTCTTTAAATTTTTATCCAAAGCCATACGTCAAAGGTAGTTGAAATTAATATTTGAATCCCATTGAACCTAAATTTGAATTTCTGCAATCAAAAGGCCCGATTTTCGTTAAATTTTTAAATTCCTGTCGGTACACATCTATCTTTGTAGCATGAATTTAAGCAGATTAGTTTCAATTTTGTTGCTGGGTCTTTTTTTGACGGCCTGCGACGAGGATTTTCAATTGACCGAACCTTTTAAATCCATACCGGTGGTTTACGGGTTTCTGGACCGTACCGATACGGCTCAATACATTCGGGTCGAAAAGGCTTTCGTCAATGAAGATATTGCAGCTTCAACCATTGCGCAAAATCCTGATTCCTTATATTTTGCAAATCCCGAAGTGAAAATAATTAACCTGACTCAATCAGCGGAGTACACCCTGACCAAAGTCGATGGAAATCTTGAAGGTTTTGTCAGAAATTCGGGTCCCTTTGCAACGTCTCCAAACATTCTTTACAAAATTAAAACCAACGCCATGCAATGGAATGGGGGAGACAGCATGCAAATTAAAGTGAGCACAGGGGAGCTGGCAGATCCGGTTACTGCAAGAATTGCATCTGTGAGCGATATGAAATTTACTTTTCCGGATGATAACACCAAACAACTAAAATTCTTCTCTGTCAATAATTACGATTTACAGTGGAAACACAGGAGCAATGCAAGACTCTTCAAATTAAAAGCTTTGGTTTATGTTGAAGAAGTGAACATCCAATCAGGAACTTCCGAGATCAAAATAATCGAACTCCCCATTACAGATAACCTGCCGGGCAGGGAAGGGAATGGAGATATTTTTACAAGTATTAAATTCTTTAGTTCGAGTTTGTACAATTTTCTGCACGATAAACTCACCCCCGAAACAGGTGTAGAAAGGTATTTGCTCAAGCTGGACTTCCACCTGGTTGGCGGTGGTCCGGAGATTAAGGACTATTTTGAAATTTTAAATGCCAATACCGGAATTACCGCTTCACAGGAAATTCCCCGGTATACCAATCTATCGCATGGGTTTGGGATATTCAGTTCCACACACTCTATTGTCAGGACTGTAACACCACAAAGTCCAACTCTGGATTCGCTGCAAGCGCATCCGCTTACTAGAGATTTGAATTTTAAGTAATTCTGACAAATTCCAGCTTACCTGACTTTTTGACATATTAAATTATTCTTAATAAGTCAAAAAGTAATCAGAATCTTTTGATTTCTGCCATTATTGACCATTTTCCCGAATGGCATGAGTATTGACTTAAGAAGCATAAATTCAGAAAATGGGAAAAATAATAGGAATAGATTTAGGTACGACAAATTCATGTGTTGCAGTAATGGAGGGTAATGAGCCTGTGGTTATTGCAAATGACGAAGGAAGAAGAACCACTCCATCGATCGTTGCTTTTCTAGACAATGGAGAAAGAAAAGTTGGAGACCCGGCCAAACGCCAGGCTATTACGAATCCAAAAAGGACTGTTGCGTCTATTAAAAGATTTATGGGTGGCCGGTTTGATGAATCTTCCAAAGAGATCAGCAGGACAGCCTATCAAGTTGAAAAAGGAGATAACAATACCATTCGCGTAAACATCGATGGCAGGCAATACACCCCGCAGGAAATCAGTGCCATGGTGCTTCAAAAAATGAAGAAAACCGCTGAAGACTTTTTAGGACATGAGGTGACAGAGGCGGTCATTACGGTTCCTGCTTACTTCAACGATTCTCAAAGACAGGCCACGAAAGAAGCTGGTGAAATCGCAGGATTGGTGGTGAAACGAATCATCAACGAACCTACTGCAGCTGCACTGGCTTATGGAATGGATAAGAAGACCAAGGATATGACCATTGCCGTTTACGATCTTGGAGGTGGAACATTCGATATCTCCATTCTCGAATTGGGAGATGGAGTTTTTGAGGTAAAATCGACCAATGGAGATACCCATTTGGGAGGAGATGACTTTGATCAGGTGCTTATCGATTATCTGGCAGACCACTTTAAAGCTCAGGAGAACATCGACCTTCGCAAAGATCCCATGGCCTTGCAAAGACTTAAGGAAGCCGCTGAAAAAGCTAAAATTGAATTATCGAGTTCTACTGAAACCGAAATCAATTTGCCTTATATCACAGCAGTTGACGGAGTACCAAAACACCTGGTCTTAAAAGTTAGCCGTGCAAAATTCGAGCAACTTGCAGATGATCTGGTCAGAAGGACATTAAAACCCTGTGAAGATGCTTTGCGAGATGCCGGGATGAGCAAAAACGATATAGACGAAGTTATTCTGGTTGGAGGATCTACAAGAATCCCAAGAATACAACAAGTTGTAGAAGAATTTTTTGGTAAAAAGCCCAATAAAGGTGTCAACCCTGATGAAGTGGTCGCTGTCGGCGCATCCATACAGGGTGGTGTTCTGACCGGCGAGGTCAAAGATGTGCTCTTATTGGATGTGACCCCTTTATCGCTGGGTATCGAAACACTGGGTGGCGTTTACGATGTGGTCATTGAATCAAACTCAACCATCCCAACCAAAAAATCAAAGGTGTATTCAACCGCAGCAGACAATCAGCCATCGGTCGAAATCCATATCTTGCAAGGTGAGCGACCCATGGCAAAAGACAACAGATCTGTAGGTAGGTTTATATTAGACGGAATTCCACCCGCTCCAAGAGGAATGCCACAAGTTGAGGTCAGTTTCGACATCGATGCTAATGGAATTCTCAATGTAAGTGCACTGGACAAAGGAACCGGTAAAAAGCAAAATATCCGAATTGAAGCATCCACCGGCTTGTCAAAAGACGAAATTGAACGCATGAAAACAGAAGCCGCCATGAATGCTGAAGCTGACAAGAAAATCAGGGAAACGACTGATAAAATTAACCAGGCGGATTCGATAATTTTCCAGACTGAAAAGCAATTACAGGAATTTGGCGATAAAATACCCGCCGATAAAAAGGAGAATATTCAGACTTCACTGGAGACTTTAAAAGCAGCACATAAGGCTCAAAATCTCGACGAAATCGACAGATCAATGGAAGCTTTGAATAATGCCTGGCAGGCAGCCAGTCAGGATTTGTATAAGGCCCAGCAAGATCAGCAATCTGCAACCCAGGATAACAACTCCAATGGCTCCGGCAGTGGAGATGAAAAAGTCACGGACGTCGAGTTTGAAGAAGTCAACAAGAATTAATCAGTATTAAAGTACCTCATTATAAAGGGTTTGTATGGCATCCGTACAAACCCTTTATGTTTTATTTGGATTTCCCTGTGAAAACTGTAATTTTACAGAGGTAAAACACAGGTCTTATGCCAAATACGAACTGCCTGACTGGCGGATTACAGGAATATATTCCCAGTCCATCTAAGCCGTGGAATGAAAAACGCATCCACCATCTTTATAACAAACTCAGCAATGGAGCCTCTTTGAACCTGATCAATCTGGCCAAAGCCAATACTCCATCGGTTCTTGTTGATTATCTCATCAACACCGCTGTAACTCATCCTTTGCCCGGCGAACGAAGAGCAGGGCTTAAAACCATAGACTATACTTATAATTGGTCGGAACAAAACATTGCTGAGGATCCCAATGCCTATTACAAATATTTGGAACTCGTCCACATGTGGTTCAATGGGATGATCACGGAAGGCATCCGCCATAAACTGGTATTATTCTGGTCCAACCATTTTGTTACGACTGCCGACGATGCCGGAAACCGGCCTACATGGGTTTTCCAGTATTATTATTTACTGCACAAATATGCTCTTGGCAATTTCAAGGATTTTGTGAAAGCGATTGGATTAACCCCTTCCATGCTGATATACCTGGATGGCCGATATAACACCAGGTATTCTCCGAATGAAAATTATGCACGCGAACTTCTCGAGTTATTCACCATGGGTGTGGGTAATTATAGCCAAAGAGATGTTGCAGAATGCGCACGTCTGTTAACAGGATGGAACATTCGCTACTACGAATCACCTGTTGGTAGTGGAAACTATTACATCGGGCCAACAAAAACAGATGAATTTGTTTTTTACAGGAATAACCACGACTGGAAAGGAAAATTTATTTTTGGTCAGAGCATTGGAAACAATTTTGGGGTTATACCTCCTACAGATGCCGAAGCCATGCAGAAGGCCAGACAGGAATACGACCTGCTTCACGACGAACTCATATTCAAGATTAAAAAAAATGAGGTCGCCAAATTTATCTGTAAAAAACTTTACAAATATTATGTGTACAATGATCCTCCGCAGGAAATAGTCGATGGTCTGGCACAGGTTTTCATTTCCAGCAATTTTAACATTGCAACCGTTTTGAAGACCTTATTCAAAAGCGAACATTTCTATGAAGAAGAAGCCATGGGACTGAGTATAAAAAGTCATATTGAAAACCAGATCCATTATTTCAGAAGCCTGGATTTTGAACCCGGTAAGGATTACTTCAAATACAAATGGATCAATAACAGTTTTCAGGCGGAAGTTCCGGATCCGGCCAATTTCCCAAATACGCTCAATCGCGACACACTCAGCCATATTTACAATTCAAATACCAATCTCGGTCAACGCTTATTCAATCCTGTAAATGTTGCAGGATGGCCTGGATACCGGGCCTGGTTGAATGAATTTACGCTGGTCAACAGATGGAGATACAACCGGGATCAGTTTGGTTATTATTTGCAATACGACAGAACCAAGGAAAAATACCGAAGCTTTTTAAAAACACTGACCAATGACAGCAGCGACCCTGACTACATTGTCAGAAATGTAATCAGCTACTTTTTCACAAACAACCTGGACGAAGAATTGATACAAGCTTCCATTGGGGTATTTAAATCTTTGGTTCCTGCCAACTACTACAACGATGGTACCTGGACCCTTAATTATGTAAGTGTTCCTAATCAGTTTATCAACTTGATGAATTATCTGGTAACACTGCCTGAATTTCAACTCTTATAAACAACTATTCCAAACATCATGTGTAAAGAAAATAAAAATCACAACTTCTTCCGCGAAGATCTTGGAGACCAACATACCGAGGATCATTTAATGTGGAACAGAAGACAATTCCTGTTGACAGGAGGATTGACAGGATTGGGCAGTATGTTGTTAAGTGGATTACCTGTGAGTCCGTTGTTTTCCGAACAGTTGTTAGGTCCTGCATTGGGGGGAGGAGATCGCATTATTGTATTGCTGAAAATGTTTGGAGGAAACGATGGATTGAATATGGTTTTTCCTCATAGCGATCATGCAGGTAAAGCGGAATACATAAGTTACCGTCCGGGTCTCAGTCATAAATTCGGAGCTGATTACAACAGCAATACCGTGCTCTCCGGTTTTGGACCCGATGATTATGCATTGCCTTCGTCCATGACTTCCCTGATGCCTTTATGGAATGAAGGAAATATGGCTATCTTACATAACGTGGGTTACCCAAATCAGGATTACTCGCATTTCAGCAGTATCGACAATTGGTCATCTGCAGCCGATGACCTCTACGACCCGCGCTACAAGTCGGGTTATATGGGAAGATACCTCGAACAGGAATTTCCGGTGTTTACAGAAACTCCACCGACTGTTCCGCCGGCATTGAGAATTGGTTACAATGCCGATCTGGTTTTTCGCTCAGAAGCCAACCAACAATTTGAATTGGTATTCAATGATCCAAATGAATTTTACAGGCTTGCACAATATGGTAAACTTTACCCAACAGATGGATTAAGCGATTGCCCCAGCGGACAGGAAGTTGAATTTCTCAGACAATTGACCAACAATAGTCTTCGTTACAGCGACTCGGTTACTCAGGCTTACAATAAAACACTTAATAAAGTCAGTTATCCGCTGAATACAGTTTCCCGTTTGGCGGAACAATTAAAAATTGTAGCCAGGCTTATTAAAGGAAAACTTGGAACCAGGATCTACATGGTTTATATCGACGGATTTGATACACACGCCAATCAAAGAGATCCACACTATCGTTTGATGCAAAATATTTCAGAGTCCGTATCTGCTTTTTTCAACGATCTAAAATTGGATGGATTTGACTCCGATGTTTCCTTAATGACATTCTCTGAATTTGGGCGAACCATCCGGGAAAATGGTTCAGCAGGAACAGATCACGGGAATATGTCGCCCATGATGATGTTTGGGCCTCAGGTGAAGGGTGGATTTTATGGCAGTCCGATCAACTTAAACGATGCCGGCTTAAAAGCAGGTGACACCAGAGTCTATTTTGAAAAACAAAGTTCTATTGACTTTCGCAGTATGTATGCCAGCGTCATGGAACAATGGTTATGTCTGGATAAAGATCTGGTCAATTTTAGTCTCGGACAAGCTTATCCTCGGTTGAATTTATTTGATGTCCCATGTGATGGTTCATCTTCCGGTTCCAACTACCACACAATTTTACTGGGCCACAATCCAAATCCATCAAATAATAAAACTATAGACATCAAATTCAGTCAGTTGACTTCCAATCAGGTTAAACTGGCTGTTAAATCTGCCGACGGAAAAACATTGGCAGTTTTACACGATGATTATACGATAAAAGGATCTCATACCGTAGCATTGGATCCTCAGAAGTGGAAACTTCATCCCGGAGAATACATCTACCAGTTAGACAGCGCCGGTAAAACATTTATGAGACGTTTTAATATTTTCTAAATCTGATTGCAATGAAAAATATCTGCATATTATTGGTATTCACTTTAAGTTCAATTCAGGCGCAGAACTTAATATTTTCTGAGCAATTTACAGCCTGTACATTGCCCGAACAGTGGAAACTTCATAGCGAAACCGGGCCGTTTTCCTTTGCTGTTGTAAAAAGCAGTTTAATGCCTCAAAGCGATGCTACTTGCACTATTGTTTACCAGCAAACAGACAAGAATAACAATAACGCAAGAAAATTCAGCATTGAGAGTAAACCGTATACATTATTCCGGTATAATAATTACATGCTTTCTTTCGGTTTGCGATTCCAAAAAGCAGGCACAGCCAGGCAACTAAATCTGTATAGTCAGTTTGATGGTTCAAAAAAATTATTACAAAGCTATACATCAGATGTTTTTCAGAATGGTTTATCCCTGGTTGTTCAAAACATTAATATACAGCCCGCTGCAGGAGATCGTTCAATTCAATTTAGTTTTGAATATGAAGCAAGCGGAAACGATGCCAACACTGTTGTGCTCATCGACAATTTAAGTTTAACTGGGCCGGATAACGATGATTGTTCCAGAGCTGTCGATCTGATTCTCGATGATCCCTGTTTAAGTGGAAACAATACCGGGGCACTGATGACAGGCCCGAAAATTATTTGCGAGGGCAATTACAGTCAGGCTTTGTGGTATAAACTCCTTAGTAATTATACGGGCTATGTGCGTTTGATCACAGGCTCGGCGTTCAATGACGCCGTAAGTGTTTACGAAGGAAGTTGTGCAAGTCTCACGGATCTGCAATGTCACAATACAGATGAATTCGGATTTGGAGGTGAAAAAAACTATTTTCAAATTGAAGCGGGAAAAACCTATTACTTCCGCGTAGCTAAACAAATAGGGTATTATGGCCGGGAAGATCTGGCAGATTTATGTGTTTCAATTATCAGGGAAATTCCAGTTTATCCGGATCCTGAAGCCTGCCTGTCCAGCAAGCTGATTCATATTAATTCCGCGTGTTTATCAGAAAACAACCGCAAAGCAAAATTTGATGCACCCGAACCCAGTCTCAACACGAAATCCAGAGCAGATGTCTGGTATCATTTTACTCCAACTTCAAGTACGCCAATCGAAATTATTTCTCACGCCAATTTTGCAGATGTACTTAGCTTGTACAAAGGAAATTGCGACAACTTAAGCGAAATCCAGTGCGAAGATTTAGGAGGAAAATTAATTTTTAATAAGCCCGTAGCCAACACGAAATATTGGCTGCAGGTATCTGGTTACTTTTCTACTATTGAAGGAGATCTCTGCATTGAAATCAAAGAAAGGACCACCCAAAAACCAGCCAACGATGATTGTGTCAGTTCAACTCCTATCGTCCTGGGAGCAAGTTGCATTTCTTCACAAAACACAAACAGCTCACCCAGTGGAATAAAAGGCAGCTGTCAGGTATACGATGCACCTGATATTTGGTACAGTTTCATAGCACCTGCAGAAAAAGAAATAGCATTACACATTCAGGCCGGATTTATGTACAATTACGTAGTGTATGAAGGGCCATGTAATAAACTGACAGAAATTCATTGCGGAAAAACACCCGATCCCTGCAATGGATTCATTAGCTTGAGAGGACTAACCGCTGGTAAAACGTATTATTTACAAGTAACGGCCGTTGTCCATCCATTGAAATTAAGCGAAGCAAACATTTGTGTTAAAATTGATGCCTTGAGTCAGACGAATGCATTTCAGGCTCTCGAATTAAATTTAAGTTCTGACTGTCTGCACGGTGTTTTGGGAAGGATTTCTTATGATGTAAAAGGAGGTACACCTCCCTATGATTATTCTGGTCCCGCAACAGATGAATATTTTTTGCCGGGTACAAACATTTCTGCATTCATTCAAGATGCCTCCGGATGTCGTGACTTTGTCAATTTGACTATTGGTTGTGAACCACCACAGCGATGCAAAAATTCAAATTTGGATATAGAAGTTCAATCCACCTGTTTGAAAGATTCCATCGGCAGACAAACCGGGGAAGTTATTTTGAATTTTAACGGAATGGGAGGAAGCGGTGTGTATTATTATTATGGAACTCCAAATGGCAGCACTCTAAAACACGGCGATATTTATACGCTGATCCTCATCGATTCAGACTCGTGTTATGTCATCGAAGAAGGAAAGATCAATTGCCCTCCGTTTGACTGCAACCAATCCGCTTTAAAAATACAGGCAGATTATCTCTGTATCGATACCTTACTGAAAGCGCAATTGCAAATACAAGTGAGTGGTGATCTTGGAGGATTCACATTATCCGGAAATCAAAATGGGGAGTTACTCGAACAAGGACAAAAATTTAAAACCAGCGTTATCGATGGGGCAGGATGTCAATTTGAACTGGAAGGAGAAATTAAATGCAACTTCGATTCATGCGCCTATGCCAGACCTGAATTGAATGTTACTTACGACTGTTTGACCCATCCAAACGGAGACCGTACGGGAAAAGCCATACTATTGGTTTCGGGATTCAGTCATGCCGGCGGTCTTCAATATATTGGAAATCATCCTGGCGATACTTTGAACCACACCGATTTTTATTCAGTGCAATTGATAGATTCCTTTGGTTGTGGTTTAACATCAACAGGTATCATTGATTGTCTGCCGGTAAATACAAATGCCGGGAATTCTTTGGACAGATTTACACTTTATCCGAATCCAAGTGATAAATTCATTTATCTCGATAGTCCGGTAGAGTTAAATGAGAACCCTGAACTGCAACTTATCAGTTCCTCTGGTAAAAATTACCATATGGAACAACTGAAGCATTTGAATCAGGGCAGAATTCGATACCAGATCAACATCGAACATTTACCTTCAGGAATATATTATTTAAAAATTTCACACAAAACAGCAAATGACTTGTTTCGTTTTGTCAAAATTTAACAACTGATAACAATCATCAATTTTTTTAACACACAAATCATTACTTTAATGAAATTAATTTCTACCTGGCTTTTATTTTTTTCGATGATCTCTTTGGGCTTTGCACAAAATAAGGAGATGAACCGGCCTGAATATTTGCATAAAAATGTAAACCATACGTGGTATACACCTGACGAAAAAGCCCCTGTAAAAACAGCCGACTATTTAAAAAAAGTGAATCAGGATTTTCTTCATCCCGATCTAAACAGTTTGCATTTAATATCTGATATTACCGATCAACAAAAAATCAGGCACAGGAAAATTCAACACTATTTTCATGGCATTGAAGTTTTAGGTGGTGAAATGTTTATTCACAGTGAAAACGACCGAGTGTTGTCGGTAAATGGAAATGTGAATTCGAATTTCGACCTAGCAGTACCCGAACAGATCACAAAAAATCAAGCCATCCAATATGCGTTAGCAAGGGTTCCATCCCAGAAATATGCCTGGGAACAAGATGCTTTCCAAACACCTGACCCCGTCCTGGTGTGGATGGATATAGCCTATCCGGAATATTCAGGCAATTTCCGTTTGGCGTATAAAATAGATATTTACAGTTATGTACCCCTGACTAAAAAACGCATTTATATCGACGCAGAGAACGGAAGTGTTTTGCTGGAGCACGAAATATTGACAAGCTGTTTCAGTGGTGGAACTGGCGATGCCCATACACTTTATCATGGACAAAGAAAAATAGAGACTGAATTCACAAATGGACAATTCGAACTTCTAGATCTTACAAGGGGAGCAGGAATTGAAACAGTGAGTGCCACAGGCAGAAAATATACAGATGACGACAATACCTGGGAAGCAGGAAGTTTTGCACAGAAAAAAGGTGCACTGGATGTGCATTTTGGTGCTCAGGTCACATACGATTATTACAAAAATTATTTCAATAGAAAAGGCTTTGACGACAAGGATTCCAAACTGTTGAACAAAGTAATCGATACATCTTTTTATGTCAATGCATTTTGGGATGGCGCAGGTACCAATTTTGGAATCGGAGACTCCGTGATTACCAACCCGTTGACATCTCTCGACGTTGTTTCCCATGAAATTACACATGGACTCACGCAGCATACTTCTGGTCTTGAATATTTATATGAATCCGGTGCCTTAAATGAAAGTTACAGCGATATTGTAGGAAAAGCAGTTGAATTCGAATACGATTCAGCGAATTTCAATTGGTTGTTGGGATCCAGATTCTTTAATAAACCTGACACTGCTTTCAGAAGTATGTCGGAACCAACCAGATTTGGAAATCCTAAAAATTACAAAGGAAGTCGCTGGGTGACCAATTCAGGAGACAATGGGGGAGTGCATTCCAACAGCGGCGTCTTAAATTATTGGTTTTATCTGCTATCTGAAGGGGGGGCCGGAAAGACTGAAAAGAACGTTGACTTCGATGTTAAAAAAATTGGAATCCGCCAAGCCATATCTATCGTTTATGAAGCCATGACACTTTACATGGGCAAAACTTCAAAATATTACGATATGCGCCAGGCGACCTTGGCCATTGCTGAGAACAGGTATGGCAAATGCTCAGAGGAATATAAAAATATCATTGAAGCCTGGGTAGCTGTGGGTATGGGTGCCAGAAATTCCGACAATGATATCATGATTGTGAATGAAAAAATTCCTCAGGTTTCTTGTAAGGAAGGATATTTTCCGGTGGAGGTCAGATTGCTCAATATCAGTTGCAGTGCAGTAATTCCTGCAGGAACGGAAATTAATATGCACATATCAGTGCCACGAAGAAATAAAATAACTGAGCTTCTGACCCTGAGTGAAGATTTGAATCCCGGTCAATCCCTGATTTATAAATTTACCAAATTGCCATTTATTGAAAGAACAAATATTACGATTCAGATCGAAGCTGAATTTTTAGGGGATGCCGACACAGTAAACAACAGACTGCCTCTCCTGATTTCAAAAAACAACAACGGAGAACACGATTTTCGGGTAACCAGTATAAATACCTCAGGATCCTTGTGCGAAGGCAGAATTGTCAATGCACAGCTGGTTTCTACGTATTTGGGTTGCCACCCAGTAGCAGTGGGAACATCGATAAAAGTTCAACTGGAGTATGATGGTAAAATGATCGAGCGCGAATTTCTGGTAGATCGTACAATCTACCCCAATGCAAATTACAGAACTCCACAGTTTTCAATCGACCGCGATTTTATAGGCCACCGCAAAGTATTGGCCCGATTAACGTATTCAAACGATACCTTGACTGCAAACAACACTGCAATATTTAATGCTGTGTTTGTCAACAACACAAACATTGGTTATCTGGAGCCATTTACAGACCAGAAATTCGATTCCACATTATTGGTAGTCAGACCGGATTCCTTCCAATTGCTGGAAATTAATTCGAATCTTAATAGTTCAGAAGCATTGTTGATCAGCGGCGGAGTTATATTCAATGCACAAAACCGATTGGTGCCGATCGTAACCGGAACGATAGGAAATATGTTTTCCAGTAATACAAAATTTACGACAACCTTATATGCCTGTATCCAAACCGACAATCTTCAAAAGGCTTATTTATCCTTTGATTACATACAAAAAACAGGCAATCCTCTCTATGATTCTTTATTAACAGACATTACCAGAGCCGCAGTAACAAGAGTCATATTCAGGAATCAGGATGGCCAATCCATCATGAATCCGGTTTATTTACAAAATGCAAGTCGCACGCCTGAATTAAGATACTTTGAACAGGAAATCCCGCTGACCGGGGGTCCGGTTACCATTGAAATTGGCAATCTGGTTTTGGAAGGAGCCTTGGATTCTTTAGGCTTCGTAGATCAATCAAAAGATTTCATAATGCTGGACAATTTGAAAATATTTGGTGAAGTTGTTAAAAATGAAGATCCTCTTACCGGTCAGGAATTGATATTACGCCCGAATCCGGTCCAGCATAAGCTTAATATTAGCTTAAAACGGGATCATCGCGAAATCAAGGAGTACCAAATTAGAGATGCGATGGGAAAATTGTATCAAAAGGGAATTTTAAATGATGACCAGACGGAATTAAATGTTTCAGAATTGATGCCCGGAGCATACTTCTTTGAACTGCTATTGACCAACGGGGCTACTTCAAATTATAAATTTGTGAAGCAATAAAATTGGTATAATACAATTAAAATCTATTGTTAATGAATAAGCCGGAAGAAAATTCCGGCTTATTCATTTATTGGTTTTGCATAAATTCCAAAATATACATGATTGCCTTTTCTTCTCCAGGTGCTGAGAGATGCCAATGGCTCCTTGTAAAATACTTCAGAGCCCGGATGAAGATTTACCATGATGCACCGGCTGCAATCTTTAATTTTTCGAAACGGAGTGTTGTTTATTGAAAACTCCGATAAATGATCTTCATCAAATGCTTTATCCATGTCGAGATAAGCGTTTGCCCTGAATTGCAAGGGATGCAATTGTTTCTTACAAACCTCTTTAAGCCAGTTTATGGATTTAATATTTGCAATGTGAACGGGATAACCATCATGAAATTTAAGTTTCATGGAGTTCTCCTGACCTTCTTTTGAATAAACTTTTATTCGATCGGGATTTGACACGACGAACACCTGTTCACTGAGATAATCTGAAAACCAGACCGATAATTCTTTTTGGGTTACAAATGACTCAAATGTTTGCCCCCAAACTTCTACCTGAATTTTATTGCCGATTTCATTTTCTTTTGAAAATTCAATGGAAGGAAACTGTCCATCAGAGCTGGCTAAGATAAAAGTGTCGCCTTTTTCCTCCATTTTAAGCGTGTTCAATTGAGGATATTCTCTTTGTGAGATCATCTGGCCACTTAATTTGGATAACATCCAGTGGCGATCGTATTTCAGACAACCATCATCCCATTCAAATTTGGATTTTCGAACAGGAGGGCCGGATTTAATCGGATAAATGTAAATCTGCTTGGTATGAAAGGCTTGTGATACCATATATTAAAATTTAGGCGTACCTTTATATCCCGTAACAAATTAAAGGAATTTCACAATGGCGGCAAAATACATTTTTGTTACGGGCGGGGTCACATCCTCTCTTGGCAAAGGCATTATTTCGGCTTCACTGGCTAAATTACTCCAGGCCAGAGGTTACAATGTAACCATTCAAAAATTTGATCCATACATTAATATTGACCCGGGCACACTGAACCCGTATGAACATGGAGAATGCTATGTAACGGATGATGGAGCAGAAACAGACCTGGATCTTGGTCATTACGAAAGGTTTTTAAATAAACCAACTTCCCGTTCAAACAACATCACCACAGGAAGAATTTATCAAACAGTTATCGATAAAGAACGAAAAGGGGATTATCTTGGAAAAACAGTCCAGGTCATTCCCCATATAACAGACGAGATCAAACGTCGTATAGCTCTTTTAGGGGATTCGGGATACCAACTGGTTATTACTGAATTGGGCGGTACCGTAGGAGATATCGAATCGCTGCCTTATCTCGAAGCCCTAAGGCAATTCCGGATGGATGTAGGAGCACAAAATGTGGTTACCATCCACCTTACGCTGATCCCTTATCTGGCTGCCGCAAAAGAATTAAAAACAAAGCCAAGTCAGCATTCTGTGAAAGAATTGCTGGAAGCAGGGATTCAACCCGATATTCTGGTATGTCGCACAGAAAGGCCCATTACCGATGACATCAGGGCTAAGCTTGCACTATTCTGCAATCTAAGGCGGGAGAACGTGATTGAAGCGATGGATGCAGACACCATCTACGATGTTCCATTGCTCATGTTGAAGGAAAAACTGGATATTCGGGTCCTTGAAAAACTTAACCTTCCAATAAAAGCGGAACCCGATCTCAAAAACTGGAAAAAGTTTTTAGGTCATTTGAAAAACCCCAGCGAATCGGTAACCATAGGATTGATCGGGAAATACAATGAGTTGCCTGATGCCTACAAATCCATTCACGAGGCGTTTGTACATGCCGGAGCGCATAACGAATGCAAGGTCAAGGTCGTACCCATTCATTCAGAAGACTTGCATACCGATGAGGATGTCCATCAAATGCTTCGCGATCTGGATGGGATTTTAGTCGCACCGGGTTTTGGAGAAAGAGGAATCGAAGGAAAGATCAGAGCCATTCAATATGCGCGCACCAATCAAATACCATTTTTTGGTATCTGCCTGGGAATGCAATGCGCTGTGGTCGAATTCTTCCGAAATGTTGTTGGACTCGCGGATGCAGCTTCAACTGAAGTCAGGCCAACCTCCGCCAATCCCGTAATTGACATGATGGAAACACAGAAAAAAGTCAGAAACAAAGGCGGTACTATGCGGCTTGGGGCCTATGCATGCAAGATTGCAGACAAATCCCTGGCTAAGAAATGTTACAAAACCGAGCTGATCTCCGAAAGACACAGGCATCGATATGAATTCAACAACCAGTATCTGGAGCTAGCGCAAAACAGCGGATTGATCCCTACCGGAATCAACCCTGAACAGGGACTTGTTGAAATTGTCGAATTAAAAGATCACCCCTGGTTTTTGGGAGTTCAGTTTCATCCGGAGCTGAAGAGCACGGTTGAGTCTCCACACCCACTATTTATTGGCTTTATTAAAGCTTGTATTCAGAAAAAAGTTAAAAAATAACTGAATTGGCAAGAAAAAAAGAGCTGTCAGAATTGAACAGGCTCACAAGTGAGGAATTTATTCAAAGCAAGAAACTTCCGGTTATCCTTTGTGCAGACAACATCAGATCCGGCCATAACATCGGTTCGCTGTTCAGAATTGCGGATGCCTTCTGCCTCGAATCGATAATATTAGGTCCACATTGTGTAGTACCTCCTCATCAGGAAATTTTAAAAACAGCTTTGGGAGCTCAAAATCACGTCGCCTGGGAATCGGTTTCCGATCTGAATGAAGCCTTGGGGTCCCTCAAACAAAAGGGGTATCGTTTGGTTGGAATAGAACAAACACTGCATTCGGAATTCCTACATCAATACAAAATCGAAAAAACCCAGAAATACGTCATCGTTCTCGGCCATGAAGTCCATGGCATTCAACAGGAAGTGCTCGACATTTTAGATGATTTTATTGAAATACCGCAATTTGGAGTCAAACACAGTTTGAATGTAAGTGTAGCAGCCGGCATAGTTTGCTGGCAATTTTGCGAACGACTTCTGTGATTTACCGCCTGCGTTTTGAATACCACAGGTAACGCAATCCGAGTTGAAAACTCAAATGTGAAGATGATTTAATCCAGCTTTTCTGATCCTCAGAAATGGAATATTTACCATTTAAATGTTGTGCCAACAAGGCATAAAAATTCAAGGTTGAATGCCGGTTCAATCCAAAATCAAATCCAATTCCCAGGCCAATTTCCGCCTCAGACGTTTTAGAATTTTCCGGTTTGTCTAATTCATCCACTGTTCTCCAGGCATGGCCAATTCCCGGCTGCACAATGAAATGCAGGCCTTTTTCAAAAACCTCACCTTGTTTATTAAATGTAGGACAATTGCAATCACTCGATAAGTCGAAAGGGTAAATGGTCATTGGCAACAGGACTTTGGCCGTAAATTGATTAAAATTTAAATCAGAGTTGAGAAATTCTCCTCCTCCATAACCCACACTTAAACCAGGATGCAGTTCTATTCTAACTTTTTTAAATTGAATAGCATAAGACAATCCGAAATTAACGTCTTTGAGTGCTTCCGTCTGCAATGCCCTTGTTCCTGTTTCCGGATTAAAGAGATGATTCGATCCAAATACCTGCAGACCGATCTGCGAATACACCGGTATAGCAATAATGCTCAGGCAAATACTCAATAAGTCTTTCCATGGAATCATGACAATAAAACATATTTTTTGCCGCTTTGTTATCTTTGCCAAAACATATTTTGCGAACAAAATCACATACCCCGAAAAAAGTCCAGCTGGTAACCTTGGGTTGTTCTAAAAATTGGGTAGATTCTGAGAATATCATTACCCAACTCGTGCATAACGACTACGATGTCCAACATAATGGCGATCATTATGGCCCCCAGACGGTCATTATCAATACCTGTGGATTCATTGAACGTGCCAAAGAAGAATCTATTCAAACCATATTGGAATTTGCAAAACTAAAAACCGAAGGTAAAATAGAAAGCTTATACGTTACGGGATGCCTTTCTCAACGCTATAAAGAAAATCTGGAAGAAGAGATCCCGGAAGTGGATGCATATTTTGGTACGCTTGAAATGCCCGCATTACTAAACAGACTTCAAGTTGATTTCAAAGAAGAACTCATTGGCGAACGCCTGTTATCTACTCCTTCACACTATGCTTATCTGAAAATTTCGGAAGGGTGCAACAGAACCTGCAGTTTTTGTGCCATACCGTTGATGAGAGGGCCGCACATTTCAGTACCGATAGAAAAATTAGTCAGCCAGGCGGGTAATCTCGCGTCAAAAGGAGTAAAGGAGCTGATTCTCATTGCACAGGAATTGAGTTACTATGGATTGGATTTATATAAAAAACGAAGACTTCCAGATTTATTAAAGGAGCTATGCAAAGTTGAAGGTATCGAATGGATTCGGCTACATTACGCTTACCCGTCTCATTTTCCATTGGAGGTCATCGAGCTCATGAAGGATGAAAAAAAGATCTGTAATTATCTCGACATGCCTTTACAGCATATATCCACCCATGTTTTAAAGAGTATGCGCAGACAAATCAGCAAATCGGAAACAATAGAACTCATCAATTCCATTCGCAAAATCAATCCCGGCATTCACCTTCGTACAACTTTTCTCGTTGGATATCCCGATGAAACGGAAGAAGATTTTCGGGAATTGTGCGAATTTGTAGAGCAATTTAAGTTTGAACGATTCGGTGTATTTACCTATTCACACGAAGATCAGACCAAAGCCGGAGACCTTGTTGATAAGCACAGCCAGGAACTCAAAGAGGAGCGTGCCCAAACACTAATGCAGATTCAGGAACATATCAGCCTGGACTTGAATACAAAGAAAGTCGGAAAAATATTCAAAACAATCATAGACCGAAAGGAAAAAAATCACTACATTGGTCGTACCGAATTCGACAGTCCGGAAGTAGACAATGAAGTACACATTGAAGCCAGTAACCGGAATTACTTGCGTGTCGGGGATTTTGCACAAATTGAAATCACCAAAGCAGATTCATATGATCTCTTTGGTGTGCCGGTAAACACCAAATCGCAATGAAAAAACTTGAAAAATATTATTTAACTCCACAAACTCTGGGACTTGCAACGATGGGCATCTTTATCTGTTTTGCAGGTGTTGAGTTATTGCTGGAAAAAACCGGCATCATCAATTCAAATCCACTTAATATCTGGTGGTTTGCCAGTTCTTTGATCTTGTTTTACATCATTCTGAGCAGCATATTTTGCTTTAATGCATCAAACCGCTTAATTTATTATCGCAATGCCATCCTCATTTATGTCATGCTCGCAGCGGCCATTTGTGGATTCAGCAGTCTGATCACCGGCATTGGAATTTCCGAAGCCGCCAGCCATTCCTGGATCATTTATGTTTTAAGTATCGTATTTATTGTATTTATGGCCATCATCGCCATGATTCGCAAAATTGTCGATCTCGCACATAAATAATTCTAAAACACAAAGTAATAAACTATGAAGTTCAACTACCTTATTCTGTTATTTGCAATGCTCATCAATCAGGTTTCGTGTCAACAAAAAACGAAATCTTCCCGGGAAAATATAAGTTCAGAAAATTCAACGGTTTCAACACTGCAAATTCCGGCTTCCATTGAAAAAATTGTAAAATCCAGTGAAATCTGGAAATCTGAATTAAGCAAGGAAGCCTATTATGTTCTTCGCGAACATGGCACAGAACGTGCTTTTACTGGATCTTATTGGGATCTTCATGATCCGGGCATATATTGTTGCAAAGCCTGTGGCTTACCCTTGTTTAATGCCGATGATAAATTTGATTCAGGTACCGGCTGGCCAAGTTTTACCAAACCTCTTCAGAAAAAAGTAGTGTTGGAAAAATCGGACGACAGTTATGGAATGAAAAGGGTAGAGATCCTTTGTGCCCGTTGCGAAGGACATCTTGGCCATGTATTTGACGATGGTCCTTTACCAACAGGTTTGCGTTATTGTATGAATTCTGTTTCTCTTCACTTTGTGAAAAATGCTCAAGTAAAAGAATAATATTCAGCGGTATTTCTCCGAAACCAGGCTTGCAGCTGCAATTTGATCAATGGCAGCACATCCTGTCAGACCCATGGTAATTTTCAACTCAGAAATATAATTTGCAGCCAATTCACAGACTCCTGCCATCCCTTTCAGATGGAGTGCATAAACATATGGTCTTCCGATCAGCACGGCAGATGCTCCCAATGCTAATGCAATAAAGATATCTGTACCGGATCGTATTCCACTGTCGAATAACACCGGAAAGTTTTCCGGAACAATTCGCCTGATACCTGAAAGACAATGTAAACTTGCCCGGTTGTGGTTGATCTGCCGGCCTCCATGGTTGGATACAATAATGCCGTCGCACCCACAGGCCAACGCTTGTTTGGCATCTTCTTCGCGAAGGATTCCTTTAAGGTAAAGCGGTATTTTTGTTCGTTCGCGCAGCCATCTCACGTCCGCCCAATTCAATTCAGGCCTGGAAAATATTTTTACAAACAGTTGTACGGCTTTCATAGGATTCCTGGTTCGGATATTTTCAAAAAAATTCCCGGGATACGTCCGCAACAACTTGTATAAATGACCCCATGATGGTTTTCCCGATGAAGGAATCTCTAATTCAAATGGAGCCAACATCTTCTGAAAGCAGGGATCGCTTGTATATTGAGCAATGCCTTTCCCTTCCAGAAAAGGAAGATAACACGATTCGAGATCCAGATTCCTCCAACCCAACATGACCGTATCCAATGTCAAAACGATGGCTGAAGCACCATTGTTTTCGGCCCTTTTGACAAAACTCTCCGTAAGTTCCCTGGATTGACTAAAATATAATTGAAACCACCAGGCTTGATTGTCCAAAATTTTCGAGCAGGTTTCCATGGGAATGGATGACTGACTTGACACGATCATGGGAATATGACTGGCTAAAGAAGCTTTTGCAAGTTCTGCATCGGCATTTTTATGAGCAAGTTCAAGA
Source organism: Saprospiraceae bacterium (assembly GCA_016716185.1). Lineage (NCBI taxonomy): Bacteria > Pseudomonadati > Bacteroidota > Saprospiria > Saprospirales > Saprospiraceae > Saprospiraceae bacterium. The sequence goes on along the minus strand of JADJWV010000002.1, from coordinate 1,737,706 downwards.
ACACCAACAGGAGCGAACATTACAGGAAAAGGAAAAGTCTGCTTGCCTAATTTTACGGAAAGATCAACGTCCTTGACTCCTTTACACCAGCGGGGAATTATTTCGTAATTCTGAAACGCATCGGTATTATTTTTTACACCCTGGTTATTGCCCGCCCCTGTGTAGATGTAGTTAAAATATTTTTTGGGAAGCGATTTTCTGCAAAGGTCTTCTAAATCAAAAAAATTCAGGGGCAACAGATTTTTTCTTCCATATAGCGAATTCAGGTAAATCTGTTTTTGGCGACCGGTACCTGTCTCAAACTGCATAGAATTATCCTATAAGTTCAACAATGAACTTGTTTTTCTTTCCATTTTCAAGAAGAAGGTATTTACCCAGGATCCAGGATTCGTCTGTCACCAGATCATCAGGATTGTTAACTTTTATTTTATTTATAGAAACCGCATTTGCCTGAATGGCTCTTCTTGCTTCTGATTTAGATGGAAGGCTTCCAGTATTTTCAGTCATTAAATTTACAACAGAAACTTGAGATGATTTCATTTCCTTTGGCATAGGGTAGTAGGGGATCTCTGATTTCAATTGTTTAAAAGATTCTTCCGATAAGCCTTTAATAAATTCATGAGAGCAATTCTTGTTGAACAACAACTCCGAGACCTGCTGTACACTGGTAAGTGCATCCTGACCGTGAATACGCTCTGTAATTTCTTCAGCTAAGAGCGCTTTTAAAGCTTTAGGATCGTCAGTGAATTTTTCTTCATTGGAAAGAATTTCTTCTTCAGACTTTAAACTGAAATAACGAAAGAGCTTTGCTAAATCTGCATCATCGCAATTTAACCAAAACTGGTAAAATTTATATGGGCTGGTGTATTCTTTGTCCAGAAACACATTGCCTTCTTCCGTTTTGCCAAATTTTTTCCCATCACTTTTAGTAAGTAATGGAGTGGTTAGAGCAAACGCTTTGGCATCAGTCACGCATTTTCCAATCATTTCGGTACCGGATGTAATATTTCCCCATTGATCAGATCCTCCCATTTGCAATCTGCAATCCAGTTGTTGATAAAGGCATAAAAAATCATAAGCCTGTAGCAACTGGTATGAAAATTCTGTAAATGAAATTCCAGTTTCCAGGCGTTTTTTTACAGATTCTTTCGACATCATATAATTGATGGTCATATTTTTACCTACATCCCGTAAAAATGACAACACATTCATGTCTTTGTAAAAGTCATAATTATTAACCCACAGGGCTTTATTATTTCCCTCTTCAAAATTCAATAAACGCCTCAATTGAGATTCCTGTGCTTTTATATTCGCATCCAGCTCCTCCATACTTTTTAATTCCCGCTCCTTGTCTTTGCCCGATGGATCGCCAATACGTCCCGTAGCCCCACCCATAACGACAACAGGTTGGTGCCCACATCGCTGGAACTGTGTCAGCAGCATGATCTGTACGTAATTGCCAATTCCCAAAGACCTGGCCGTAGGATCAAAACCGATGTAAGCCCTTCTGATACCACCCGATAAATAGGCCTCCAATCCAGGCGTATAATCCTGCAGCATATTGCGCCATCTCAATTCCGAAATAAAGTCTTTCTCTTGCATACACCTGAAGTTCTGTAAGTTTGCAAAATTAATCCAATAAGCGATATTCAAGTCTGCTGTGTTTGACTGCTCATTATGAAAGTTTATAATTTTATTGCAAAGAGGTCCTTCAGTAGTTTTAAAAAGTCCTTTACACGCATTATCATTCGACTTTCTGTCATAGCAACCACTTTAAGCCTGGCCGTCATGATCATTGCCCAGAGTATCTTTAACGGTTTCCAAAAAGAAATAGCCAGCAAAGTTTTCGGATTCTGGGGACACATCCACATTAGTGATATCCAATCCAGTCAAAGTCAGGATCCCTTTATGATCCAGGTCAATGACTCGATAAGAAATGCTATAAAAGCATCCTGCTTAGATGACGCGGGGACGCCCATGATCAAGCATGTACAATCATTTGTCCTGTATCCCACGATCCTGAGTCGCGAGGAATTCACCGAAGGTTTGTTTGTAAAAGGAGTAGGTACCGATTTTCAATGGGATTTCTTTGAGCGATTTCTTGTGGACGGCTCCATCATTCAGATCACACCAGGAACCCCATCCAGAGATTTATTACTCTCTGAAGAAACAGCCAAACGTTTACAGGCTAAAACAGGCCAAAGTATGATCCTGCACTTTTATCTGAACGACCAGGTTCTCAAGAGAAAAGTCAGAATCGCCGGGATCTACAATACCGGACTTGGGGAATACGATAAAAAATTTGCATTTGCAGATATCCAACTGTTGCAATCTCTTTTAGGACTGCAAGCAGAAGATGTCAGCGGGCTGGAAGTCATTTGCAACAATGTACTTGAAGCTGAAACCGTAAACAGAAAATTATTCAAGGAGGTCTTGCCAGATACCTGGTATTCTGAGACCATCAGATTTAAATTTCCGCAAATATTCGAATGGTTGTCGCTGCAGGATATTACCAAAGCTTTTATTCTGTTTCTAATCCTCAGTGTTTGCATCATCAATATGTGTACCACATTATTGATCCTCATTCTGGAACGAACACATATGATAGGTATACTTACTGTACTTGGAATGTCATTTTGGGATCAACGTAAAATTTTTCTTCGGTATGCCGCCCAGATCATAGGAAGCAGTTTAATTCTGGGCAATCTCTTTGGCTTTGGTTTGATCGCATTTCAAAAAAAATATCAATTGATCAAGTTGAGCGAAGCAGATTATTATCTTTCGTATGCTCCTGTAGATCTGAGTATTTGGCCGGTGCTTTTACTTAATCTCATTTTCTTTGCAGTGATCCTGCTAAGTTTACTTATTCCCAGCTGGCTGGTCTCTTTTATTCGACCCGTGCAGACTTTAAAATTTCGATAAATTTATCATATTTATAAATTAAGATGTATAAATTCATGTTTGCGAATTTATTAATCTCCAATGTCATCCCTTCATTAATTTAAAAAAACTTTGCAGACGTCAATAGTTTCTTTTGGTCTGCTTTTTGCTACCTTTGTGCGTTATATGTTTTCCACCATCATGAAATCAGTTCAAGAGGATAAAGTATCGGATGATTCGTTTTTATACTTCCGGAGATCAAACATTTCAGGAGACCGATTCTTTAGAAAAGGCCTACTGGATTAATCTTTCGCCACCATTCATGCCCGGCGAGCTGGATGAGTTTGCCGCAACTTTAGGAATAGAATCTGACTTTTTAACTGACCCCCTGGATATCGAAGAAAGAGCTCGTTACGAGAGATATGACGAAGCCCGAAGTATCATTATCAACACCCCTGTGCTCAACGATACCGAAAAAGAAAACGATCCGATTTTTATAACCGTTCCTCTTGGTATCATTTTGTGCCAGGGAAAACTCATTACCATCTGCAGTGTTGAAAGCCCGGTTATCGAAAAATTTCTCGACCATAAAGTAAAAGGCTTTATGATCCGCAATGAAACTTCATTTATTCTTCAGATTTTCGAACAGACCGTTCGTCTATTTTTGGAAGATCTTCGCAAATTAAATCTCCGCAGAAATCTGATCGAACAGGAACTCTATCATTCAAGCCGTTCCGAAGAATTAAGAAGTTTGCTACGCATCGAAAAATCGTTGGTTTACTTTGTAAATTCACTGAGTGCCAATGAACTTCTCAAACTAAAAATGAAGCGCACTGATTTTTTAAATATTAAAAATAACGAAGATCATGCTGAGTTATTTGAAGACATTATTGTCGATAACAATCAGGCAAGGGAAGTAGCACAATTGTATACAAACATTCTCAACGGGACCATGGAAGCCTATGCTTCTATCATATCCAATAATCTTAACAAATTTGTAAACAGGCTTACGGTGATCACCGTTATTTTAATGGTTCCAACTTTGATTTCCAGTTTCTTCGGGATGAATGTGCCGATGCCTTTTTCATTTGGTAACTCCGGAGCTTCCTTTTATCTGGTTATGTTTACATCCATTTTTTTAAGTCTGGTCATTGCCTGGATTTTTAAAGAGCGAAAGTTTTTTCATTAATCCGTAAAAAGATACGTTCTATTCTTTTCAGCCCCTGAACTTAGAAAAGACCGTTAATATGTGCATTGACTGATTCAATGACCTGTCCGAGATGTTCGGTATTGTTGATAAAATCCAATTGATCCGTATGAATGATGACCTTCGGACTGTGATCATAACTTTCGATCCAGTCATCATACCTTTGGTTTAGTTTTTTCAAGTAATCGAGGCTCATATTCCCTTCGTAAGTTCGTCCACGCATCTGAATATGATTGACCAGGGTAGGGATGGAGGCTTTTAAATAAATGATCAGGTCGGGAGGCCTGATGGTACTCATCATGATCTCAAAAAGTGAAAAATAATTGTCAAAATCGCGTTTTGACATCAGGCCCATTTCGTGAAGATTCGGCGCAAAAATATGGGCGTCTTCATAAATTGTACGGTCCTGAATTACGGTACCTTCTCCTTTTTGAATATCTACTATTTGTCTGAATCTCGAATTGAGAAAATAAACCTGAAGGTTAAAGGACCAACGGGTCATATCGTAATAAAAATCACTCAGATAAGGATTTGTTGTCGTGTCCTCATAGAGAATATCCCACTGATAGTGCTTCCCGAGCACTTTGCACAGACTGGTCTTTCCGCAACCTATATTTCCTGCAACTGCAACATGCTTCATAATTCTAAGGCGGTGTGAATCAGTATGCAAAATATAAAAACTTACGGGATTCATCGAAAATTACGAGCCACTTGTCTGCCGGGCTCCACAGATAGGCTAATAAGACTGATGTTCCTGTTGGAATTCCTTAATTTTACGCTGAAAGCAAGAACATGGAGAGCAATCTGATCGTACTCGAGAACATTTGCAAGATTTATAAGATGGGAGATGAGGTCATTGAGGCACTGAAAGACATCGATCTTGTGTTCAAAAGAAACGAGTTTATAGCACTGATGGGCCCCTCGGGAAGCGGAAAATCCACTCTGATGAATATCATTGGATGCCTCGACAGTCCAACATCTGGAACTTACATTCTCAACCAAAAGTCGGTTGGGATCATGAATGATAATGAACTGGCCGAAATCCGGAATAAAGAAATTGGCTTTGTATTCCAGACTTTTAATTTGCTGCCCAGAATGACCGCATTGGAAAACGTGGCTATGCCCCTTGTCTATGCGGGATATTCCAAACACGACAGGGAGCTCATTGCCAAAGAAAAACTCGAAGCTGTGAGTTTAGCCGACAGGATGTCGCATAAACCAAACGAACTGAGTGGCGGTCAACGACAGAGAGTAGCAATCGCAAGAGCGCTGGTCAACAATCCATCCATCATTCTTGCAGATGAACCTACCGGAAACCTGGATTCAAAAACCAGTGAAGAAATCATGACTATCCTGGAACGCATTCATTCCATGGGAAATACCATCATCTTGGTCACACATGAAAACGATATTGCAAACCATGCCCACCGGATTGTTCGATTAAAGGATGGAATGGTCGAATCTGATCAAATGACAAACTGATGAAAATATATACAAAAACAGGCGACTCAGGTTCTACATCTTTATTTGGTGGAACTCGGATCTCTAAAGATGATATCCAGATAGAAGCTTATGGTTCCGTTGACGAACTCAATGCCCATTTGGGACTTTTGACTGTACAAATTACAGAAGCTGTGTGGTTACAAAGGCTTAAAGATATCCAATCGTATTTATTTGTAATCGGATCTCATCTGGCGACATCAGACAAAGAATTAAAAACTAAATTGCCGCAACTCCTTGGCGATAATGAAAAAAAATTAGAACGCTATATTGATGAGATGGAGAACCAACTCCAACCGCTTCAAAATTTTGTCTTACCTGGTGGAGGTTTACGATCAGCTCAGGCACATATTTGCAGAACAGTATGCAGAAGGGCCGAACGCAGGGTAGTGAGTTTGTCACATTCAAATGAAGCAGATCCCTTGATCATTGTTTATTTAAACAGACTTTCTGATTTCTTTTTTGTTTTTTCAAGATACCTTTCCAAAATTGACCATTCGAGTGAGGAATATTGGCAGTCCTAAAATAACAATTTACTGTATCACACCTTACTAAAACTAAAAGCTGCTATACTTGAGCCAAATCATTGCTTAACGAGCTAATTTGGTTCATTCGATTCGCCCTGGTTTTTAACTTCTTGTTGTTTAAACGGGCAATGCCTGCAACCCGAATTGCAACAATATCCTCTTTTGAGGTGATATGCTTCTGTAAAAACAATTTTTCCGTCTTCCTCGTAAAAGTCCGACTCTTCCATCATTAGTCTGTAATGCTAAATTTATACGATCAAGCTTCGATTTTAGAAACTTTTGTATTTTTTTCAAACAGCCAATACGCTGTAAAAAATACTGAACTGTAAAAGATGGTTCCTGCGATTTCATTGCCAAAAAATGGAATCGCAGCAATGTAACAATAAACAAATCCAGACCAATCTTTCATATACGTGCTGGTACTCAGCCAAACGGCAAGGTTGCTCATAAAAAAGAAAATCAGAGAAGAACCCATTGCAGCAAAGAGAATTGCTAAAGGTTCTTGAATCCGGCTTGATAATTGTTTCAAAACAATAAAGATCAATCCGTAAATTAAGACCAGATACATAAAGCCGGAAGTAATCCAGACAAATTCAGTTTTTGGATAGATCAAATTATTGATTGCAAGATCGGAAACCCAAAACGCAAGAATGAGAACAACCCAATACAGGTATTTTCTCAAGACCAGGGCAGCAAAAATAATACTGGCCAAACCCGCTGTGAAATTTGGCGGATGGGGAACTATCCTACTGATAATCAGTATTATACCTAAACCTAGTGCCAATAATAACGAATGCTTCATATAAAGATTTGTCGACAAACAAAATTACATCATTTTTGCCTGATCTTCAAACTGCTGGAATTCATACTTTTGCCCGGTGAATCCGGCATCCTCCAGGCACTTTATCAATCAGGCAGTTAGCGGTATTACCGGACCTGTGCCAGTGGTCCTGCTCCTGGTACTTTTCATTCCATTAATCCTCTTTATAAAAATTTGTATTTACGAAATCTCAAAATTTCTTTTTTTAAGAAATCATCTAATTATATCTCCTGAAATTAAGCAATTTGTCTTTTACACAATTTGCACGGTATGGCTGGTATGGCTCGTAAGAAAAGTTAACAAATTAACATTCAGTCAATGGACCTTGTCTGAAAAACGATTTAGCTTTAACTCCTTTTTAATAAGTTTTATCACCTACGGAATCTGCCTTGTATTGGTCAACTATCTGCTCTGTAAGACTTTTTCTGGAGATAAATCAATCAGTCCTGACGGCCTTTCGCTCGGGTTAACATTTTTATCTATGGGCAGTCTGGTGATTTTTGAGGAATTATTTTTCAGAGCCTACCTCTTACAACAGTTTCAGGCCATTTTCAGGAATATTTATATCAGTACTTTAGGAGTCAGTTGCTTATTTGCAGTGGTCCATAGTTTTGGCCATGAATTCAGCATAAGCGAATACTTTTACTTCGTTATGGTATCTGTTCTGCTCTGCTTGTTCACAGCTCTAGGCAACGGAATTGAAATTCCCATAGGAATGCATTTAAGCCATAATTTTACCATCCTTTTGAGTCAAGTTACACCCGTTTCTTTCTTGGGCTTCCCTGTAACAGCAGATTTGGAATTTCCATCGGAATTTTTTCAACTTGCAGTCTGTTCGTTTGTTTTAGGCTTCGTACTTTTTGTTTTTAAACAGTTACAAAGTTTTAAGTTGCTTATAAATAATTTCAAATAATGATATTTTTCATCCTGGCGATTGTCTCTTTTTTTACCTGCCATTCTTTGCAGGCTCAAAATTCTTATTGGCAAATGAAAGCCGCATATGAGATCGACCTGAATATGAATTCAGAGAATCATACCTATGAAGCGCGGCAAAAAACTGTTTTATACAATAACAGTCCGGATACACTCGGTGAAATTTTCTTTCATTTATATTTTAATGCATTTCAACCGGGAAGCGATATGGACATTCGTTCCAGAACACTGCCTGATCCGGACCCCAGAATTGGCCACCGCATTTCGAAATTAACTCAGGAAGAAAGCGGATTTATAAAAATCAATTCTATCAAACAAAAAGGAAACGATATAAAATTTATCGTAGACGGTACCTTGTTAATGGCCAAATTGCATCGCTCTTGCCCCCCTGGAGATAGTCTGGTCCTCGATCTAAACTACCTTGCACAAGTACCTGTTCAAATCAGGAGAAGCGGAAGAAATAACAAAGAAGGAATAGACTACTCCATGGCACAATGGTATCCTAAATTATGTCAATACGACAAACATGGCTGGCATACTGATCCTTACATCGCAAGAGAATTTTATGGAATATTCGCCGATTATAAAGTTCAAATACGGATAGATGAAAAATATTGCCTGGCATTTACGGGTGTATTACAAAATCCCGGAAAAGGCGAATGCCAGAAACCCGGGCAAAAATCGAATGAATCCAAAGTGAACTGGATCATTCATGCGAAAAATGTTCACGATTTTGTTTGGGCTGCCGATCCGGATTATACCTATCAATCGCATACCTGTTCCAATGGTATGCAACTGGAACTATTTTATGTAAAGGAAAAATCAAATCCTGAGTCGTGGTCACAACTTGCCCCCATCATAGATAAGGCTATGGAGTTTATTGAAAGTAAATACGGACGCTATACTTACCCCAAATATGCCGTTGTGCAGGGGGGAGATGGCGGCATGGAATACCCCATGGCTACATTAATAACAGGCAAAAGACCTTTAATCAGTTTGGTAGGTGTCACCATTCACGAACTCATGCATAGCTGGTTTCAGGGAGTACTCGCTACCAACGAAAGTTTGTATGCCTGGATGGATGAAGGGTTTACTTCATATGCTGAAGAAGAGACCATGAACCACCTGAAATCATTAAAGCTGATTCCCGGAGATCCAAGTCTTGATCCACATCTGGACAACAGAAAAAATTTTGCTGCTTTTTCGCAAACCGGTATTGAAGAATCGCTCACCACACACTCGGATCATTTCAGGACCAACAGAGCTTATGGAATGGGCGCTTACAGCAAAGGAGCCTTATGCCTCGACCAGCTGAATTATATCGTTGGCGATGCTGCTTTCGATCAAGGCATGTTAAATTATTATCGGGATTGGAAATTTAAACATCCTGAACCTGCTGATTTTTTCAGAGTCATGGAAAAGGCAAGTGGAATTCAACTGGATTGGTTCCAGAAATATTTTGTAGAGACCACGAAACAGATGGATTACGGCGTGGATTCCGTTTATCAGAAAGACAACAAAGTGATTTGCCGGCTGGTAAGATTGGGGGAATTCCCTATGCCTGTAGAAATTCGACTGAATAAGGCGAACGGAGATTTTGAGCAATTTTACATCCCTTTGAATTTGATGCGGTCTTGTAAGGATTTTGGCACCAAATCTGTACAGAAATTACCGGCTTGGTCCTGGGTTCAACCTTACTATGAGTTTGAACTCAAACTGAACCTCGAAGATATCCATAAGCTTTGCATCAATGCAGACAGCAAGATGGCCGATGTGGATCCAAACAATAATTGTTATCAGTCGCGTTCTGAATAAATAATTTGCTTACATGACAACAAAAGAATTCCTTCTTAACCTCCCTGAAAAAATAAACACCAAAGCGCTGGACGGCATGTCAACTTGCTTTCATTTCGATCTTTCGGGCGAAGGCGGAGGTGTGGTAACTGTAGCTGTTGCAAATGGAACGATGACTTGCAGCGAAGGACTTCAGGGAGAATCGAAATGCACGATTAAGGCGGATGCCGGTGATCTGAAAAAAGTTTTCAAAGGAGAACTCAATCCGATGATGGCCATACTTACAGGAAAAATGAAAATCAATAACCAGACAGAAATGTTGAAATTTGCAAAATTGCTGGGCTGGATGTAGCTTGTAATCAGAATCGCAATTGCAAAACAATTTGCCCACCAGACCCCGAAAATTCTGGATTCAACTGAATGCTTAAATCTTCTGATACATCAAACTCACTGAGATGTGCATCGACGTACGCATCAATTCCCGTAAGTAAATAAACAATCCCCAGGCCGATATAACTCAACTGCAGGTTGCGGTCGTAAAATTTCCGATAACTGTCTATACCGGAAACAGAAAGAACTCCAACAAATTCATCCTGAGGATCCATAGGATGATCCACTCGCTCCCTTAAAGCCTTGTCGTATCGGTTGAATTCTTTGCTATTGAATTGTATGAAGTAAATCATACTTCCGAGACCTGCATAGACAATGGGTAGCTTCCAATATTTTTTGTTGTATACCTGGCCGGCTCCCGGTAAAAGCAGCGAATAAGTAAGCGCTTTTCCAGGTTTGCCTTTAAACATTACAGAAAAAACACTCCCTGAAGATTGCTTCGGAGCTTCAACACTATCTTTCTTTTCCTGACTTATGGCGAGTGGAGCCAGCCCAATAGAGCTCAAAAGGATACAGTAAAACCTGATCAGATAATTTTTACTCATCAATGCGATCCAGTATTTCATTCAGCTGATGATCATTCTTGAACTTAATTACAATCTGGCCTTCTCCGCTTTCTTTTCGTTGAATTTGAACTTTGTATCCAAAAAACATGCTCATTTTTTTCTCCAACACTTCAATCGTTTGATCAATGCTTCGCGCAGAAGGTTTTACCGGTTTGCGAGCTTTAGACCGCTGATAGTTTTGCAATGTCTTTTCGGCATCGCGCACAGACATTTCGCTTTTTTGGATATCTTTAAACAGCTGCATCTGCATAAGGAGGTCATCTACCCCTGCAATGACTCGCGCATGTCCCATCGTTATCGTCTTTGCTTTCAGGGCCGTTTGAACTTCTACAGGCAATTTCAAAAGCCGTACGTAATTACTGATGGTACTTCTTTTCTTTCCGACGCGTTCAGCCAATTGTTCCTGTGTGTATCCACATTCATCGGAAAGGCGCTGGTAGGAAATTGCGATTTCGACAGGATTGAGATCCTCCCTTTGAATATTTTCTACAAGTGCCATTTCGAGCATCTCGTTGTCGTTCGCATGCCTGATATACACGGGCACTTCGCGAAGGCCTGCCAATTGTGAAGCTTTAAATCTCCGCTCCCCGCTGATGATCTGGAAACGATCGTCTCCGGTTTGCCTGACCGTCAATGGTTGAATAATCCCATAGGTCTTAATGGATTCTGCAAGTTCCTGAATCAACTCTTCGTCAAAGACATGTCTGGGTTGTTGCTTGTTGGCATAAATTTTATCGACTGAAATCAGACTTACTTTATTTACTTTGGTATTTTCAGTAATATCTACAGGGACCGTAGCATCCGAATTGATTGTCGACAACAAGGCCCTCAATCCTTTTCCCAGCTCATTTTTTTGTTTCATGGTTGACGGTTGTGTTTTTTCTCATAAATTCATCGGCAAGGTTCAGAAAGTTATGGCTGCCCTTGCTTGCCGCATCGTACAAGACGACCGGTTTTTTGGCTAAGGGTGCTTCAGATATTTTTGAATTCCTGTGAATGATGGTTTCGAAAACAGGCAAGTGTATATTTGATCTGATATCTTCTATGACCATGGTAGACAGTCTCAAACGTTTGTCGTACATACTCAGAAGCACTCCTTCGATTTCGAGCTTTGGATTGAGAACGCTTTTCACGAGATCAATTGTATTTTTTATTTTCGATAATCCTTCCAGAGCAAACAACTCACATTGCACAGGCACAATGACAGAATCTGCAGCCGCAAGAGCGTTGATGGTAATCAGACCAAGGGACGGCAGACAATCGATAAAAATAAAATCGTAATCCTGTTTTATCGGATCGAGAACTTTCTTGAGTACTTTTTCGCGATTTGGCATATTTACCAATTCGATATCCGCTCCTACCAGATCTATCGTGGACGGAAGTATATAGAGGTTGGGCGTATCGCTTTCCACGATGGCTTCTTCAGCAGGGACCTCATTGATCATGCAATCGTAGAGGCTGTACTGGCCGGATTCGACCACCAAACCCGTACCCGAAGTACTGTTTGATTGCGGATCCGCATCTACTAATAAAACTTTGTGTTCTAAAATAGCGATGCAGGATGCCAGGTTGATGGCTGTCGTAGTTTTTCCTACTCCTCCTTTTTGATTTGCTATGGCAACAATTTTACCCATGTAAATTGACGGCTTGGTTTATTTCAGGCAATGTGATTGTTTTCCCTTTCTCATGAAAAGCGGCTCTTACCTGAGCAGCATCGATCTGGATTGGTGGGAAGGTATTGAAATGACAGCCTACGATTTGATCACATTGAATGAAATCGCTGGCAATCAAAGCATCTTTATAACCCATGGTAAAATGATCGCCTATTGGTAAAATTGCAAATTTTAAAGGTGGACAAGTCATGGGTATGAGTTGCATATCCATCGTCAAAGCCGTATCCCCTGCAAAATAAAAACTGGTTTCTTCATTATGGATGCAAAATCCAACCGGGTTGGCCCCATAAGAGCCATCGGGCAAAAGACTGGAATGAATTGCATTGACCAATTTTACATTGCCAAAATCAAGCCTGGTCTGTCCTCCTGTATTCATGGGGATTCCCTTAATTCCTCTGCTTTCAAACCAGCTTACTATTTCAAAAGTACTGATAATCAACGCATTATTATTTTTTGCAATAACTTCAGCATCGGCCATGTGGTCTCCATGCCCATGTGAAATCAAGATGTAATCTGCTTTTATCGATTCAAGTTGGACCTGTTGAGTCAGCGGATTGCCTGAAATAAACGGATCGAAAAGCAGCTTTTTACCTTTCAGTTCAACAGAGAAACAAGAGTGTCCGTAATAATGCAATCTCATCTAAAAAATTTACTGCAAACCTACGGCAATTCTCATGAGGAATATTGAACAAAAGCTTAAGCCACGAATGATTTGAAGAAAAGGTGCGATTCATTCAGCTCTTGCCCCTTATTTTAGCCGCCAGTAGTGAAAATGAGTTTTTTCAAAACATCTCTGTTTAAATTTTTATCCGCAACATCCGGGTGGCGTTTGATTTGGTTTCTGATGTGTTCGGCTTTCATTATTACTGCATGTAAAAAAAATAACAGCTCAGGTCAGAATAAACCCAGGGTGTTTCATTACAACCAGCCCAATCTCATCAATTCATTGGATCCCGCTTTTGCCAAATCACAAAACAATATTTGGGCCATTGAACACCTGTATAACCAGCTGGTTGATCTGGATGATTCCATGAATATCATTCCGGAGCTGGCTACATCCTGGCAGATCTTAGAAAACGGCAATTTGTACCGCTTTGTCTTGCGACCACATGTAACTTACCATAAGGATTCATGTTTTGGACCTGAACAAACTCGACCTGTAAAAGCATCGGATGTGGCATTTAGTTTCAAAAGACTGCTGGATCCACAACTCAGCGCTCCCGGTTCCTGGATATTTAAAGACAAAGTTGCAGATTCGACTGCTTTCACTGCACCTAATGACAGCATATTTGAAATTCGTTTGTTGAGACCCTTTTCTCCAATGCTGCAGTTGCTTACTTCCGCGTATTGCAGCGTATATCCACCCGAAGCCGTAGCCTATTACAATGCACAGTTTTCAAAAAATCCGGTAGGGACACAAGCTTTTAAGCTGCGAAAATGGATGGGGCGAAAAGGCCTGTTTCTCGAAAGAAATGAGGATTACTTTGGACCTGCTGCCAAGCTCGATGGGATCCGAATTTCCTTTATAGAGGACCGGAATACAGCCTACCTTGAATTTCTGAAAAAGCAAATCGATTTTTTTTCTGGTATTCATAGTGGTTTTGCACATCAGTTGCTGCAAAAATCAGGTGAGTTGAGACCGGACCAGTTGGAAAAATTTCAATTGCTCAAAGGAGATTACCTCAATACAGAATACATTGGCATTCACACAAGCCGGCTGGATGCCGCTCATCCTTTGAAGCAAAAAATGTTCAGACAGGCTTTAAATTATGCGATCGACCGGAAAAAACTGGTCGCTAATTTCAGATATGGAATGGGCACTCCTGCGGAAGCCGGATTCATTCCAAAAGGCTTGCCGTCTTTTGACCCCACAATAAACAGGGGGTATCATTACGATCCGGAGAAAGCCAGAAAGTTGCTGAGTGCTTGCGGATATGACGACACCCAAAAACTGCCTGTTTTGGTAATCAGTACAAATAAAGATTATGTCGATCTGATGACTTTCATTGCAAAACAATGGGAAGAAATCGGACTTCGGGTACAGATTGATCTGGTCGAAACCGCCAGCCTCCGCGAACAAATGAGAGCAGGGGAGGTGTCTTTATTCAGAGCTTCGTGGATTGCAGATTACCCGGATGAGGAATCATTTCTTACAGTGTTTTATGGAAAGAATTCAGCACCTCCTAATTATACCCGATTCGATAATCCGGAATTCAATGCTTTATACGAAAAAGCGATATTGCAAATGGATCCACTGAAAAGGAGAGCGTTGTATCAGCAACTCGACAATATTCTGATTGATGAGGCCCCTGTCATCCCTTTATTTTACGATCAAACGGCCTGGTTTGCTCAAAATGAGATTCGGCAATTAACAACCAATCCTCTTAATCTGTTAAAATTAAATAATACTGAAAAGTAGAGCACTTTTTACAATCACTAACGGGTGTTAGATTCTGACAAAACTTTTGCATTCCATTTTACCCGTTTCATCGTAGATTCTTATGAATCCAGGACCCTTTGGCATGATTTGATCAATTTCACTGACAACATGTACACGGGTAAGTGAATCCAAAGCTGCAGAATACAGAACCCTGCCATTGAGATCGAATAATTCCAATCTGGATAAAGATCCGGTACTTTCTATAATCAGACTGTTTGTCGAATATTGTTGATAAACCAATACTAGTCTTGATGGACTGTCTTCATACTGCAACTTGAAATCATTTGCTGTGGCTCCGGATTTGTAAATGAATTCCGGTAAAAATTCCTGCGCTTCAAGTTCCTTCAAATTCACCTTAGAGCGGGTTTTTAATTTGAGAACATAGGTGGCAGGATTGCTGTTTTCTTTCAAATCTGAAATCGCTGATACTTTAAAATAGGAGTTGCGACGATCTATCGCATAATCATAAGACCAGTTGGATAAAGCATCGCACAATTCCAGCTGAACGAGCTCATCCACAGGAAATTTCAAACCAAACTGAAATGCTTCCAGTTGATTAAAATCTCTTAGCGCTATGGTGTAGGACCAAAGCAAAGGACTAATCATTTCTTCGGAAACCGTGGCCGACTGAATCCGTTGTGCTCTGTTTTCAAAAATATCTTCTTTCAAGAGCAATGCACCTGATACATCTCCAAATTTGCATACACCAAATTCATTGGTTTTTGTTTTGTTGATCAGATCACGCACCAACACTTTGTTATCATAATCCCAATAATTTTTGGATTTTGGATTATGGGCAATAGCAAATGATTCTGTCAGCCTGCTAAACTTGCTTGTCACTCCTAAAACTAATTTCCGGATCTCGGAAACATCGGCTGCAGTAACAGAACCGGAATTGTTGACATCCGCACAGCGTAGTTGCAAATTGTTCAAAGCTTCCAGGCCAAGAATGTGTCTTTGAATTCTTACGATATCACCCGTTGTGATCCCATTGAGTGAACTATCTTTTTTATTGATATAGGGCAACACAAAAACTTCGTCCAAATTTTGCGGCAACGGAAACTGGCAATAATACAAACCTGAATCCAGTGTTTGTGTGGGATTTCCACCTTGATAATCGACTATATAATAGCCGTCGGGCTGGAGCTGTGTTATCGTTTTCACCGTGAAGCTGTCTTCGCATTCCATGCCGCCGCCACCGCCGCCGCCATTATTCACTTTTCTGAACGCCCTGGCAATGGCAGTATCCAAACCGTAAGGATTGCCGGCACTCATGTTCACATTGTAATCCACTTCTCCATTTGGGGCGATCACTACAAAAGTAGGAGTCCCATACCAGGTTCCAAAAGTTCCGCTTTTATAGGGAGCCAGAGCCTGTGCTGAATTTCCATCCGAACCAATTCCGGGAAAAGTAAGTCCCTTCGACTGGTGGTAGGATTTAACCGTTGCATTTTTATCTGAGCTCAAGGTCGTGATCTGAAAAAATTCGACGTTGCCAGAACCCGATCCGGCCCGCGTATAGGCGCTTTGAACGTAAGGAGCTACACTGGCACAAGGCGGACATCCGACAAAGAAAAACTTTATGACGACAACTTTGTCTTTATCGAGGTAATCTGCATACAGCTTGTGGGTTTTTTGGTTGAAATCGGTGACCGTAAAATCAGGTGCCAGCTGGGAAGCCAGGTTTGATATACAGAATACTGTCATCAAACTCAGGAGTGTTATTTTTGTGCGCATTCTCAAATTTTAAATCAAATTTATAGTCATTTGGTTGATAATCAAAGGAATTTAACAAAAAAAATTAGAATTCTGGATCTGGGTCTTCAAGCCTATCCGGAAGCCTGGAAGCTCCAAACGGAGATCCACCAACAACTCATAGAAGAAAAACGGTCAGGCATTGCTTTTTCTTCGCATACATTGATCCTCTGTGAACATCCTCATGTCTTCACGCTTGGAAAATCAGGTCAAGCCGAGCATTTGCTTCAACCACTCGATAAAATGGATGAAATTCAGGCCGAATTTCACCAGATCAACAGGGGAGGGGATATTACCTACCACGGACCCGGACAACTCGTAGCCTATCCTATTTTGGACCTCGAAAAACTATTTACAGATGTCCATAAATATGTTCGTTCGCTGGAGGCGGTCGTAATCAAGGTTTTAGCCGACTACAAAATTGAAGCGGAGAGAATAGATGGCCTTACCGGTGTTTGGCTCGACAGGAATACATCAAAGCCCAGAAAGATTTGCGCAATTGGTGTTCATTTAAGCAGGTGGGTGAGTCTTCACGGACTGGCTTTTAACATCAATACCAATCTCGATTATTTTAAGTATATCGTCCCTTGCGGAATCAACCCGGTAGAAAAACCCGTTACTTCACTCCATCGGGAACTCGGGTATGAAGTCTCTTTGGAAGAAGTTAAATCAAAATTTATTCATCATTTTTTAAATACATTTGAACTCCATATTTGATCATGTCAGAAATCAGCAAAAAAGTTTCGGAATCTTTTATTGAAATGAACGAATTGGTCATGCCGAATGACACCAACATTCTTGGAAATCTCATGGGCGGGAATCTCATGCGGTGGATGGATATTGCCTCAGGCATTTGTGCCGCCAAACATTGTGATTCTCACGTAGTGACGGTTTCGGTCGATCATTTGACCTTTCACGAACCCATTCACCTGGGAGATGTCGTCAATATCAAAGCTTATGTCACCCGGGCATTTCATACTTCTGTCGAAGTCTACATCGAGGTATTTACCAGAGGTGTGCTTCAAAGTCAAACCAGAAAATCGAATCAGGCCTTTTTTACCTTTGTCGCACTGGACGAGCGCACGAAGCGTCCAAAAAACATTCCTCATGTGCTCCCTGAAACAGAATCCGAGAAAAAACTTTACGACGAAGCTGTGGTACGCCGAGAAATGAGACTGGTACACAGCGGTAGAATGAAGCCTTCCGAAGCCACTCAATCAAAAGATTTTTTAAATACCTAACCCGCAATCCTTATATGAAAGCTATTCTATTTGCCAGTGCAGTGACCTTGATAGCAGCAGGCGCGTTGATCCTGAATCCTACTTTAGACATTTCAGAAAACAATTTCATCAATGTGCCTCCTGATGATTTGCATTTGATTGATAAATCTGGTATTCCGGATGAAGCTTTTTTACAAAAACGGGAAAATGAAATCCAGGAATTTCGCCGTCAAAAATATATTTACAGAAATCCAAATGTCAGTTTTCCCGGTAACTGGACAACGCAGGGTCCGGGCAATTTGGGAGGGCGCGTAAATACGATCGCCGTGCATCCTTCGAATGAACAAATAATTTTTATTGGGTTCTCTCACGGTGGTGCGTACCGGACCTTAGACGGAGGAGACCGCTGGATTCCTGTATTTGACGAACAATCCAGTTTGTACATAAGCGATATTATTTTCGATCCGACGAATCCAAACACTGTTTACATTGCCACCGGGGATCATAGCGGTGGATTTTACTGCGGACAAGGCGCCGGAATTTATAAGAGCACTGATCTTGGGTTGAACTGGACTTACAGTGGATTAAGAGAAACTCGCGTGATCTCAGAAATGGCAATCCATCCACTCAACTCGCAAATCATCTATGCCGCATCTCTGGGTTACAGTTATGGTAAAAACGAACACAGAGGATTATACAAGTCTGTAGATGGTGGAAAAACATGGAATAAAATTCTATATCTGAATGATTCATGTGGCATTACAGATATTGCCATGGATCCCCGACAACCCGATGTGCTTTTTGCAGTCAGCTGGAATAAATTAGGAATGCACAACCGGTCTTTTACAACCGGGCCCGACGGGCAAATTTTTAAAACAACCGACGGTGGTTTGAATTGGAAAAAACTAAGCAAAGGTTTACCCAGCGACAGCATCAACGGAAGAATTGCCATAGCTATAGCTGAGAGCAATCCCGACATCCTGTATGCGAGATATGTGCGCACCTACTCCTGCAACCGTTCAAACTCCAATCATCTGTATGCCATTTACAAATCGGAAGATGGAGGTGAATCCTGGTTCGACTTACAAGCGGTTTCAGATACATCAGGTCTTGAATGTGGCGTACTTGGAGGCTTCGGATGGTATTTCCGAAACATCGCTGTAAACCCTCAGGATCCTGACGATTTGCTGGTCATGGGAGTCGATATCTTCCGCTCTCTGGATGGGGGAAAAAACTGGTTTCCAGCAGCACCCGAGTGGTCTGGATATGAAGTTCATGCCGACAAACACGATCTGGTTTTTTTGTCCAATGGAAATATGCTTTTGGGAACCGACGGGGGTCTATACAAATATATAGCTGCAGATGACTCCTGGGAAGACATTGAAAATATTCCGACCAATCAGATATATAGAGTTGCTTATAATCCAAACCAACCTGAATTGTATTATGGAGGGTTGCAGGATAATGGATCTACAGGTGGCAACCAATTCAATATAGACGATTGGGAACGCATCTTTGGTGGTGATGGATTCCAAATGGCATTTAAACCCGGAAACCCCGATATCTATTATGCAGAATACCAAAATGGCAACATTTGGCAATATTACAACGGCAACTGGAGATCATTCACAAGAGGAATTTCCGGAACCAGGAATTGGGATTTTCCATATGCGATCTCCAAACACAACCACGACAAGTTACTGGCCGGTTCAACCGCAGTGTATGCCAATGAAAGCGATACGGCTGCAAACTGGTATGCGATCAGTCCGAATCTGGTTGCAAATGGAAGGTATCCGGCAAGATCAACTCCCAGTATTACCAGCCTTGACGAATCACCAATAGATCCCAAAGTGATTATTGCAGGTACCATCAATGGAAATGTATGGCGCACCAATAATTTTAACAGCAATTGGCAAAATATTTCTTCAAATCTTCCTCTGGCATACATTTCTTCTGTCAAATGCGCATACACCAATAAAACCCATTTTTTTGCAACACTAAGTGGGCACCGCGGAGATGATTTTAAAACCTACGTTTATAAATCAACAGACGACGGACAAAGCTGGACCAGCATTCAGGGAAACTTGCCCGATATGCCTGTTTACGATATTTTGGTATATCCGGGAAGGGGAGATTCGGTATTGTTTATTGGAAATCATTTGGGAGTTTATGCCACCCTGGATGGCGGTAAAGAATGGAAACGGGTTGGGGATAATTTGCCATTCATAGAAGTGTATGATTTAGAAATCAATGACCATCAGCAGACCTTAATCGCCGGTACTTATGGAAAATCAATCATGAGTTTTCCGCTGGCTTCGATTTTGAAACCCGTGGTATCAACGAAGCATTTCACAGCGTCTGATTTTTTTATGCTAAGTCCTAACCCCGCGACAGATTACCTCGAGCTGAAATCTGTTGTCAATTACCCATTTCCCGTAAATTACGCGATCGTAAACAGCATTGGCTTAAATATAAGGGATGGTAAGTTCTCCGATATCCGCAACGCCCGGATAGACATCAGTCAGCTAACTACCGGGGTGTATTTTTTGAAGATTCACGGAGTTGTGGATGCATTGAGCTTTGTAAAACTATAAAGTTTGTGAAATATCAGAATCTTCAATTTAAATCCTTGGATGATTTATTGAATTTTCTGACTGAAGACCAGCGAATTTTAACTGAAAGACTTCGCGAGATCATTTTTGAAACGCTGCCACATGTCAAAGAAAAACTCTCCTACAACGTTCCTTTTTATTTTCTGAACAGCAGGATCGCATTTATCTGGCCGGGAGCAGTGCCCTGGGGCAAAACAGTAAAATCCGGAGTTGATTTGGGATTCCCACTCGGCTACCTGTTACCTCCTAATTCTTATTTACAAAAAGGAAACCGCAAAGAAGTACATATCAAAAACATTTTAACTGAAGCTGATATTAACGAAAGAATCATTATTGAACTTCTGAATCAATCCGCAGAAATCGACGAAATAAAAAACAGAAAATACTGACATCATTCCATTTCTCCAGCCTTGAATTGTATTCTTCCCGGACGAACAATATTTCTTTTTTAAAATTGTTTTTTTGATCAGAGTTCATAGTTGTATAATGACTT
This sequence comes from Saprospiraceae bacterium, assembly GCA_016716185.1. Taxonomy (NCBI): domain Bacteria; kingdom Pseudomonadati; phylum Bacteroidota; class Saprospiria; order Saprospirales; family Saprospiraceae; species Saprospiraceae bacterium. The sequence continues at coordinate 1,716,896 of JADJWV010000002.1, read as the reverse complement.
GTCCGGCTTATACAGAACGCGAAATATTCAACATGGATGCATAAGCCGGTTTCGCACTGGACTGGGTTTGGAAACATAGATCGGGACTTAAGATAGGAATAATTCCCATCATTATTTTGATAACGTATAAAATATAATCCAGAAGGCAATTCGGATCTATATCGGCACTCTAATCCAGTAAAACTCCCTCGATGAATCAGATTGGCGGAGGAATTGTATAATTCAAAATTAGTAGTAACCATCAATGATTGAAGTACAAATCCATTTTCTTTGATTACCCTATTCAAATATTTAGCTTCTCCCTGAACGATGAATCAGACTCGCCGAAGCCTGCTGAGCGCACATGACTAATACATCCTGTATGTTGACATGTGAAGGTCGCGAGCAAATAAAATAAATGATCTCGGCAACATCGCGTGCGTTGAGCGGCTTGAAATCTTCGTAAATTTTTGACCGCTCGGCATCCCCATCAAAACGGGTCAATGCAAATTCCGTTTGCTCTACATGGCCTGGAGCAACCTGACTTACGCGGATGTTGTATCCGTAGAGATCTTGCCGCATGGCTTTGGTCAAAGCATCCACCGCAAATTTTGTGGCGCTGTACACATTTCCCTTCGGATAAACATCTTTCCCGGCAGTCGAACAGATATTGATGATGTGGCCAGAATTTCTGGCAACCATAAACGGGGAAACCAAACGCGTAACGTACAACAAACCTTTTAGATTTGTGTCGATCATCTCCTCCCAGTGCTTGAGTTGGCCCTGATGGATGAGATCCAATCCTTTGGCCAAACCGGCATTGTTAATCAGGATATCAATTGATTCTAATTCGTTACCTAACGATTGTAAGTTTTTTTCAACCTCAGCGTAATTCCGGATGTCAAAACTTGATCTGGTAATTCTGAGCTGCTTATAATCTGAAAGTTCAGCTTCCAGTGCTTCGAGTCGCTCCATCCTTCGTCCGCAAAGAATGAGATGTCCGGCGCCGTTTTCAGCAAAAACTTTAGCAGTGGCTTTGCCAATACCCGAAGTGGCACCAGTGATCAATACGGTTTTATTCATTCCTTGTGTATTTGGATAACATGGCTTCGAACTCTAAAATAAAATCCCTGAACTTCGATGTCGCGGGTCCGTCGAAACCCGTATGTACTTTAACGATTCGGTTGTCCTTGTCGACTACGATCATGGTTGGAAATGCCATCACTCCGGAAATCTGTGGAATAGCTGCTGCAGCTGAATCCCTGTTGGCTCTGCCACCAAGGGCAATATCATAAGGGAGTTGAAGTTTTGATTTAAAATCAGAAATCCGCTTCATGGCTTTTTCCCTTTCCTGATGGCGCTCAAAAGACAAGCCCACAACGACTACTTGTTCGTTTGGATGCTCCCTAAAATATTCTTTGAAAAAAACCGCTTCGTCCAAACAATTCGGACACCAGGAACCCATGACCTGCACCAGTTTGATCTTGTTCTCAAATTCTTTGTTCCGAAAATCAAGCAATTTACCATCAGGAGTTTCAAATCCAAAATAAAAGGGTGCAGATGATACGGCTTTGCTGATCGAATCGGCATGCATTAAAATCCCCTGTTCGACTCTTCGGGCAGACCACTGAGTTTTATGATGGATTCCTGAGTAAAACATACCATGTAATGAATCTCCCTCAATTTGCGCCCGGAAAAGAAATGCATGCGCGCCATCAAAAGTCGACAACCACAACTCTTCGGAAATTACTTGTCCGTCGAGGTATCTGAAATCTCCCGATTCCGTTCTGAATGTACCGGTCACCCGGTCACCGGATTGTTTGAATTCTCCAACTGCGGGATATGGATTATCCGTGTCCAATCCAAATTGTGCCTGATATTGTCCCTGGACTTTTATACTATTGGAATCGGGTCTGCTTTTTTTAAATCGATGTGTATAACCGTACCGGGCTTCAAATTCCATGGAATAATTGGGTTTGTCCAGGACCATCCAGTAACCCTTCATTTTATCGCCTTCCACAATGCCTTTTAAACAAGCATCGTATGGGCTTAATTTGATGTAAAATGTGTCGTCACCGGTTCGAATATCCCTTCCAAAATAGATTTCGTCAAACTCCATTCGCTCCTCTCCGTTGATGACCGTGAAAATTTGCTTGCCATCTGCGCGACTGGAAATTTCAAAATTGAAAGCCACAAAATTTGATTTGGATTCATAATCGACGTCGCGTTTCACATCTTTTTTCCGACCTTCGGTAACGATGAGTTCTTTGTGTTGATTGATGAACAACAAACCCCTCCAGGGGCCGGGAGCAATCTCTTCATATCGGTTAGGAATATTGACACATCCCCATAAGGTCATGCAACAGAAATATAAAATAATGAACCGAAATCCATTTTGAAAATTCATCATTTTCATATGTGCTTTTCGCAAAAAGTAAATGGAATTAAGCATCTGATTTTTCTCCAACAAAATATTGCTCCTTATTTCTGAAGAGCACATTGAAAGTAGTCAGGCTACCATAAATACGCGTAATGTATTGTTGTAAATTTACCTTGTCTTCGTCGTCGAGCTTACTGCTGTTGATGCGCTGTTCCATAACACGTAAGCGGTCGCGCACCATGATGATTTTATGAAAAAATTGTTCGATGGGAATTTCTTTATCTTTCAAACCTGATTCGCCGGGCTTGAGAATCATCGTCCCATTTTTCCACTTATCCCCCAGAGGAACCACCTCTGTGATATCAGACCAGGCCCTCAAAATTTTAGCCAGTGATTTTTCGGCTTCGTTAAATGTCACCGCTTCTTCGGGTTCAATCCTCTCGACAATTTCCAACTGCTGATAATCTTTTCCAACCAGCTTGATACCAAATTGCATAAAACAAACTTTATAGGCAGCAACATCGATGTGGATTACTACGCCATCTCCAAAAGCAGGATGCTTCACTCTCGAACCAACTCCCAATAAATTTTCAAAAGCCATAATTTAGATTTTACCAGCAAAGATATTTTAAAAACACGAGCATCTTATTTATATGCACAGGTCATCTCTCTTTTTCGAAAAGGCCCCGGATAACAAACAACTTTAAAACCAATCTCGCGCAAACGCCTTTTAAATATCCCTTTTGCACAATAGGTGCACAACAGTCCTCCGGGTTCAAGCATGTGAAAAAATTTCTCAAGAGACTTTGATTCCCAGAGTTCGGGTTGGTCATTAGGCGAAAATGCATCCATATAGATGAGGTCAAAATGAGCGTCCGGCTCCCAGGTATTAAAATCGGATAGAATTTTTTTTAGGCTGAAAAACTCAGATACTTGAACCTCAAGATCCCACGGGCATGTATGCAAACTCAATAAAACGGATGCACCTGAAGCAATTTCCAGAAATTCCGGGTAATTGAGCGTTTTATATACAGACTCTGGCAAGGGCTTGTTGTCAATAGCCGAATACTTTAAAGAAAGAGGGCTGTGGTTGTCCGCAAATGCATAACTAAGAAAGGCGTTGAGACCCGTTCCGAATCCCATTTCAAAGATGCTGATGTGCTCCCGGCCAGCTGCGATTGGTTTGAGTCCGTGGTCTATAAAAACATGTTTACTCTCCGATAGAGCCCCGTGGATGGAGTGGTAGTAGTTCTTTGCAGATTCACTGTATAGGCTATGGGATCCATCTGCAGTTGTGATCAGGCTTACCATAAGTCAAAAAAAAACCAGCTTCAAGGCGAAACTGGTTTTTCTTTTAAGGGTATAGGGAAATTAATAAATGAAACTCAAAATTTGCGCAATCCAGTGGCTACACTGATTCAAATTTTCTGCCACCGAAAAATCGTAAGGACAACCATAACCCCTGCTGCAGGATGTCAGGCCGCACAATGCAAGCAAACCTAAAATTGCCAGCGATTTTTGATTTTTGAATACTTTCATGTTATGCAATTTAATAATGAACCAATATGGCTATAACGACCCGCAAATATAAAATATTATCAGTAAAATCTAACTAAGTTTACCCGCGAATATAATTCCATACCCATGTCCCGAATACACCTTATCGCCATTGGTGGCAGCGTAATGCATAATCTGGCCCTGGAGCTTGCCAGGAATGGCCATGATGTAAGTGGCAGCGACGACCAGATCTTCGATCCGGCCCGGACAAAACTGGCTGCCCGGAATCTGCTACCCGCGCAGGAAGGCTGGTTTCCCGAAAAAATTACGAGTCAGCTGGATCTCATCATTTTAGGAATGCATGCCAAACGCGATAATCCGGAATTGGCAGCAGCCCTGGCATTAAAAATTCCGGTGTATTCTTTTCCTGAATTTGTTCAACACTCTTATCGCGATAAAATGCAAATTGTAGTGACAGGGAGCCATGGCAAAACCACAACGACTTCAATGATCATGCACATGTTCAGGGAAAATGGTCTGGAATTCGATTATCTGGTAGGATCGCAGCTCGATGGTTTCGAACTCATGGTTCGCATTTCCGATGCGCCAATGGCGGTGATTGAGGGCGATGAGTATTTAAGTTCATGTCTCGATCCCAGACCAAAATTTATGCATTACACACCTCAGATCCTGATTGTTACCGGTGTGGCATGGGACCATTTCAATGTATTCCCCAGTTACGAATCTTATCTGGATGCATTCAGGCAACGACTGCTTGCTTGTGATCAGGAGACCCGGATCATCTATTGCGAGGGCGATCCGGAGTTAAAATCACTCCTGCAAACATTACCGGCTGGAAAACAATTGTTGCCTTATCGGGCAGCTCCCCATGTTAACAAAGATTCAGTTACTTATTTATTGCATGAGGATAAAGAGTTTCCACTGCAGGTATTTGGGAACCACAACCTGGAAAATATGCAGGCTGCTTTGCTAGCTGCTTCGATGGCTGGATTAGACCCTATACGGGCACTCCAATCATTGACCAGTTTCAAAGGGGCAGCGAAAAGACTGGAATGTATTTACAGGGACGGAAACCGACATGTTTACCGGGACTTTGCACACGCTCCTTCGAAATTGAAAGCAAGCCTTTCGGCGTTGAAGGAAAAACACGATCCTTTAAAAATCCTGGCGGTAGTAGAACTTCACACGTACAGCAGCCTGAATCCGGAATTCTTGCCGCATTATTTTGGAGCTGCGGATGCTGCAGATAAATTGATCATCTATGTCGATCAGCGAGCCATGGAAATCAAGGGAATGCCCGCTTTATCCCCGCTTTCCATTGAATCTGCTTTCGGCCATCGTGATATGAATTTTAAAGGAAATTCAATTGAATTGGAGCATTCTTTGCAAGCCGAAATGTCCGATTTTGACATACTTGTATTTGCGGGATCGGGGCATTTTGGAAACCTGGATCTCAGCAATTATTATCAAAGAAGCTGAGTCTGGTTAAGGTTGGGTTTGAATTCCTTAATTTCGCACTTTTAATTATAAAATGAACAGAACAATCACTTTAAGAGACGCACTGCGCGAAGCCATGTCTGAGGAGATGAGGCGGGATCCTCATGTATTCCTGATGGGGGAGGAAGTAGCCCAATACAATGGGGCTTATAAAGTGAGCAAGGGCATGCTGGATGAATTCGGTCCGAAAAGAGTCATTGACACTCCAATTGCAGAATTGGGATTTGCTGGGATTGGCGTCGGTGCAGCCATGAACGGTTTGCGGCCCATCGTGGAATTCATGACCTGGAATTTTGCAGTTCTTGCTTTTGATCAGATAGTCAACAATGCGGCCAAAACCCTATCGCAATCTGCCGGACAATTTGCCTGTCCCATTGTTTTCAGGGGACCAGGAGGTTCTGCCGGACAGCTGGCCCAGCAACACAGTCAAACTTTTGAAAGCTGGCTTGCGAATTGCCCGGGGCTTAAAGTGATATCCTGTGTAGATCCTTATGATTCCAAAGGCTTGTTGAAATCAGCGATCAGGGACAACGATCCGGTTTGTTTTATGGAATCTGAAATTATGTACGGACTCCAGGGGGAAGTTCCGGAAGAAGAATACCTGGTTGAGATCGGCAAGGCGGCTGTCAAAAGGGAAGGGAAGGACGTCACTCTGGTTTCTTATAATAAAATGATGGAGGTGGTAAAACCTGCCGCTATCGAATTGGCTAAAGAAGGAATTGATGCCGAAGTCATCGATTTACGCACCATCAGACCACTGGATTACGAAACCCTGATCCAATCAGTTAAAAAAACCAATCGCCTGGTGGTGGTCGACGAGAGTTGGCCCTTTGCAGGAGTTTCTTCTGAAATTGCTTACGTCATTCAAAAACATGCTTTCGATTACCTCGATGCTCCGGTTACCCGCGTGAATGCTGCCGACACTTCATTGCCTTACGCTGCAGCCTTTGTTCAGGCCTATTTACCCAATCCGCATAAAGTAGTTAAAGCCGTCAAAGAAGTGATGTATATAAAGCGTTGAAACAAGAGGATACGCAGATCATGCATTCAGGATTTTTCAGGAAATTTTATTTTCTGCAATTCCCGTTATTATTTTTGGATGCCCTTCAAAAGCTCTGCCATACTGATTCGTTTACAGGTTCCAATATCCAGTCCGATTAAATTCAATTTTCCTATGCCGGTTCTGATCAGCCTCAAAACCGGAAATCCTATACTCGCAAACATTTTCCTGACCTGGTGATTTTTTCCTTCTGTGATGCCGATCTCAACCCAGCTTACAGGAATGGTTTTTCGTTCCCGGATGGGCGGGAAGCGGGGAGGAAAATCCGGTGGCGCATGTAGAATGTTCAGCGCTTCGGGTTTCATGAAATAATGCTGCTTTTGAATTCTGACCTCGACACCACACTGCATCTTGTCGAATGCAGCATCGGTAAAATCTCCTTCGACTAGACAGGTATAGGTTTTAACGACTGATTTTTCGGGGCTAAGGATCATTTGGTTGACGGCCGGATCATTGGTGAGAATGAGCAAACCTTCTGAATCCATATCTAACCTGCCCACCGGATAGACGTCGTTTTCGACAGGAAGAAAGTCACGAAGGCATTTCTGCCCTGGTATTTCCGGGGTAAACCTGCAAACGACCTGAGCCGGCTTGAAAAACAGGTAATAAACCAGTTCTCTTTTTGGGCCGGAATAACGCTTTCTCATGAAACTTAAAACGAAATTTATAGATTAGGTTTAAGATTAATGTGTTACAGCTTGACTATGAAAAACAAATACTTTTCAACAAATTATTACATGTTTTCAACAATGGATCTGTGAATTAACTTTTCGTAAATCATAGGATTTCACAAACTTATTAAAGTTTTCAACAATATGTTAATAAATAGCCGAAAAAAACCTTGACTTTTACCTTACTTTTGAAGCAGATATTTAAATATTAACTAATATGTGTTTTAGGAGCAATTTTGATTTTTATTTAAGACTTTGAACTGAAAATCAAAATTATAGATATTATATATAAAAATATATCTAAATTTTCCTTATATAATATCCGATCCTTCAATACATTTGTACCCGTTTCTCCTCGATTTAATAATAATTCAAACAAAATATACCATGACTCATCAGCAGGAACCTATTCTCATCGAAAATCCGAACCGCTTTGTAATTTTTCCCATTCAACACGACGATATCTGGAAATTTTACAAAAATTCAGAGGCGTGTTTCTGGACAGCAGAGGAGATAGATCTTGCTCAGGACCTTGATGACTGGAATAAAAAACTGAGTTCCGATGAACAACATTTCATCAAACATGTGCTTGCTTTTTTCGCAGCCAGCGATGGGATCGTCAACGAAAATCTGGCTGAAAATATGGTCAGAATGGTCCAATACCCGGAAGCGAAGTTTTTTTACGGCTTCCAGATCATGATGGAAAATATCCACTCAGAAACCTATTCCTTATTGATTGACACCTATATCAAAGACCCGAAAGAAAAAGACTTTCTGTTTCACGCCATGGAGAATCTGGATTGTGTCAAGCGAAAAGCAGAATGGGCGTTGAAATGGATTAAAAACGGAACATTTTGCGAGCAGCTCATAGCCTTTGCTGTCGTGGAAGGTATTTTCTTCAGCGGTTCTTTCTGTTCTATATTCTGGCTTAAAAAGCGAGGACTGATGCCTGGTCTTTCATTCAGCAATGAACTCATTTCCAGAGACGAGGGCATGCATTGCGATTTTGCCTGTTTGTTGTACAATCAGCATATCGTCCATAAACTCCCGAAAGAAACAATTGAAAACATCATCAGAGAAGCAGTTACAATCGAAAAATATTTTATCACCGAAGCCATCCCGGTCGCATTGATAGGTATGAATGCGGATTTAATGTGCGAATACATTGAATTCGTAGCCGACCGGCTCCTGATTGCATTGGGAAATCCAAAAATTTACAATGCAAACAATCCATTTGATTTTATGGATATGATTTCTATCCAAGGCAAAACCAATTTCTTTGAAAAGAGGGTATCTGATTACAAAAAATCAGGTGTAAACGAACCGCTTGCACCTAAGGTTTTCTCGATCGACGAAGACTTTTAGTTGGCTTTTAAAGTAAAGTCGTAAACCCTTTTTAGTTCATATTTTAACCCAACCCGTTCTATGCAAGTTATTAAGCGCAATGGCAAGCGTGAGGATGTCAGTTTCGACAAAATCACGGCAAGAGTAAAAAAATTATGTTACGGACTCGATCCACAATTTGTCGATCCGATTGAGATATCCAGAAAAGTGATACTCGGTTTATTTAATGGGGTCAGTACTTCTGATCTGGATAATCTGGCTGCGGAAACTGCTGCAACCTTGGCAACAATTCATCCGGATTACGCCATTCTGGCGGCTCGTATTGCTGTTTCGAATCTTCATAAAAACACAAAGAAATCATTTTCGGAAACGATGGAATTGCTCTACAATTACATCGATCCCGTTACCCAAAAGAAGGCTGGTCTGATCAGCGATGAAATCATAGAGGTCATCCGTCAAAATTCCGATCGGTTAGACTCAGCCATTATTTACGACCGCGATTACGATTTTGATTATTTCGGTTTTAAAACCCTGGAGCGATCCTATCTGCTGAAAGCTGAACAAAAAGTCGTAGAACGTCCTCAGCATCTGCTGATGCGAACAGCAGTGGGTATTCACTCGAATGATCTCGATGCCGCCATTGAGACCTATCACCTGATGTCAGAAAAATGGTTTATCCACGCCACTCCGACATTATTCAATGCAGGTACACCCAAACCACAGTTGTCTTCCTGCTTTTTGTTGAGTATGGTCGACGACAGCATTCCCGGAATTTTCGACACGCTCAGCCGTTGTGCAAAAATTTCGCAATCTGCAGGCGGTATCGGACTTAGTGTGCACAATGTCCGGGCCAAAGGAAGTTACATTAAGGGAACCGGAGGAACGTCCAACGGGATCATTCCCATGTTGCGTGTATTCAACGACACTGCCCGTTATGTAGATCAGGGCGGTGGAAAACGCAAAGGCGCATTTGCCATTTATCTCGAACCCTGGCATGCCGACATCGAAGACTTCCTGGAACTCAAGAAAAACCATGGTAAAGAAGAAATGCGTGCACGCGATCTGTTCTTTGCGGTATGGGTGCCTGATCTCTTCATGGAACGCGTACTGGAAGATGGAAGCTGGTCTTTGTTCTGTCCGAATGAGGCTCCCGGACTTTGCGATGTTTACGGAGCAGAGTTCAATGCACTCTATCAAAAATATGAATCGGAAGGACGCGCCCGTAAATCAGTAAGAGCACAGGAACTCTGGTTTCAAATTTGCCAAAGTCAGATAGAAACCGGCACTCCTTACATCTTGTATAAAGACGCTTGTAATCAAAAATCCAATCAGAAAAACCTGGGTACCATCCGGTCCTCCAATCTTTGCACTGAAATTGTGGAGTACACTTCTCCTGATGAAGTTGCAGTATGCAATCTCGCTTCGATTTCCTTGCCAAAGTTTGTCACAGATCAGACATTTGATTTTCAAAAGCTCGCTGATGTCACGCGCGTCGTGACCAGAAATCTCAACAGGATTATCGACATCAATTATTACCCGATTGAAGAAGCTCGCAGATCCAACATGCGGCACAGGCCAATCGGCATTGGAGTCCAGGGCCTGGCAGATGCTTTCATTCTGATGCGCATGCCTTTTGATAGCGAAGAAGCCAAAAAATTAAATCAGGACATTTTCGAAACCATTTACTATGCAGCCGTCAGCGAAAGCTGCAACCAGGCCGCCAGATATGGCAGTTACGAAACTTTCGCCAATTCGCCCATGAGTCAGGGAATATTCCAATTCGATATGTGGAATGTAAAACCCGAATCAGGCTTATGGGATTGGGATGCCCTGAAAGAACAAGTAAAGAAAACCGGACTGCGAAACAGCCTATTGCTTGCTCCCATGCCTACAGCCAGCACCTCTCAGGTTTTGGGCAACAACGAATGTTTTGAACCATACACTTCCAATTTATATACCCGGAGAACTTTATCCGGTGAGTTTATTGTCGTCAACAAACATCTGCTTGCCGACCTGGTCAAGAGAAATCTCTGGAATCAGGAAATGAAAGAAACGCTCATGTTCAACAACGGTTCTATTCAGAATATAGAGGCCATCCCACAAGACCTTAAAGACATTTACAAAACCGTTTGGGAACTGAGTCAGAAATGCATTATCGACATGGCAGCCGATCGCGGAGCGTTCATCTGCCAAAGCCAGTCGCTGAACCTCTTTCTCGAGAATGCAAGCGTCAACAAACTGAGCTCCATGCATTTCTATGGTTGGAAAAAAGGATTAAAAACGGGGATTTACTACCTCAGGACAAAATCAGCCGTTGATCCCATCAAGTTTACACTAGGCGATAAACACCAACAGAAATTTGTCGATAAAAAACCAGCCGCAGAAGAATCGGTAGAAATGATCCAGCAAGTCAAATCCAGTACTGAACTCAAACACAATTTGGAAGAAATGATGGCTTCAGCAGTCGTTGCCGAAGAACAAATCGTGGAAGGACAAGTCTGTACCATGGAAGAAGGCTGTATTTCGTGCCAGGGATGAGGAAATGGATCAAAGAGGATAGAGGATAGAGGATAGAGGATAGAGGATAGAGTATGAAGCTTAAAGCTCAAAGTTGAAAGTGAGTTCAGCTGAAATTTCAAAAAAAGTTTAATTTATAGGAACTTTTAGTTTTAGCACCTGCTTTTCCTAAAAGCCTAAAAGCCTAAAAGCCTAAAAGCCTAAAAGCCTAAAAGCCTAAAAGCCTAAAAGTCGAAAAGTCGTCCCGATAAAATTGAAATGATCTTCACAAGGGAGACAGTCACGTACAGTTTTATCGGGAAGTCGAAAAGTTTTTGGATATACCCTTAATTTTAATTAAACAATTCCTTAACTTTAAGGTCTAACTAAGAAACATTTGGGTCATCCTCAAAAAGTGGCCCCAGCTCGACAATTATGCTTGATTTTTCGCTGAACTCCCTCAACACGGATAATCCTTCCCCTTTGTCCGTAATATATGCGCTCACTGCCAGTTTTATATTAGCATGCCTGATCTCTTTTACTTTCCAAAAAACCAGCAGGCATATTCAGGCACCAGGTCATTTTATTCAATCCATGATCCTGGGTTCAATCATCGCAACCATTGTGACCATAGCCATCGGAGACAATATTGGTCGGGGTCTGGGAATGTTGGGAATTATGGCCATTATCCGGTTTCGCACCAACATCACACAAGCCAGAAACATGATCTTTATGTTTTCAGCACTGGGAATCGGTATTGCCTGTGGGGTCTTTGCATTCAATATAGCCATCTATGGAACCGCCTTTTTTTGCATAGTTGCTTTTTTACTCATCCTGACAAACTTTGAGCATTTTCCAAAGAAAAATCAAAGCTTGCGCATTCAGTTAAGTGAAGACATCGACCAATTTGAATCGCAGGTTGAATATATTTTCAGATCTCTTAAAATAAATGGACAATTAAGCCGGATTGAAAATCGGATCAACAACGAACAACACGAGATCGAATACAATTGGGATATAGAAAATTTATCGGATTCCGATGGCAAAACTCTTTTACAAACGCTAAACAAAAAATTCAGAATGAACTCCTTAAGGTTCATCATGCGAATCGAAGAACAAATCATATAATTCTAATAAATTGAAATGAAATCAGCTCTTTACCTCATTGCAATTCTCGCTATGGCGATGAACGCAATTGCTCAAAATCTTCCACTGGAAATGCGTTTTTCAGACGACGGAAAACGATTGATCTCAGGAGCCAGTCAAACAGACGGATTTTATCAACTTAATAAAATCAGGGTCATTGAACTGCAGTTTGACCAACCGGATTATTGGACCAAACTCACGGCCAATTACGCAACGAAAACTGACTTGCCAGCTACACTTACATACAATGGAGATGTGTATCCCAATGTCGGCGTTCGTTTCAAAGGACAAACCTCTTATCAACGCGTAACTTCTCAGAAAAAATCATTCAACATTACTTTGGATTTTGCCGATGAAACCCAGGATCTGAAAGGATATGAAACGCTTAATTTGAATAATTCCTACGAAGACAACAGCTATGTGCGGGAGGTCCTCTATGAATACATCACGCGTCCATTTTGTCCTTCACTCAAAGCGAATTATTCTCATTTGTACATCAACGGTCAGGATTGGGGACTTTACCCCAATGTACAGGCATTAGATGGAGATTATGTTCAGGAGTGGTTTCTCAGCAATGAGGGTACCCGCTGGCGTTGTGAAAGATCCAGTGGTGGCGGACCCGGCCAACCCGGTGGGGGTTTCGGTGCAGGCACTTCGACTTTAAATTATCTTGGAGATGATACGACGCTCTATAAACCGAATTACACCTTAAAGAAAACGACTTTAAACAATCCCTGGAGTGATCTGGTCCGGGTCACGAAAGTACTCAATACGGTGCCGCTCGACCAGCTTGAAGATACTTTAAACAAAGTCATGGACATCGACAGGGCGTTGTGGTTTCTTGCTAAGGAAATTATGTTCGGCGATGATGACAGTTACATCAATAAAGGTGGAATGGATTATTATGCCATTTATCAAAAAGATGTAGAAAGACTGATTCCACTTGAATACGATGCCAATTCTGTAATGAAAGCACAAACCAGTACCTGGTCGCTGTTTCTAAAAGAAAACGATACAAAATTTCCACTCGCAAACAGATTGTTTAAAGTTCCAGCTTTGAGACAGCGATATCTTGCCCATGTCAGAACTATGTTCAATCAGGCTTTAGACAGCGCCCATTACGTTTCAACATTGAATTACCTATATAGCCTGATCGATACGCTGGTGCAGGCGGATCCAAAGAAACTAATGACCTACAGCGCTTTCCAGACCGAAAAAAACGTGTTAATCACCTGGATGCGAAACCGCCGTGCGTTTGTATTGAATAACACTGAATTTAAACAAACCGGTAACACCATTGAAGAGGTCATTTATTCTGTAGAAGGAGAACTTGAAAGAAGACCTTTTGACCATGAGTCGCTGACCGTGCAGGCAAAAATCAGTGGAGGTCCGGGTGTGAAAACAGCTTATTTATACTATTCACCGGGTTTTGACGGATACTTTAAAAAGACCATTATGTTTGACGATGGCAATCACAATGATGGCAATGCGGGTGATGGAATTTTTACAGCTCAAATTCCACCTCATCCGGCAGGCAGCTTTGTGAGATACTATATAGAATCCATCGCAAATAACACAGCAGGTACGATTAGTTACATGCCGGAAGGAGCAGAACACGATGTGTATATTTATCAGGTAAAAGTCAATGAATCCTCACAAGGCGATATCGTCATCAATGAGTTTATGTCTTCCAATACAAAATCTGTTCGCGACCAGGATGGCGAATACGATGACTGGATCGAATTGTACAACAATTCTGCAAGTGCAATAGACATAAGCAATTGGATTCTTACTGACAATCCTGCGAACCTGGATAAATACCGATTTCCGGAAAATACGGAGATTCCCGGGAATGGTTACTTGATCATATGGGCTGATGAGGATGGAAAACAAAACGGTTTCCATGCAAATTTCAAATTGTCTGCTTCTGGTGAGGAAATTTTATTGCTGGATTCTACGGGCTTGCTTGTTGATTCTGTTGTGTTTGGAGCTCAAAATGAAGATTTGGCTTATGCCCGGAGACCCAATGGCACAGGCCCCTTTGTCATACAAACACATACGTTTAATGGCAATAACGATTTGGTTCTGGTAAGCAATGATCTCTCCAACAAATCACTGCGAATTTATCCGAATCCGGCATCTGAAAATCTGCATTTTGAGATGGATTCACCGCAGAATTTTAAATTGAAGATTTCAGATATTTCAGGACATGAAATACTAAGTCGTGAATTGCATTCAGGAGAGGCCCTGGACGTCAGCCAGCTACCTTCGGGGTTTTATCTGATCAGTGTTCTGAATGAAATCCATAAACTCATTATCCAGCATTAAAGCACATTTGAAAAAAATCAATATCATATATCTTCTTGCAGGACTTGCAGGATTTTTAATGTTGCCCAGGTTAAAGGAAAATCTTAGCAACTCCGTTGAATTTTATGGCATCGCCGAAAATCCGGTAAAATCTGTTAATTTTGACTACCCGGTGGAGATTGTCCGGCTCTATAAAAAACAAGGTGAAAGTCTGCAATACGGAGATACGGTCATGACCTTGCGAAGACTGGATCTTCGAACCAAAGAAACCAGCCTTCACTTCGACCTTGCAGATAATGACACCCGGCTACGCGCCGCAAACGAAGGATCATCGCATGAAATTGCGATCCTCGAAAATCAAAAAAATCAGCTTGAGGCTGAATACCGGTACAAAACCGAAATACTGAAACAAAAGCAAACTAAATTCAAAGCCGGGCAAAAATATTTATTAAAATCTGATACGCTTCTGCCTTCTTCTCCTGAAATTCTGACGGAATTGCAACAACTGGAAACCAAATACAAACAAGAACTTTCAGATCTCAATTTGAAAATCCGTCAAAAAAACAAAGACAAATCGGCTTCCATTGAATCACATCGGATAAAAATGGCCAAAGTCCTTAAAGAACTCGAGCAATTAAAAAATTCTGAGGGGGAACTAACAATCGTTAGTACCGGGCCAGGCATGGTTGGTCAATTGGATTATGGTGAAGGAGATCGAATTCCTGAATTCACGCCTCTGGCAAAATTCTACGATCAGCACCCCGGTATCGTCATTTTTTATATTGGCGACCAGCAACTCACCTTATTGAACGAAGGAGACAGCGTTTGGGTGGAGTCGATCAATCTTCCGGATGTTAAATTTAAAGGAGTAATAAGTGCTATGGGGAACCGGATTACAAGTCTTCCGGAAAGGCTTAAAAAAATTCCGGAATTACGTGCCTGGGGTAGGGAAGTGCAGGTAAAAATTCCTTCGAGTAATCGTTTTCTTCAGGGAGAAAAAGTTAAAGTTTATTTTTAAGTTTTGTTCCTCGCATGCAATTGAAATGGTTCATATCAAAAGATAACTTACTTATTCAGGTCCTGACATTCTTCATGCTGGTACCCGGTAAAAGTCAGTCTCAGGAAGCATTCTCGAAGTACCTGAAATCGCAACACTTCAGTTCAACCGATAGTATATACAGCAACTTTATCCATGACATGGAACGTATGGATTTTCGCAAACCGCTGTTCAGGCAACTTGAATTCAGAACGGAAACAAATGAATTCAGAATCGACCGGCAGGAATATATATTTCGATTGAGTTTCCAGAATTTAAAGGATAATGCGTATTCCGGAAAAATCTATGCAACCGAGCTCCAATTATATGAACAAGAATATGTCCACTGTAAATCAAAAATGCTTGCAGAAAAATACGATCGGATAGTTGAATTTTATAAAACCATGGAATTTCTCAACTATTATAAAACTTCATTAGCTCAATACGAATCGTTTTACAACACCTATGCAATGCGGCTCCATGAAAAAACAGATTATATCAAAACACTGGCTAAAATTGAACTGAAGATAACAGTATACCAACTTGAATCCTCTAAACTTGAAATGGAATTGCAAAATATGGCAAGGGATATTTCTCCCGATGCAACTCCCGAAGAATCAAAGCCTGAAATCCAAATTGCAGAATTGACCCATTTCCTCGAATCGGATCATACCTTAATTTTTAAAGAGGCGGGCATTGCAGATCTTCAGCAACAAGTTGAGCAATTGAAGTTCAAACAAAAAAAATCTGCAAGTAATCAACTATTAGATTTTATTCAAACCAGGTTTGCAGATGACCCTGAAGATCCCATCAAGGAAAAAGCTTCTGTTGGGCTGGGCTTAAAAATTCCTTACGTGATCCGAAATCAACACTTAAGTGAAGACTATAGATTTAAAACTCAAAGAATCAGGTGGGAGACCGAACAAAAAAGACAAGAATGGCTGCGAGAACTGAGTATCCTGAAATCGGAACTCCTCAACAGCTGCAAACACTATTTAAATTTCGAAAACAAATTACAAAGTCTCAACCATAAGTATGCGCTCAAAGGGCTTTTGGAAGCACAGGTACTGGATGCGGAAGATATTGCTGATTTGAGAATTGAAATCCAAATGTTAAATATTCAACAATTAAAATCCAAGTACGAAATCCTGGCAAAATACATACAATATTTGCATCTATCCGGACATTTTATTAATAATCCAAATTTGTATTATTTGTCTCTACCTTTTAAAAATTTATGAAATTATATTTTTTATATCTACTGCCGATGCTGTTTATCGTGGCGTTGCACCCCCTAAGTTCGCAGGTCTATCCTTCGACAGAAAACTTTGAAGAACGCACCAAGAAGCAGGTTCTGGAATTAACCGAAAGGCTCTATTTGTCGGAAGAGCAGGCACAGTTGCTTCAGGACATTTTACTCAACCATGGCAAAATCATACAAGAAAAACGGAGCCAGTTCAAGGACCAGCCACGCGATTCCATTCGTGCGGCCTTTCAAACGCTCGAACTTGCAAAAAACGCTGAAATCAAAAACATACTGACGGAAAAACAGTTTACTTCCTATCTGGAATATGCAGAAGAACAAAGATTAAAACGCCGTGAACGATTTCGGCAATAAACCCCGGGAACATGCACAAAATACTTATAGGATTATTTCTCTTATTGCTCATTTCTGTCGGTGCTTCAGCGCAAAATGGCTGGGTTCGCGGGAAAGTCCTCGACGACAAGGGACTTCCACTCCCCGAAGTCCCAGTTTTGATCAAACATCCATGGGGTAAACTTGCCATGGGGTTAACCACGGATCAACAAGGGATTTTTAAAACCGATCAGTTAAAAAGCGGTGGATACAAATTGGAAATAAGTTTGCTGGGATTTGAAACCCACTTTACAGAATTTGTGTACACGGGAGAAGATCAGGACTTTGAGAATATCCGGCTGGAAATAAGCAGGAAGCTATTAAAAGAAATTACCATAGCCGATAAAAAATATCCCGGCAAAGTTCTCAATGACACCGTACAATTTGATGCATCCAGTTATAAAGTTGCTAAAGATGCAAGTGCAGAAGACCTCATCACTAAAATGCCTACCGTCACTAATGAAAACGGGACTGTGAAAGCACAGAATGAAGATGTCAAACAAGTACTGGTCGATGGTAAACCTTTTTTTGGCAACGACCCCAGTTTGTCCTTAAAAAACTTACCTGCCGAGATCATCGACAAAATTCAAATATTTGACCAGCAGAGCGAACAAAGCCAGTTTACCGGTGTCAACGACGGCAATACGGTCAAAACGATCAACATCGTTACCAAAAGCGGGTTGAATAGCGGCCAGTTTGGCAAAGTCTATGCAGGTACCAATTTTCAGGGAAAATATCAGACGGGTGGAAATATAAATTATTTTGATGGTGATCGCAGGATCAGCCTGATAGCTATGTCGAACAATATCAATATTCAGAATTTTTCAAATGACGATATTCTGGGTGTATTGGGTAGTTCAGGCAACCGCAACAGAGGGGGATCTCAAAGTTCCGGCAGAAGAGACTTCCGACCTGGCGGCTCGGGGTCTGGCGATTTTCTGATTCCTCAAAGTGGAGGGATCGCAAAAACGCATGCTTTTGGACTCAATTACACCGATAAATTTGGCAAGACGCTGGAAATGAACCTTTCTTATTTCTTCAACGATTCCAGAAATGATATTATTTCTGAAATCAACAGGGTCTATTTTACAAATGAAAATGTGGACCAATCCTACCTGGAACAAACCTTCAGTAAACCACATAATCAAAATCATCGCCTTCAGGGCAGGCTGGAACTAACACTTGATAGTATGAATTCCATCCAAATTCGTCCCCGGCTCTCATATCAGGACAACAGCAATTCCTTCGACAATAATTCTGTCAGTTCATTTAATGGCATACCCCGTAACGAGTCCAAGAATCTGGCAACTTCCGATGCTTCCGGTTGGAATTTTTCAAACAGCATACTTTACAGGTATAAGTTCAGTAAACCACAACGAACATTTTCGGTTGACTGGAACATGAATACTGCTCCTAAATCTGATGAAGGTTATCAACTTTCATATTTAAGCTTCAACACACCCACCGGTGAAAACCTGGATACAATTAATCAACTTGAAACCAGCGAATATTCCAAAATCAGCTGGTCTGCTAATATGGAATACACGGAACCCATTGCCAAAGGGCATTCCCTGTTATTGAATTACCGGTATCGACAAGGAGAAGATGATACCGATTATTCGACATTCAGTTTGCCACTTTACTCAAGCGGTGATACCCTGTTTTTGCCAAACTTGAGTAATTTTTTTGTATCTCAGAATAAATCCCATCAGATCGGGGTTGGCTACCAGTGGAACATCGATCAGAAACTAAATTTATCAGTCAGAATGAACTGGCAAAATGCGAGCCTGTTCAACGACCAATTTTTACCTCAGGCACACCAGAATAGTAAATCTTTTAATAATCTTGTGCCATCGCTATTCATGAGATATTCCTTCAGCAGAACAAAAAGTCTCATGCTGCATTACCGTACATCGACACAACTTCCATCTATTGATCAGCTCCAAAACGTATTAAATAATTCAAACCCAACCCAGCTTTCGATCGGAAATCCTAATTTGAAACAATCTGTACAGCATTACTCGAGCATCCGGTATAATGTGACATTACCAAATTCAACCATGTTGTATGCTTCAATAAGATTCAATGTCACACAGGATTATATTACTAATCACAATTTTGTCAGAAACCGAAATCATCCTGTCTTTAGTGCCTTTAATATTCCCTTAGGCGTCCAGTTGAGCATTCCTCAAAATGCTGGAAGCAATTATCAGTTAAGATCGTACCTGAGTTATACGTATCCTTTAACTGCTATTAAATGTTTATTTTCTACAGACCTTTCACACAATTATATAGAAACACCGGGGCTCATTGATGGTGATCAAATCAATTCAAGCTCTCACTACCTTGGCTGGGGCTTTTCCCTCAATAGCAACATCAATGAAAAAATTGATTTCAGCATCCAATTCAGACCCTCGTATAATTCGTTTTCAAATCAGAACGTGACAGACAACTATTTTCTCTACGATAATAAACTGCGCATCAGCTGGCAGTTTTATAAAAGAATGGTCATTAAAGCCGATGCGAATTACAGGATTAATGAAAGTCTCCAGGAAGGATTCAATCAAAATATTTTCCTCCTGAATCTGGCTTTTGGAGTCAAACTATTTAAAAATGAAAGGGGAGAGTTGGCTGTTGGTGTCAATGATCTGTTGGACCAAAATCAAAACATTCAACGCAACATTTTGGATACCTATTACGAAGACAGTTACAGCAATAACCTCCAGCGTTTTCTTATGCTGTCATTTACGTACAATCTGAGAAATTTCAACACGGGTCGCAAATCCTCTGATGGAGATATGCCCAAGGATCATTTCAGAGGACCACCTGATGGTCGAAGATTTTAATCCGCCAGCTTCATCAATTCATTATATACGGATTGCAAACCCGTTGTTGCTTTATCAGCTATAATATTCAAACTCTGAAACCGGTTTATTTCGTGTTGAAGTTGCGGTTTCGGATCGATATAAAAAAGGTCAACATTTTTTTGAGCATACGTCAGCAAACCAGCTGCGGGATATACCTGCAGTGAAGTTCCAATTACAAGAATGATATCTGCGGCCTGAACCTTTATGGATGCATCGTAAATCATAGGAACATCTTCACCAAACCAAACGATGTGAGGTCGCAACTGACTACCAAACTCGCACAGATTGCCAATTTTTAAATCCTCGTTCCAGGGATAAACAAGATCCCGTCTGTATGTACTTCTGACTTTGAGCAATTCGCCGTGCAAATGCAATACATGTTTACTGCCTGCTCTTTCGTGCAAATCATCGACGTTTTGTGTTATGATTTCAACGTGAAAATAGGGTTGCAGTCCGGCACAAAGAGTATGGGCTAAATTGGGCTTAGCGGATAGCAGCTGTCTGCGGCGTTCATTATAAAACTCAAGAACAAGTTCCGGATCTCTTTGAAATCCCTCCGGGGTAGCCACATCGGTTACCCGATGTCCTTCCCACAATCCATCGGCATCTCTGAATGTTTTTAATCCGCTTTCCGCACTAATTCCTGCTCCCGAAAGGACTACGAGATTTTTCATGTTGGAAAAGGTTTTTCATAGCCAAAGGTAGCACTTCTAAAAGGTCGGTAGCCATCATGGATTCTATGGCAATTTTCTCTGCCAACAAATCGGCCGCAAATCCATGAAGGTAAACGGCAATAATACAAGCTTCCCGAGTTGAATATCCTTGCGCAAGAAAGGCAGCGATCATTCCGGTAAGTACATCGCCGCTCCCTCCTTTAGCCAATCCGGGATTTCCGCTGCTGTTAAAATAAACTTTTCCGTCTGGTGTTACAGTAGCCGTGTGATGACCTTTAAGAACAATGGTTATTTTTAATTGCACGGCCTGATCAATAGCTTTTTCCAATCTCTGGAAATCGTTTTCACTCGGACCAAACAGTCTGTCAAACTCACCCACATGAGGTGTTATTACGACATCCCCTTTAAATTCATCCAGGACATTTTCTTCGCTGATCAGGTTGAGTGCATCGGCATCGATTACCCAAATTCCTGCATATCTGTCTTTCAGCACATAAAGCAGATCTTTCATCGACTCACTTTTTCCCATTCCCGGCCCAATTGCTAAAACCTTAAATTTTTCAGGGAGTATTTGATCCGGGGAGCAAAACATGGCTTCTGGAACTGATGTTTGTAAAATGATCCTGTTTTCTGAAACTGAAGAAAGTGTACATAGCCCACAGCCGGACTTTAACGCTGCTTTTGCCGACAACACCAACGCACCAGCCATTCCCAGGCAAGAACCTACCATACAAACATGGCCGAAATTATTTTTATAATCAAAGGGTTTCCTCCTTTTAAGAAATCTAACAACATCTTCCTGCCGGATGAACCATTTGTCCGGTGGATGGGAATCCACAAAATCAGGCATCAATCCAATGTCCAATATTTTAAGTAAGCCATAATGTTTTCCGGTTTGAGGAAGTAGTGAAGTCAGTTTTGGGGTTTGAAGGCTTAAAGTAGCGGATGCATGTACACAAAGATGCCCCGGAGGTTGATCGGGATACATTCCGGATGGCAAGTCGATAGATACAATGCGTTGATCATAAGGCTGTAGAAATTCAAAGATATTTTCCAGTTCCGGAGAAGGACTTCGGTTGGTTCCTGAGCCTAAAATGGCATCAATGACCAGTGTATTGTAATTCTTCTTTAAAAGACTTTTCGCATCATCAATTTGTAAAATGGAAATGTGCCTATTATTGAGCACACCGGCCAATTGAATTTCATAATCCCGGCTGTTTTCCGCTGAAACGGGAACCAGACAAACACTTACCCGGTAGGCCAGGTTTTGCAACTGCATGCCTATACTTAAGCCATCGCCACCGTTGTTTCCATTTCCACAAAATATCAGAACCGGGGTAGATGGGGGATACTGACTTCTAAGCCATTCCACACAGACTGAGGCAGCCCTATCCATGAGTTCAACTGAACTAATAGGCTCATTTTCAATAGTATATACATCCCATTGCTTAATGGTCGCTGATTTGTAAACCGGTAGCATTACAATTTTGAAACGCAAAATATGTACCGAACATCATAATTAACAGGAATTAATTCATATCAAAAGTCAATAATATTAGATATTTTTTTAATATATTTGTAAAATAATTTCAATATTGTTTGAATATTTGCGCGAAATCTCATAAAATTGCTGAGTATTTGAGAATTCCCATTCATCTCCGAGTTTTCTTTATTCAAATCCACATTTCATTTAGTAACTTTTAACCGGTTTCACTATGCTTAAACGGCATACCTTATTTTTAATCGCAATTTCCTGGGCGATAAGCTTTTACAAAGGAAATACTCAGGACATCCATTACTCGCAGTTTTTTATGCATTT
This sequence comes from Saprospiraceae bacterium, assembly GCA_016716185.1. Taxonomy (NCBI): domain Bacteria; kingdom Pseudomonadati; phylum Bacteroidota; class Saprospiria; order Saprospirales; family Saprospiraceae; species Saprospiraceae bacterium. The sequence goes on along the minus strand of JADJWV010000002.1, from coordinate 1,694,466 downwards.
GCCTGGACAAAGTCCTGCGAATACAGGCGCTTACCATGGTGAGCACAGGCTTACGGCAAATTACAGAAGCCAATGGCAAACTGTACCTGTGCCTTACCTGACCATGAGCCTGTTTTACGACAGTAAATTTAAGATCAGGTCAAAACAAGATTTTATTGGCGTTGGAATCGGACTGGATTACGATAAAGCCGGAGACTCTAAACTGAGTTTGACTGCTTTGAATGCTTCTTTCAGCTACGGTTATAATTTGAATAAGCACCATCAGTTTAGAATCGGAATCAGCCCGAGTGTAGGTCAAAGAAGGCTGTCGGAAGAACTATTAAAATGGGACAACCAATGGGATGGCGAAAAGTACAATCAAGCCCTCAGCCCAAAAGAAAGTTTTGAAAACTCCGGGGCATTTTTCTTCGATCTCGGGGCAGGTTTTAGTTATCAATTGTCAAAAAGCAAAAGGACCTATCTCGCCATTGGAGGTTCAGCGAATCATCTTTTGGAGCCTGAACAAACTTTTTATACCCAACAACAGAATAAAGTTGGGCTGCCCATGCGCTTTGTTTATCATGCCAATCTGAGTATCGGACTGGTATCTTTTGCAGATTTACTTGCTTTCGGACAATACCAGGAGCAGGATGTTTATGAGGAAACAACGGCCAGCGGACTTTTAAGATTTTATATCGACAAAAATCCAGGCATCCGTCTGAATTTATTACTGGGAGCCGGGATCCGCCTGGACGATGCATTTTATCCCATGGCTGGATTTCAGTACAAGAACTGGACAGCTTTAGCCAGTTATGATGTGAATACATCGGATTTTAAGACTGCAACAAACAATAGAGGTGGCCTCGAGATCAGCGTTCAGTATCAATTTAAAGATGTCGAACCTGTGGGCTTGTACAAAAAATGTCCGCTTTATTAATTTAAACAGTCTATGAGAGTTATTTATATTTTAATCGTTAGTCTTCTTGGAATTTCAATTGGAAAGAGCCAGTCGCTGAGTAAGTACAAGGAAACCATCAACAAATATCTGCAAAGGGAAGATTACTATGCAGCTTACCACGACATTTTATTGGCATTGGACTACAAGCAGGAAGTAGATTCTTTCCAAATGCTTGCAGGGCATGCCGCTTTTAAACTCAATGGATTTTCTACCGCCGCAAAACATTACAGAGCAACTATTACCAAAGATATTTTGCAACGACATCCAGAAATAGAATTTTATCTCGGTGAATCTCTGCTTCGTCAGGGTTTTTATAGCGAAGCACTGGTTTATTTTAAATCTTATCAGGCGAGTGGTCATGAAGATGCCGAATTGCAAAACAGAACTCAAAAAAGAATTACTTCAATTGCATGGGCTAAAGAACAAATTCGCAAAAAAGATCCGTTGATTCAACAAAAAAAGCTGGATGATAAAATCAACACGCAAAACAGCGAATTCAGTCCGGTATTTTCCAATAATTCATTGTACGTTTCATTTGACCGGGTTTTAGACGAAAACAGAAAAGACGATAAGTCACCTGAAAATCGCGGAAGTATTTTGCGCTTCAACGAAAACAATTTACAGCCTATGCCGCTCGATTCCGGTTTCGCTGAAGCAGATGCTCACATGGTCCAGCCAAGTTTCAGCCGAGACAGCAGTAAAGTTTATTTTACGCTCTGTACATATATGAAAGATGTTGACCGGATTCAATGCAATATCTACGTAAAATACAAAACAGGATTGAAGTGGGGACCTAAATTTAAATTGCCGGAACCTGTAAATATGCCTGGTTATACTTCAACACAACCGCACATCACCAAAGATCCTGAAACAGGTTTGGATAAATTGTATTTTGTAAGTGAAAGGCCTGGGGGCAAAGGAGGTTTTGATTTGTATTCGGTGCTCATCAGTGAAAATGAATTTCCATCACAGGCTGAAAATATCGAAACACTGAATACCAGCGAACACGAAGTAAGTCCGTATTTCAACCCGAAAACGTCGACTTTATATTTTAGCAGCGAAGGACATACAGGATTTGGCGGACTCGATGTGTACAGTTATGCGCTGAAAGGTAAAGATTCCGCAAAAATTATCAATTTAGGTCCTTCTGTCAACAGCAGTTACGATGACTTATACTATAGCGAAGACGATATTCAGCGCAAAGCATACATAGTTTCCAACAAACCTCAATCAAAATTTATGGATGAGGTAATCCAGGCATGCTGCTACGATATTTATAAAATAAAATACGTGCCTGCTACGCTCGATCTCATTGTGAATACCCTGGACAAATACGATTCCAGTGGATTGCACGGCGTCCGGGTTGAGATCGCGGACTTTACAGAAAAAGATAGTTTGCATTATGCCAACCAACTATCCGATAAATCTATTTATCCGCTGAAGATCACAGAAGACAGAAAATACCGGATCACAGGAAGCAAGGATGGTTGGATTTCAGATACGGTATATTGCAATACCATTGATCTGGAAGACTTATCTGCCATTACGAAAAATTTGTATCTCACCCAGACCAAAATGCTCAATGCATATACCTTTGAAAGAACCACCAATGTAAATCTCAAAGGAGCAACGGTTGAATTGTGGGATCTCGATCAGAATATTTTATTAAAATCGACGACGAATCCGGACAGTAATTTTTTCGATTTTAAAATACTTAAAGGAAAAAATTACAAACTTAAAGCGTTTAAACCCAAATACGAAAGTACAGAGATCCTGATTACACCACTGGAAACAGCACTGGAACCTGTGTTGAACAGAAAACTGTTTTTAGAATTGACTGCCATAGCCGATTTGCGAAAATTATTGCCGATTCGATTGTTCTTTGAGAATGACATGCCGGATCCCAGATCAGAATCCGACAGTACCAGTGTAGGCTTTTTAGATATTTACAGCGATTACTACGGTAAGAAACTGACCTACATTAATGAATTTACCCGGGGTATGAAAACGGCAAACAGAGAAAAGGCCATACTCGAAATTGATACATTTTTTAACAAAAACGTAAAGGCTAATGCCGAAAAATTAAAATTGTTCATGGAAAAACTGATCATAATTCTCCAGGAAGGCCATGAAATTGATATATTTTTGAAAGGCTATGCCTCCCCTCGGGCCAAATCAGATTACAATCAATTACTTTCTTCTCGCAGAGTATATAGTGTTCGGAATGAATTCGACCGCTATGACAATGGAGTGTTTCACGACTATATAGTCAATGGATTTTATCAAATCAAGGAACTTCCATTTGGTGAATCTAAATCCTCTTCGGATGTGAGTGACGATTTGCTGGATACGAGAAATTCCATATATAATTTGAAGGCGGCCTATGAGAGGCGAGTTGAAATTTTGGAAATATTAAAAGGTGTGGATGAAAATGTTAATCAATAACTCAATGGAACTTATGGCAAACAATTCATATAAATATTTAAAACTGCTGGTCTTGGGATTTGCGTGGATCCTGTTGACATCAACAGAGCTCAGATCCAGCCATATTGTTGGAGGAGAAATGTCATACAAATGTCTCGGCGGTCAGGTTTATGAAATCACTTTGACTTTGAGGAGAGACTGTTTCAACGGAAGTCCTGAAGCTGAATTTGATGATCCGGCACATATTGGAATTTTTGATAGCGAAGGTGCAATCGTACGAAGCAGAGGTCAGTTTGGCTTGTTGTTGCTCGACTTCAGAAATGACGATACCCTAAATGAAATTTTAAGGACGGAATGTGAAGTCGTCGGAGGTGATGTATGTGTGCATACGACTACGTATCGCGGCAAAATTGAATTACCGTTTCTCAAGGGAGGATATGTATTAGGCTATCAGCGTTGCTGTAGGAATAAAACCATTACAAACATCATTGACCCCGAACTTATAGGCGCTACTTATAATATTGTGATTTCAGAAGATGCCCTGATGTACTGCAACAACTCTCCTAAGTTTGGTGCTTTTCCCCCAATTTATGTTTGTGGAGATAGGTTCATTAATTTTGATCACCATGCATTTGACCAGGAAGGCGATTCTTTGGTATATAGCCTTTGTGTACCCTATGCAGGAGCTGACACCGCCAACTCCAAACCCACCAGACCAAGCAGACCACCTTTTCCTCAAGTTACATATAAACCGCCTTTTAGCTTAGCGGATCTGTTGGGTGGAAATCCTGCACTGAGAATTGATCAGAACACAGGTTTATTGACAGGACAGCCCAATGCCATTGGTCAATATCTGGTAGGAATTTGTGTTGATGAATACCGGAACGGAAAACTATTATCGAGGGTCAGAAGAGATTTTCAATACAATGTCCGGTTCTGTACAACAAACCCGGTTGCAAGATTTTCTGCAAGCGATACCGTATTGTGTGTTGGCGACAGCACTATAAAATTTACAAACAACAGCGTTAATGCAAGAGACTTTACCTGGTTATTTGATTATCCAAGAACTAACCTGATTTCCAAGGATACCAACCCGGAATTTAAATTTCCTGGCCCGGGAAAATACCGGGTGGCATTAGTAGCCAACAGAGCAAAAGATTGTATCGACACCAATTATCTGGATGTTTATCTTTATGGCGATGGGTTTTTAAGAAGTGATTTCAATGTTCAATATGAAAGTTGTAAGGATAGCATTGAATTGGTTGTCACAGATCAATCGTTTGATTCCCTGTTAAACATAAATAGGTGGCAATGGAATGCGAAACTAAACAGCAGAATCTTTACTTCATTGAATCAAAATCCGCGTTTTGTATTCCAGGATACGGGTAAAGCGGTAATCCAATTAACCATTACTTCAGAAGGTGGTTGCACTGATACGATTGAAAAAGAATTTCAGTTGAATTTTCTGGATCCACAATTTGTAGGAGATAAAATTCCCATATGCATTGGTGAATCGACAAAACTGTTGAAAAACCCTGACCCCAGATTTAAATATACCTGGACTCCTTCAACGGGTTTAAGTTGCGCTTTTTGTCCGGACCCGGTTGCAACGCCTACGTCAGACATTGTCTATAAACTCGTCATTACAGACGGAAATTGCACAGAGGAAGATTCTGTTTTGGTTACAGTGAGCGATCTTTTGAACATCGACATTAAAGGAGATTCTGTGATCTGTGGTAAAGATCTCGAACTGATTGCCAATGGGGGAGTAGAGAGCACGGTAGAATGGTCTGATCTTTCAGATTTTTCAAACATTCTCTCTAATGGATCCTATACACTAAAAACGCAAGTTGATGGAAAAAAGACTTTTTATGTCAGAGCAAAAAGTGCTTTTAATTGTCCGGGTCTCGATAGTATCACTGTAAGAAACGAAGAAGTAAACAGTTCCATCAGTCTGGATTCTGTCAGAGTTTGTGAAGGCGATACATTTCAGTTAAAAATCCAAAATGGCAATCCCAATCACCAGCTTTCGTATACCTGGCAACCCGATACAAACATTTTGTCGGGAAAAGGAACGGATCTGGTTACTGTGCGCATTCCTCAATGTGGGCATTACCAATTTAAAGTACTTGCTACCAATCAATACGATTGCAACACATCCGACTCGGTGAATGCATATATCGTTTGCAAACCCGAAGCTGATTTTAAAACAGAAAAAAATTGCGACAATACACTTGTTAGTTTCAGCAACCTGAGTTCTCCCGGCAACTATTTCTGGGACTTTGGAGATCAGGAAACATCTAATGAAAACAGCCCTGTTCATTTTTATCAAAAAGCAGGCAGGTATACGGTTACCTTAAAAGTGGCTGCTGAATGTAAAAACGAAATCACTAAAATCGTCGATGTCGGATTGATTATGGTCAGTCTTAAAGAACGCGTTGTAAGTTGTATGGGGAAACCAGTGAAGCTCAACGAAAATCCGGATACCAGTTATCGTTATTTCTGGACACCCGCTGAAGGCCTGGATGATCCTACAAGTCCAAATCCAACAGCGCATGTGAGCGGAACAAAAACATACAAAGTCCGCGTGAGTGATCCGAATATTCCGGATTGTTTTATCGATAGGGAAATCACCGTTTTTGTACCCCCTCCGATAAATCTGAAAGTTAACAATGATACCGTTTTATGTTATCAAAGCCCAATCATTTTACATGCAACTACAGATTCCGGAGCCATAGTTCCAAGCATTGAGTGGACCGACGAAATTGGTATTTTACTTGGTACCGGCTACAGTCTGGAGAAATTGTTCAAAGATTCCATGTACGTATTTGCTTATGCAACTGATGCATACGGTTGTGGCGATGTGGACTCTTTCAGAATAGTTCCCATTGATACGAGTTATGACATTATCGGAAAAGATAAATTATGTCCGGGTAAGGATGGGCCCATTGAATTTATTAATCTCGATGGACACAAGTACAAATTTGACTGGACGCCGGAAAGATTTATTATTACAAACAGGGATCAGGCCAGGATTTTGGTTAAACCTTCAGACACCACCGTTTTTTACCTAACCTTTATCAATGAATACGGTTGTGCATATCAGGATAGTTTTAAAGTAAACATCAGCAGATTCGATCCACCATTACTCGCATTTGCGGATCCCGACACCATATTCCTTGGACAATCAACCCAATTATCAACAACACCCGGGTATATGGATTACGAATGGATCATCCCGTATAACCTTACATGTATTAAATGTCCGGATCCAGAAGCCAGTCCGGAAAGTTCAACACTGTACACGGTCAAAGCAAGAAATGAGGACGGCTGTGAAGGTATTGCCGAAGTAAGCGTATTTGTAAAGCGGCCTAAATGCAATGAAGAAGATGTATTTTTCCCAAATGTTTTTAGTCCGAACGACGATATGGAAAACGATATCCTTCGAATAAGAAGCAATTTTCTCGAATCAGTCGAACTTTATGTTTACAACAGATGGGGAGAAAAAGTCTTTGAAACTAAGGACATCAATCATTGGTGGGATGGCACGTATAAAGGCGTCAAGCTTCCTCCTGATGTTTATGGTTATTACTTCATTGCCACGTGTGTTGATGGACAGACCTATGCTAAAAAAGGGAATGTGACTCTATTGCGTTGATCCTCTAAGCATTCTTAATAATTTGTTTATATTTGTGTAGAGTTCAGGCCTTACACCCGGACTTTACAGGAACATATTTTAAGTTTACTTAAACTATAATCTTTTGGTAATCCACATTTTATAGTTTATAAAGGCGATAGCACGGCATTATGCACAAACCAACCGGAATACTGCGTTGTTTAGGAGTGTTCATTCTCTATTTGAACAGCTTGCATGCACAGGATATCCACCATTCACAATATTATACGACTCATTTAAATTATAATGCCGCAGCAACCGGGTTGTTTGCAGGCGACCAAAGACTGGCTTTAAATTACAGGAGGCAATGGTTTGTGGATGATATTGTCCGGTACATGACCCTTAGTGGTTCATTTGATTTTAAAATTTACCCGAAATCCTGGAAAACCAAGGGTATCTGGAATGTTGGTATCCAGTTTAACTACGATCAGGCTGGAGATTCGAAGCTTGGCCTGGCTTATTTGGGCGGCTCAGTGGCTTACAGTTATCCCATAAGTATAAACCATATTCTTTCAGCAGGAGGAGGTATTTCTTTTGCGCATCGAAGATTTAATCCGGATGAGTTGACCTGGGATTCTCAATGGAATGGAGATATCTTCGATCCAACCCTGCCTTCGGGTGAAAATTTTGGGAAAACATCAACCAATTTCTTTGATGCCCATGCAGGTTTAAATTATCGCTGGCAAAAATCAAAAAGAACGCGAATTGATTTTGGCATATCCGCTTTTCATCTGACCCAACCCGATCAGAAATTTTTTGAACAATCGCTCAGCATCAAACTGCCCATAAGATGGAGTTTTCAGTTGATTCCAAGTTTTCAGCTAACCGAAAACCTAGATCTTATGTTACATGGATTATATCAAAAGCAGCAAGCCTATGAAGAAACCTTGCTTGGAGGCTATGCAAAATTATATCTAAGTCAGAGAAGAGGACAGGAGCTCCAATTATTATTAGGTATTGCGACCAGATTGGAAGATGCACTTATACCTAAAATTGCCGTGCAATATAAGAATTACTATGGTGGACTCAGTTACGACATCACAAATTCAGGATTTGAATCAGCGGTCAGAGAGAAAGGCGGGCCAGAGTTTAGTTTTGTTTATATATTCACAAAAGCCAGGCCCTTTGCTCAGTTAAAATCATGTCCTATTTTTTAATCCAAAGGCCATGTATAAAAAACTGATTTTAATTGGCATTATCTTTTTCCGCATCGCACAACTCGATGCTCAATCCCTTTCATCGGTGCTCTCAGTTGCCGAACAATCCATGCATAGTAAAAACTTCTACGATGCATTTTTAAAGTACAAAGAAGCATTGGAATTCCAACCCGATAACAATGATTTTAGATACAAAGCAGCAATGGCTGGAATGCAACTGGGATCCTACAAACAAGCCGCAGAATTTTTTGAGTTGGTTTCTGCAAGCGAAGAGAAAAACCGGTTTCCCGAAGCCTCTCTAAAACTTGGACAAATGAGGCACATTCAGGGCGATTACGAAAAAGCCATATGGGCTTATAAAATTTACAAAACAGAATTTTCAAGCGATACGAGCCCCTATTTTGCATATACCGAAAGGCAAATCAAAGCATGTGAGTGGGCCTTACAACAAATTAAAAATCCAAACAAAGGAGTTTACATAAACAGACTGGAAAATCATATCAATTCTATCTTTTCTGATTTCGCTCCAAATGTAAATGGCGACACGCTCACGTACTCATCTTTGAGATTTACAAATTTAGCCAATACCGATATTCCAAAAAGGCACAATGCATCTGTATTGCGATCCGTCAAGGACAATGCTGCTGAAAGGATCCTGAGCGACAGTTTCCCCGGACTTGATAAATCCATTGCTCACAGCTCTTATGCCCAAGATAAATCGATCGTTATTTACACTATTTGTGAAGATCTCAACGATTACGATAAGCGCTGCGATCTTTATAAAAGTAAAGTTGACGCTACCGGTACCTGGCTTCCCCCCGAAAAACTTCCGGAACCGCTAAACATATCAGGATACAGTTCGACACAGCCATGTTTGTCAAGTCTCGAAAATGGAAATGGCGCAGTTTTGTATTTTTCATCCAACCGACCGAACGCCAGTAAGGGTGGATTCGATATTTGGTACAGCTTTATGGATGCAGATGGCAATTTTTCGGAACCCATAAACTGTGAAAGTGTCAATACTGCGGAAGACGAGTATTCGCCGTTTTATTATGAGCGTTCCCGAACTTTGTATTTTTCATCCAAAGGGCATTTGGGTTTCGGTGGATTAGATATATATTCTGCAAAGCAAACCGACAAAGGATTTTCTGCTCCAGTAAATATTGGTTTCCCACAAAACAGCAGTTTTGATGATTTGTATTATTATGTTACAGATCAGGATACTGTGGCTTATATGGCTTCAAACAGAACGGGTACTTTATTTCTCGACGACGCCAATGAAGCCTGCTGCCTTGATCTTTTTAAATTATCCATCCAATCCTGCAATATAGACTTGCTTGCCCTGGTGTATAATTATTATACTCAGGAAGAAATCCACGGTGCCACTGTAGAATTAACAGATATAGAAGACAAGAATCAACAACCTGTGGTGATCCAAAATCTCAATGGCAATGATTTTAATTACGATATCCTTTGCGAAAGAAATTACAAGCTCACGGCGCATAAAGATGGATTCACTTCCGACTCCCTGGTTTTTTATTCAGGAAGGATTGGAGAATTTAAATCACTCACTAAAAAACTTTTCCTTAAACCAAATAAAGTTACTTTAGAAGTACTCACTTTCAATAAAAACAACAAACAACCTTTGGATGGTGTGCGTGTGTCAATTAAAGACCTCGATGGAAATTTGGACACCACTTTATTCAATGTACAGAATAACTTGTTTGTCATTCCTGCATTGCCATGCCATCGCTACCGCATCATCGCCAGCAAACCGGATTTCGCTAGCGTCGACACGATGTTTCTAATCGATTGTGGAAGCAGCGGCATTGTTCAGAAAAAATTATACCTCCCAAGCATCATTTTTAACTTGTTGCCTGTGAGTTTGTATTTTGACAATGATCGTCCGGGACCAGGTTCTTACGACACAACATGCCATACCGGTTACGCACACACCTACCGAAATTATTTAGCTCGAAAACCCAAATTTATTAAGGTATCCAATGAACTTCAGGTATTTGATGGCGGTCAGGCCAATTCTCTGATGAATGATTTCTTTGCGAATGAAGTTGTAAAAGGCAAAAAAATCCTCGATACCTTCTTAATTGTTTTAGAGTCCGATTTAAAGAAAGGCAAAACTTACGAGATCTTTTTGAAAGGCTACGCATCTCCATTGGCTAAGTCAGATTATAATTTAAAACTTTCTCACCGAAGAATACACAGTGTGTATAACGATATATGGAATTATAAAAAAGGCATCTTTAAAAAATACATTAAAAACGGACAGTTAAAATTAAGTGAGAAACCTTTCGGAGAAAGTCAGGCACCAAAAGGCATCAGCGATCAGAAGAAAGACTTGCGTTCAGTTTATACGGTTGAAGCGTCCAGGGAAAGACGTGTAGAAATTATCGAAATCAAGGAATAACACAGAACGTCATGAAAAAAACTGTACAGAAAATATTCAGAAATATATACGCAGGAAAGCTGCTGCTGACTGCTGTACTTTTTATTTTGGGGTCTGATTTCCAGTCCTTGTTTGCATCACACATTGTCGGTGGCGAACTGACATATCGCTATCTGGGCAATAACCGATATGAAATCAAACTCGTCGTTCGGAGAGATTGCATCAACGGTTCAGACACCGTACCCTTTGATAATCCTGCAATTATTGGAGTTTTTTACAGAGACAATCAAAAAGCTTTCCGTGTGGGTGCTGATGGAACGTTCAGGATGGCTCAAATGAATAATGACACCCTTCAGGAGAAGCCAGACAACATTTGTCCCGGACCACTGAAAGAAGTATGCGTGCATCAAAGTACTTACATCGATACATTTACGATTCCCTATGAACAAAGGGGATACTACCTGGTTTATCAGCGCTGCTGCAGGAACAGCACCCTGACAAATATCGAACATGCCGACAGCGTAGGTACCACCTTTGTTGCTGAAATAAAACCGCTATCGGCAGACAATATTAATTCAACACCTGCTTTTGGTTTGGAATATCCACCGATATATACTTGTGTCAATAAAGAAATGATTTTTGATCATTCGGCGACTGATGAAGATGGAGATTCACTGGTATATAGTTTATGCACACCATATCTGGGTAAAACAATCACTTTTCCTGCTGATCGACCGGATAATCCACCGTATACATTACTGAATTGGGCTCCCGGATTCGGCTTAAACAATCTGTTTGGATCACCTGCCACTATTGACCCAACAACCGGTTTATTTAAAGTTACACCTGGAATCCTGGGACAATTTCTGGTTGGGGTTTGTGTAAAAGAATACAGAAACGGTGAATTTCTTTCTGAAGTCCGCAGAGACTTTGAAGTCAATGTCGTGAATTGTGGTGTCCAACCCACTGCGAAATTTTCAGTCAAATCAGAAATTTGCAAAGGATTAGAAGTAGAGTTTCAAAATGAGTCCGTCGCAGGCTTGGAGTTCACCTGGTTCTTTGATTGGGATGGTGACAGATCCAGGCAATCTACATTATTAAATCCAACATTCACATATCCAAGAGAAGGCAGCTACAGAGTAGTGCTGGCTGTAAAAAATGTAACATGTGTCGATACATTTGAGCAAGTGATCCGGGTCATTGACCCTCAACTTAAACCAGACTTTAGTTATGAACTTGTTTGTGATACGATTGGTATATTAAAATTAATTGATTCCTCACAATCCAGATATCAAATCATCGAAACAAGCTGGTGTATTTTCGGACCCAATGATTCCATACGAAGCAACGAAAAAAATCCGGTGATTACCATTCCCAAAGAGGGCTTTTACGAGATCACTTTAAAAATCAGAGATACGTTTGGATGCTATTCAGAAATCATTAAAGACATTAATTTCAAATTTGTAGATGCTGAACTTATCGGCAATGAAGCATCGATTTGCAAAGGCGATTCTATCAGACTTGTAAAAAGTGCAAAGCCGGGACTCGTATTTAACTGGAGTCCCACAAATAGTTTAAATCTGTCCAATCCTGCTAATCCATGGGCTAAACCTTTTACCACAACTGTATATACGGTGACGATCACCGATGGAGGATGTCAGGTTATCAAGCAAATTGAAATTAAGGTTAAGGAAAGAATCAAATTATCGGTTACCGGCGATAGTATAAATTGCAATGGTTTTGTAAGATTAAAAGCACATGCAGATTCAACAAATCTCTATTATTGGTATACAGATCCAGGATTCACCCAACTCATTTCACAGGATTCTATTTTGCTGGACACCATTATGCAGGACACAAGATATTATGTGATTGCAGGCTCAGCCAGCGAACAATGTCCTGATACCACAAGTATCCTCGTGAAGTACAAGGCATTTAATGTTGAATTTAATGGCGATTACCAAATATGTGCGGGAGATAGTCTCGTTATTGAAATTAAACCGACAGGTACTAAAGATACCCTTCGCATTATATGGGATAATAATCCAATTCTGACAGGGCCCTTGAATAGTTTAACTACAAAGGTTTATGTATCAAACCCTGGAAGATATGTTTTGCGATTCCATATAAAAAATCAGTATGATTGTGAAGTTGAAGATAGTATCATCATCACCGCAATCGATCATCCGATTCCTGAGATACTTGCAGAAAGCGAATGTGGTTCACTGAAAATCAAATACAGTACAAATACCATTGGAAGGGTATTTTGGGATTTTGGAGATGGCACTGGAACCTCAACTGCGAAAAGTGGTGATTACGTTTATCCAAAACCAGGCAGATACATCATACGATTAAAGTCCGATACCATCTGTTCCCGGGAAGTTGAGACAGAAGTTACTGTCGTAGAACTTAAAATCAATTTAAAAGATACTGTAATTTCCTGTTTTGGTGAATCCGTTTTTCTCAATCCTGGAGGAGATCCCAAATATCATTACGAATGGACTCCCGTAGAAGGATTGGATAATCCAAACAGTCCCAATCCTAAAGCAACTATATCAATCAGCAAATGGTATTATGTAAAAGTAACTGATCAGGATTTTCCCGATTCGTGTGCATTGTTCGACAGCATCTTTGTTCTTGTTCCCCCTTTTGTAGAATCACATGCAACACCTGATACCTTTCTGTGTGAGAAAGCAAAAATTAATTTATCGGGATCATCCAATCTAACCGATGTAAAATACATTTGGTGCGATGAAAAAAATAATACGCTGGGAGACAAACCCGTCATTGAAGTTGAAATCGGCGAAACATCGAGATTCATTCTCAAGGTTACCGATCGTTATGGTTGTACAGACCGCGATACCATTGAAGTCATTCTTTACGAACTGCAAGCTACTATAAAGGGCGATGATAAAATTTGCGTAAACGATACAGCAATGTTATCAGCTCAGGTGCAACCGCCAGGTATGTATATGTATTTATGGGAACCCGCAAATTTCATAATTGGAAATCCAATGGACTCCATTGTAAAAGTATATACGGAGAAAACGCAGGAATTTAAAGTTACAATCAATAACAAACTAGGATGCGAGTGGAGTTTTACACATTTGCTCACCATCAATGATCCTCAGTTGTCATTGGTTGTTGACGCACAACCTAAAATTGTTGTTGGAGGTCAGACCTCTCAACTTATGGCCACATTCAATCCAAACTGGACTTACCTTTGGTCGCCGGATGATGGCAGTTTAAATGATATACGCATTCACAATCCCATTGCGACACCATCTAAAACAACAACATATACTGTAGTTGTAACCGATGAGGCCGGGTGTACGGCAAGCGCCTCTGTTACCATAGTCGTTCAAAGTTGTATTGATGCTGTTTTTTTGCCAAATGCATTTTCTCCAAACAACGATTCCAAAAATGAGCAGCTTTGCGTGAGAACCAGACCCGGAACTGTAAGCAAAATGGAATTGCTCATTTATTCCCGTTGGGGTGAAAAGATATTTCAAAGCACTGATCCGGTATTTTGCTGGGATGGAACATATAAAAACAAGAAACTCTCTCCGGATGTCTTTGGATACATTCTCCGGTTCAGTTGTCTGGGACAGGAAGAGCAAGTAAAGAAAGGTAATATTTCGCTGCTCAAGTAAAATCAGATCTCCTGGCACCTTAAACAATTCATAATAAACTTATTTCAGGCCCTAAGCTAATCTATATATGTACTTCGTCCCATTTTGTCCGGTATGTAATCATTCGAAGTTCACGAAACAATTTTCATGCATCGATTATACGGTAAGTCGATCATCATTCGAAATCGTGCAATGCGAACATTGCAAATTATTGCTAACCAGCCCACGACCAGAAAATCAAGAACTGGGAAAATACTACCAGTCGAAGACCTATATATCGCACAGCGACAGTTCTGAAGGTTTGATCAACAAATTGTACAAAAGCATTCGACATCTGACACTATGGATGAAATTGCGCTGGTTAAAAAACTTATCTGATCGTGGAACATTGATCGACATTGGATCAGGAGCCGGATATTTTTTGAATGCATGCAAAAAACAAGGCTATCAGGTCACGGGAATCGAACCGGATGAAACAACCAGAAACCTGTCGATCGAAAAATTTCAGTTATCGTGTTATTCCGAATCCTATCTTGAAGAAATCAAAAATGAAACAGCAGATCTGATCACCATGTGGCATGTTCTCGAACATGTTCCCGAACCCGGTTCAAGATTACAACAAATAAATCGCATACTTAAAGATTCGGGCTACCTGATTATTGCTGTGCCCAATTGTGATTCCTTTGATGCAAAATATTATCGGGAATTTTGGGCAGGTTATGATGTACCCAGACATGTATGGCACTTTAAACCGAATCAACTTATTGAACTGGCCAAACACCATCAATTGGAGTGCGTTGAAATCAAGCCCATGATTTTTGATGCTTTCTATGTTTCCATCTTAAGCGAAAAATATAAGAAAAATATATTCGGGCTGTTGTTGGGCGGACTCATCGGAATGTTATCAAACATCAATGCTGCCTTCGCAAAAACACCTAAATTCTCCAGTCAGGTGTATATTTTTAAAAAATCGAAAAATTAAGTTGCTGCTTCTGATCAGACGTTAAACAAGAAATGCATGATATCTGCATCTTGTACAATGTATTCCTTTCCCTCGGTCGACATTTTGCCGGCAGCTTTTACGGCTGCTTCCGATTTGTATTGAATAAAATCCTGGTATTTGATTACTTCGGCGCGAATAAATCCTTTTTCAAAATCTGTATGGATCACTCCGGCAGCCTGCGGCGCTTTAGACCCTTTTAAAACAGTCCAGGCTCTCACTTCTTTCTCACCAGCGGTAAAATATGTAATGAGATTCAATAACTCGTAAGCAGCTCTCGTTACCTTATAAGTCCCTGGTTCGGTGAGTTTCATTTCATCAAAAAAGGCCTGCCGTTCCTCTTCAGGCAATTCTGTGATTTCCGCCTCAATACCCGCTGAAATTAAAATGACTTTTGCGTTTTCACCGGCAACTGCTGCTTCAAATGTCTTGGTAAATTGATTTCCTGTGTGAATTGAAGCTTCATCGACATTACAAACATACAGAACAGGTTTGCCTGTAAGCAGCATCGCCGATTTGACTGCGTTCATCGTACTCTCATCCTGAATAAAGGACCTCGCTGGTTTTCCTGTTTCCAAATGTTTATAGAGGTCTTCCGCTAAAGACAATTCCTTAAGAATTTCTTTATCGCCGCTTTTGGTTTGTTTTCGGATCCGGTCGAGTCTTTTTTCCATGGTTTCCAGATCTTTAAGGATAAGTTCCGTGTCGACAATTTCCTTATCGCGCACGGGATCGACGGAACCGTCCACATGAACGACATTGTCATTTTCAAAAGCACGAACGACATGGATGATGGCATCTACTTCGCGAATATTGGCCAAAAACTGATTTCCCAGACCTTCGCCTTTTGATGCCCCTTTGATCAATCCTGCGATATCGACAATATCAACGGTTGTCGGAACAATTCTCTGTGGTTTGACCAAATCAGAGAGGGCATTGAGTCGGAGATCCGGAACCGTTATCACCCCAACATTCGGATCTTTGGTGGCGAAAGGATAATTAGCGGCTAAAGCCCCAGCAGAAGTCAGTGCATTAAATAAGGTCGATTTTCCAACATTGGGCAAACCTACGATTCCACATTGCAAACCCATTTTAAAATTTTAAGAGCGCAAAATTAGAAAAATATACTTTTTATCCGCCGAATAATATAGCTTTAGCAGAATCTGATGAATTATCTGGTACACTTATCCTTGTCTTACCCAAACTCTGGTTATCTGGTGGGCAATTTTGTATTTGATCTGCTGCCGCGTGCTTTAAAAAACAAACAGCCTCCAGAATTACAAGCCGGTATACAATTACATAAACTTATCGATCATTTGTCAAACAATCACACGTCCTGGCTAAAAATGAATGCAAGTTTTCATCCCTATATTCATAAGTATGCTTCAGTAGTCAGTGATGTTGTCTGCGATCATCTCATGTACCTCTTGTGGAATAAATATGGTGCTGCTCACTTTGATACGTTCACCGATTGGAATTACGATAAATTAATTGAAAATCTTCATTTAATTCCAGAACCTGCAAAAACCATAACAAAATCGATGGTAGACCATCAGTGGATGGATCAATACAGAACACTCGAAGGTGTTGAACAGGTGTTAAGACGAATGAACCAGAAATTAAAATTCGATTGCGATCTTACTGCAATTATGGATCCATTCAGTAAAAATATGGATGATTACCTGGACTTATTCAATTCCCTATATCCGGATCTACGACAAGAATGTCAAAAGTGGATCAGCCTTCAAAATGAAGTGAGATTGTGAAACTCTTAGAGAATAATTTTTCAATAATGGTCGACTCGGGAAGTGTTGAGTCGTAAATGAGGATATTATTCAGTCCATGAGAAAACTTAATCTCAGGAGAAAAAATAAAATAAGGAAGATAGAATTGCATTCCAGCTCCGATTTCTAAATGAAAATCATGAGGTGAAATTCTGACGATGTTGAATTGATTTTTATCTGATTTGCTGTTGGATGAAAAATCATATGAATATTTTACTCCGCCGATAACAAAAACCCTTTTGTCTTTGTAAGGTGCGCTGGTAAACCTGACAAGTAAAGGCAATTCTCCAAATACCGATTCATTGCGTTCTTTTTGCTCTACAGCGCTGTTTAGAGCCTGATAAGCCAGAGTGCGGTAGGATAGGGCAATACTGGGTAAAATCCTGAAATCAAAATTCTGCCCAAGTTTGAAATTAGTGATCATACTCAAGGTGAGTCCCGGATTGCTGATCCCTTCATTCCACCTGAAATCGGGATTCTGAATAAACCTCCTGGAGTGTTCAATTTTATACCCGCTCGAATTGTATCCGATTGTAAGCCCGAAATAATGTGATTTATTCTTAAACGTATTGTAATTATAACTTTTGGCATGATCCTGACTGCTCAGCAATACAGGAAGGATCAAAAAAGCGAAAAGGAAATTTATTTTTTTGCTGAATAAATGGTGCATATTCCAAATGTGAGAGGTTTGAATTGGCAATCTGCGAATTGCTCAGACTCCATAATCGCAATAAAACGTTCGTAATCCGGGAATTGTTGCACGGATTCAAAGAGGTAAGTATATGCTCTTTTATCTTTTGACCATAAATTTCCGACGACCGGTAAAATAAATCTGAAATAGAAATTGAATAAGTATTTAAAGATGCCGCTGCGGGGTTTTGAAAATTCCAGGATACGCAACGCTCCACCCGGCTTTAAAACACGGTACATTTCTGCCAGGCCAAGATTTACATTTTCAAAATTTCTGACACCAAAACCAATAAATATCGCATCAAATGTGTCGTTGCTAAAATCGAGCGCTTCCGCATCGCCCAATTTCAAACGGATCTGCTCATGCTTATTCTTTTTACGAAGCAGAACCTCGGCTTTTTGCAGCATGCCTTCCGAAATATCGACGGCATCGATTTGTGCATGGGGGTAGCTTTTTACTGCTTCAAGCGATAAAGCGCAGGTACCGGCTGCAAGATCTAAAAACCGAACAGAAGCATCTGATAAAAAAGGAAGGGATGCAACCAGTTTTTTCCTCCAAATTCTGTCAATTCCGAGAGATAGAAAACTATTTAAAAAATCGTAGCTGCCCGAAATTTTCGTAAACATTTGAGCAACCTGAGATTTTTTGGAACCTTCGTTTTGGTATGGATTGACGGTTTGCAATCTTAAATTTTGCACAAATTTAGCGACGCCCGACGAATGTCTGGTCATGCTTTGAAATTATTCTTTTAAATATATATAACTTATTGTGAATTAATTTTTTAAACTTATTTATTTTCTTAAAATCACTGAATTTTCTGCATTCGGTTTTGTAACTTTGCACACTTTATTTTGGAAAAGAAAATATGCAGGAACAAGACAAAATTATCCCGGTCAGTATAGAAGAACAATTGCGAAGTTCGTACATCGATTATTCCATGTCGGTTATCGTTGCCAGAGCTTTGCCGGATGTAAGAGATGGGCTGAAGCCGGTTCACAGACGAGTAATGTATGGCATGCATGAATTGGGTGTGCCCTACAATAAACCCTTTAAAAAATCCGCCAGAATTGTTGGGGAAGTCCTCGGTAAATACCATCCACATGGAGATGGTTCCGTTTACGACGCCATGGTAAGAATGGCACAGGATTGGTCCATGAGGTACCCGCTTGTCGACGGACAGGGCAATTTCGGATCGATGGATGGCGATAGTCCGGCTGCCATGCGATATACCGAAGCCCGGCTATCCAGGTTATCTGATCAGTTGCTCGACGACATCAATAAAGATACAGTTGACTGGAAATTTAATTTTGACGATAGTCTGGAAGAACCCACCGTGCTGCCATCGAAGGTGCCCAATCTGCTTATCAATGGTTCCTCAGGGATTGCAGTGGGTATGGCCACCAACATGCTCCCTCATAATTTGACAGAGGTCTGCGACGGTGTCATTGCGATGATCGACCAGCCCGATATAAGTCTGGAAGAACTCATAAAAATCATTCCGGGTCCGGATTTACCAACCGGAGGAACGATATACGGCATCAGCGGCATCCGCGATGCTTACGAAACGGGAAAAGGAAAAATCCTGCTCCGAGGGAAAGCAGAAATCCAAACGGTCGATAACAGAGAAATCATTTTAATCTCAGAAATACCATATCAGGTCAACAAAGCCCTGATGATCCAGAAAATGGCAGATCTGGTCAACGAGGAAAGAATCGTTGGGATCAGCGATATCCGCGATGAATCGGATCGCGAGGGCATTCGCGTGATCATCGAGCTTAAAAGAGATGCCATTGCAAACGTGGTGTTGAGCAATCTGTATAAATATACTCCGCTTCAAACCAGTATAGGAATCAACAACATTGCATTGGTCAACGGACGCCCGGTAGCACTTGGATTACATCAATTGATTTCAGAATTTATTTCCTTCCGGATTAAAGTAATTGTTCGGCGCACTTTATACGAATTGCGCATCGCTAAAGAGAAAGCCCACATCCTGGAAGGCCTTTTGATTGCTTTGGATCATCTCGACGAAGTGATACAACTTATACGATCTTCGAGAACGGTAGAAGATGCAAGAAACGGTTTGATAAATCAGTTTCAATTGTCGGAAATTCAGGCAAAAGCCATTCTCGACATGAGACTGCAAAGACTTACCGGACTTGAAAGGGATAAAATCAAGGAAGAATACGAAGCTTTGCTCAAAGAAATTGAAAGACTTGAAACCATTCTTGCCGATGAAACGCTTCAACGTCAAATTATCAAGCAAGAACTTTCTGAAATCAAAGACAAATTCGGCGACGCTCGTCGCACAGACATCACCCAGGTCGATGGAGATATCAATATAGAAGACATGATCGCCAACGATCAGGTTATCGTTACGATTTCGCATTTGGGATATATCAAGAGAACAAAAGCAACAGAGTATCGAACACAAAGCCGCGGTGGACGAGGATCGACCGGAAGCAAAACAAGAGACGAGGATTTTATAGAACATATGTTTGTTGCATCCAACCACAACTACCTATTGTTATTTACAGAACTGGGTAAATGCTACTGGTTGCGGGTATATGAAATCCCGGAAGCCAGCAAAACCAGTACCGGAAGATCTATCCAAAATCTGGTTGAATTGCCAAAAGAAGATAAAGTCAGAGCCTATATCAATATTGAAGATCTCGAAGACAAAAGTTTTCTGGAATCGCACTTCATCATGTTGTGTACCAAGAATGGCATCATCAAAAAAAGCAGTCTGGAAGATTTCAGCAGACCTAGGTCCAGCGGGATCATTGCGATTTCAATCAATGAAGGAGATCAACTCATCGATGCAAGGCTCACCAACGGACAAAGTGAAGTGGTTATCGCAAATCGAAAAGGGCGAGCCATCCGTTTTTCCGAAGCGAAAGTAAGAGCGATGGGAAGAAATGCTGCAGGCGTCAGAGCCATCAAACTCGATGAAAACAGCGATGATCAGGTTATAGGAATGGTTTGCGTGGATCCCAACGATCCTGAAACTACCATTCTCGTGGTATCCGAGAAAGGAAATGGTAAAAGAACACCGCTTGAAGATTACAGCGTTACCAACAGAGGAGGAAAAGGAGTTCGAACATTAAAAGTAACAGATAAAACAGGAAATCTCATTGCCATTAAAAATGTAAGTGACATACATGATCTCATGATCACCACGACACAGGGAGTTGTGATCCGGATGGAAATCAGCGAGTTGCGGTCTATGGGAAGGGCCACGCAAGGCGTTAGATTAATACGATTGGATGAAGGCGATGAAATAGCAGATGTCACCGTGATCGAAAGAGTGGAAGATGCGCTGGATCAGGATCAGATTGAAAATCAGGCCGAAAATCAAAATGATCAGATATCAGTTCAATCGAATGAAAACGAAGGATTTACTTCCGGAAAATCGGATGACAGCGAAGAATAATATTTAAAAATATCTTAACAAAAATCTAATTGACAAAAGAATTAATTTGTTGTCTAAACAGTTATATCATAAAACTATAAAAATGAAAAACTTTCTAATCCTTTTTATTTTTAGCCTCTGCGCAAACTTATCCGCACAGGAAGCTCAGAAGGACGTTAAAAAAGCCGACAGCAGGCTAGCCAATTACTATTTGGATCCTGCGGCCAATCTTTCCAAATTATGGGAAGCCAAATCGCTGATCGATGCTGCCAGTGCAGATCCCAGTGTAGCGGGTGCATTCAAAACCTGGAACGTTAAAGGAAAAGTATACAATGCTGTATGTGCATTTGAGAGCGATTCGATATTGATCACACAGCAGTTTGGAAAAACATACCAATTGAAATTTGCCGACGCCGCCATGACAGCATACCAATCCTGGTTAAAAGCAAAAGAGCTGGCTACCAAATCGTATGAAACCAAAGAAATACTGGCAGCACTTACAGAGACTTCCCGTTCCCTTAATAATTATGGTTTAAAAGCGTATGAAGCTAACGATTTCAAATCAGCATACCAGCAATTTGCAGCCGTGGTTGAAATTGACAAAATAGTAACCACCGGCGGGCAAAAAAGTATTTTCCCAAATGAGGAAGATCTGAAGAAGCAAAAATATCTCGCAGCTGCATGTGCCGTCAACGGTAATCTTCTTGCAGAAGCAGCTCCTTATCTGGAAGAACTCAGGACATTGAATTACAATGAATCCTACATTTATGAAGGCCTGTATCGTTACTATGCTCCGATCGATTCAACAAAAGCGGAGATGGTACTGGATGAAGGCCGCAAAAAATTTCC